>JBHLMQ010000016.1:0-55642 GCA_048938005.1 Promethearchaeota archaeon | reverse complement strand
ACTTTTCATAATCAGGTATTTCTTTCATAATATTTCCTCCTAATAAAAATAATTATCACTAAAATAATTCTAGTGATGTTTAGAATAACATGTTTTGCTAATATATTGTTGTTTAAATTACTTTTTATTTATAGTGCGATCACATTATCTCCTTATGAAATTTCAAAAGGTACCTTAAAATTTCCATTAAATAAGCCTTTACCTTTTGATCTTATAAAAAAAATTGTTGAGTTTAGAGTAAAAGAAAATCTTAGGAAGAAATAGGAGCAAAATTATTGGTTATTAATGGAAAGGGACTTTTAGTAGACTAATCCGAAAACAAAGCAAATACATTAATGGGAAAGCTTCTTTACTTTTTCTTCTTCTTTCATTTTTCTAAGAAAATGACTAAAGATATTATTTCTATCTAATAATGAATAAAAATGAAGAAATTAGCATATTTATTTATTATTAAAAAAAAATTAATTGGATTTTTTCTTTAGTATTGTTTTTATCAAGAAATAACTGCTGATGCTTAAAATACCTATTAATATAAAGAAATTGTAACTCTGAATAGCGGTGGAAGCAGTTTTTATACCATATTTCACTAGAACCATATCACTTTCACCCGCTCCGAAACTTGATGTTTCTCCCACAACATACACATTATCTAACGAATTTACTGCTACTCCATAAGCACCATCAGTACTAACTCCGCCCCACGTACGATTCCATTTCTGTGCACCATTTGCATCATATTTCACAAGAACTGTATCAAAATCTCCCGCTCCGAAACTATCCGTACCTCCTGCAATGTAAATATTATTTGACGAATCTACAGCTAATCCTTCACCCATATCAGAACCAGATCCGCCCCATGTGCGATTCCACTGCAACCAACCATTTCCGTCATATTTCACCAGAACCATGTTAGGATCACTAGTTGTATGACTCGTTGTTATTCCTGTAACATACACATAACCTGAAGAATCTACAATTACTCCTCGGTTGTTATCCGTAAAATCATCTCTCCCCCATGTCTGATTCCATTCCTGTATCCCATTTTCATTATATTTCACTAGAACTATATCCCAGGATTCAATATTAGTTGTAGTTCCCGAAACATATACGTAATCTGACGAATCTACTGCTACTCCAAAACAGGTATCTTGATTATTTTCATCCCATGTACAATTCCATTGGAAAATACCAGACTGATCATATTTCACTAGAATTATATTCCTACCTCCTCCATAATCTATATATCCCCCAAGATATACGTTATTTAATGAATCTATCGCCATTCCTTTGCAAAATTCCCAATTAACTCCACCCCATGTACAATTCCACAGCAACGTGCCACTCCCATTATATTTTAGCAGAACTATATCTTTTAATGCAGCTCCAAAGCTTGATGTTTCTCCTACAACATACACATTATCTAACGAATCTACCGCTACTCCATAACCAATATCCCAACTCCCTCCACCCCACCTACGATACCACTGTAGCAAGCCATCTTTATCATATTTCAGCAGAATTATATCATCTTCACCGGCTCCGAAACTTGATGTATATCCCGTAACATATATATTATCTGACGAATCTACTGCTATTCCATAACCACCATCACTACTAACTCCGCCCCAAGTACGATACCAGATTGAAGAGAGTGAATTACTTGTAGCTAAAGGGGGTAATACATTCTTATTGTCCTTATTATTGTATTCATTACTGATAAAATTATTTCCAGGCAAAAAAAAGCTCAAATTAAAGACGAAAATAAATGTTACTAAATAGATTTTAAAATTTTTCATAATCTTTTCATTTAATTTTATTAGACATTTTTGGATTATGAATAATTATTACAAATATTATATATATATTTTTGTTAAAGATTACGCCCTATAACTAATTAAATTTTTTATGAATAATTATTAAGAATCTTATATATTTTTGTCTAAGTGTTTAAAACTATTAAACCTATTTTATTCTTCTCGTTTGTTATGGCCATATTTAACGGTGGGTCATCATTCCCTTGATAGAATTGAAAATCTTAATAATTTGTCTTAAATTAAGTAAGATGATCAATAAGGTTAATATTTTCTAGGTACTTAAAATGAAAAAAAAAGTTATTATCATTGGAGCATTAGGTTACGATTTCCATGTTTTTAACACAGTTTTTAGAGACAATGCAGAATATGATGTTATAACGTTTACTATTGCTGGAGAACAAAACATTGGTACTACTGATGAAGCTGAAAGAAAGTTTCCTGCAGAATTGGCAGGAAAATTATATCCAAAAGGAATTCCAATGGTCTCAGAAGACATGCTTGAAGATTTGATTAAGAAACATAACGTTGATGAGGTTGTTTTTGCCTATTCAGATGTTTCTCATGAGGAAGTCATGCATAAAGCTTCAAGAGCACTCGCTGCTGGTGCTAATTACCGATTAATTTCAGGAAAATTCACTCAACTCAAGGCTAATAAGCCTGTTATTGCAATCTGTGCTGTTAGGACGGGGTGTGGAAAAAGTCAAGTTTCTCGAGCAACATATCGGTATTTAAAGAGTAAAGGGTACAAAGTTGTTGCGATTCGCGAGCCAATGCCTTACGGAGACTTAGTTCAACAAAATGTAATGAGATTTGAGAAATATGAGGATTTAGATAAATATGATTGTACTATTGAAGAACGGGAAGAATATGAACCTTATATTGAGCAAGGATTAGTAATATATTCTGGAGTTGATTATGAGAAAATAATTCGGGAGGCTGAAAAAGAAGCAGATGTGATTATATTCGATGGAGGAAATAATGAGATATCTTTTTATATTACAGATTTACTTTTTGTTGTGACTGATCCATTAAGACCGGGACACGAAATTAAATATCATCCCGGAGAAGTTAATGCAAAGTATGCAGATGTTTTTGTCATAAACAAAATGAATACTGCCAAACCAGAAGATGTAAAAATTGTGGAGAAAAACCTTAATGATTTAAATCCAAAAGCCGTAAAAGTCTATACAAATTCAGTAGTTAAAGCAGAAGATCATTTAAAACTGAAAGGAAAGAAAGTTGTAGTCGTCGAGGATGGCCCTACTTTGACTCATGGAGGCATGTCAATTGGAGCGGCATATGTTGCTGCTATAAATGCAGAAGCTAAAATTATGGACCCCAGAAAATATTTAGTAGGATCTATGAAAGAGGTATTCGAAGATTTCCCTCAGATTACACAAATTGTACCTGCTATGGGATACACAGACCAACAAATAGAAGACTTAGAAAAAACACTCAATAATGCGAAGGCAGATATAATCCTAAATGGAAGTCCTATAGACTTAACTAAATTAATTAAAACAAATAAACCAATTGTGAAAGTATCGTATGATATTGAGCCAATCGGAAGTCCTACTATTGAAGAAGTTCTTGATGATTTTATTAATAAATTCTTAAAAAAATAACAATAAAAATTAGATTTTAATAGAGGGAAGAAAATGGAAAAAACCAAAATATTAATTGCGTATGGTACTCGTTATGGAGCAACAGCTGGTACCGCAGAAGAAATTGCCAAAGTTTTTCAAGGTGAAGGATTTGAAGTAAAAACTGTAAATCTCAAAGAAGAGAAGGTCAAAGATATATCAAAATTTGAACTTGTTATAGTTGCTAGTGGAATGAAAATGGACATGTGGACGAGTAAAGCTAAAGCATTTTTAAATAAGTTTAGCAATGAGCTCAAAAAAAAGAAAGTGGCACTCTTCGTGTCGTCTGGTGGGCGAGCACTCATGGAATATAAAGGAAAACATGATGAAATTGATAGAATAACTAAAAAATATCTTAAAGGTAAAGCTTCTAAATATGGTTTAAATCCAATCTCAATGAATATGTTTGGAGGTATCTGGGACTATAATCAGATGGGTAAAATTTATAGAAAAGCCCTAGATGCTGAAAAAGATAATTTCATTCCAGCAGGATTTAAAGAAACAGAACCAGGAGTTTATGATTCAAGAAACTGGGACGAGATTCGTAAATGGGCTAAAGATTTAGCTAATAAAATTTAAATTAACCCTTTTCGGAATAAAACAATTTAAGATCATTCTATATCTTTTTTTCAAATACTTAACTTAGATTTGTATAAATAATATTTAATTCTAAAGTCTCATTAAATCATCCATAGTTTATAATTATGTTTTTAATTTAACAATTAGAACTTTAAGGAATGAAATTCTATGATTTTGGCAGAAAAGAAATTTGAAATCCAAGAAGTTCAAAAGGGTTATGCAAATCGAACTTTATATGTCAACCTTTCAAGAAATGAGATTACTATAAAGCTTGTCTCTGAAGAAATGAAAGAAAAATTTATCGGAGGAAAGGGTTTTGATTTATGGGTTATGTGGAATTCTATCCCAAAAGATCGTATAATTAAATGGAATGACCCTGAAAATGAAATTTGTATTTCTTCCGGACCATTAGGAGGTAGTATTTTTTATCCAGGATCAGGTAAATCCTTAGTTACTTCAATATCTCCTTTAACAGGTATAATTATAGACAGTAACGTGGGTGGATATTTTGGACCGTATCTAAAATTTTCTGGATTTGATGCTATTGAGATCCAAGGAAAAGCAGAAAGCGATGTGATTATCTCTATTGATGGGATAGAAGGCTTAGTCCAAATATATCAAGTACAAGATTCAGATGGATTTTCAGAATACTCGCATGAACTCAACCAACAATTAACAGAAAAATATGCGAAAGATGATGCTGAAAAAAGACAGATCTCGGTTGTAAGCAGTGGTCCAGCTGCAAAACACTCAAAATGGGGGATGTTAAATTTCTCTTGGTACACTACAACACGTAAATATGCTTCTGTTAAACAAGCGGGGCGGGGCGGTATAGGAACAGTATTTTCTAATAAAAAAATAAAGGCTTTGGTCTGTCGTGCTCCTAGAGTCACGGTAAAATCAAATAATCCTGCAGATTTAGAAGCTGCTAGAGAGTTAGGGAAAATACATAGTAAGGAAATTGTTGATATTGACTCCTCGCAGAATGAAATGAGGAGTGTAGGAACTGGATATTTACCAGATATAATGAATGTTGTTGATCTTTTACCAGTTGAAAATTTTCGTTATGGTTCTCATAAAGATATAAAAGATAAAAATATACCTTATAGTCGCGAGAGAATGCGAAAGGTGTATCATGTAAAAGAAGGGACGGATGGGTGCTGGATTGGTTGTACAATGAGTTGCTCACACTATACAACTGGACATAAAGTTTTGACAGGTCCTTTTAAAGGTCAAGAAGTGATCGTAGATGGACCAGAATATGAAACTATAGCTGGTTGTGGTTCAAATTGGGGTGTTTGGGATATAAAATGGGTTCTTGAAGTGAATTTCTATTGTGATACATATGGATTGGACACTATATCAACGGGTACAGGGATTGGGTTTGTAATGGAATGTTATGAAGAAGGAATACTTGATAAAGAAATTACTGGAGGTCTTGAACTTAATTTTGGTAATGCTGAAGCAGCTTTAGAATTACTTCATCAGATGGCGAGAGGAGAAGGTTTTGGAGTAATTGTGGGAAAAGGGATAAGAGAAATGAAGAAATATTTTGCTGAAAATTATGGTGGGGATCCTCAATTTCTTCAAGATATTGGTATGGAACATAAAGGTCTAGAATTCTCAGAATATATAACAAAAGAATCTCTCGCTCAACAAGGAGGATACGGGTTAGCACTCAAAGGACCTCAACATGATGAAGCCTGGTTAATTTTTGAAGATATGGTAAGAAATACAATTCCAACTTTTGAAGATAAAGCAAAGGCATTAAGGTGGTTTCCTTATTGGCGAACCTGGTTCGGATTGAATGGGCTTTGTAAATTACCTTGGAATGATGCTATAGGGCCCCAAAATAAAGAACTTCCTGTAAAAGATCCTACCACAGGAGAACTCCTTCAAGCAAGAATACCTTATCATGTTGAATGGTATGCAAAATATTTTTCAGCTGTAACGGGTAGAAATTCAACTCCAGATGATCTTATTAAAATGTCAGAACGAGTTTACAATTTTCAAAGAATTTTTAATATTCGTTTAGGACAAGGCTTACGTGAAGGTGACTCAAATCTACCTTATAGAGCAATGGGGCCAGTTTTACCTTTAGAATACGAGAGTCGCCAAGATAGATATGATAACCAACTTAAAGAATTAGGATTTGATTTAACTGATAAGATGACAGAAGAAAAGATTAAAATTCTTCGAAAACATCGCGAAGAACAGTATTCGAAGCTTCAAGATGCTGTCTATAAAGAACGGGGATGGAATCAAAATGGTTGCCCTACAATTGAAAAAGTAAAAGAACTAGGAATTGATTATGAAGATGTCATAAAGTTCATAAAACCTCACCAATGAATATTCTTAAAAAGATTAATTTAGATTTTAAATGGAAGATATAATAACACATCCTATTTTAGAGATACCAGAAAGAAAGAAGATTAATTTTAGTTTTGATGGTATAAAGTTAAATGGATTTGAAGGAATGGTTATATCATCAGCGCTTTTTCTTAATAAAATAAAAATTTTTGGTTATCACCCAAAAGACAACAGCCCTCAGGGTATGTTTTGTGCTAATGGTCAATGTGCTCAATGTAATGTTATTGTATATGGTATTCCAGTAAAAGCATGCATGACACCTCTTAAAGAAGGGATGGTAATAGAAAGTTGTAATGGATTACCAGAATTACCTGCAATTGATAATCCTGTGACTGTTGGAGATTCTGAAATTATAGACATAGAAGTATTGGTTATAGGTGCTGGTCCAGCAGGATTATCAGCCACAAAAATATTAGGAGAAAATAATGTTGAGGTGATCTTAATTGACGATAAAGCTGAACTTGGAGGTAAATTGGTTCTTCAAACACATAAATTTTTTGGCTCACAAAAAGATGTTTATGCTGGTAAACGTGGCATAGATATTGCAAAAATTTTAGGGGAATCTATTCGAGGATTATCTAAAATTAAAATTTGGTTAAATAGTGTTTGTTTAGCAGTATTTAGCGATGGGATGGTAGGAATTTTAAAGGATAATAATAAATATGTTTTGGTGAAGCCTAAGTACTTATTAATTGCTACTGGTGCAAGGGAAAAAATGTTAGTTTTTCCTGGAAATACCCTTCCCGGAGTATATGGTGCTGGAGCTTTTCAAACATTGGTAAATCGTGATTTAGTAAAAGCTGCAGACAAAATTTTTATTGTTGGAGGAGGAAATGTTGGATTAATTGCTGGATATCATGCAATTCAAGCAGGAATAGATGTCATTGGTTTAATTGAAGCATTACCTCTATGTGGAGGTTATAAAGTCCATGAAGACAAACTTAGAAGATTAGGTGTTCCAATCTACACAAGTCATACGATCGTCTCTGCTAATGGGGATAAATCAGTAGAATCTATAACAATTGCTCAAATTGATAGGGATTTTAATATTATATCTGGAACAGAAAAAACATTTGTTTGTGATACTATTTTAATTGCTATAGGTTTAAATCCTGTCGATGAATTTTATCAGAAAGCAAAAGAATTTGGATTTAAGGTTTGGGTTGCTGGTGATGCTCAAGAGATCGCTGAAGCTTCTGCTGCTATATTTACTGGAAGAATTGAAGCTTTAAAGATTCTTAGAGAAATTGGAATTGAAATTTCAGAAGATATTAATGAATTAGAAAATTTTGCAGAAGTCATGAAAGCAAAACCTCCACAACCTATTGAAACGAAAATAAAATTCAAAGAAGAAGGAATCTATCCTGTTTTTTATTGTAATCAAGAAATTCCCTGTAATCCATGTACAACTGTATGTGATCAAAAACAAATTGAGACTATTGATGATTTAATTACCCAATTACCATATTTTAAGGGTGAAAAAGATTGTATTGGATGTGGAAAATGTGTAGCTGTGTGTCCTGGTTTAGCTGTTGTATTAATTGATTATCGTAAAGATAAAAAAAATCCACTAGTTACTTTTCCGTTTGAACTTACTGAAAAGAAATTAGAGAAAGGACAAAAAGTTATTGTTATTAGCAATGAAGGAGAATTAGGGGCATATGAAATTCATAGATCGAGAATATTGAAAGAATTTCCTAAGACTCAACTAATAACTATTAAATTAACATCAGAATTGGCAAAACAAGCTGTAGCAATTAAACTTTATGAGACTAAATTTAATGAGCCAATAGATGTTTACCAAAGATCATTTACTGATGATAAAATTATAGTATGTAGATGTGAACGTGTTTCAGTAGGTGAAATTCGAAGGTGGATACGGTCAGGAGTCAGAGATTTTAATGAATTGAAGGCTTTAACTAAAGTAGGAATGGGAGCTTGTGGAGGTAAAACATGCACTCCTTTAATCGAGAAGATATTTCGGGAAGAAGGAGTATCGGTTGACGATGTTATTCCTGGTACAAAACGTCCTCTGTTTATTGAAGTTCCGATGGGTATATTTGCTAATGTTAAAAATAAAAAGGAGGAGCCTTAGATGGTTGAATATGATGTTATCATCATCGGTGCTGGAAGTGTAGGCGTCCCAACTGCTCTAGCTACTGTAAATGATGGATTAAAAACATTGGTTATCGATTATTTGCCTTCAGTTGCTCAAGCAGACAATAAACATGCTATTGGTGGTATTAGAGCTACTCACTCACATAAAGGAAAGATATGGTTATGCCAAAGGTCAATAGAAATTTTTTCTTCTTGGGAAGAAAAGTATGGAGATGATATCTGGTGGAATCAAGGTGGTTATACTTTCTTAGCATTCACAGAAGAACATGAAAAATTATTAAAGGATACAGTAAAAGTTCAAAAAAGTTACGGTTTGAATATTAACTATGTTGACGCTGAAAAAATCAAAGAGATTTTACCTGGAATCAATGAAAATGAATTGTTAGGTGGAACGCATAGTCCTGAAGATGGTAATGCTTCACCTTTATTGGCCTTACATTCATTCTATAGATACTCAAAAAATTCAGGAGCGGAATATCATTTTAATGAAAAAGTTATTGATATCTTAACTAAAAAAGATAAAGTTGTAGGGATTAAAACTTCTAATGGAAAATATAAAACTAACTCTATTATCAATGCTGCAGGAGCTCATGCAAAAGAGATTGGTAATATGGTTAGTGTTATTACTCCAGTAGAACCAGAATCTCATGAAGCAGGAATAACTGAGCCGGTAAAGAAATTTTTCTCATCCATGATTGTTGATATTAAACCATTTATCGACCCTAAATTTGGAAATTCAAGCAACTATTATTTCTATCAAAATAAAGAAGGAAAAATTATTTTTTGCTTAACACCTGAACCAAATATCCCTGGTATTGACAGACAAGAAACAAGTTCTTTCCTACCTCAGATTTCAAAAAGAATGATACATTTGTTGCCACGGTTAAGAAATATAAAAGTTAGAAGAACTTGGCGTGGTCTGTATCCGATGACACCAGATGGAAATCCTATAATTGGTAAAGTAGGTGAAATAGAGGGTTATATTAATGCAGTTGGTATGTGTGGCCAAGGCTTTATGCTGGGACCAGGTTTAGGAGAACTTTTAAGTCGGCTAATAACAGAAAAGACAACTCCAAAGGATAATGAAATCTTAAATAATCTCTCATGTAACAGAGACTTTTGTGTTGAAGAAGAACTGAAATGAATCTTCTGAAATTGGATAATATAAGCTGTTGTAATTCATATATTTTGATTTATATCTAATCTTTCTTTTTAATACTTAATTATTATCTAAAATTCTAAAATACTGAAAATGGTTAGACATCTATTAAAAGTCTCAGATTTTTCAAAGGCTGAATGCGAGAGGGTTATTAATAAAGCAATTGAGTTAAAGAAAAATCCTAAAAAATTTAGTTCTTTTTTAGAAGGAGAAACCCTCTTAATGCTATTTGAAAAGCCTTCCTTAAGAACTCGAATATCTTTTGAGACTGGCATGCAACAATTAGGAGGGCATGCAATTTTTTACTCAATAAAAGATTCACCCTTAGGGAAAAAGGAAAACATTTCGGATACAGCGAAAGTTGCTTCTAGATTTGTTAATATCATCGCTGCCAGGGTTTTTAAAAGGCAAGATATTTGGGATCTCGCTAAATATGCCGATGTCCCGGTGATAAATATGTTGGATGATTTCGCACACCCATGTCAAATCCTAGGTGATTTTTTGACTATAAAAGAGAAAAAAGGTAAGCTTGATAACTTAAAGTTATCATATTTTGGGGATGCTTACAATAATGTAACATATGATTTAATGAGGATGTGTGCTATGTTTGGCTGGAGAATGGATGTAGCTTGCCCAGCTGATCCACAATATTCTCCGGAGAAAATCGTTTTGAATGAGGTATCAGAACTTTCTAAAGAAACTGGAGCTGATGTAAGAGTAGTTCATGAAGCAATGGGAGCTGCTAGAGACGCTGATGTTATTTATACTGATAGTTGGATGAGTTATGGTATTCCAGCAGACAAAGAAGAAGAAAGAAAAAAAGTTTTTATGCCATTTCAAGTGACAAAATCAATTATGTTAACAGCAAAACCCAATGCTGTGTTTATGAATTGCTTGCCAGCTATGAGGGATTATGAACAAACGGCAAAGGTTATTGACGGTCCTCAATCAATTGTATTTGACCAAGCTGAAAATAGATTACATATCCAAAAAGCTATTATGCTCTTTTTACGAGATAAATTTTAAATAATAAGTTAAATAATATTTATTTTTTCCATTTGTGGAAATTAAATATATATTGGAGAATTTTTTTTGAAAACATTAATTGTCGCACTCGGTGGAAATGCTTTAATAAAATTTGGTGAAGAAGGCACTACTGAGGAACAATTTCGGAATTTAAGAGTTCCAATTAGCCAAATTGCAGAATTAGCAAAAAACTACAATATAATTATAACACATGGTAATGGCCCACAAGTTGGTAATCTCTTACTTCAACAGGAAGCAACTGAATTTGTATCAAAAAGACCGTTACAAATATTAGTAGCAGAAACCCAAGGTCAGATTGGATTCATGATTGAGAGCACATTAGACGAGGAGCTTATGAAAATAAATCTCGATGAAGAAAAACTTTTTTTAACAGTATTAACCTATGTGAAAGTTGATGCTGAAGATCCTGCGTTTAAAAATCCCACAAAACCTATTGGTCCTGCATATCCTGTTCGCACAAAACCAGGTCAGGTTAAAACAGCTAAAGGATGGCGTCAAGTTGTTCCTTCTCCTAATCCAATAAAAATTTATCAATGGCGTGAAATAAAGAAGTTAATGGAATTAGAAAGTTGGATTGTAATTGCATGCGGTGGAGGGGGTATACCCGTTATAAAAGAAGCAAAAAGATTATATGGTGTTGAAGCTGTAATAGATAAAGATCTTGCTAGTTCTAAATTAGCTGAACAAATAGGAGCGGATATACTACTCATTGCTACTGATGTTGAGAAAGTTGCTCTTAATTATGGTACACCTAACCAAAAAGATTTAGATAAGCTTACTATCGCAGAAGCAAAGAAATATTTGGAAGAAGGACAATTTCCTGCTGGAAGTATGGGCCCTAAAATTCAAGCAATAATAAATTTTATGGAAAAAGGTGGAGAAAAAGCGATTATAACTTCAATTGAAAAAATTGAAGAGGCATTAGAAGGAAGAGCTGGGACTCATTTTTTTATAGATAAATAGTCTTTATTGCTTTACAAATACTTTTTCTATGATTTCAAGTGCCCAATCAAGCTCATCTTTCGTAATAACCAAGGGTGGGGCAAAACGAATAGTTGTAGAATGTGTATCTTTTGCTAATATTCCATTATCTTTGAGTTCTTCAACAATTTGTCTAGCATCCTCCGAAAATTCGACAGCAATTAATAACCCTTTCCCCCTTATATCTTTAATTGGAATTTTAGTTCTTTTCTCACCAATTTCTCTTAATCTTTTTATAAAGTAAGCACCCATCTCCTTTGCTCGCTCGGCAAGATTCTCACGTAGATGAATATCTATAGATTTCATTGCCACAGCACAAGCCAAAGGATTTCCTCCAAAAGTGCTTCCATGACTTCCAGGAATTATCACATCTGGGCCTATAATTTCTCTTGTGGTTACACAGGCAGACACAGGATACACTCCGCCTCCAAGGGCTTTCCCTAATAGTAGCATATCTGGTTTTACATTTTCATGATCACAAGCAAACAACTCTCCCGTTCTGCAAAAACCAGTTTGAATTTCATCTAACATCATCAACACATTATATTTTGTACAGATTTCTCGAGCTTTTCTTAAATATCCTTCTGGAGGGACATTAACGCCAGCTTCTCCTTGGATAGGCTCAACCAAAAAAGCAGCTACTTTTTCAGGTCCAATTTCCAAAATAACATTTTCTAATTCTTCAGCATCTCCATAAGGGATAATAATAAAACCAGGGGTATATGGTCCAAAATTGCCATAATAGCGAACCACTGATATATCAGAACTAAAACCAACAATGGTAATGGTTCTTCCATGAAAATTATTTCGGCAAACTATGATTTTAGCTTCATTTTTGGGTATTTTCTTTTTTATATACCCCCATGCTCTTGCCATTTTTAAACCAGTCGATATTGCTTCTGTTCCCGTATTCATAGGAATTGACATTATACCGGAATTTGTGGGATCATTAATATGTGGCCCTACAACGTCTGCTAACATTTTTAAAAAAGGACCCATCATATCATTATGAAATGCTCGAGAAGTAAGTGTAACAATATCTGCTTGTTCCTTTAAAGAAGCAATAATTTCTGGATGACAATGACCAGTATTTTGACTTGAATAAGCTGATAAACAATCAAGATACTTCTTACCTTCTGGATCATAAACCCAAACTCCTTCTGCACGTGAAATAACAACGGGGATTGGATGGTAATTGTGCGCACAATATTTAAGATCCATTTCAATAAATTCTTTTGAAGTTGGCATTTAATTTCACACTTATTTCTTTACTAATGATAATACTTAATTATATGAACATTTTCATTAAAAGTTTAGATGTTCTACTTTCAAATTTGGGAAGAAAATGGGATTGTCAAAAATGTAAACTCAGTGCTTCGATAAAAAAGTTTATATATATTTGTGCCAAAAAGAATAATTGCAAAAAATTTTATAGAAAAAAGTAAATCCGAAAAAGAAGTGATCTATTAAAAATGAAAAAAAAATTATGGATTTGTTTATTGGTAATTATAACTTCGTTTCTAATTATTCCAATCATCCCCGCGAATGCATGTGGTTGGGGTTGGGGTCGTAGAAGAATCACTATAATAAGAGATAATTATGGTGTTCCTCATATTTTCGCAAACACAAAAGAAGGATTAGCATTTGGTTGTGGTTATACTATGGCTCAGGATAGGCTCTGGCAAGCGGATCTATATCGAAGACAGGGATATGGCAGTTTAGCTGAAATTCTACCATGGGCAAGCCTAGATGCTGATTATTATATCAGAAGTATGGCATATAGTAAAGAAGAACTATTGGAAATATTTGAAAGCTGGGTGCCTTCTAATCCTAAAGCAAAGCTTAAGGAAATGATGATTGCTTATACCAATGGTATTAATGAATACATTAATGAAGCTCATAGAAGATTATTTGAAGAGGGAGATCCCTCCCTTATTCCTATAGAATATCTTCCAGGTGTTATCACTCCTGAAGGACTTCTTCCCATTGAACCTTGGACTATTGAAGATTCTGTCGCTATAGTAGTTATGATGGCTTGGAGATTTGGAGGGTGTGGTGGTGATGAATTATCATATGCAACAGCACTAATGGCACTTCAAGAAGCTTATGGAAATGATGTTGGATGGGATATATTTAATGATCATTTCCCACAAAATGATCCGGGAGCAGAAGTTACAATCCCTATAGAAGAAGGTGCTTGGCCTGATGTACAATATATTAATTCATGGAAGGATAGTATAATAGATGGGTATAACTGTGATTTTATGGATGTGTATCATAAATATAATAACCTCAAAATGGGTCAAGCAGCATTGTTCGAATCTTTGGGCTTACCAACAAAGTTCGGAAGCAATGCTTGGGTTGTCAGCCCTACAAAATCTGTAACTAGAAATGCTCTTGAACAAGGTGGTCCACAAATGGGACAATCAATTCCACAAATTGTCCTCGAAGTAGGGTTGCATGGAGCGGGAATTGATGCAGTAGGTATGATGATGCCTCATGCCCCTTCTATTTTAATAGGTGCTAGTAAAGATGGCGCATGGACGTCTACTACAGGGGTCACAGATAATATGGATACTTATATTGAAGTTTTAAATCCTGCTAATCAATATCAATACTGGTACAACGGTGAATTTATAGATATGGAAGTGAGAACTGAAAAATTTTATGGTTTTAAAAAATCCTACTATGTAGAAAGAAATGTATACAGAACAATCCATGGACCTATTATTGGATGGGATCTTGATAATAATCTTTGCTTTACGATGAAGACTCCTTACTACAAAAGAGAACTGGCAGCTGAAGAAGGGTGGTCGCTTTTCCAACAAGCAAAGAATATTAAAGATTTTGATTTTGCTTGTAAACACGTAGAAGCAGCTCATAATTTCTATTGGGCTGATAAAAAAGGAAATATAGGGTATTGGCATTCAGGTTTTTGGCCCATAAAACCTACCACAGGTCTATATGAAAGACCTATTGATGACAGATTCCCTCTATGGGGAACAGGAGAAGAAGAATGGATAGGGGTTACTGGTCCTGATGAAATGCCAATATGCATCAACCCTAAACAGGGCTGGCTTGCAAATTGGAACAATAAGCCGATAACTAATTGGCCATACGGCGAATCAGATGCTGGTTGGGGAGAAGGACATCGTGTAAAAAGAATAATGCAACTCCTGGCCGCAAAAGACCATTTTACTCTTGATGATATGATTGAAATTAACAAAGATGCTGGTTATACTCACTTAGGTGGAATGAATCTTCTAGGTTATTTAATAGATGCTGCGAGTGGATCAAGTGATCCAGACATTCAAGCCGCTTTACCTTATTTAGAAGCCTGGAATTTTCATTATAATGATTATGAAGTGCCACAATGGCCTAGCGCGGATGCTACTTATGATGATCCTGGTTTAACGATATTTGATGAGTGGTATGAGAAAATATTTGATGAGGTTTTTAGTGATGATCTTCCAGTTTATCCTCCAATAGGTCCCATCCATCGTGAACTTGCGACAGTATGGCCAAGCACGATAATTCATGTTTTCGATGGTCCTGAATCAACGTTACCGCTAAATTATGATTATCTTAATGGAGAAGATAGAGATGAAGTAATAAATCGTGCACTAAAAGCGGCTGTGATAGCTTTAAGGGATGAATTAGGTGCAGATATGGAAACATGGTTAACTCCAGTTCGAATATGGGTTCCCAGTTCACTTGGAGCATTACCACCCCCAGTTATGCATTATATGAATCGTGGTACATATAATCACGTCGTAGAAATGCCTAAACAGAAATGGTGGCATAGATTCTGGAATCCTACTCCAAATGCATTTAATGTAATTCCACCTGGACAGAGTGGCTTTATAACCCTTGATAATGAAGGGAATGTAATTATAAGCCCTCATGCATATGATCAAGTAGCCCTTTATGAAACGTGGACCTATAAACCTATGAGATATCATTTCTGGGACATCTGGAAAGTAAAAGAATCTGTAGAAATTGTGTACTATTAAAATCAATACGTTTAAAGTATAATCTAGAAAATTAATTACATATTTTTTTTATTTTTATTGAAGTTCTAATTAATTCCAAACTTAATTTCTTTTAATTAATATCATTCTTATTTCAATCATATTTCTTTTCTTCTTACAAACTCTTTAATAGCAAAAGACGCCACAATTTCAGCATAAGTACCTGGTCCAAAACCTGCATCATAACCTAATTCTTTTGCTAAATCATTACTTATTCTAGTACCACCGCAAATTAAAATGACACGATCTCTTATTCCTTCGGCTTCCAATAATTCTACTAATTGGGTTAGGTTTTTCACATGAATATCCTTTTGTGTAACTGTTTGGGAGACAAGCAATACATCAGCTTTAAGTTCTATGGCTCGCTTAACATATTCCTCATTTGAGACTTGACTGCCTAAGTTTATGGCTTTTATCATTTCATAATGTTCAAGTCCATAATGACCAGCAAAACCTTTCATGTTTATAATTGCATCTATTCCAACAGTGTGAGCATCACTTCCTGTTGACGCTCCAAGTATAACCAATTTACGACCAATCTTTTCTTTAATGTAATCATTAATTTCGTCTCTAGACATTACTTCTACATCTACAGATTCTACTTGAATTTTAGTATAATCGATTGTATGAATTAACTCTCCATAAACTACAAAATAGGTGAATCCTTTGTCTAATAAAGTATGATATACTACTTCTGGATCTTTTAGTCCCATTTTTTCTGTTAGCTCTTTTGCTGCTTCAATTGCTTTTTCATCATGTTCTACAGGTAGGGTAAAACTTAATTGTATCTTACCGTCATTAATTGTATCTCCGTAAGGTTTAATTCTTGTTAAATCAAGATTTTTATCAAATTCTTCCTTTTTCATTGAATTTAATCCTCCTCCCATCTTAATTTCCTCCTTTTGTTAATTCTTTATTCATAAGTTCAATAAAGGGATTAAAATATTCTTTTTCTTTCTTAAATACACCATCTAATCCTTTACCCCCGTCTATTGTTCTTTTAATATTAGCAAAGATCCCTTTTTCAATTGTTTTAAATAATCCTTCTTTTTCTATTTCTTTTAATAAATCATAAGCTTTATTAAGTACTTCACTAACTCTTCTTTCCATTAATCCCCCTTTCTTGAACACTATTTCTTCACCAATAGACTTCATATTGTTGAATATATATCGCGCATTTTCAATAGATAATGCTCTATCTGACATGAAAGGAGTATGAATAGCTTCTGTCAACATACCAAGGAGATGAATTCTTTGATTTGTTATTACAGTTATCATATTAAATAAAGCATCTTGAACATGTCCTTTAAATATGTTTCCAGTCATATATTTCGTAGGAGGCATATATTTTAAAGGAGCATTTGGAAATATCTCTCGTGCCATTTGAGCTTGAGCAAGTTCATACAGAAATCCATTTTCCAACTCTGGATTCATCTCAAAAGCATGACCTAGGCCCATTTGTTCTTCCTTTAATCCTGCAAGTAATGCAAATTGTTCATTAATAAATTCAGAAGCAAGAACAGTGTGAGCTGCTTCATATGCATCGGCTGTAGTTAAGTAGTTATCTTCACCAGTATTTATAATTACCCCCGCGTAAGCATTTATCATCCTTGAAAAATACTGGTCGATAATAGTCCTTTTCATATTTATATCACGGAATAAAATCCCATATAATGCATCATTCAACATCATGTCAACCCTTTCAAAAGCACCCATAGCAGCAATTTCTGGCATACATAATCCAGAACAATAATTAGTCAGTCTTATATATCTTCCTAATTCCTCACTTACTTCATCTAAAGCCTTTCTCATAAGACGGAAATTTTCTTGAGTAGCATAGGTTCCACCAAATCCTTCTGTTGTTGGACCATAAGGTACGTAATCGAGTAAACTTTGTACTGTAGATCTAATAACTGCAATTACATCTGCTCCTTGTCTTGCTGCAGCTTGAGCTTGTATAATATCTTCATAAATGTTTCCTGTAGCAACGATGACGTAAATTAAAGGGCCCTCCTTATCACCATATTTTTCAAGTATTTTGTTTCTATTTTTCTTATTTTGAGAGATTTTTACTAAGGTCTCTTGAGCAATGATGTTTACAGTTGCTTTGATTTCAGATAGATCTTTTAATGGCAATTTTGTTAGATCTAATTCATTTATAGCGATTTTTTCTGCAATTAATTGAGGTGCAAGACTTGTTTGTAGTATAGCATTACCGATATAAATAGCAGCACCGAATCCAAGACCTTTTCCCTTGTTTATATTATCTACGACAATATTAGCGAGAGGAACTTCAAACTCATCAACACCATCTATACCAAGTAATCTACAAACTGTTCTTTCTATTGTTGTAGTAGTATGTTGATCTATAAATTTTTGAGTCTCTATTCCAATATTTTTTGCAGCTTCTCTTGCTTTTTCGACTATTTTAAAATCCAAATTTATTTTACTCTCTGGCAAATTTCCCACTTCCTTTATATTTTTCACAATTATGAAATTTATTATAATTTTTTAATAAGTTTATCCAAATTAATCATTAACTCCTAAATCATAAACAGGTACATCAAGATTTTCTTTTAATATGTTTAAAAATTTATTTTTATCAAAGTCATATCCATATGGGGAATTTGGATTTATAGTAACAGCAATTATATTTATAGGATTTAAAACTTTCAAAAAACCACCTTTTTTTTGGAATTTCTGCTTTACTTTTTTACTCAAAAATAGTTTCGTTGCATCTTCCACTAAAAATGTAACTCCTTTATACTTCTCTGTAGATTTCATTAAATTTTCTAATAATCGATCAGTTACAGCACCATTTATTACAACATATTTTGAATTTTGACCTAAATTATCAATAATTTCCTTAGTAGCATCTAATGGAGTTAAGACGTTTAACAATTTTATAGAATTTTTATCATCAATTATTCCAATTTTTGATTTTTCCAAAATATTATTAGCAATTTCTACTATTTCTTGGTTAATTTCACATTCTAAATTTAATAATTCAAGGGTATGAACCGTTAAATTAATCACATTTTGCATATTTTCAGACACAGAAGCTCCTGTTGAAAGAATTGTAGCGTCAGATATTATAGGAGTTGCATATGATCTCCTATCAAATGCACCATCAATTAGTATTAAATCACATCCCAAATTTTTTAATTCTAAACATATTTCTTGTAAATACTTATTTATTGATGGTCCTGCTAATTCAATAAATCCATCGCACAATGCCTTTAATATCAAAATTTCACCTAATGGAGTATTAAATTTTGTAGTTTTTAATATTTCCATTTTGACTTCACTCTCTTCAAAACTCTGTCTCGCTGTTGCTACAATGGTACCTTTTTTAATAAATATGCGAGGTTTTGGTAAACGTGTAATTGCATCGTACTTTTCTCCATCTCTTCCTATAGATGTAAGACCAAGTTTATAATCTTTTATATTTTTTATTATGTAGTTTAATGTAGTAGTCTTACTGACGTTTTTAGCGAGCCCTATTATTGAGATTATTTGATATCTATCAATTTTACTCAAAAAATAAGTTATGAAATCCATTTGATCGCCAAAAACTAATGGAGTTTTCGTTAATAACAGAAATAAATCTTAATTATTTAAACTTTAGAATTATTTAGTGAGTTTTCTTCTTCTTAACTTTCTTATAAGATCCTCCGGTTCGATCGTCATTTTTTGACCACTCAATAAAGCACTAACTCCAATTTGTTTTTCACATTCTTCACAATGACACATTGGTATATAATCATCTGGTTCCTCATAAGTTGTTATAACTCCCTCAAAATTCCTTAATACAACACGCCTATTTCCTTGAGAAATTGTATAATCTGGCATAACCGGAATTTTTCCGCCTCCTCCGGGAGCATCTACTACAAATGTTGGCACACATAGACCAGATGTATGACCCCTTAGCCCTTCAATAATCTCAATGCCTTGAGCAACACTCGTTCTAAAATGGGCTAGTCCCACAGAAAGATCACATTGGTAAATATAATATGGTCTTACCCGTATTCTTACTAATTCTTGTACTAATTTTTTCATTACATGAATACAATCATTTACTCCTCTTAGTAAAACAGATTGATTTCCAAGAGGTATTCCAGCATCCGCAAGCATTTCACACGCTCTCGTTGAATCTTCAGTAATTTCATTAGCATGATTAAAATGTGTATTAAACCAAATAGGATGGTATTTTTGTAGCATTTCACATAACTCAGGAGTGATTCGGAAAGGATTCGTAACCGGAGATCTAGAACCTATACGTATGATCTCTACATGAGGAATTGCTTTTAATCTTGTTAGAATCTCCTCTAATTTTTTATCAGATATTAATAATGCATCTCCACCAGATAGAAGTACATCTCTAATCGCAGGCGTTTTTTCTATATATTCTATACAAGCGTCTATTTGTTCTTGTGGAGGGGCCATATCATGGTGACCCGCAAATCTCCTTCTTGTACAATGTCTACAATACATTGAACAATTTTCAGTAACTAAAAATAATACTCTATCCGGATAACGATGAGTTAATCCTGGAACAGGAGAATCAATATCCTCACTAAGGGGATCTTCGAGGTCACTACTATATCGTTCTAATTCATGAATTGTGGGAATTGCTTGTTTTCTTATAGGATCATATGGATCATCAGGATCAATTAAGGATAAATAATATGGTGTAATTGCCATCCTGTACTCTTGTAATATCCGAGGATCATCTTCATCTTTAGTCAGTTTGATATATTTTTTAAGTTCTTCTAAACTTGTTATTCTATTTTTAACTTGCCAACGCCAATCGTTCCAATCTTCATCACTTACATGTGAAAATAATTCTTTTCGTCTGTTAACCTTCATATTTTCTCTCTCATATATTTTTTCTATCTCAACAATTAATTAAACGTATTTTTCTTCAAATATTTTTCGTAATGTATTTGATTCTCGCACTAAGTCTAAAGCGATTTGTGCGTGATTTTTAGCATAACCGCATCCGATCAGCATTTTAACATCTTTTCCAATTCCTTCGGCTCCTAGTGCTGCTTTTGCAAAACTTGTTGCCATCGAAAAGAAATAAACGATTCCTTCATCTTTTACTGGAAGTATACTGGACATCTCTGTGTTAGGTATACTTAAACAGTTTATTGAGATATCTACTTCTTTTCCATTATTCACTTTGAGAACTTTATCTAAAACATCAATAGGATTTAAAACATCAGCAATTATTATATCATCACAGAAGTCGCTTCTCTTAAGAAATTCTGCCCTTTTTTCATTTCTTGCTTGGCCAATGATTCTTCCTTTCTTACCAGCGATCTTTTTAGCCATTAGAGAACACATTAATCCTGATTTTCCTGTAGCTCCTAAAACCAGTACTGTATTACCGGATTTTACCAAGTTTTTTACTTGAGCTGGAGCCCCCGCTACGTCAAGAATAGCTAATGCTAAGGTATCCTTCATATCTTTAGGAACTTTAGCATATATGCCACTTTCAAAAAGGATTGCTTTGCCCTCAATTTCAACCCTATCAATATCAGGGTGAATATTTAGAATCTTATCTATCCTAAGCGGTGTTAAGGAAAGTGAAACAAGTGTAGCAATTTTATCACCAATGTTTAAGTCAATTTTGCCTTTTAAAGCATCTCCAATATTTTCAATGTTTCCAATTAACATTCCACCAGAACCAGTCACCGGATTCTGCATTTTTCCTCTATTATTTACAATTTCTATTATCTTTCGCTTAACTTTTTCCAAATCGTTATGCGCTTCTTCTCTGAGTTGATTAAAACTAGCAGAATCAATATTTAAGTAACCTACATCAATTAAGATTTCATTATCATAAATAGTCATATCATTGGAAATCGTTATTGCAGTTTGGGGCAAAGCTCCTTTTGGCTCGATTACTCTATGAGTTCCATATTTATTTCCTTTTTTCATATCACATCTTAATCCCTTAGTTTTAATCCTAATATTTTTCTTGCATCATTAGGTGAAGCAATATCTCTTCCTAATTCCTTTGATATTCTAACCACTTTTTCTACTAATTCTCCATTTGATTTAGCTAATATCCCTTTAGATAAATAGATATTATCTTCAAATCCAACTCTCGCATGACCTCCCATTTTAATTGATGAAGTAACCATTGGAAATTCATGCTTTCCAATTGCACCAACACAAAATGTTGAGTTTTCAGGGATACTTCTTGCTAAAAAATCTAAATCTCTTTCTGAAGCATTAATTCCACCAATTACTCCCAGCATGAAATTAAAATGCAGTGGAGCTTTAATATATCCTTTATTATGTAATCTTAGAGCCATATCTATCATTCCTTTATCAAAACATTCCAATTCATATTTTATCCCACGGCGGTTCATTTCCTCAGCAAAATGAATTATTGAATTCTCTGTATTAACAAATATTTCATCACCACCGAAATTCATTGTTCCACAATCGAGAGTAGCCATTTCTGGAGAAGGTTCTAAATAAATAGGCTGAAGCCTTTCTTCATTTGTCATCCCTACAGCTCCACCCGTTGAAGGCATTATAATTACATCAGGACATCTCCTTTTTATTTCTTCAATACATGCTCTAAATCTTTCTCTACTTTGAGTTGGGGTCCCATCATCTTCTCTAACGTGCAAATGGATAACACTAGCTCCCGCTTTATATGCAGATTCAGCTTCTTTTCCTATTTCTTTTATTGTATAAGGAATATTTGGATTTTTTTCTTTTGTAACTTCTGCTCCACATATAGCCGCAGTAATAATTAATTTTTCCATTAATTTCACTTAAGAGGATATTAAAAATTATAGTAATAATGAATTATAATAACTTTTTAGTTTCTTTTAATGATTCATCTATCATATTTGCGGCAAAATCCATCTCTTCTTCTGAATGACGATAACAGATATAACCATGATGGAAAGGTTGAAGAAAAACTTTTCGTCGAATGAGTTGCCTATAGAATTCTTCTCTAAGCTTCCTATATAGTAAGTCTTTATCAGGAATAAAGGTTATATACGGCATCCAAGGGTCTCCAGAATAAATACATGGAACACCACTATCTTCAATACTCTCTTTAATTCGCTTTGCAAACTGATTCCCTTTCTGCTGGATAGTATTTAAAACTTTTTCTCGTAATAGTATTTCAATTGTTTTGAGGGATGCGGTTTGAGCAAGGCTGTTGGGGAAAAAAGTTGAACTTAAAAACACTTTTTCTACTAACACATCCATGAATTCTGCTTTACCTACAAGAGTGCTTATAGGATATCCATTCCCCATCGCTTTACCGAATGCAGCAAGATCAGGAATAACTCCAAACTTTTTCTGTGCACCTCCCATATCTACTCTAAATCCTGTCCTTATTTCATCATATATTAATAGAGCATTATTGACGGTTGCTAACTCACGAATACCTTCTAAGAATCCTGGTTTCGGCATCTCAACTTCTCGACCCCCTGGTGTATGGATTGGATTAACTATAATAGCCGCAATTTCATCTTTATTTTTTTTAAATAATTTTTCAACTTCTTCAAGATTATTAAACTCAAATTCATAAAAATCTTCATATAACTTCTTTGGTATACCTGCCTCGATTCCATGAAGCTCACTGAAAGCATCATACCAACCATGATATCCACAGCTGAGAACTTTTATTTTTTTTGTATATGCTCTTGCTACTCTTATTGCTGCTATTGTTGCATCAGTTCCCATCTTCATTAAGACCATCTTCTCACAACAAGGTATCAATTCTCTTAGTTTTTTGGCTAGTTCGTTTTGTACTTGTTGAGTTAAAGACATACAAAAGCCCTTATTCCGAATTTGTTCAATTACTGCATTATCTATTTCTTCTTCTCTGTGTCCTATGATTATAGGTCCATAAGCACATAACATATCAATGTATTCATTACCATCTACATCAATTACTTTTCCACCTTTTGCTGATTCAAAGAATATTGGATATTCTCCTTCAATGAAATTATATGGACGGCGGATACCCAAGATCGCTCCTGGAATTAATTCCAATGCCTCTTGATATAAGTTAAATGAATTATTAAGATTTAGTTTATTAGACAATTTCTCTCTCCATTTTTTCTAATAATATAGCAATTAATTATTAAGCATAATTATTGAATTATTGCATTATATTTTTAGAATTTAATAGTACAAAGTTTAATGTTGTTTTTACTTTTTCTGTGAAAACAAAAATGTAGCCCTAATTATATTCCATAAGAGATTAATTTTTGTTTTAATAATATTTTGGTGTCTTTAGGGAAAATAAAGCGTTTGGTGTGGAAAAAAATGTCAAATAAACTAGTATGTAGTATATGTGGCTCTGAAAGATCAGTCCCAACTTGTTGTGATAAATCAATGATAGTAAAAGATGATTATTTGCTCTGTTGTTGTTCAGATGAATGTGGATATCAACCTATTCCTGAATGTTGTGGAAAAAAAATGGATTATGTTGAATATTAGAGGATATAAGATAAATAAATAAAGCGAAAAAGAATTGTTTCTACCAAACTAAATTTGTTATAATATCTTTTGCTGTTTCAGCTTGTCTTTTATTTAGAATTTTTCGAATTCGTAAATCATTGATAGCATCCTCAAGTCGTGTATCTAAGTTTTTTATTTCCATTAAATTATTTTTATCTCCTTGAGTTTCTACTAACTCAATCATTGAATTTTCTTTATTCATTAAATCCCTTAACTTTTGTCTGAAGCTCGCCTTAACTTTTGTCCTTACAGGTTTGCCTCCATCAATCAATATTGGGAGTACAGGTGCTCGTTCCGTGGTTCTGTTTGTATTAGGATCAATAAAGAAGAATATATAAATAGGTATACCTACTACGACATTTTGAGTTTTTATTTCAAGAGTATAATTATTAAAAAAGTTTTGAACATCAGTCATTTCTTTATCCTTCACAGAATCAATATTATCTAAACAAGATTGTTTTTCGGTTTTTATTTGCGCAACTACATCTTCAGCACTGGTTAAATCTTTACTAAGTTCGCTGTGTTTTGCTTCAATTTGTTTTTCCACCTCAGCTTTTTTACGCTCTAACTCTCTAAGTTTTTGTTGTTTTGTTTTTTCAAGATCAGAGATTTCACGTTGTACGTTTTTCCTTAATTGAGCAATTTCATTATTATATCTGCTAATAGAATTTCCTAACTCGGTATATTTCACGTTTATATCCTTTAAACCCTCTTCCACTAAAAATAAATCACGATTATTAATAGCATTTTTCAAACTATCAACACTATTTTTAATTGAGCTAAGATTATTAGTTAATTCTCCAGTTTTATCGTTAATTTTATATTTTCCTAATTTTACTAATTCCTCAGGAGATTTTTCTATTTCTCGCTCTTTTTCTTCCTGGATTTCCTTATTAAGTATGGCTAATTGCTTCTCTTCTTCGCTTGTATCTACTTTTGTATCTCTAATTTTATCTACTTCCTTTCCTCCTTTTTCTATCCATCTCCCGCATAACTTTATTATAGCGTCTCCGAATGCATCAAGCATTTTCACATCTGCCTGGGAAACATACTCAGGTATATCTGACGCTATTTTAATTTGGTTAACACTTTTAGTAATGGGTCCTCCCTCTAATAAGAAATAAGGTGTTTGATGTGAGCTTAAATTATATTCATTAAGGAAAAAGTTTTGGAAATATCCTACTTCGCTTGTATTAAATAAAGCTTCTTGAATTACAGTTCCTCTTTTAAAATTTTTGCTACGTTTTAGATAACTGTTATTATAACTTTGTAATGAACTTAAAAAAGATACTGGATCTGCTCCTTTAATTATATTTTCAGGGCGTGGTGGCATCTGAGCAAATTTTCCTACACTTAACTTTTCTTGTTTATTTAATAGATAACTACAAACGCAAGCTCTTGTATCAGATAAGGGAATTAAGCGAACTGGCCAAAATGCTGTAGTGATTTTGGAAATTTTGCCTAATTTTTTAAGATTTTTACCATAAATTCCTATACATTCAATCAGACCCATGGCTAATTCATTAAGTAAAGTGGCTTGGCTTCGGGCGGGAATAACTTCACCCATGTTAATTAAAAAAGGTATTACTTTATCAACCATATTTGATTCACATAGTATTTCTATATTATTTTTTAATACCGATATAATAATTAAAGTTTTGCTTTTGAATTGGTTTTATAGTACCTTATTAAAATTTTAAATAGAAAAAAGAGAAATAATATCATAGAATAGAGTTAATTCGTAATGTTGGAGGTGAAAATATAATGGTAGAAAAATTTTTGGAAGGGAAAGGAGCTCTTATAACTGGTGGAGCTTCTGGTTTTGGGAGAGGTGTGGCACTTGAATTTGCAAAGAGAGGTGCTGATTTAGTATTAGTTGATATTAATGAAGAATTATTAGAAGAGACTTCGAAAAAAATTGAAGCTGAAACAAAACAAAAAGTGGTGCCTATTATATGTGATGTATCACAAGCTACTAACGTTAAAAATATGGCAAAACAAGCATTTGAAGAACTTGATAATATATTTGTCCTATTTAATAATGCGGGGATATCTCCTGGGTATGGAAAAAATATTCTTGTAGTTGCTGAAAAGACTTGGGATATAACTATGGATGTAAATCTTAAGGGACAATGGTTAGTATCAAAATTTATTTGTCGCAATATGAGAAGACAACCATTTGAGCCGTTAGCGGGAAAAGTTATTCATACATCTTCAGACTTTGGAATTTCTGTTGAAACGACAGTCCCAGTTTATAGTATCAGTAAAACTGCCGTAATTGCTTTAATGCAAGTATTTGCAAAGGAACTAGCTCCTAAAATAGCTGTGAATTGTATTTCTCCTGGTTATCATCCAACTAGATTTTATGGAAATAATGAAGATGTAATGATTCAAACTATGAAGACCGGCAATGTTAAAACTCCCTTAAATCGAGTAGGTACTGTGGAAGATATTGTTAATGTAGCATTATTCTTAGCTTCACCAGCATCTAATTTTATAACTGGGCATAATTTTGTGGTTGATGGAGGTATTGCTGATGTTGGTGTCCCAGCAAATTATTTGAAAACTGATATTTAATTCATATTTTTTTTTTTTTTGTTGAAATTAAAGAATTTTAGAAAAACTGGAGTTATTTATAGTTAATAGAATCTTCTTATAATTTAAAAAAAAAATTTTCTAATAGAGTGAATAGGATGTTTGATATTTTTATAGCAATTACTCAAATAATATGGGGATTTGGTATTATTGCCTTTTGGATATATTTTTTTCTAGTTGAGAACAAAAATCCAGAAAGAACCGAAGTGTATCTTGTCTTTGAAAAATCCTTTGTATTACCAGATATATGTTGGGTAGCTACTTGTTATTTTATTTCTGGCATTAGTTTATTTATGAATCAACAGATTTGGGTCTTTTTCTCAATAGCAGGGGGAAGTGCGATGCTATTCCTCTTTCTAATGGATTTCTCTTTTAATATACAACAAGGAAATTATAAAAAAGATAAGAGAAAAGACAATATAGGAGAAATAGTGATTAATATTCTATGTGCAATATTCGGCCCATTATACATGATATTTAGTTTTATAAATCTCTAAATTTTTTTTATTTTCTATTTTTTAAGGAATATTAAAGCTAGATTTTATAAAAGCAAAAATCTAAATTTATAACTATACAACTAAAATAAAACAATTAAATTTTTGGAGGTAAAAGTAATGGTAAAAGTTAATGGAGCTCAATTAATAGTACGTGCGTTAGATAATCAAGGAGTTAGAATTATTTTTACTCTTTGCGGAGACAATCGCTTAATTTATCATTATTGTCAAGATCCATCTTGTACTGAAACTGGAATAGACATTATTGATTTCCGGCATGAACAGGCTACCGGACATGCTGCTATGGGATATTTTCTAGCTACTGGTGAAGTAGGAGTGTGTTCAGTTCAATCTGGGCCGGGAATTACGGATTTATTCCCTTCAATTCCAATTGCTTATGATGCAAGTATTCCTCTTGTAGCTATTTGTACAAGTACCGCACTCATGGATTTTGAAAAGCTAGCTCAGAATGAAATTGATGTTGTTCCATCCTTTCGTCCTGTAACAAAATGGAGTGGATATTGCTATGAAACAGCTCGAATACCAGAATATATAAATATGGCTTTTAGAATTGCTACAACTGGTCGTCCTGGTCCAGTTCTTCTTCTTATTCCTTTTGATATTTTAATAAAGGGGTGCGATGATGAATTAGATATTGTACAACGAGCTTTTGAACCAGTTCAGAAATTAAGGGCGTTTTATGGTCCCTATGGTAATAGTGAACTTGTGTCCAAAGCGGCTGACTTACTTCTTAAAGCCCAACGACCTTTAATTATAGCAGGAACGGGTGCTGCTTTTTCAGATGCATCTTTAGAACTTTTAAAATTTTCTGAATTGACAAAAATACCTGTAGGAACGTGGGGTTTTGGTTTAGGAGAAATTCCTCCCGATAATCCACTATATTTTGGACTCGCAAATCCATTAGATGGTCCAGGAACAGCATTACTTCAAAAGGTTGATGTAGCGTTAATATTAGGTTCGAGAATTTCTGAATTAATGAATTTTGGATATATGCCTTATTTTTCAGATGAGGCAAAACTTATCCAAGTAGACATAAAAGCAGAAGAAATTGGGAGAAATCGTGCTATTGACATACCGATTGTAGGTGATGTTAAAGGTGTTCTAACCCAATTAATTCAAATTATGAAAGATAAACTACAAAAACCAAGAATAGAAACACCCTGGGTTAAAACTATTCAACAATATTTGAAAAACTTTGAAGCACGTCTTGAGAGAGAAGGATCTTCAGATAAAATCCCAATTCAACCTCAACGGTTAGTTAAAGAAATTCGTGATTTTATGCCTAATGATGGAATTATTATTTTAGATGGCGCAGACACAACAGTATGGGGACTTACGTATTTAAGGGGGCATTTACCTAAATCACTCTATTTTTCCGGTGGTTTAGGCATCCAGCACCTCGGAGGGGGTGTACCAATGGCTATTGCTGCTAAGTATGTGTATCCTGAAAAGAAAGTTCTAGTTTTAACTGGTGATGGTTCATTCTTATTTAATGGAAAAGAACTAGAAACTGCCCGTAGATATAATTTACCATTTGTGGTTGTTATTAGTAATGATAGACTTTGGGGATTAGTCGCAAGAAGACAAAAAGTATCACATGGAAAGAAATTTTTTGGTTTAGGTACCTCATTAACTGATGAAACTCGTTATGATAAATATGCTCAAGCCTTTAATTGTTATGGTGAATTAATCACTGACCCAAATGAAATTCGCCCTGCTTTGCAACGTGCTTTTGATTCTGGCCTTCCTGCTGTGATTGATGTTAGGATTAATCCAAAGGTGAATACGGTATTTGATTATCTTGCCAAAGAAGGGTATAATCCAGATAGTTGGGAACGAAAAGTTAAGAAAAAAGCGGAAATTATTGTTGAGATCCCACCAACTAAGAATTAGTTTATTATACTACTAAAAAGAAGAAAATGATATCGCAAGGGAGATGAATTAAATGAAAGCAGCGAAGTATGAAGGAAAAGAAAGAATATCAATTATAGATATACCTAAACCTGTTCCTCAAAAGAATGAAGTATTAGTTCAAGTAAAATATACTGGAATATGTGGTTCAGATTTAGAAATATATAAAACTGGATTACTCCCTGCAAAAGTAGTATTAGGTCATGAAATTATAGGATATATAGCGGAGGTTGGTCATGATGTAAAAGAATGGAAAATTGGCGATCGTGTAACAATATTTCCAATCATCAGCTGTGATCATTGTCATTTTTGTCGAAAAGGGCAATCAAATTTGTGCATTTATGAAGATTCTATAGGTCTCGGACAAGATGGTGGTTATGCGGAGTATGTTATAGCTAAACAAGACCAACTCTATAGAATTCCAGAAAGAATACCAGATAAACATAGTACGGTTTTTGATCAAATCGCGACTACGCCTCTAGCATTGCGGGAATCTAATTATATACCTGGAAGCCATACTGCTATTTTAGGACTTGGTACAATGGGTCAGTTTTTTCTTCAGTATCTAAAAGTTGTGGGAGCTAAGACAATTACTGTTGTTGAAAAAAATCCTTATAGATTAAATATTGCAAAAAAATTTAATCCTGATTTAGCTCTGAGTAAATTAGCTTTAGCAAAAATTAAAAGGATTCCGAAACGAGATTTTGGGGGTGTAGATTTTGCATTTGAATGTACTGGTTATCCGGCAGTAGTAGATGCAGCTCTTAGTATCGTAAAAAAAGGAGGAACTGTTGTTCAGATTGGTATTTGGGATAAGCCGATCGAAATCAACCTATTCAAATATGTTTGGCATCAAATACGAATTCAAGGGATTTGGAGCTATACTAGAAAAGATTTCGAATATGCAATAGATTTAGTTGCCAAAAAACATATTGATCCAGAACCAATTGTCACAAAAATAATTTCTTTAGATGATATTGTTGAAGAAGGATTTAAAGCAGGAATAGATCCTGAAACAAAAGATATTAAAATCCTTGTAGAGCCTTAAAAAGATATAATTACAATTTTTACTTCTTTTTTATTTAGTATAAAAATAAATTTGAATAAGCATATTATATTGAAATGAAAAAAATTGGGCTAATTGTAAATCCAATTGCAGGAATGGGTGGTAGTGTAGGACTTAAAGGAACGGATGGAAATATTCTCCAAGAAGCTATAAGAATGGGTGCTACTCCCGTTTCGCCACAGAGATTAAATGAATTATTATCTCAAATAAAAAGAAAGGAAGACATTTTTTTTCTTGTGGCACCTAGCATAATGGGGGAAGATTACATTAAAAACAAAGGTTTTAATTTTGAAATTATCGGTGAAATTAGCGAGCACACAAGCTCAGAAGATACTAAAAACATTGCAAAAGAAATGATTAATAAAACAATTGAACTATTGGTATTTTGTGGAGGAGATGGGACAGCACGAGATATCTATGATGCAATTGGATTAAAAAAGCCTGTGGTTGCATTACCAGCCGGAGTAAAAATGTTTAGCTCTGTCTTTGCTCTTAATCCTAGAGCTGCTGCTCAAATTATTGATAAATTTCTCGAGGAGACTGTTGAAACTCAAGAACAAGAAGTTCTAGATATTAATGAGGATTTAGTACGTGAAGATATATTAGAATCGAGATTATATGGATATTTAAAAGTACCAAAAATCTTAAGTTTAATACAATCAAGTAAATCTGGTTCAAAATTAGGGAAAACTGTACAGGAAAATAAGCAAGAAATCGCACAATTTATTATTGAAAACATGGAAAATGATATTTTGTATTTATTAGGACCAGGAACAACAGTGAAAACTATTACAGATAATTTAAGATTGCCGAAAACCCTTCTTGGAATAGATGCTATTTATAATAAAAAGAATATTGGTAAAGATGTAAATGAACAAGGTATTCTTGAGCTATTAGAAAAATATTCCAAGGTAAATGTTATAGTTTCACCAATAGGTGGCCAAGGATTTATCTTTGGCAGGGGAAATAAACAATTCACTTCTAAAATCCTTAAAAGAATTGGTAAGAAGAATATAAAAATCATAGCAACAGAGCAAAAAATGAGAGAACTGGATTGCTTGAGGGTTGACACAGGAAATATTGAAGTTGATAATACATTAAAAGGATTTACTAAGGTAATAATTGGTTATAAAGAAGAATTAGTTCTTAAAATTGAATGTTAATTTTTAGTTAAGCACAGAGTATTAGTATAAACTCAAATTATAAAATCAATATTCATTTATTCTAATTAATTATATTCACTAACTAATTTTCTGAAAAAGGAAATTAAGGGAGACTTGATTATTAAGAGGTTTTATAATTAAATGTTTAAAGATGAAGTAATTAATAAAGCTCTTGTTTTGGGTTTTGAAGATATCGGCTTTACGACTGCTGAACCTTTTCCTACTCAAAGAGAAATTTTATTATCAAGGAAGGAAGAATATGCTTGGGCAGCAGAAAAAGAGTTAGACCTCACTAAAGGATTAGATCCCAAAAATATTATGCCAGATGCTAAATCTATAATCGTTCTGATTGATGTTTATTTTAAAGAATCATACCCAAATTATCTTGAAGGTCATTTCGGTCGCGCTTATTTGGATGATGACAGAAATACTAAAGGACAATTGTATCAAAGAATCAAGACCTTTCGTGGTTTCTTAAGAGATAATGGTATTAGTTCAAGAGCACCATTCAACATTCCTCACCGATTAACTGCAGCAAGAGCAGGTTTAGGCACTTTTGGAAAGAATAATTTTTTATATTCACGGAAAGCAGCCCTTCGAAGTTCTTGGATTGTGCCAATACCTATAGTTGTTAATTTTGAATTTATTCCTGATGACCCTACTATTGAAGTTGGTTGCCCTTCTTGGTGTAAAAACACATGTATTGCCTCATGTCCCACAGGAGCGCTTCGAGGTCCTCGTAATATCGACCCTCGAAAGTGTATCTCATATCTTTCATATTATGGAGAAGAAATTACTCCAATGGAACTCCGTGAACCTATGGGAACATGGGTCTATGGCTGTGATCGCTGTCAAGAAGTTTGCCCTCGTAATAGAGCTTGGCTTTCACAAAAATTACCTCTTAATAAAAGAGTTGTTGCTAAAGCTAAAGATTTTGAACTAATCAAATTGCTTCATATGGATAGAGAACATTATAAAATAAAAATTTGGCCACATATGTTCTATATGTCGGACAATGCCTCATATAAGGATCTTTGGAGATGGAAAATGAATGTTGCTCGAGCTATGGGAAATTCACTTGATCCTAAATACATCCCTGAATTAGTTAAGGCATTTGAAGATAATATAGACGAAAGAGTTAAAAGAATGATAGTTTGGGCCTTAGGACGGATTGGTGGTGAAGAATCTAAGGATGTCTTGGAAGATTTTCTTTCTAATAGTGATGGTTCAGTTAGAGAAGAAATTTTACTTACTCTTGAAAATAATTTAATATAAAATCGTTATATAGGTTCGAAGGCATTTATCTTTTCAAGATGATCTAACATTTGGAGATATAATCTGTCTCTTTTATTAAAAATTTCTTGCTCATTAAGTCCACCATAATCATAAAATCCCTTACCTGACTTTGCACCGAAATGTCCTTTTTCTACTTTTTCAATAATAAAAGGAACCTCTATACCCCTATTCTTAAAAATGTCATTCAATAAATCTAGTCCTGTAAAATCTTGGGATTGAACTACTCCTACAACCGGAAGTCTGATACCTAATGTATTTTTTATTGCTATATCAATTTGTTCTGGTGTTGCTAATCCTCTAGTTATAAGTTCATACATTGCTCCAGTGATAGCTCCCTGAATTTTATTTACAATATAAGAAGGAGCAAATTTTTTCATCAATAATGGTCGTTTTCCAATTTTTTGCATTAATTCCATTGAAAAATCCACAACCTCCTTAGATGTTTTTCTCCCTGGGGCAACCTCGACAAGTGGAATTATATAAGGTGGTGCGTAATAATGATGGGTAATTACCTGTTTAATTCTCTTGATTTTTTTGACAATATTAAATATATCTAAAGTTGAAGTATTGCTTGCTAAAATAACATCATCAGAACAGTATTTATCTAATTGAAAAAAAACATCTCTTTTCACTTCGGGAATTTCACTAACAACTTCAGTTACAAAATCAGCATTTTCAGCAACAGTAGGTAGGTTCGTGGATAGATGAATTCGATTGAGAATACTAGGTAATTCTCTACTATTTAATCTATTAAATTCAACGAGGATATTTAGGTTTGACTCAATTAATTTAATTGCATGAGTTAAAATCTTATTATTTAAATCAACTAAATCAACATTATACCCCGCTTGAGCATATATTTGTGCAATAGAATGGCCCATTGTACCCGCTCCTACAATTAAAATACGTTTAATGTTGCTAACATTCATATTAATCAATTGAATTCTTAATAGAATTTAGTATTAATAGGAGAAATAAAATTATAAATTATTGGAGAAAGAACTTGAATATGAAGAACTAAACATAAATTAAATTATATTAAGTTCTTTTAATTTTTCAGTAGTAGGCTTACCAGTCTCCCAATCCCAACCTCGATGCTTATAATATGTTTTTAAATTTTCCTCCAAGTCTATTTTTATATGAGTTGTTTTTCCCGATTTTAAAACTTGTTTTAAAATTCCTGGTAATTTATCATCTTCCCTAGTAATTCCTAATTTACAATTTATTAATCTTTTAAGATTATTAATACGTTCTCCAACTTTTAATATCGATTTCTTGTTATAATTGAAACTTGTAGCAGCATTTATATGACCGATTATATGCTCTAAACTAAGACCAACAAAATCACAATCAACCGCAGAGTCATCTACAGCTCTTATATCCTGTAAAGCAATAACTCCTTTTTCTCTTCCCTTAATTAAAGGTCTGCTATTACCCATTTTAACGCGTAAATCAGGATAGGAAACAGATGTTATTTCTACACTATACCAATCACATTTTTGATTATTTGCCCCTACGCAAGAAGTAATATAACTTAAAGCCTGCCCTGCAAAAGCCCTTGGATCATGCATAGGCATTTCTAAACCCTTAACATGCGCAGCTAATTCTGTATCAACACCAAGCTTTTTAGCAATTGATCGTACACCTTCAGCAAGTAAAAAACCAATTCCTTCTTTTCTTGAAATCTTATCAATTAATTTTAATATTAATTCACCATTACCCCATTTTATCTCTTCAAGATTAATGTCATCCAATAATGGCTCTATGTTATCAGTATTAATTTTATTTTCGACCAAATATATCAAAAATGCTATACATACTCCACTGGAGATTGTGTCAATACCATAAACATTACAGAGATGGTTAGCTAATATTACTTGTTTAGAATTAAAAAGACCACACAAAGGTCCTAAAGCGGCAACTGATTCATACTCTGGACCATCAACCTTGATTTTTTCACCATTATTCTCAATAATTGTTTGTTTACCGCATCTCAAGGTACAGCCAGCACAGCCATAATCTAAGACAGGATATTCTTCTCTTAGAGTTTTTCCCGTTAATTTTTCAGCGGGAAATTCTGTTTCAGTAAAATAATATGCGGGAGTATCTCCAAGTGCCATTCCAATGTCAAGATAACAATTTGTTCCATATAAAGTATATAATAGTGGTGTTGTAGATGCAAGTAGTTCTCCTTTCTTTTCATCTTCTGCCTCCCTTATTAATTTTCTACCAATATAAGGATCAGCTATTTTAACTTTATTAGTTCCGTGGATGGCAATTGCTTTTAAATTCTTTGATCCCATGAGAGCACCCAAACCACATCTACCCTGAGCACGACCTTCATCGTTTATAATAGCAGCATATTTTACCAGGTTCTCTCCAGCATGTCCTATACATGCAACTTTTACCTTATCGTTTTTTAAATCTTTTTTAATCAATTCCTGAGTTTCATATGTGTTTTTTCCCCATAAATTACTTGCATCTTTAAATTCAAATGTATCATCGTGGATATATAAATAGATAGGAATCTTGGATTTTCCTGTAATTACTATAGCATCAAATCCGCTATTCCGTAATGAGATACAGAAAAAACCACCTGAAGTCCCTTCCCCCCAAATTCCTGTGAGTGGTGAAATTCCAGTTACAGAATATCTACCAGAAGAAGGTCTAATTGTTCCTGTTATAGGTCCAGTAGCAAAAATTAATGGATTTTTAGCTGAAAAGGGATTACTCTTTAAAACTTCATAATCATCATCAGATAACAAATCATATGTTAATTTAGCACTTAATCCTGTTCCTCCAAGATACTGCTTTGCAATTAGACCATCTAAATCTTTAATATTAATCTTTTGATTGTCTAAATCTATATATGCAATTTTTCCATTATATCCATTTAAACTTTCGCTCAATTATATTCACTTTATGTTTTTAATTAAAAATTAACATCCCTTCCATCCCAAGCATATTCAAATATTTTCTTACAGAATTCTTCGTTAATTGGGCGATGTGAAATTAATATTACAGCGTCATTATTAGCGTAATCCACTAATTTTTCAAGTTTTTCGAAATAGCCTTCTTTAGTAATTATGGGATCTTTTATATCTTTCACACACGTGGGACCATCAATAGAATGTATGAAATCCTTAATTTTTTGAATAAATTCTTTCATCAAATCCTCTCTGTTTTTGTTTTCAATTTCAATACCAAAAATTGGACACAATTGCTTCCATTTATCAGTAACTTTAGCTTTGAATGCAAGTGTGTATGGTAAAAAGAGGCCACAAGAAAGACCATGATGAACAGCAAAGATTTTTCCAAAACTATGGCCTAAAGCATGGTTCAATCCAGGAGTCTGATTTCCATACGCTCCGAATGCAGCCAACGAGGATGCCAATTGCATATGACTTCGAGCTTCTATATCTTTTCCCCCATATTTATAAGAACGGGGGAGATATTTTACAATCTCTTTTATGACAGTTAAATTAATAGCATCAAAATATGGATTACCCCAATTTGTTGTAAAAGCACCTATTGAGTGTGAGAAAGCATCTAAACCAGTTGCCATCGTTAAGAATGGTGGCAAATCCTTCACAAAATCTGGATCTAAGATAGTAATATCAGCTAATAATTCCTCATGCACCACTTCAATTTTTTTTGGAGGATCTCTCGCAGTGTCGGCAATCGTAGCATCTTGTGAATTTTCTGATCCTGTTCCGGCGGTAGTAGGTATAAAGATCAAGTATTTAAGCTTTTTACGTAATCCAAGAGGACCACCAAGACTAGGTACAATCATTAAAAGATTCTGCTCTGGTTTTTCATATTTTATCATGATCATTTTAGCAGTATCCATTACACTCCCCCCTCCAATTGCAACCAATACTTTCGGATTATAGGATTCACACATTTTTACTCCTTCTTCTATTGAAGGTATTGGGACTTCTGGTAAAACATTAGACCAAACTTTATAATCCATGTTGATTAATTTAAGGTGGTCGTCTAGATTTTTAATAAATTTTTTAGTAAATGAATCAGTAATAATTAAAGCTCTTCTTTCTTCCTTTTTAATATGTGCTTCTAAATATTGTGCTACTCTAAGTAGCGCAGATTTACCTGTATACATTTTTGACAAGAAAAAATTAGTTTCTATTCCTCTTATTGCTCTAGCACCAAAGATTGGAAATAAGTTTTTAGCCATTTGGGATTCATACCAAGTAGACATTTTAATTTATCCCCTTTATAATTTTAAGAAAATTTTTAGAATAATAGATATTAAAAGCAAATTCAATAAAAAAACATTTTTAATTCAATATCCAATATTATTTTAAATAGAGAAGTTATTGAAAGAACCTCCAATAATTAAAATTGTTTCTAGGTTTCAAAATTATGAAGATAAAGCTAAATTTGAATGAAATGTACAAATCCCCTCCTAAAGAGATAATTAATCCAGTAAAAGAATCTATTAATAGAATTAATAGATACACTCCTCAAAAAGAAGTCGATATTTTAATCGAAGAATTATCTCGTTATACAAACGTCCCGCAAGAATCAATTATTTTGAGTTCAGGTTCGGATTTAATAATTAAAGAGTTTATATTTCTCTTTTCAAATAATAGGCAAATTATAATTGCTGAACCAACATTTGTTGTAATAAACAACTCAGCTCAAAATGCTGACTCTTCTTTGATAAAAATCAGATTAAATGAACCAGATTTCAAAATTTCTTTAGAATCTTTAAATAATGAATTAAATACTCCATCTTTAGTAGTATTTGATAATCCCAATAACCCAACTGGAAGTTTGATAATAACTGAAAACGATATTAAAAGCATCTTGGAGTATGAAAACGTAATATTGTTAATTGATGAGGCGTATTATGAATTTTCTAGAGTCAGTTTTATTGAACTAATAAATGATTATCCGAATCTTGCTATTTTAAGAACCCTAAGTAAATCATTTGGTTTAGCAGGATCAGGAATTGGATATTTAATTGCTGGAGATTTAATACGTAAAAAATTTCAAGGATTAGAGATTATGCTTCCATATCCAAGCGTAGTTGCTGGAATTGAAGCATTGAGAAATCAAAAATATATGATAGATTACGCTAATGAAGTAGAAACGGAAAAAAGAAGAATAATAAATATTGTCTCTGGATTAGGAATAGTAATATATCGAAGTTATACAAATTTCTTACTTATGAAAACCAAGATTAAAAATATTTCAGAGAGGTTAGCAGAACAAGGGATTTTAGTTCATGATGCATCAAATCAATTGAGTCCAGGATATTTTCGAGTTACTATTGGTTCTAAAAAAGAAAATGATTATTTTTTAAATGCTCTTAAAAATATTATTTCCTCCAATAAAGATTAATAATAAATTTTTATTAATCAAAATAAACAAAATCTATTCTATAAGATTTATAAAATATAGTTTATAATGAGGCGGTTATATGGTCGAAAAAATAAATACCATCTCTGTAATTGGAGCAGGGTATATGGGTAGACAAATTATAAAGAAATCAGCAATGTTTAATTATGATGTTAAGGTTTTTGATACTAATTTAGAAGGATTAAAGCAATATATAGAAGAGATTAAAGAAAAAGAAGATATAAAAAGAGAAATAACACTTTATGATGATCTTTCTGAAGCAGTGAAGAATACTGATCTTGTTATTGAGGCTATTCCTGAGATATTAGAATTGAAAAGAGATGTTTTCTCCCAGATTGATAAAGTAGCTCCACCTCACGCCATTATAGCTACGAATAGTTCCTCAATTCCAATATCAAAATTAGAGGCTGTTGTCAAAAGAAGGGATAAAGTTATGAATATTCATTTTTATCACCTATTTGATTATCCAATGGCAGATCTTATGAAAGGAACGCAAACTAGCGATGAGACATTCGAAAAAGGAAAGAAATGGGTCGAAAGTATTGATATCACGCCTCTAATTGTAAAAAAAGAATGTTATGGGTTTGTTTTCAATAGAGTGTGGCGAGCAATAAAAAAAGATTGCCTTAAAATATGGGGGGATGGTTATGCTGATTTCAAAGATGTAGATAAAGCGTTTAAAATTTTCACTAGTAAAAGTAAAGGACCCTTTGAATTTATGGATGAAATTGGATTGGATGTTATTTATGATATTGAAATGTCATATTTCAAAAAAAGTGGTGATCCTGATGACAAACCCCCACAAGCATTAAAAGATAAGGTTGATCGAGGAGAATTAGGGAAAAAATCGGGAAAGGGATTTTATAATTGGAAATAAAATAAAACTTTTTTTTACTCTTTAATTTTTGCAAATAACTAATTTTTTTAAATTTATTAATGAAATTTGTATTACAGTAGATGACAGATAAAAGAGAGCAAGAAATTCCTAGGATTAAAGAACTTGAAAGCATCAATTTAGCAAGGGAAGAGATAAGAGACTTCGTTATAGAAACAAAAAAAGAAGTTGAAAAAGATAATGATTTGTTAGCAGAGCAGATAAATAATAGGTTTAAGAATATAGGTATTAAATCTATAGATATTGTTGGTGCAATTGGCGCAGGGAAAACAGCACTTCTAGAAAAAATGGCCGAAAAATTATCAGAAAAATATCGAATCTTAGTGATATGTGGTGATGTTACCACTAGAGTTGATGCCGATAGAATTGAGAAACATAATGTTGAGACAGTTCAAATAAATACTGGACGCGAATGTGCTTTAAATGCTTATCATATTTATCAGGTCATAAAAAATAAAACTTTAGAGGATTACGATCTTATCTTTATCGAAAATGTAGGTAACTTAATTTGTCCTTCTGATTTTCAATTAGGAACTGATAAACGAATTACAGTTGTCTCCATTACTGAAGGTGAATGGGTGATTGAAAAACATCCTATGCTTTTTAAAATGTCCAATATTGCTGTTATTAATAAGATAGATCTATTAGAGAGGTTAGGTACTAATGTTGATAAAATGATAAATGACGCTAAGAATTTTAATCCAAATATTACAGTAATAACAACAAGTGCAAAAACGGGAAAAAATATTGATAAATTAATAGAAGCTTTAGAGTTATAAAAGTGTTATAGAGATAAAAATGAAGAATAATTTAGAAAAAATTGAGAAAGTTATAAGTGAATTAGAATTAAACTCTCAATCTCAGATTCAAAAATTATTAAAAGATTTCCTAAAAACTCATCTTAAACGAAGTAAAATTGATAACTTCATAGGTGATTATCCTACATTCATAGAACCAGTATATCTTGAGGAAAATGTTAAAATTGGGGATGATGTCCTTTTAGGACCGAATGTGTACGTTGGTAAGAATTGCGATATAAATAATTACGTAGAGATATCAAATTCAATTGTTTTTGATAATGCAATAATTGATGAGAATATTAAAATAAATAATTGTATTATTGGAAAAAATACTATTTTGAATTGTAGGAATGTTAATATAGAACATTGTGTTCTGGTTGGAAACGTGAAAACTAAAGAAGAACTGTATAGAATTATGTATAAATTCAAATAATCTAATATAATTTAGATAAAAAAATAAAAAAATAAGTAATTTAAAAAAGAAAATAATAAAATTTTTTGATAGATTTAAGGCCAAGGAACTGGAAACGAAATGGTTAAGTTAACAAATATCCACGCGTACAATGTAGAAAACATAATTTTAAACAATAAATTGGCAGTTGCGGTCAATAAACCTTCTATATAAGCGGTATTAATGCTTATAGTAATATTTTGATTAAATGTTTGAGTGAATGAATGAAAAGTATTTTGATAAGGAACTGGGGAACTACCTATTGTTGTGTCGAAAGGAAGAAGAATGGGATCACTAGATGTTACAACATGAATTTCAGCATTTAAAACTACATCGTTAATCGCATATAATCCCATATTGCTTACATCAAAACTTATAGTAATATTTAAAGAATCATCTCCATAGATTCCTGGAGTTCCTCCATCATCATAAGCAGGTGGGGGAATAGGTTGCTGAAGATTTACTCGGAGATTTGCCCCACTATATATAATACTTCCAAAATAACCTACTATTGCTAGGCTAGCAAAAATTCCTAGTACTTTGAAAATTTTACTTACTTTAAACTCTCGTTTGACCTTAACTCGATATTCTTTCTTTTTACGCAATTCAATAGCTTCTATTAAGTATTGCAAACCTCTAATTATAGTAGATCCTAGAAGAAGCCAAGCTATAACTTTTAAGCCTAAAAGAACCTGAATGTAGGTCATATCTATATAATATGTTCCTAAAGTTGTTCCCGGGTCAAATCCTCCAAAAATGTAGAAAAGGAATATTCCAGAATATACTGTTATCCCAAATCTAATAAGACGATTCGCAGGTGTATCTACAGGAAATGCATGACTTAACATAGAGATAATGATCCCGATAATTCCAAAAATAATAATAGCTGTTCGGTAAGTATCAGTAAAGGTCATTATACCGTACAGTTCAAGAAAATAAAACAAAACAAGAGGAACAACGAGATAAAATATAGCAGAAAGAATTCCATGTAAAATCATTTTTCCATATTGAATTTCCATAATTTTTTAACCCTTTTTAAAAAATTTATTTCTAAATTAGATGAAATATTACCCTTAATATCTTCTAAGTCCTATTTAAACTTTCTGACTATAAAGTTGATTTTTACCATTCTCAAATAAAGAATCTAAATCCAAAAAGTTGTCTTTTTGGTGAGATAAATTGTTGATAAAAATCTTATAGATATATATACTCCTATAATTGAAAAAAGATAGATTTTATATATTTTTAATATTTTAAAATGGAGAAACTGGGATCTTCGTGAAAGCACACTTTTACGAAGATTTCTATCACTACAAAAATATCACAATATTATCTCAGTAATATCCAAATTAATCTACATTTTAGCAAGGTATTTTTAGATTATAATGTGAAAAATTATTATTCGATAAAGTAAGAAAATAAATATGCCACTTAAAAAAGAAGCAATATATATAATATCAGCTACGCTTAGCCTGTATATTTTAATTCTAGTCCTTTTCCTTTTAACACCATTTACAGATGGTTTTAACTTTATTATTCGATTTGGCGCTATTTTTGGATTTACATCGATGTTTATAGCAACTATGATGACTCCATTTGTCGTCCGATTATATAAAATCTTTGGAAAACCATTTGTAAAAATTCATCATCTGTTTTCAATTACAGGACTTATACTAATTACGCTCCATCCAGTAGCATTCGCAATTTGGAAGTTAGATATTACTGTTTTTTTGCCAGATTTTACTTCTTGGTATGGCTTTTGGTCTTTAGGAGGACGTTTAGCCCTCATTTTAATCTATATTGCTGTTTTAGGTGCTCTATTAAGGAAGAAGATAAAAAAAAATTGGAGAATTATTCACATATTAAACTATGTAGCTTTATTCTTAGCTTATATTCATGGGGTTCTCATAGGCTCAGATTTTCAAAATATTGGCATTCATATAATATTTACAATTATGATAATTCTCAGTTTTACTACATTGTTTTTTAAAAGATATATAAGCTTTAAAAGGAAGAGAAAGAGTTAAAAAAAATTTGATATAACCTAAAAATTAATTTTTAGGCATATTTTTTTTCCTTTTTTTCTATTTTAATTAAAAAATCAGATTATTACAAAAAAAATAAAAATATTTTTGATTATTCCCCTTTTTTTACTTTTCCTTGAAAAGAAGAAAATTGGTTGAAAATTGCCTTGGTATCACCTTCAATTTTTGCAAAAATGTTAACAGGACTCGCGGCAACTGGTTTATCACCAGAGCTCGCGGGAGTTGGCCCCCAAAAAATACAAAAACCTTGGCCGTTAATCCAATATCCAACATCTCCAATATCACATTCTATTTGAGTGTTTTCTGCAGGGATTGTAACAGGACAATCACCATATAGCTCTTCACCCCATCTCGATAGGTTTACATCAAATGGAAGAGCATCCCAGATTACTTGGCACGTTTTAGGATTCTTATCAATTAATAGTTTTGCTTTAATTTCTCCAATTTTTTCATTTTCAATGATAATATAATTCAAAGAAAACTCACTTTTATTTAACTTAAAATAATTTTTAATTTAAATTAAGCAATTTTTTTATTTAAACGAATTTAAAAGATACTTAAAGAGTAACCCTATTGGCATGATTTTAGAAAAAACAGTAGAATTAATTAAACAAATTTATAGAATCAGAAAGATTGTTCCTCCTAAAGCTACAAAAGTTGTGATTGGATTAGGTTATACAGGTGTGGAAGTTACTGCTTATGCTTATGAACCTTTTTTAGGATTAGCATCAACCTTACAAAGTATTATCAACAGTACTGATTGTAGTAAAATCAATTTTGCTGGCAACCTTACAAATCAACCTATAAGTGAACTTTTAAATTGGTCCTTAGAATTACCAAGTCTTAAAAAAATAATTGGAATTGCGACTTTAAATGGAGTCTCTCAGCACTTGTTAAGAATTATAAATCCTTACACCCAATTAGAGAATGATTTGCTAAAATATTTAGAAATCTCAGAAGATACTACTGTGACATTTATAGGTCTAATCAAACCACTAATAAAAGATGTAAATAAAATTACCCAATTGATTACAATAGTGGAAGATACCATCTCAATTTCACCAGAATTCAAAAATTTCAATTTCAAACAAAATATAGACCAATTAAAAAATGAAAAAATATATACAGATATTTTATTTTGTACCGGAACTGCTCTAATAAATAATACCCTTGAATCTATCCTAGAAAAGTTTAAAAGGAAAGCTCGAAAAATAGTCTTAATCGGTCCCACTGCCAGTATGGTTCCTGATATTCTATTTGATTATGGTGTGGATATAGTTGGTGGAATGGAAATCTTCGATTCAGAAGCTACATTGAATATATTGCAGGAAGGAGGCGGAACTAAGTTATTCAAGAAATATGGAAAAAAATATAATTTGATGAAATGATGCTAACTTAGAAGTCTTACAAGAAGGATAGTTATTACTACAAAAACAATCGGTATCATCACGATTATCCCTATTATGAACCAAAATATCTCAGGAAAGAGAACAAGCATCAATAATGCGAATCCAACTAAAATTATAAAGATGATTACCAATCTTATATAAATTTTCCCTCTTTTTTCCTTTAAGCCGGCATAATTAAGTTCCATACCACAATTCGAACAAAAATCTTGCTTATACTTAGATATTATTGTTTTGGTACCACATTTTGGACATTTCACTGTTTCAGTTTTTATCTCTACTGACATTATAAATAACCTAAGATTAAAAGATTATTAAATTTTAGTTCCGTTTACCTTATATTCCTTTTTAAAATTTTGACAGAAATGTTATCCTTTTTCATTTTTAGACATTAATAGTTTTTATTATTTGGTGCAAATTTTAATAGAAATGGAATTAATACTTAATATTATAGATTTACCCATACTTCTAAAAATAAAATTATTAATCCCTCTGATAATGGAAGAGTATGCATTTAAGGTCGTTGTAATTGGTCCCGGCGCAGTAGGAAAATCCAGTTTAATACGACGATTTGTAGAGAATAAGTTTTCTTTCCAATACAAATTTACTATAGGCGTCGACTTTTTAACAAAAAGTGTCGAATATGAGCCGGAGAAAATAGCTAGGCTAGCAATCTGGGATATAGGTGGTCAAGATCGATTTAAATCATTACGTAGAAATTTTTATGATGGAACCAATGGTGCATTGGTAGTTTTTGATCTTTCAAGAGCGCAAACGTTTCCAAGAATGAAAGAATGGGTTTCAGATTTACGCCAATCAATCGAGAAAGATGTTCCTATAATAATCCTTGGGAATAAAAAAGATTTAGTTTCGGAAGTAGGTCGAGTAATAGATCAAAATGAAGTTAATCAATTTGCAGAAAAAGTAGGATCCTTGTTAATTGAAACTTCTGCTAAGACTGGTGATAACGTTGAGAATGTATTTGTTGAACTTACTCGGAAAATAGTACAGAAATTTTACTAATTCAGATATAAGCTGAAAATTATTTTAATCAACAAATCTTAAAAATGCAAAAGATAAAATATTAGTATAAAATTTTGATAAATTTCTTTTAATCATCTCATTTTTAAGGTCTTCGTATTCGAACGATAAATCATCTAATTTTTTTTCAGTTAAATTAATATCTTTTTGAATAAATTTAATCTCTTCTTCCAATTTATTAATAATATTTAATCTTTCTTCCTTTTTTGCTGTATCCGTTATTCTTTCTATATTTTGGAGTTGACGTGGGGTTGGTCTTTTATTTTTATTTCGTTCTAAGATGCGATTTAGTGATTCATGTTTAAGATTTAGAGTTCTCTTTTTATGAGAATAAATTTTTTCTTTTTTTCTTCTTTCTTGATTAAATATACTATCGTTCAGAATCTTTATTTCTTTTTTCCAGATTGAAGTTTTTGATTTAATAATATTCTTTGCTCTTTGCTGAAGTACACTAATTACATTATAATCAACTGGTATTCTTTCCTGAGCATCATTAAGTAGGAATAATTCATTTAAGTTCTTGATATCTAAAATTACATCTGCAAAATCTTTAATTTCATTACCATTTTCATCAATAACTATGGCTACGATTTGATTTTCAATTATATAACCTTGAAATTTAACTGAAAAAATAAAAAGATACAATTCTTCTTTAACTATTGATTTTGAATCATAAAATCTTTCTAATACATTCCTTTTTAAAATTAAAATGCTAAAATTTCCATGAAATTCGTCACTTATGCAATAATCCAAAATACTATTAATTAACGGATGTCCTAAAGCAAAAAAATCAACTTCTTCTTTTTTCCTTGCGAGGTCTAAATTAAAAGTACCGTAATACTCGTTTAAAATGTTATAATAAGGATTTTTTAGTAAAATATCTTTAATTTTTATTTTTGATAGAAATTCAAAATTATCCTCAACTACTTCAAAATTATTTTGAATATTATCTAAGGAACCATACATTTGCTTATTAAGTTCAAAAAATTGTTTTGCTAGTAAATATAATTCATTATGAGTAAGTTTTACATCTATACATGAAGCTAATGAAGCTATTAGCCCTTCCATTTGAAATGATCTTTTGTCAATCATTAGATCATCTAATTGCATCTCGATTTCCTTTGCCTTTCTTACTTCTTCATCTAGAGTTCTATAAAATTCATTAAGTTTCTTCCGTTTTTTTCCATCATCTTCAGCAAAAATAACCCCCCTAAAATCCTTTTCAATTCTTCCAATAATAGGCTCTAATATTCCGATAGATTCTTCAAAAAGATTTATTCTTTTTATTATAGCGTGTATTATATCTGTTTCCACTGTTCCTTCCATAAAAATATTATAAATATAAATTTCTTTTGATTCCTGGCCAATTCTGTCAAGTCTACCAATCCTTTGTTCAAGTTTCATAGGATTCCAGGGTAAATCATAATTTATAAGAACACGACAGAACTGAAAATTACGTCCTTCGCCGCCAATTTCTGTGGAAATTAAAACAGAAAACTTGTTACTTGATCTAAATCTTTCAACGGCTCCATCTTTTTGTTCTTTATCTAGCCCTCCATAAAATAATTCGACCTTATAATCGTGATTCTGATTCTCTATTAAGGATTTTAAATATTTCAATGTATCAACAAACTGAGTAAAGATAATTATTTTTTCTCTAGGATTTTGTGAATAGATTTGATGTAATAATTCCATTAATTTATCCGATTTTGAATCATATGGTAAAGCTTTTAGTTTATCATAAAATTCTTTTAATATTTTCTCTTGATTAAGGATTTCAGTAACTTCTTCTTTTATTTTCTTAGTTTCATTACTATTAAAAATATCGACTAATTCCGAATCTAGATATTGATCTTCTAATTCTGCTTCATAATATTCAGGATCTCCTTTTTTTATTATATCAGTATCAAGAAAAATATCTTTATACCGATCAATTTGCTCTAATCGTCTTTCTAGGCTCTTTAAAAATGCGTATTTTGAACTTGTTAATAGTTTCTGGAGTGTTGTTATAATAAATCCAATCCCTACATTTTCTTTACTTACGGAAGAATTATAAATTTTAGCAAGATAAAGCCGTATTTCGTTATATATATCCAATTCTTGTTGAGTTGGGTTTACCATAATCGTGTTTACAATTCTTTCGTTTAATAAATCATCAGAAAATACATTTTTCTTACGATTTCTAATTAAAAATTTAGATAAAGTATGATCCTCTTCAATTTTATTCAATAAGTTCAATTTAAAAGAATCATCTTTAAGTTGTGAAAGAACACGGTTCAAATCACTTTTTATATCAATGTATCTAAGATCTTTTAGAAGTTTTATAGTGTTTTTTACTTCAAAATTATTTAATTTTTCAATATTATTCAAGTTTGAGATTAAAAGGTTTATAAACGGTGTGTTCTTTCTAAAATGTTCGAAGTCGCTAAAGTTTTCAAATATTTCTGGATGAATGAGCTCAATTAGAGAAAATAATTCAAATGAATGAAGTTGAAGTGGGGTGGCAGTTAATAAGAGCATACCTTCTGAATTTATACTTAAATTTCTCGCTAATTCATAATTAAGAGTCTCCCGATAATTTCCTGTCATTGCATTTATAAGATACCTTCTTAAATGATGTGCTTCATCAAACACTACAATATCCCATGAGATACTTGATAATAATTCGATATATTTTCTGTTTCGAGCAAATTGAAGTGAACAGATAATTAAATTATCATAGTAAAAAGGATTCTGCAGAATATCTGGATGTTTATAACTTCCTTTATGTTTTAGTTCTTTAACTTTTTTACCATCATACACAGTAAAATTAATATTAAATTTATTTTGCATTTCAAATTGCCATTGTTTAACTAACGAAGCAGGGACTACTATTAAGATACGTTCCGCTAAATCTCTCGCCATCATTTCTTTGATATAAATCCCTGCTTCAATTGTCTTTCCAAGACCAACCTCATCGGCCAGAATAATTCTAGGGAAATGTTCTTCAGATAAACGATGAGTTACATTTATCTGGTGAGGCATTAATGATAAACGCGAATTTGTTATGCATTTAATTTGATATGATTTATAATAAGAATAGAATAAATTTGCCCAATATTTAATCAAAAAATTCTTAGGAGGATCAATAATCTGTTTTGAAATTAATGTTTCAATTGGTGTTTCATACTTAGAATAAATTTCATTTTCATGTATTTGAGATTTTTTACCATTTTCCATCAAGAATTCATAGGAAATTGTTCCATCTTTGATTTGGAAATCTTTCGTATTTATATACCCGATTCCTTGTTTAGTGACGATTTTATCATTAAGCTCAAAAACATAGTGGATAAGATCAATTGGATGGATTATTTTAATTATATTATTTCTAAAGGAGACTTTATATTTTGTGATAAAGTGAGTATCCTCTTTATCTAAAGATTTTGATGTGGGGATTTCTAATTTTTTTATTATTCTTCCTATGCCTAAATCTGGATTTAGCCTATATATAACTAGATTTCCTGTGTTGAACTTTTTTCCTTGACAATAAATATTAAAGCATTTAGAAAATCTTGATTCTAATTCTTTTCCACAGAACGGACAACTATACTTAAGAGGATTTATCTCTAAAACCATTATCTTTATATTGTATTTAATATAAAACCAAGTAAAAATTTTACCATTTAAATTCTGTGGTAATATTTTAATGTCTGAAAGAAAATAGAACCAATGTTAAATATAAAAGAATAGTTTTTTTGAGATAAAAATTTAAAGAAAAAAAGAATAAATGGCGAAAGCTGAAAATGACGTATAGAAAAATATCGATTCTAGGGGCAGGCACCCCTTTTATGCCTTCTTTAATTTACGCGGCGACAGAAAATAAGGAAGCCTTGGCAGGGAGTGAATTTTGTTTAATGGACATTGATCCTGAATCTTTACCCAAACTAGCCAAATTAGGAGAAGTCTTAGCCGAAAGAGTAAATGCTGACTTTAAATTCAGTTTCACTAATGATGCAAAGGAGGCGGTGGAAGATTCTGACTTTATTTTACCAAGCTATAGGATTGGTGGACGGAAGCATATGCTATACGACATTAAAATTCCGACCAAGTATGGGATTGCCGGAGATGAAACAACTGGGCCTGGAGGTACGTTTATGGCTCAGTGTACAATTCCAACAACTTTAGAATACTGTAAAATGATAAATGACATGTGCCCTGATGCGTGGATTATCAGCTATATAAATCCTGCCAGTCATGTAGCCGATGCAGTTTGGAGAAAAACAAATCTAAAGTACATACCTGTGTGTGATTGCGTTGCTGCTAATATTATGCTTTTTCTCCCAAGAGTTCTTGAAAAACCACCACTCAATAGAAAGTATACGATCAGTGACGATTATGAACCACGCTCCATTGGATTAAATCATTTTACTTGGCTCGTAGATTTGAAGTTAGACGGTATAGAAGGTTATTCACTTCTTAAAGAAAAATTAATACAAAAGATGAAAACTGGAGAAGTTTTCAAAATTATCGCTCAGTTTCCTTGGATGCCACTGGACTTTGGATTAGGATTTAAGTTTCTTGAGTTATACGATGTTTGGAGCACCAGTTCATCTCATATTACTCCCTATTGGGAACATGAGAGAACCCTAAAGGAAAGAAGTAGAGAACCTCTTTGGGAAGATACAATTTTTGGTTGGACAGAAAAGCGTTGGAATTTCTTGGAAGAGATCTTGAGTGGAAAAAATTACGAGGAGTACCCCGAGGAATATTGCTTCAACCCTTTCCATGCGAGACAAGCTATTGGTGTTCTTTCTAGCATAGCAGCCGATGAACAAAAGGAGTGGGGAGGGATTTTATTTCGCAATAATGGAATTATTTCGAATCTTCCAGAAGACGCAGTAGTTGAGGGGCATGCAATTGTCGATAAAAAGGGGATAAATCCAATAAATATAGGAGATTTACCTAAACCATTTATCGGAATATCACGGCAGGTAATAGAATGGCAGGAATTAAGCGTTGATGCAGCACTTACTGGAGACAAAAATATATTATACCAAGCTATCTTAGCATGTCCATACGTTATTGATACAATTCCTGCCAAAAAAATAATGGATGAATTACTGGTTGCTCACTCTGAATTTATGCCTCAGTTTAAGTGAAATTTTGGCAAAATAGTCAATAAGAAATGGAAAGGGGAAATTCAAAAGCAAACAAAGAGTAAAAGACTCAAATAAAATTATATAAAAATTTTATAAACAAATTATAACAATTATATTCAAATTATAGCAAGCTTTTTAATAAACTATAAAAAACCTAATTTTCTTGACTTAAAATGACTGAATCTGATAAAAAAGCAGCTGGTGATAAAATCAAGGGAACAGCTTCAATAGAGTTGCTTAAAAGAGTAAATACTGCAGCTAATTATTGCTACTCGTGTAATCGATGTAACGCTGTTTGCCCAACGGCCTTTCTTGATATTTTTTATCCACGTAGTTTAATTACTGATTTAACATTTCTAACACCCGAAGAAGCATTACAAAATAATGATATTTGGAAGTGCCTTACATGTGGATTATGCTCAAAATATTGTCCGATGACAAAAGAAGAAACAGGAGTAAACTTCAATCAAATAATTAAGGATCTCCGCTCTCTTGCTTCAGTGTATAAACCATTACAAGAAGGATTATTAAGTTGTAATCATGAAAGAGTATATTCAAGCTTACCAAAATTGATGGCTGAAGATAAAATTAAATTTACTAATAAAATAGGATTTTTAGATGGAACAGGATTAAAAACGACTGATAAAGGGGAAATTGGCTATTTTATGGGATGCGTTCCTTTCTTAACTGGAACTGCTCCGTGTGTTGTTGGATGTCCTGCCGGAGTTGACGTTCAAGGTTATATCTCCTTAATAGCAGAAGGTAAATTTCAAGAATCTATTGATCTGATAAGAGAAACAAATCCATTACCATTCCTTTGTGGAAGGATTTGTACAGCTCAATGTGCATTAAATTGCAATCGTCAACATTTTGATGATCCAGTTGCTATCCGTGAACTTAAACGGTTTGTCTCAGATTGGGAAGTCGAGCATCCAAATCTAAGCAGAATAAAACCAGTACAACAAACTAAAGAAAAAGTAGCTATTATCGGAGCAGGACCAGGAGGATTATCTGCTGCATATTTTCTTGCAAGAATGGGATATAAACCAACTATTTTCGAGAAAGGTGATAAAACTGGTGGAGTCGTAAGATATGGTGTCCCACAATATAGACTTTCTGATGAGGCTCTTGATTATGATATAGAGTTTATAAAAAGTATGGGAGTTGAAATTGTTTTAAATAAAGAATTTGGTCCAAATTTCACATTAGAAGATATTTGGAAGCAAGGATATAAAGCAGTTTTTATTGCTATAGGCTTATATGTCCCTAAAACTCTCAGACTTGACGGCGAAGATTTACCTAATGTTGACGTAGCAATTGATTTTCTTTTAGAGAGGAAGTATAAATGTGCTGAAAATCCAGAAGAATTTAAAGGGAAAACTTTTGGAATTATTGGAGGGGGTGCTGTTGCTGTAGATGTTGGAGAAACAGTTCTGCGATTAGGAGCTACGAAGGTTGATCTTGTTGATATTTTAACTGAAGAGGCATTAAAAACCGTAATCGATGACTTACATGAAGCTGAGAGAGAAGTGATGGAATATCATTTTGAGACTTCAACAGCAAAAATCACACAGGAACCCGATGGAAAATTAGCATTAAATTGTTATAAAATTGAATGGGGCGAGCCTGATCCTAAAACTGGAAGAAGACCCTTAAATAAAATTGAAGGCTCGGAGTTTAAAATAGTTATTGATAATATTGTCATAGCAATTGGTCAGGGACTTGATCCAGAGCCACTTAACGCCGCTACAGATAATCAACTAAAAATTGAGAGAGGTAAAGTTGTTGTCGATGATCTTACTTATGAAACTGGCATCCCAGGGGTATTTGCGGGAGGTGATATAATTTATAATTCATTAATGTGTGCTGTTGATGCTATAGGAGATGGTAGAGAAGCAGCATTTTCAATTGATCGATATCTCCGAGGCCTTGATTTAAAGAAAGGAAGAATAAGAATAAATGATTTAAAAAGGTCCACTATTCCCAAAAAATATATACAGACACAAGCATGTCAAGATATGAATTTTATGCCTGGTTCTGAAAGATTAGTCTGCTTTGACGAAATGGAATTAGGATTTACTGAAGAACAAGCGAAAAAAGAAGCAAATCGATGTTTGAATTGCAATTGCTGTTGTAATTCTGACCAGATCCCAGAGGATTTTGAAAAAGCACTTGATGCTTCAGGCGTTATGATATGTGGATATGGTAGTCAAGATACTTGGTCTTCACTGAATGCGCCTAATTATTTTGAAATCCCCAAAAGTGTTATTGGAATTTTAAATCAAAATGATATAGTTCCAGTTGTTTTACCTGAAGAAAAATGTTGTGGACATGATAGTCTTTGGCGAGGAGATGTCAATATATTTAAAAAACTAGCAGAATATAATGTAAAATTATTTAGAGATGCAGGAGTTAAAACATTAATCTTTAGCTGCGCTGAAGGTTATTATACCTGGAAAAATGAATATAAAAAGCTATTTGAAGGCGATGATAACTTTGATTTTGATATTTATCACATTACCGAATATATTCTAAAAGAAAATCTGTTAGAAGACATAACATTCCCTGGTTTTGACAAAATTAAAGTAACTTACCATGACCCGTGTAGATTAGGAAGGATGAGTAATGTTTTTGATGCACCACGTGAAGTTTTAAAACTTATTCCATCAGTTGAATTAGTGGAAATGGAAGACTCTATGCAAGATGCGGATTGTTGCGGAGTTTCTGCATATATTTCTTGTAACCAAGATTCAAAACAATTACAAGAAAACAAAATTATTCAAGCAATAGAAACTGGAGCGGAATACCTTATTACAGCATGCCCTAAATGCATTGCTCATTTAAATTGCTACCTCAATGAAAACAGAGGATTAAAAGATAAAATAGAGGTAATCGATCTTGTAAGTTTTCTCGGAAAACTACTCTTTTTGATTTAATCTATTTTTATTGATTTTCATCTAATTGTTTACAAATTTGTACATTATCTCTGTATTATTTAATGGTAAATTGATAAATGATGTGCTTAATAATTTTAAAGAAAGAGATTTTTAAGATTAACAAGTAACCTTTAAAATTTTGATAATTTATTTTTAATATCTATAATCGATTCAAAATATAAACATACAATTAGTTGTAAAAAACATGAGTAAAACTAAGGAAATAACTGTTCCTGATGAAATAAAAGGATTTACACAAGTTAGACTTGATGTAGATCTAACTAATGAAAAATTCAGTAAGTCTAAATTATCTAATGAATTCTGTCGCGACTGGATTGGAGGTTATGGATTTGCTGCTAAAGTACTTTGGGATGAACTTAAACCAGGAGTAGATCCTCTTAGCCCAGAGAACGTTTTTGTATATGCACATGGTCCATTTCCAGCTACTATCCTACCCACTAGTTCGAAATATGGTGTATTTGCTAAATCTCCATTAACCGAGATGTTTGGTATGGCAATATCTTCTGGATCTGTTGGAGCCCAAGCTCGTCGCGCTGGAATTAATATGCTTGTGGTCAAAGGGAAAGCCCCAGAACTTTCATATATGGTTGTGGATGATGATGATTATTATATCGTTCCATGCCCAGATCTTGCGGGAAAAGGTTGTTGGGATACAGAAGAGATCTTGCGAGAAGAATTTCAAGATTATAGATTAGCAGTTATGGCAATTGGTCCTGCGGGAGAACGAATGAGCAGAATGGCATGTATAACAAATGATCGTAATAGACAGGCAGGAAGAACTGGAATGGGTGCAGTTATGGGCTCTAAAAATCTTAAAGCTGTTTGCTTTAGAGGTACTAAAGGAGTGAAAGTAGCACATCCAGTTGAGTTTTTTAAATTAGCTAAAAAATTAATAAAAGTTGCTAATGGACCTGCTACAGCTAAATATCGAGATTTAGGAACTCCTGCGGGCTTAACAAGCTATAATAAACTTGGAATGATGCCCACATTTAATCACCGAGAAGGAACTTGGGAAAAAATTGATGATGGAACTTTTACAGGAGAAACTCTTAATAATGACTGGGTGGTAAAAAAAGTTGCTTGCTCTCAATGTTCCATCGCCTGTGATCATATTACAAAAGTACCAAAGACACATCCACATTGGCCTAACTTATATGCCAGTATAGATGTAGAACTCTGTTATGGATTTGGGACGGCTACAGGATGTTCTGATTGGCCAACAGTATTTAAGTGTGTTCAGTTATGTGATAATTTGGGGATCGACGCAATTTCTGGAGGTGTAACAGCAGCAATGGCATGTGAATGTTTTGATTTAGGTTTGATTACTGAAAAAGACTTAGGTTATAAATTACCTTTTGGTTCTACTGTAAATCTCGTAAAATTCACAGAAGAAATGATTTTAGGTAAAGGTTTTGCTGGAAAAGTTTTCGGTGATGGTACCAGAGAAGCTGGTAAACGATTGGAAGAAATGGGTAAAAAAAATGCAAGTTATTATGGTATGAACATTAAAGGCTTAGAAATGCCAGCATTTGATCTTCATGGAATGACCTCATTTGCTGTTGGAGAAAGTGTTTCGATTAGAGGAGCATGTCATTTAAGAAACGGATCCTATGGATTAGATGCAAAAGGAAATTTTGATAGGTTTGCTTATGATAAACCCCTTGAAAGGGGTAAAGCAATCAAGGATTTAGAAGACATTTATGCCATAATTGATTCCTATATTGTGTGTAAATTTACTCGAGGAATTTATGAAAATGATGCTGAAATGGCTAAAGTCTTCGAACTGGTAACTGGAATTCCGGTAACAGATAAATATATTCAGCAAAGAGGAGATGCGATTGTTACTCTTTCGAAATGCTTTAATATTCGAGAAGGATGGACAAGAGATGATGATCATCCTCCTGAGAGGTTTTTTAAAGAAACACATACAAAAGGACCAGCGAAGGGAGTAACTTTAAAAGAGGATGGATATCAAAAGTTATTAAGTGGATATTATGAAGCTCGAGGGTGGGATACCCAGACAGGAATTCCAACTGATGAAACATTAAAGTCTCTAGGATTAGATTTTGTAATCGGTAAACTAAAACCAGCTGGAGGGAAGAAATAAATGTCTAAAGTTGGAACTAAGAAAAGAGGGGGAGTAGTTCATCAGTTTATTATCGTTGATCCAAATTTATGTACTGGATGTGAAACATGCGAATCAGTCTGTTCTTTTGTGCATGATGGAGAATTTAACCCTATTAATACAAGAATTCATAGAGTACGGATTGAACCTATTTTAAATGTCGCATTGGCATGTCAAAAATGTGATGATGCTCCATGTGTCCGTAGTTGCCCAGAAAAAGCCTTAGAACAAGATAAAGAAACAGGATCCATTATCGTGGATGATGATAAGTGCAATGGATGTGCCTTCTGTATTCGAGCGTGCGATTTTGGAGTTCTCAGTTTACATATTCAATCTCAGAAAGCTCTTATTTGCGATCTTTGTGAAACAATGAAAGAAGACTTTATTAATCCCGAAAGAGGAGAACCATATCCAGCGTGCATCGATGTTTGCCCAAAAGAAGCTATCTCGTTGAAAGATGTAGAACAAATTGGTGAAGAGAAGCGAATCGATGCTGTAAAAAGACTGTTTGGGGAGATTTTAGAGGAAACTAAAGCTTAATCTATTTTTTTAAATTTCTTTTATTTTTATTTCAATTTTTTTATAAGTTTTTTATGTGAGTAGATA
>JBHLMQ010000015.1:0-55962 GCA_048938005.1 Promethearchaeota archaeon | reverse complement strand
CTGAATTTTTTAAACCAAACTCTTCCCTTCTCTGATAAATTTCACGAGGATGATTTCTTACTTTTAACATTGATTATGAATTCAAACCTGTTTTTTTTAAAACATAACTTATTATCTTGTTTAATTATCAATTATTGATCACTGATTATAAAAATGTTACTCAGATCAAACATAAAGCCAGAAATAACCTACCTAAAACAGTAAAAACAATTGATATTGGCAAGCCTTTAAAAGAAAATTACGGATTCCTAATATATCTTGATTTTTATTGTTCGTGAATAGAAAATTTAGCGTCTGATTTCAATGAAAATTCCTTTAAAAAAAAGAATCTAAGAATTCTTCAATTTTTTGCCCATAATGATTATTATAACTGATAGAATGCCAAGCAGAATGAAGAGATTAGATCCTGGAATTCCTCCTCCAATTTGAACTGAAATTGCACATTTCATTAATGGAAAGGTATCTTAACTTTTTGAAAAGAAAAGGGATATTTTTAAAATCAAAGATCAAGTAACGACATACAATGATGAGAGTAACTAAGTGAATTTTACTACACTTAGTTGAAATCAAAATACTTATGTCTTTAAATACTTAGTATGTTTATTGTTGTTTTGCTTGTCCAACCACTCATGTTCAATCTAGTTCCCCACCGACTCTACTCATACAAGGGGATATAGACTTCATTGTGCCTATTGAAGGTACACTGGATCTATACGCAAAACTGGTTGAATCAGGTGTACCAGCAATCAACGTGGTTTTTCCGAGGGTAGATCACATCTTCGACTTGATACTTCCACAAGTATCCCCACCAGCTCAATCTGCGTTATACGAAGTAGATAGATTTCTGGCTTTTATGGCAAGTAAAGATCTCTAACAAGCTCATATCAATTGAAAGAGAATATAAAAAGAAAACAAAAACGTTAATCCCTCTTTTTTATTAAACTATTATTTATGTGAAACATCATTTTTTTTTAGAACGCAAAAATATAATCATATTTATATTAAGTCAAATCAAATATGATTTATTCAATTATAGAATGAACACTACTATGACAGTACGCGAATCAATAAATAAATTTAGAGCCAAATTATACAATTTTGCTACAAACTATAATGTTGTTAAAATTAGTGCAATGGGCGTTATGTTTGGATATATCTCATTACTCATAATTGGGGTGATCGTAGCAGCTCTCCTTGACCCCGATGGATACACTATTTGGGATAACTGGATTTCTGATCTTGGTTCAATTAATGACACGCCCGCGCCATACTTATATGATATAGCATGTATTGTTGCGGGTTCTATGACTATTCCACTCACGTTCTATATGGAGAAATTACTGGCACCATTGCCTAAGAGAACTAAATTGAGAGGGGAACATTATTCTCGATTACGTTTTCGATTAAGTAGTTTTGCTTTCCTGTTTAGTATTATCGGGAATTTTGCATATATTGGAGTAGGAATCTTTAGTGCAGATCGCGATTATAACTTTTTATCCGTTTTAGGAATAGGTCCGCACAAACTAATGTCATATCTTGCATTTGGTGGATTTACCCTTGGCGCGTTCTTTATGGGCTTGATGATAGTTATATATAATACTAAAATCTCTAAAATTTTGGGAATCTATGGGATATTTGGGCCATTAACAGTGGCAATTCTGAATCTAATATATGGCACTGAATTATTGGAATGGATGTTGCTCTTCTCAATACTAATTTGGATAATACCACTTTCACTAATAGTGCTATTGAAAACTGAGTTAATATCAAGATAAAAAAGGATTAAGAGAAAAATCTTAAAATAGATTAATATTTTTTTTAAAATTTTAAATTAAAATTAGGGATACTTTCCAAAGAAGAACTCCATTGCAGTATTTTCTGCTTTTTTTAATAACTTATTAACAGCAGAGACTGAAATTCCAAATTTTTCTGCAATTTCAAGAGCAGTGATTTTTTTTGGGGACTTAAAATAACCATATTTTGCGGCAAATGATGCAATATCTCTCTGACGTTCTGTAAATTCTGGAAATGGCATAGCAGATTTCCAAAGAGTATTATCAAACTTATCTAATTTATCAACATCAGTCATAGCTATGATCTTATAATCATTTGTGAAAGAGGAAATTATGTTAAACAATTTATTGATGTTTTTAGTTTGGGATATGATATTTATTAAGAGGACTTCTTGAGACACATGAATAGGGAAAAGAAGAGCCCATCCTTGTGCTGATTCAAATATAGGGAAAAATCCTGAAGATCTACTTTGTCTCATTATACATATTATTTCATTTCCAGACTGATGTAATAATTTAAAAAATTGAGGTTTGAAACGATCCCTAATAAATTTGTTTAAATCTTGAAATGAGTTTGGTTTAAACCGGATCCTTTGAAGAGTAAAAAAATTCTTTTGATCGTATTGAAATGCATTTAGGATTTCAACAAATTCAAGGTTTTGAAATAAATCAACAAATCCAGTATCAATATACTCCAAAAAATTCCCTGGAATTTGTAATCTTACAATTTTCATGGTATTTTAATAAATATTTGAAATGAAAAAAAAGTTGCGATTGCAACCCTAGAACATAAATGTAAATTCTTTTATTATCTTAGTAAGGTTCAATATTAATTTATGCCAGAAGAATAAAGATTGGCCATATAAAAATATATTAGCTATATTCATTGAATTTCAAAATCAAATATTTAATCAATTTTGGAAAGAAAGGTGATTAAACTGAATGTTTTGCTTACAGGAGCATTTGGGAATGTAGGATTAAGTACACTAAAAGAACTAATTAAGCGAAATTATAATATTAGAGTTTTTGATATTAAGACAAAAAGAAATAAAAGAATTGCCAATAAATATAAAAAAGATATTAAAATCTTTTGGGGAGATTTACGCTATTATAAGGATGTCGAGAGAGCTGTTTCTGACAAAGATGTCATTATCCATGTTGGAGCGATTATTCCTCCCCTTGCCGATAAAAAACCAAAGTATGCAGAATCCGTTAATGTTGGAGGAACTGCCAATATTATTAAAGCAATGGAAAAACAGCCTAAAAAACCAAAACTCATATTTACGTCTTCAGTTGCAATATATGGTGATCGACTTGAAAGTCCTTTAATAACTCCTGATGATCCACTCAATCCTAATCCGGATGATGAATATGCTAAACAGAAGGTCAAGTGTGAGGAGCTAATTAAAAAATCAAGCTTGGATTGGGCAATCTTTCGCTTAACGTATATCGTCTCTTTGAATAAATTACAAATGGATCCATTAATGTTTGAAATGCCTCTTGATACTTGTATAGAAATCTGTGATACAAAAGATGTTGGTCTCGCTCTTACTAATGCAGTGGAAAATAAAGAAATATGGGGGGAAGTAATGCATATTGCTGGTGGAGAAAGATGTCGGATCTCATATCGAGAATATCTTAATGAAATGTTAAATATTTTTGGGATTGGATATGATGTTCTACCTGCTGAAGCATTTAGTACAAAAGGCTTTCATTGTGGATTTATGACTACTGATAAAAGTCAAGCTCTTTTAAATTATCAAAGGTATACCATTGATGACTACTTTAATGCAGTTAGAAAAAAAGTAGCTATTTCACGATTTTTTACAATAATGTTTAGATCAATTGCTCGAAAATACCTTTTAAATAAATCTCATTATTATAAAGAATATTTAAATAAAAATTAACCTAGTCTTATCAAACTCAATAAAAATATTAGAAAATTTTTTGTTTACCATCCCTTTTTTTAATTTATATTTACTTTTTTAAAAATAATTCTTCAAAGAATGTTGAGAATTAATCACAAATCTCTTTAAGCTTTAACGATTTCTAAAATCAAATAATCAATAATCTTCGGTCTGGTCAAAAATATCTTGAAGTTGTGACCGCCTAATAAAATATTTGTTATATCGATTAACAGAAAGAATTAAAAATATTAAAAATGAATAATTTTTAAAAAAAAATATTTAAGTTCGATATTAAAATAAAGATCAATATTGGAACTTAAAAAACATCCAATAAAAATCTAAGAAATTCACAGTTAAATTTACAATTTTGTATAATTGCGAGGTGGTGTGTAAAAATAGATGAGTGATAAAGAAAATCATCGGATTGGATACTATGCTTGTCAATGAGGTATTAATATTAGAAGTAAAGTAGATTGCGATGAATTAGTAGACTATGTAAAAAACCTTGGAGACGAAATCATAATTTCAAAGAAAAACTCATTTCTTTGAACTGATAATGCGCAAAATGAAATAATTGAGGATATCAATGAAAAGAATTTAAACAGAATTGTAGCATCGGCTTGAACCCCACGGACACATGAAGTAATTTACCGAGGTACTATAGCAAAAACAGATTTAAACCCATATTATTTTCAAATGGTTAATGTTCGTGAACATTGTTCTTGGTGTACAGATAGCAAAGAAGAAGCTACAGAAAAAGCAAAAATATTGGTTAAAAGTGGTATTGACAGAGCCAAACTCTTAGAGCCAGTCCCTATTAGAACCGTTCCGGTTACAAAGGCTACATTGGTCATTGGAGGAGGGATTGGTGGAATGAATGCAGCTCTGGATCTTGCAAATCAAGGCGTTAAAGTCTACTTAGTTGACCATAAAACAACCATCGGTGGAAGAATGGCTCAATTGGACAGAACATTTCCTACAGACGATTGTGCTATATGAATTTGCGGACCTAAAATGCTTGAAGTTAACAGAAATGAAAATATTGAATTATTAACATTTTGCGAGGTAAAGAATATAGAAGGTTATGTTGGTAATTACAATGTAACGATTGAAAAGAAACCACGTTATACAACAGATGAATGCAATGGATGTGGAGCATGTGCTGAAGTTTGTCCAGTTTACACAACTAATTATTTCGACGAATATTTAGGAGCACGAAAGGCAATAGACATTCCATTTGGTCAAGCAGTACCGTTTCTTTATGATATCGACAGAGATGCTTGTGTAGAGTGCTTCTCCTGTGTAGATGCTTGTGAATTAGATGCTATTGACTTTAGTCAAGTACCAACAGAAGTTAATATTAATGTTGGAACGATCATTATAGCAACTGGTTGGGACATTTATGAACCATTTGGAGAATATGGATATGGAGAGTTCGAAAATGTCATAACTCAACCTCAATTAGAACGTATATTAGCCCCAAATGGACCTCTTGAGGGACATGTGCATAGAATTTCGGATAACAAGGAACCCAAAGAAATTGTATTTATACAATGCGTAGGAAGTCGAGAAACTGAGCGTACTTATTGTAGTGGTGTTTGCTGCATGCTTGCTCTTAAAAATGGACGATTACTTTTAGAAGAATTTCCTGATGCAAACATTACAATTTGTTATATTGACATAAGAACTCCTGAAAAAGGATTTGAAGAGTACTATGAACGAGCTAAAGAAGCAGGGATTAAAATGATTCGAGGAAAAGTAGGTGAAATCTCTGAAGATCCTGAAACAAAAAACGTGAAAGTTCGGGTGTATTCATCTCTTACAGATAAGATTGTAAAAATTGATGCTGATTTAGTAGTTTTATCCACAGCAGCACTCCCTTCAAAAGGTACTCAACAGATTGCTCAAGTATTAAATCTTGATACTAATACATATGGTTTCCTTACAGAATCACACTTTGGTTTAATGCCGCAAGAAACAAAGACAAAAGGGATTTTTATAGCTGGGTTTGCTCAGGGTCCAAAAAATATTTCTTATTCAGTTTCTCAAGCTAGAGCTGCCGCTAGTAAAGTAGCTGAATTAACAGCTCCCGGAGAAATCGATTTAGAACTGATAACAGCTGAAGTTGACAGCGAATTTTGTATTTCATGCAGAAGGTGTGAAAAAGAATGCCCAAAAAATGCCATTAGGATTGAAGAGGATATTGGAGCGTTTATTGATGAGATAAACTGTGATGGATGCGGTATTTGTGCCACATGCTGTCCAACTCAGGCTATTGATATAAGGTATTATCGAGATCATCAACTATTTGCTGAAATTGATGGTCTTTTAGGAGGTGGTTAGACAGACATGGAAAATACTTATAAAATGGTTGTATTCGCTTGTTTAAAGTGAGGATATAGCGCGGCTGATTTAGCAGGAGTTTCTCGATTGAAATATACACCTGCTGTCAAAATTGTCAAAGTAAGATGTACTGGCAGAATTGATGTTAAGCACATCTTATATAGCATTCGCGCGGGAGCTGATGGTGTTATGATTGTTGGTTGACGCCCTAATGAATGTCAATTTAAAAATGGCAATTTTACTGCTGAAAGACATGTTGAATTAGCAAATAGAATCTTAGAATCCAGAGGTTTCGGAAATCAAAGAATTAATATGTATTGGTTAAGTGGAGGAGATGCTGGGAAATTTGTCGAATCTGTTGAGGACGCTTATGAAAAACTAAAAAAAGCTGGACCTAGTCCAATTAATTTAGTAGATAAAGAATCAAAAGTTGAAACAACAGAAATTATAACTACCCCGTTAGAATGATTCTTATAAAAAAATTCTGGTTATAAGAAGACTAACCTAGCAAAGGAAGGGGTTTTTAAATAGTATTCAATTAAAAAGTTAAATTTTTCAAAAAAATATATTCCTGAAGGATGGAATTATGGTTCAAATTGCTAAAAATATCAATTTCAATGGAATATCGCCAAAAAATTTAATGGATGCTACCTATAAAGCAGTCGAGAATTTTCAAATTCGAGCTTTTTACGAAGCAAAAGAGGAAATTTTGAATACTGGAAAATATTCTGAAGAAGAATTCTATGAAATATTAGATGCCATGATTGATGCTGAAACAGAGCGCAAATTAGTGTTAGAGAAATTAAAGGGTAATGAACCGTTATTTTTAGAGGAAATTGCAAAAATTGTAAACGATTTTCCTCAAGAAAACGTAATTCGTGATATAATCTATCTGAAAGAACAAGGATATGTTGAAGAATATATTGAAATAAAAACTAAAAAAGTAATTAAAAAAATTAAAGGAGAAGAAAAAGAAGTCGAAGAAAAAGAATATTTCTATAGGTATCAATTTAAAGATATTCCTGAGGATTTCATTGAACACTTTTTTGAACCAGTCTCTTTAGTGTTTGAATCTGAAGTATGCTGTCAATGTGGTTGGTGCTCATCAATTTGTCCCGTAAATGCTATTAAAGCGACAGCAGATACTTTAGATATAGATGATGATAATTGCATAAAATGCGGTTTGTGTTATTCTGTTTGTCCCAGATCATTTTCAATTGAACAAGTGGGCAAAAGTATTAATAAACTCGATAAAGCATTGAAATTTTCAGAAAAGATTAATGGTTATATTAATGCATATTCTGCCACAACCACTAAGGATGAGATTAAAAAAGTAAGACAAGATGGAGGGATTGTAACCTCGATCCTTGAATATTTACTCAAAAATAAACTAGTTGACGCAATCGTAGCAGTACAGCATTCAAAGGAATTATGGAAACCTGAGCCAGTTATAATAGAGGATGTTAAAGATTTATATAAGACTGGAGGAACTAAATATGCTAACGCCTCAACACTCTCTATAATAGATGATACAAAACAATATGAAAATATAGCAATTGTAGGAGTTCCTTGTATGATGAATGCTTTAGAGAAAGGAAATTTGTTTCCGAGTGGCTTACCTTTTTTCAAAAATATTAAATATAAAATTGGGCTTTTTTGCATGGAATCTTTTCCCTATGAGGGTATACTTAACTTAATTAAGGAACAATTTGATAAAGATTATACTAAAATAACAAAAATGGATATAAGTGGTGGTAAATTTATCATCTATTTAGATTCGGGCGGAGATTTAAAAGTACCATTAAAAGATGTGAAATCTTATGCTCGGCACAATTGTCATTACTGCGAGGATTTGACTGCAGATTTTGCGGATATTTCTGTAGGATCAATTGGTTCACCTAGTGGTTGGTCCTCAGTAATTACACGAAATAAAAAAGGTGAGAAAATCTATAAAGAAGCCATTAAAGCAGGATTAATAGAATCTAAAAGTTTAAAAGATGTTAAACCAGGACAACCCTTATTAGAAAGGATTGCTGGGACAAAAAGAAAAAATTGTGAACCAATTAAATTGGAAAAGAAAGAAAAATAAAATTAATATTATGAGTTCAAAAACATTTCAAGATTTAATTAAGGAAGTTCATGAAAAAGGCATCTGCCAGGAATGTGGGGGATGTACTTCTTTCTGTTCAGCAACATTTGAAAATGTAATCGGCTTTAAAGAGCCATTTTCACCTCCGGAGTATATAAATAAGGATGCATGCCTTGAATGTGGTATATGTTATTGTATTTGCCCTCAAACACATATTTTAGATGAGGATCTCAATAAAACTTATCAATTTACAGATTTTGCTTCCAAGCCTCTTGGCAAATTAGAAGATATCTATTCCTGTCAAACCAATGACCCTGAATTCTTAAAATATGGAACTGATGGAGGTGTTGTAAATACTTTAATAAATTACTTATTAGAAAAAAAAGTAATTGATGGAGCAATAGTATCTAAATTTGATGCTCCATTTTCTAGAGAATCCATGTTTGCAGGCAAAAAGGATGAATTAATTAAAGCTTCCGGGACAAAACTAGAAATAACTTCACAATTAGACGAGATACAAAGATTTAGTACTTATACTCGCTCTATTGTAAAATTGAATCATTATAAATTTAAAAAATTAGCTATAGTGGGCACACCTTGTCAAATCTACACAATAAGGTGTATGCAAAATTTGGGTGTCACACCCTCAGAATATATCGAAATTTGTTTAGGATTATTTTGTTATCATAATTTCTTATTCGATAAATCTAAAAAAGAAAAATTTGAAAAAAATTTTAAAATCAAGTTTGAAAATATTAAAAAAATAAATATTAAGGAGGCTCTAATTTTAAAAGTAGAAGATAAAAATTCTAAAGAGAAAATTATCCGTATTCCTTTCGATCAGCTAGTTGATTATATACGACCTGCTTGTCATTCTTGTATTGACTTTACAAATATATATTCAGATATTTCATTTGGAGGACTTGGTTCTCAAGATAAATATACTACTGTAATACCTCGAACTGATAAAGGTAAAAAACTATTTCATGAAGTATTAGACAAAAATATTATTAAATCATTAGAACTTGACGCTAAAGCAAAAACCGATATGAAAGAGCTACTAATTAAGTTTTCTGAATCAAAAATAAAGCGAAAAGAAGAATTCATGAAAAATTTACAATAAGGAAGTGAGCTTGATAACAGAATTGGAAAAGTCTGAGAAAATTAAACCAGAAGTTAATGAATTTGATTCGTACTTAGCAAAAATATACGAGCCAGATTTAGTTAACTTGTTAAAAAAATGTTATCAATGTGCTCGTTGTTCAGGTGTATGCCAAATAAGTAAAGTTCAAAAATTTACACCCAGTAGAATTATCCAGATGATATTAGAAGGTTTTGAAGATGAGGTAATTGAGAGTGGGGTATTATGGGATTGTTTAATGTGTAATAGTTGCCTTCAGATGTGTCCTAAGGATATAAATTTTGCTGATATTGTAAGAATTGCTCGATATAAAATGCGAATGAAAGGTATTCACAACCTTGATCGATCTATTGCTCATAAAGGTATCTATCCTATGATGTCTGAATTAATGAGTCAACCAAATATTGAAATTGAAAGACCGTTGGATTGGGTTCAAAAAGGTTGCAAAATTTCAGATAAAGGAAATATTTTATATTATGTAGGATGTTTGCCTTTTTTTACTTTTGAATTTGAGAATATTATCTCTATTGCGGAAAGCACTTTGAAAATCATTTGTCAAATTGAGAAAGAACCAATAGTAATTCTTAAAGAGGAGATATGTTGTGGTCATGATTTATATTGGGGTCAAGGAAAATTCGAAGTTTTTATTGAATTAGCGAAGAAAAATTTAAAATTATTCAAAAAAGCGGGAATCTCAACAATAATAACAGCTTGTGCTGAATGTTATAGAACATTTAAAATAGATTATCCAAAATTATTTGAAGATTTTAATGAAAAATTTGAAGTTAAACATTTAATTGAATATGTTTTTGATAAATGGAAGCAGGGTAAAGTTCAATTCAAAAATCCAACTAAATCTGATGAAATTATCCCTTTTACATATCACGATCCCTGTAGACTAAGTAAATTTTTACCAAAAGATAATAAAATCATTGAGCAAGTTCGAGAGATTTTTCAACACCTTAAAAAAATAGGTTATGAGTTTAGGGAAATGGAACATAATAAAGAAAATTCTTATTGCTGTGGAGTTAACTCTTGGATGAATTGTAACGAGCGATCTAAGGCTTTACGATACAAACGTCTTTCAGAAGCTAAAGCTGTCGGAACAAAAATGATTACTTCGTGTCCCAAATGCCGTAACCATTTAAATTGCCTAAAAAAAGATTATGATGATTTCTCTAAAATTGAAATTTTAGATTTCTCAGAATTTTTGGTAGATATGATAGAAACAATTGATTCTGTTAAAAGTGTGGAGGTAAAAAAATAATGGAGGGCTCAGTGTTAGTCATTGGTGGGGGGATAGCCGGAATTCAAGCATCTTTGGATTTGACTGAAATAGGTTTGAAAGTTTATCTTGTAGAAAAAACACCCTCGATTGGAGGGAGAATGGCTCAACTGGATAAAACTTTCCCAACTTTAGATTGTAGTTTATGCATTTTAGCCCCAAAAATGGTAGAGGTATACAGAAATCCTAACATTGAATTAATGACTTATCATGAAGTCCAAAAAGTTTCAGGAGAACCTGGAGATTTTAAAGTAACAGTACTTAAAAAACCTCGATACATTAATGAAAATAAGTGTAAAGGCTGTGGTGATTGTGCTACTAAGTGTCCAAAAATTGAAGCTCCTAATGTTTTTGACATGAATCTAGGAAAAAGAAAGTCTATATATATTCCATTTCCTCAGGCAGTTCCTCCCGTCTATTTAATTGATCCTGAGATGTGCTTAAAATTAACTAGAGATGTATGTGGTGTATGCCAGAAAGTATGTGAAGCGGAAGCAATAGATTTCGAACAAAAGCCTCAAGAAATTGAATTGCATGTAGGAGCAATCGTCGTAGCAACCGGTTTTGATATGACTAGAGATAATCTAACATCAAGGTGGGGTATTCGTTATGAAAATGTTGTAACTGCCCTTGAATATGAGAGAATTTTATGCGCATCTGGACCATATGGTGGACATGTTGTACGTCCTAGTGATGAAAAAGAACCCGAAACTATAGTTTTTATTCAATGTGCGGGTTCAAGAGACTTACACGAAAGAGTCCCCTATTGCTCAAGTGTATGCTGCATGTATGCAGCGAAAGAAGCAATAATAACTAAGGAACATTCAGAGCAAACCAAATGTTATGTATTTAGACATGATATTAGAGCTTATGGAAAAAACTTCTATGAATTTACTCAAAAAGCTCAAGAAGAATATGGAGTAATATATTTTCATTCGAAAATTAGTAAAATTGTAGAAGATTCAGAAACAAATGATTTAGTTATTCGTTATGAAGATCTACAAACTGGATTACTTAACGAATTTAGGGCAAGTATGGTTGTTTTAGCTACACCCTTAGTGCCATCTAAAGGAACTAGAGAATTAGCAAAGATTCTAGATATTAACGTAGATGATTATAATTTCTTTAAGGAACAAAATCATTTTACTAAATCTTTATCTTCAAGAAAAGGTATATTTTTATCAGGATTTTGTCAAGGTCCGATGGATATACCAGAATCAGTAGCTGATGCCAGTGGGGTAGCATCTCAAGTAGCAGCTTTATTAAGTTCTGCTAAATTTACTCAAATAAAAGAAAAAGTATTTGATATACCAGAAAAAGAAGTTAATTTAACAGATGAACCTAGAATTGGTGTACTAATTTGTCATTGTGGTATTAATATTGGAAAATATATCGATGTTCCTAATGTTGTAGACTACATAAAAAAATTACCTAATGTAGTATATTGTGAAGATAATTTATATTCATGTTCTAGTGATTCACAAGCAAGAATTAAGGAAGTTATAAATGAATATAATTTAAATAGATTTATTGTGGCTTCTTGTACCCCAAGAACGCATGAATCCTTATTTCAAGAAACTTGTCAAGAAGCTGGATTAAATAAATACCTCTTTGAAATGGCGAATATTCGTGATCAGTGTTCTTGGGTTCATATGACTGAAAAGGAATTAGCTACCGAGAAAGCTAAAGATTTAATCGAAATGACCGTTGCTAAATCCAGATTATTGAGGTCCCAAAAAGAACCAAAGCTCTCAGTTTCTCAGAAAGCATTAATAATTGGTGGTGGAGTATCCGGAATGACTGCTGCATTAAATCTCGCTAATCAAGGATTTATAGTTTATCTTGTAGAAAAAGAAAAAATACTAGGGGGGATTCTGAATGATTTATATCTTTTGTATCCCACTCATGAAGATACATCAGAATTTTTAGAAAAAATAAAACAGGATGTTAGAGCAAATAAAAATATACAAATTAGTTTAGAATCTAAAGTAAAAGATGTTAAAGGATATGTAGGTAATTATGATATAACTATTACTGACTCCAAAAATGAAATTAACGAATTTAAAGTTGGTGTTATTATTGTTGCCACTGGAGGTCAAGAATTAAAACCTCTTGGATATCTTCAATATAATAATAAAAATCAAAATGTAATTACTCAATTAGAATTAGAACGGAATTTAAAAAAGAAAGATAAAACTTGGCTCGATAATATCAAGCGTGTTACAACTATATTATGCGCCGATGCTAGACAAAAAGAAGGAATCACATATTGTTCAAATATTTGTTGTGCTACGTCTATCAAAAACATGGACATCCTAAAAGACCTAAAGCCAGATCTCGAAATAATAATTCTTTATAGAGATTTTCAAATGGCTAAAAAAGAATTTGAAGAATATTTTTTTAATAGAAGGAAGGATGCTATGATTCTGAGATATAGTTTAGATATGCCACCAGAAATCACTAAAATTAGCAATAAACCTGAAAAATACGGAATAAAGGTATTTGATACTAATTTACAAGATATTATCAATTTTGATACGGATTTAATCGTATTATCACCTCCTATGGTTCCCTCAGATGATTCAGAAAAATTGGCAAAAATGCTTAAAGTACCTTTAGATAAACATGGTTTTTTCTTAGAAGCTCATGCTAAATTGAGACCAGTAGATTTTGCTACTGATGGTGTATTTTTATGTGGGTGTGCTCACTGGCCAAAGCATATTCAAGAATCTATCACTCAAGCGAATGGTGCAGCAGGAAGAGCAAGTAGAATTTTAAGTTCAGCAGATATTATTGCTTCGGGATTAGTAGCAGAAGTGAATAATGAATTATGTGTTGGTTGTAAAGTGTGTATAAAACTCTGCCCATATAATGCCATATCAAAGAACGAAGAGGGAAATGTAGTTATAAATAAATTGCTTTGTAAAGGCTGTGGTGTATGCGGTGCGAGTTGTCCAGAAAATGCAATAACAGTATTTCATTTTACAAATGAGCAAATTTTATCAGAAATTACTGCCTATGGAGGAGAATAAAGAGATGGCATTTAAACCAAAAATTTTAGGATTTTTATGTAATTGGTGTTCTTATGCTGGAGCTGATCTTGCGGGTGTAAGTAGAATTCAATATTCTCCTAATATTAGAATTATAAGAGTAATGTGCAGTGGGAGAGTTGATCCCATTTTTATAGCTGAAGCTTTCTTAAAAAAAGTTGATGGGGTCCTTGTTTTAGGTTGTCACCCAGGAGATTGTCATTATATGACCGGTAATTATGAAGCAGAGATGAAAATGAACATGCTTAGAAAATTATTAAATTATGTTGGATTTTCAGAACGTTTTCGTTTGGATTGGGTCTCGGCTTCTGAGGGTAATAGGTTTGCTCAACTAGTAAATGATTTTAATGAATTTATTACTAATTTAGGTCCTTCACCTATAAAAAACAAAAAATTGAAAAAAGAATTATTAGAGAATTTTGAAGTAATTAAATCTGTATTGGCTGATTCTAGAATTAGAACATTAGTTAGTAGAGAAAGGCTAATTACTACAGAAGGTAATGTATATAATGAAATAATACCAAAAGAAGAATTTGAAGAAATTCTTGATGATAGTTTATATAATGAATTTATTCGTTACAAAATATTACAAAAAATTAAAGATTCGAGCAAATCAGTACCAGAAATATCGAACGAGATACAAGTTAAGCCAAATGAAGTATTAAATCATATTGTCACTCTAAGACAGAGAGGTTTGGTTGATCTTGATGAAATACATGAAGAGATTCCAACATTTATATCAATTAAGGAGGGGAAATAATGGAGAAAGTCGGCGCTGTTTTAGTTATAGGAGGGGGTATTGCTGGAATTCAGAGTTCTATAGATTTAGCAGATTCAGGATATAAGGTTTATCTAGCTGAATCCACAACAAGTATAGGAGGAGTAATGTCTCAATTAGATAAAACTTTTCCAACTAATGATTGTGCTATATGCATTCTTGCTCCGAAATTAGTACAAACTGGTCGCCATGAAAATATTGACATTTTAATAAACTCAAATATAGAAAAAATTGAAGGAGAACCAGGAAATTTTATAGTTGATTTAACTCAAAAGACACTTTATTTGGATCAAAATAAATGTACAGGTTGCGGGTTATGTGCTCAAAAATGCCCTATAGAAGCAATTGACATTTTTAATAAAGGCCTCTCAAACAAAACAGCAATCTCCGTGAAATTTCCACAGGCTGTTCCTTTAGTTTTTTCAATTAATAAAGACAAATGTGTAGGTTGTGGAGTTTGCGAAGGAATATGTAAAGCCGAAGCTATAAATTATGAACTTCAAGATAAAAATATTCAACTTAATGTAGGAGCGGTAATACTAGCAACTGGTTTTGATGAGTATGATCCAACTCCTTTAACTCAACTTGGTTATGGTAAATATTTAAATGTTATCACGAGTACTGAATTCGAACGGATATTAAGCGCTAGTGGACCACATGCTGGTTTAATACTTCGCCCTTCTGATGGAATTATTCCTAGAAAAATAGCGTTCTTACAATGTATTGGTTCAAGAGATAAACAACATGGTATTGATTATTGTTCTTCAGTTTGTTGTATGTATACTACAAAAGAAGCAGTTATTGCTAAAGAACACATGGATATTGTAGAACCAACCATTTTTACGATGGACATCCGAGCATACGGTAAGGATTTTGACAAATATATTGAACGAGCGAGAGATGAATATGGAGTAAGATACATTAGACGTAGAATATCGTCTATTAAAGAGATCCCGTATTCTAAAGATTTGAAAGTTTATTATGAGACAGAAAATGGAAAAATTATTGAAGAAATTTTTAACCTTGTTGTTCTTTCAGTAGGAATGCAACCTAATCAAAGAGCAAAAGATTTAGCTCAGAAATTAAATATCGAGTTAAATGAATATGGTTTTTGTAAAACCAATACTTTCAGTCCAGTAGAGACTTCAAAACCGGGAATTTATGTATGTGGAGCGTTTGCATCACCTAAAGATATTCCAGAAACTGTTATCGAAGCAAGTGCAGCTGCAGGACGTGTGAATGTACTCCTGCCAGAAGCAAGAAATAAATTGGTCTCAAAAAAAGAACTTCCTGAAGAATTAGATGTAAGCGATCAACCACCACGCATAGGTGTATTTATTTGCCATTGTGGGATAAATATAGGTGGTGTTGTTGACGTACCTGAAGTTGTTGAATATGTTAAAACATTACCTAATGTAGTCTATGCTGAGCACAATTTATATACTTGTTCTGCAGATACTCAAACAAGTATAAAAGAAAAAATAGAAGCAAATCAACTGAATAGAGTTATAGTTGCTTCATGCACTCCAAGAACTCATGAAGCTTTATTTCAAGCAACAATTAGAGAAGCTGGTTTAAATAAATACCTTTTTGAAATGGTTAATATTCGAGATCAATGTTCATGGGTTCATATGCACGAACATGAAAAAGCAACTGCAAAATCAAAAGACTTATTGCGTATGTCAGTAGCAAAGGCTAGCCAATTAATCCCATTACAGGAACAAGAAATAACCGTAATACCTAAAGGATTAATCATAGGTGGGGGTGTTTCTGGAATGTCTGCATCATTAAATCTAGCTTCTCAAGGTTATGAAGTTTTCTTAATTGAGAAGGAAGATTCTCTAGGTGGATTTGCTAAAAATATTTATCGAACCCTCGAAAATGATGATGTTCAAGAGTTTCTTGAAAACCTAATTAAAAAAGTTGATAATAATCAATTTATCCACGTAATTAAAAATGCTCAAATCAATTCAATATCAGGATATATCGGGAATTTTTCCACAAATGTAAGTTATGGAAATAATAGCAAAAGTGTTGATCTTGAACATGGAATAATAATTGTAGCTACTGGAGCGAAAGAATATCAACCAAAAGAATATAGTTTTGGGGAAGATCAAAGAATTATATCCCAAACTGAATTTGAAAAAGATCTTTTTACTACTGATAAAATAAAAGGTTTGAAATCAATAGTTATGATTCAATGCGTTGGATCACGAAATGAAGAACATCCATATTGTAGTCGAATATGCTGTTCTGAAGCCATTAAAAATGCATTAAAAGCAAAAGAAATCAACCCTAATATTGAAATAGTAGTTCTATATCGTGATATTCGAACATATGGTTTTAAAGAAAAATTTTACAACTTAGCACGAGATAAAAAGATTATATTTCTTAGGTTTGATGAATCTAAACCTCCAGAATTAAATATTAAAAAAGAACAGTTAACAATTAAAGTAAACAATCCAGACTTAGGGGATCTTGAAATAAATCCTGATTTACTTGTGCTAAGTACAGGACTCGTAGCACCCATAAAAGAAAATGAAGAGTTAGCAAAAATGTTAAAAGTCCCACTTAATGAGGATAAATTCTTTTTGGAAGCTCATGTTAAACTGAGACCAATTGATTTTGCTACAGATGGAATATATTTATGTGGGTGTGCTCATTCACCCAAAGATCTTCGAGAATCAATTACACAATCCAATGGCGCTGCTGCTCAAGCAGTCAAAATTTTAAGTACAGAAAAACTTGTAACTTCTGGACTTGTAGCTGTTGTAATAGAAGAAAATTGTATTGGCTGTGGAAGCTGTGTAGAAGTCTGTCAATTTAATGCTATAGAATTAATTGAGACAGAAAGATCCTTTGAAGATATCACAATGACTATAAGGAAATCTCATGTAAATCCTGCGCTTTGTAAAGGTTGTGGTACATGTGGTGCACAATGCCCCAATTCAACAATAGTTATTAAGCATTTTGGTTTTGAACAAATAAATGCCATGATTTCTGCTCTTTTAGTTCAAAGTTAAATTATAAGGTGTTAATATATGTCTAAGTCAAAAAAGAAAGTAAGTAAAAAGGAATTTCACCCAAATATTTTGTGTTTTTGCTGTAATTGGTGTAGCTATGCTGGAGCTGATTTAGCCGGAGTCTCACGATTTCAATACCCCTCTACTATTAGAATTGTCAGAGTAATGTGTTCTGGAAGGGTAGATCCCGCTTTTATTTTAGAGGCATTTAAAAATGGAATTGATGGAGTCATTGTAACTGGATGTCATATTGGCGACTGTCATTACTTGAAGGGAAATGAGTTTGCAAGAGATAGATTTGAAAATTTCCGAGAAATTTTAAGAATGTTTAATCTTGAAAAAAGATTTAGACTTGAGTGGGTAAGTGCATCTGAAGGAAAACGATTTGCTGAAGTCATTACAGAATTCACAAATCAAATTAAAGAACTAGGTCCCTTAAGACCAATCTAAAAATTACTTTTCATAAAAAAAAATAAATAACTCTAATATTTATTAGAGGATTAAATTAATTTTTTCATTATTCTAAAGATATATTAAAATTATATGTTCAAATTATCCTCTAATATGTCAATACCCTTTCCATTTTTTGCATTATTTTAATTCTTGATCGATCTCGCTATTTAAAATGTATAATGTGCTAGAGATTGATCATTATAACTTGTATTATTATCAACAATTAACATAATGCAGATTAAAGAAAACTGAAAAATATAATCCTACCCAAATCTATCATACATAAAAGAAAAATTATCATTCTGGATCTCTTTCCCTTATATTCCTAACAAAAACGAACAAAACATTCAGAAATATTAAAGAAAGATGTAGACTATGACTAATTACGAAAACCTAGAAATGATAGATGCATGGGACTGATCATTTTAAAAGCGAAAAATGGTGGATTCCGATCATTTTTCATAAAAATATTTATATAATTACATTTCTTTATTTTTTATTCAATGGAAAAAAAGATGCGGAAAACTAATTTTTATTAAAAAAATTTAAAAGTGTTAAATAATGGAAGGATCAGTATTAGTTATTGGTGGTGGGATAGCAGGGATACAAACTTCTTTAGATTTAACTGAATTGGGATTTAAAGTTTACCTTGTAGAAAAAGCCCCTTCAATTGGAGGGAGGATGGCTCAACTTGACAAAACATTTCCTACAAATGATTGTTCTTTATGCATTCTTGCTCCGAAAATGGTAGAAGTATTTAGAAATCCTAATATTGAATTAATGACATACCATGAAGTTCAAAAAGTTACAGGAAAGCCAGGAAATTTTGAGGTTACAGTCCTTAAAAAACCTCGTTATATTGATGAGACGAAATGTAAGGGATGTGGTGACTGTGCTGCTAAATGTCCAAAAATTGAAACCCCTAACATCTTTGATATGAATCTTGGTAAAAGAAAATCTATCTACATTCCTTTTCCGCAAGCAGTACCTCCAGTATATTTAATTGACCAAGAATTATGCTTGAAACTTACTAAAGGAGTATGTGGGGTTTGTGAAAAAGTTTGTAAGGCAGAAGCAATAGACTATGAACAGAAACCTCAAAAAATCAATTTAAAAGTTGGTGCTATCGTTGTTGCTACTGGATATGACATGTTAGGGGAAGAGTTAACTTCAAGGTGGGGATATAATTATAAAAATGTAGTAAGTGCTTTAGAATATGAACGAATGTTATCGGCTTCTGGACCATTTGAGGGTCATATTTTACGACCTAGTAATGAGAAAGAACCTGAGATAATAGCATTTATTCAATGTGCAGGCTCAAGAGATTTACGTGAGGGAATTCCCTATTGTTCAAGTGTATGTTGTATGTATACTGCCAAAGAAGCCATTATTACAAAAGAACATTCTGAAAATTCAAAATGTTTTGTATTTAGACATGATGTTAGAGCATATGGAAAAAATTTCTATGAATTTACCCAGAGAGCTCAAAAAGAATATGGAGTAAAATATTTACAAACAAAAATTAGTAGAATAATCGAAAATCCAGAAACAAATGATTTAGTAATTCATTATGAAGATCTAAAAACGGGTGAATTTAAGGACTTTCATGCTAATTTAGTAGTATTGGCTACACCTCTAGTCCCTTCAGCTGGAACTAAAGAATTAGCTGAAGTTTTAAATATTGAACTAGATCAATATAATTTTTTTAAAGAGAAATCATATTTTAATAAATCTTTATCCACTAAAGAAGGTATCTTTTTAGCTGGTTTTTGTCAAGGTCCGATGGATATACCAGAAACGGTTGCTGACTCTAGTGGGGTAGCTTCACAAGTAGCAACTTTACTTAATTCTTTTAAGTTTACTGAAACGAAAGAAAAAATTATTGGAATACCGGAAAAAATAGTTAAAGAAACAGATATTCCAAGAATTGGAGTCCTTATCTGTCATTGTGGTATTAATATTGGAAAATATATTGACATTCCTCAAGTTATAGAACAGGTAAAAACTTTACCCAATGTAGTGTTTTGTGAAGATAATTTGTATTCTTGTAGTTCAGATTCTCAAGAACGAATTAAAGAAGTAATAGGTGAATACAATTTAAATAGATTTATTGTAGCGTCTTGTACTCCTAGGACGCATGAAAGCTTATTTCAAGAAACTTGTCAAGAAGCTGGTTTAAATAAATATTTATTCGAAATGGTAAATATCCGTGACCAATGTTCATGGGTACACATGACAGAGAAGGAGCTCGCTACGGAAAAAGCAGTTGATTTAATAAGGATGGGAGTCGCTAAATCAAGATTATTAAAATCGCAAGAAGAAAAAAAACTAAAAATCACTCAAACAGCATTAGTAATTGGTGGAGGTATATCTGGAATGACTGCTGCATTAAATATTGCTAATCAAGGATTTAAAGCTTATCTTATAGAAAAAGATAAATATTTAGGTGGAAATTTAAAGTATTTGAATATGCTATATCCTACTCAAGAGGACGCTTCAGTCTTACTAAACGAAACTATAGAAAAAGTTAAACAAAATAAGAACATTCAAATCTTTTTAAATTCTGATTTAAAAAATATCAATGGATATATCGGAAATTATGATGTTTCTCTAAGTGATTCCGGTAATAAGATTCATGAATTAAAAATTGGTACTATTATTGTTGCCACAGGAGGACAAGAATTAAAACCTAATGAATTTTTTGAATATACTTATACAAACCACAATGTAATTACACAATTACAACTTGAACAGAAATTAAAGGATGAAGATAAATCATGGCTAAACAAACTTAATCATATAACTACTCTATTATGTGTCAATGCTAGACAAGAAAAAGGGATAACCTATTGCTCAAATATTTGTTGTGAAAGTGCAATAAAAAACATTAACCTTCTAAAAGAATTAAAGCATGACCTCAAATTAATTGTTCTTTATAGAGATCTTCAAATGGCAAAGAAAGAATTTGAAAGATATTATCGTGAGCGAAGAAAAGATGCTATTTTTTTGAGATATGATTTAGATAATCCACCTGTAATCAAAGAGATAAATGGAGAAACAAGTACGTTTGAAATTAAAGTTTTTGATACCAATTTACAGGATAATATCAAATTTAGTACAGATTTATTAGTATTATCGACACCTATGGTTCCCGCTGACAATTTAGATGAGCTTGCAAAAATGCTCAAGGTTCCTCTAGACAGTAATGGATTTTTTCTAGAGGCTCATGTTAAATTAAGGCCATTAGATTTTGCTACTGATGGGATATTCTTGTGTGGTTGTGCTCATTGGCCAAAAAATATCCAAGATTCAATATCACAAGCAAATGGAGCCGCAGGAAGAGCATGTAGATTTTTAAGCGCAGAAGAAATTACTACATCGGGGTTAATAGCAGAAATAGATCCAGAGACGTGTATCGGATGTGGAAAATGTGAGGAAACCTGTTCCTATAATGCTATAGAAACTAAGAGCGTCATGAAGGAATTTGAAGAAGTGAGTTTACCAATAAAAAATTCTTCTGTAAATTCAGGACTATGTAAAGGATGTGGGACTTGTGCTGTGAATTGTCCAGTTGGGGCAATTTCTATAAAGCACTATGATTTTGAACAAATTAATGCTATGATAAAAACACTTGCTATGTAAATTGAAATATAAGAAATCCGTTTCATTTTTTTAAGCATATCCTCATTTCGTATTAGAATTATGACTAAATTTAAAAGGATCTTGGGATATACAATCACAATATAATTTAACAAAAATATCAAAAATAATGGAAAATACAATAAAATCCATTATAGTAAAATTGATATTCAACTCGATTATTCTTTTAACCGTCCTTCTAACTATAATATTAGGAATATTTCACATTGAATGGTATCTCCAGGAATTTGAATATTCTGAGCCTTTTTATGCAGTTTGGAATTATAGTATGTTTACTTATCCTTACAGTAGTGTCTATGGCCAACCTGTATATATTATTTTATCAATTTTCTTTGTACAAGGAGTTTTTGCGCAATTCATTTTTTATAGAAATTTTGACAAATCAATTCCTTACTATTTAAGTTTGGTATTGATGATCATAGCGTTGATAGGCAGCCTTATTATTCCAATTCTTTTTTATGAGGTGGCTGGAGATGATATGATTTTTTTTGATTATTGGAAAAATATATCTATAAATGAAAGAATATTACCTGGTTTTTATTGTGGTTTACTATCTCTATTTTTAGTTATAGTTAAAATATTTGTTATAAAAACATTAGACTCTTACTACACAAAAGAATTGTAATTTATCAGCTCATTATAAAAATCTATTCCTCCTTTGCCAATAGAGTTATGAAAACTAATCAGAAAAAATAAATTCTTTCTACTTTTTTTCTAATCATTATCAGTTCAAATTATTAAAATTTGAATTAACTGAATGAAGTGAATAATATTACTGAGACTAAAAAAACAGATGAATCGGAAGAACTCAGTGATGATATCAATTTTTATATCGAAAAAGTTTATGAACCAAATATAAGAAAATTATTATATAGATGTTATCAATGTGTTCGTTGTAGTGGTGTCTGTCAACTCAGCAAGGTTCAATCTTTTGAACCTAGTAGAATAATTCAAATGATATTAGAGGGATTTGAAGACAAAATCATTGACAGTGGAGTATTATGGGACTGTCTTACATGTAATGCCTGTCTTCAAAATTGTCCTGAGGGAATAAATTTCGCTGATATTGTAAGAATGGCAAAATATAAAATGCGAAAATCTCATAATCAAAATCCCGATGATTATGTTGCTCACAAAGGAGTATATACTACTATTTCAGAAATAATGAGTGAGTCTCATATAAAGCCGGATAGATCTCTTGATTGGGTTCCAAAGGAATGTGAAATTTCGGACCAAGGAGGCATCATGTATTATGTTGGATGTTTACCATATTTTAATTTTGAATTTGAAAATTCAAATTCGATAGCAGAGAGCACATTGAAAATACTGTGTCAAATTGAAAAAGAACCTATAGTGGTTCTTCAAGATGAAATCTGTTGTGGACACGATCTATATTGGGGTCAAGGAAAACTTGAAGCTTTCATTAATTTAGGAAAAAAAAATATCAAAAGGATTGAAGAAACTGGAGTAAAAACAATTATCACTGCCTGTGCAGAATGTTATCGGACTTTTAAAGTAGACTATCCCAATATTTTTGAGAATTTTAAAGATAAATTCATCGTTAAACATTTAATTGAATATATTTATGAAAATTGGAAAGCAAATAAAATTGAGTTCAAAAATCCTTCTGAAGCAGAACAGACTATTCCCTTCACATATCATGATCCATGTCGTTTAAGTAGGTTTTTACCTAAAGATAATAAAATAATAGAAAATGTGCGTGAAATTTTTTCTTATTTAAAAAAAATCGGATATCAATTTAATGAAATGGCACACAATAAAACTGAAGCGTTGTGTTGTGGTGTAAGTTCATGGATGAATTGTAATGAACGATCAAAAGCTTTACGATATAAAAGGCTTCTAGAAGCAAAAGATGCAGGAGAAATAATGGTTACATCATGTCCAAAGTGTAAAATGCATTTATCTTGTCTACAAGATGATTATGATGATATAGCTTCGATAGAAATTGTGGATTTTTCTGAATTCTTAGTTGGGTTAATAAATATTGTTAATTCCAATGAAAATTCGGAGGGAGAAAAATAATGCAAGGTTCAGTGCTAGTCATTGGAGGAGGGGTTGCTGGGATCCAAACATCATTAGACCTCACAGAATTAGGATTCAAAGTCTATTTAGTTGAAAGAAATCCCTCAATTGGGGGACGAATGGCTCAACTTGACAAAACGTTTCCTACTAATGATTGTAGTTTATGCATTTTAGCCCCAAAAATGGTAGAGGTATATAGAAATCCCAACATTGAATTAATGACTTATCATGAAGTCCAAAAAGTCTCAGGAGAACCTGGAGATTTTAAAGTAACAGTACTTAAAAAACCTCGATATATTGATGAGGCAAAATGTAAAGGCTGCGGAGATTGTGCTGCTAAGTGTCCAAAGATTGAAGCACCTAATATTTTTGACATGAATTTAGGAAAAAGAAGATCTGTTTATATTCCATTTCCTCAAGCTGTTCCCCCCATTTATTTAATTGATCCAAATATGTGTTTAAAACTGACTAGGGGAGTCTGTGGGGTCTGTGAGAAGGTTTGCACAGCAGAAGCTATAGATTATGAACAAAAACCACACGAAATCGAATTAAATGTTGGAGCTATAGTAGTCGCAACAGGTTTTGATATGTTTGCAGAAGAATTATCCTCAAGATGGGGATATCAATATGAAAATGTAGTTAATGCTCTAGAGTATGAAAGAATTTTATGTGCTTCAGGGCCATTTGGTGGACATGTCTTACGTCCTAGTGACGAGGAAGAACCGGAAATAATCGCGTTCATTCAATGTGCAGGTTCAAGAGATTTGCATGAAAATGTACCTTATTGTTCTTCAGTATGTTGTATGTATACAGCTAAAGAGGCTATCATTACCAAGGAGCACTCTGAGCATTCAAAATGTTATGTATTTCGACATGATATTAGAGCATATGGAAAAAACTTCTATGAATTTACTCAGAGAGCCCAAGAAGAATATGGAGTAAAATATTTTCAAACAAAAATTAGCACAATCGAAGAAGATCCTGAAACAAAAGATTTAATTATTCATTATGAGGATCTAAAAACAGGAGAATTTAAAGATTTTAAAGCTAATTTAGTTGTATTAGCAACACCTTTGGTTCCTTCTAAGGGAACGATTGAATTGGCTAAAACCTTAGATATTAATTTAGATCAGTATAACTTTTTTAAAGAAAAATCCTACTTTAATAAATCTTTATCCTCGAAAGATGGTATTTTCTTATGTGGATTTTGTCAAGGTCCAATGGATATCCCGGAGACTGTAGCAGATGCTAGTGGAGTAGCATCTCAAGTAGCAACTCTGCTAAATTCCGCTAAATTCACTGAAGTTAAAGAAAAGGTTTTTGAAATTCCCGAGAAAAAAGTAAAAATAACAGATGAACCTCGAATTGGAGTCCTTATTTGCCATTGTGGTATTAATATTGGAAAATACGTGGATGTTCCTGAAGTAAGAGAATATGTAAAAACATTACCTAATGTAGTACATTGTGAAGATAATCTTTATTCTTGTAGCTCTGATTCACAAGAGAGAATTAAAGAATTAATTGCTCAACATGATTTAAATAGATTCATCGTAGCTTCATGTACTCCCCGGACACATGAACCACTATTTCAAGAAACCTGTCAAGAAGCTGGAATGAATAAATATTTATTTGAAATGGTTAATATCCGGGATCAATGTTCTTGGGTTCATATGACTGAAAAGGAAGCTGCTACAGAAAAATCAAAGGATCTTTTGAGGATGGCAGTAGCAAAAGCTCGATTAATTAAACCTCAGTCAGAGGAAAAATTAAAAATAACACCAACTGCTTTAATCATAGGCGGAGGTGTTTCAGGCATGACTGCTGCCTTGGAAATAGCAAATCAAGGATTTAAAGCATATCTAGTTGAAAAGGAGGATAAACTGGGAGGAAACTTAAATAATTTAAATATTTTATATCCTATTCAAGAGGATGCTTCACTCTTCTTAAAAGAAATCACAGAAAAAGTACATAAACATAAGAATATTGAGGTTTTATTCAAGTCCAAAATTGATTCAATTAAAGGATACGTGGGTAATTATGAGGTATCTATAAGTAATACTGGGAAAGATCTTGAAGAATTAAAAATTGGTACCATTATTGTAGCCACTGGAGCTCAGGAATTTAAACCTAAAGGATTATTTGAATATGAAGATAAAAATGATAATGTTTTAACTCAATTGGAATTGGAACAAAAACTCCAAAACACAGATAAATCTTGGCTTCATAAGGTTAACCGTATAACATTTATATTATGTGTTAATGCCCGCCAAAAGGAAGGTATAACTTATTGTTCAAATGTGTGTTGCGGGACTTCAATTAAAAATATAAACATCCTAAAAGAATTAAAACCGGAATTAGAAATTGTCGTTCTATATAGAGATTTTCAAATGGCTAAAAAGGAATTTGAAGAGTATTATCGAAATCGAAGAAAAGATGCTATGTTCTTACGATATGATTTAGATAATTTACCAGAAGTGAAGAAGAAAAGTTCAGTAAAGTATGGAATTAAGGTTTTTGATACAAATCTACAAGATGAGATAGCTTATGATACTGAAATGATTGTCTTAGCAACTCCAATGATACCTGCAGATAATCTAGAGGTATTAGCAAAAATGCTTAAGGTTCCTCTAGATAGAACTGGATTTTTCTTAGAAGCTCATGTTAAATTAAGACCTTTAGATTTTGCTACTGATGGTATTTTCTTATGTGGGTGTGCTCAGTGGCCTAAAAACATACAAGATTCAATATCACAAGCAAATGGGGCAGCGGGGAGAGCAAGTAGATTTTTAAGTTCAAAAGAAATCACTACATCAGGTTTAGTTGCTGAAGTAAATCCAGATAAGTGTATAGGATGCGGTAAATGTGAAGAAGTTTGCCCATATAAAGCTATAGAGCTTATAGAAACAACAAAAGAATTTGAAGATGTAAGTATTGTTGTAACAAAATCTTCTATTAATTCGGCATTATGTAAAGGATGCGGAACATGTGCAGCAACATGTCCGGTAGGAGCGATTATGGTAAAACATTATGATTTTGATCAAATTTCAGCTATGATTGATTCCTATTTGTTAGAAAAGGAGGAAGTACAAAATTAAAATAGAATGTGGATAAATCATGTCAAAGTCAAAAAAGAAAGCAAAACAAGAAGGATATGAACCAAATATTCTCGTATTTTGTTGTAATTGGTGTAGCTATGCTGGAGCAGATCTAGCAGGGGTTTCACGATTCCAATATCCTCCAAATATTAGAGTAATAAGGGTAATGTGTTCTGGAAGAGTAGACCCTTCTTTTGTTTTAAAAGCTCTAAAGAATGGTGCTGATGGAGTCCTTGTAAGTGGATGCCATATAGGAGATTGCCATTATATTTCTGGAAACGAATATACACAAGAACGATTTGAACGTTTACATAACATTTTAATCAAACAATTAGGCATAGATCCAAAACGTGTTCGGTTAGAATGGGTTAGTGCATCTGAAGGAAAAAGGTTTGCTGAAGTTATAACAGAATTTACTAACCAAATTAAGAAACTAGGTCCTTTTAAACATTAAAATCTTTAATTCTAAATAAAAAAATCTTATTCTGTCTATTCTGTGAACGATAAATCTTGACAAATTTTAAAAATCAAGTTTTTTGAGATATTCAGTTTCAAAATTTAAAATATAGGTGCAAGGTTTGCGGTTTTTTTTAAATAATTCTTAAAAAAATAAGCAATATAATTAAAAGTACTTGAACATATAACTTAAGGTTGAAAAAATGGGAAAGAAACGATTACCAAAGCCAAGAACCTTATTATATCCAACGCCAGTAGTTATTGTAGGATCGATGGTTGATGGAAAGCCAAATTATTGTACAATTGCATTCTGTGGAGTTGTAAATCTTACTCCCCCTATGATTTCAATTGAATGTGGTCCAAGTCATCACACAACAAAAGGTATTCGAAAGAATATGGAATTTAGTATTAATATCCCTTCAGTGCAAATGGTAGAAGTTACTGACTTTATTGGTATTAAATCAGGAAAAGAAATTGACAAGTCAGAAATTTTTAATGTGTTTTTTGGAGATCTGAAAAATGCACCTTTAATAAGTGAAGCGTCCGTTAATCATGCATGTAAAGTAGTAAAGAATGTAGAACTTGCAAGTAAAAAGGATCTTTATATCGGGCAGATAATAGATACCTATATTAGTAAAGATTGTTTTACAAATGAAATTCCAGATATAAAAAAAATAAATCCCATAACCTATTCAACTTCGAATAGAACATATTGGAGTTTAGGTCAAGAAATTGGAAAAGCATATAAAATTGGGAGGAATTATAAAAAATTCAATTAAATTAAGATTTCAAAAATACTTACACGCTTATCAGCCTTAGCTTTTGATTTTTGAATAAAATGATTTTCTTGAAGTCTTTTTAAAGCGTATGCAACTGTACGTTTAGGGAGAAGCGTTTTCTTTAATATATCAATTTGACTTAATGGTCCCCTTTGTTTTAATAAATATAATATAAATTTGCTTGATGGAGATAGAGAATACAAATTAAGTTTTTCTTCATAATTTGATACAAAATATTTATCTTCCACAATCATATATTTTTCCCTTCAAGAGATTAAAATTATTTAGGAAAATTCTCAAATTATAATACACTTTACTATTATATAAGTATTTTGGATTTTGATTAAATTAAACGATAGAATCAATGTTAGTTTCAATTTAATACAAGATTTAATAATTAGTTTCAAATTGAAACTTTCTTAAAACTTTCTTTCTCGCTTTCCAATAATAATAATTTTAAAAATTACCGCATCCATCACATTTACCGTCCAAAAAAGCTTCACAATCTTTACATATGTTCCCACATTTAGCTTCTTGACTTTTTTTGCTAAAAAGGTTTAGAGGTAGATATTCCGGGGCTTTTAACTTTGAAATAAAAAGGATTTCAGAATGTAATATCCCTTCTTTATTAGTGGGGCCACAGTAGTTAATATATCTATGTAAAACATCTATACTTTGACCTATTATTCCCATTATTAAGTTATAATGTCCGGTAATTTGGGCAAGTAAAAAGACTCTTGGGCAATCGGAATATGCGCTAATAATCTTTTTTACTTCATCATAATTTTTCATTTCTAGAAGAATTAAGCATGCTTTATAGTTTAGAGCGTTAATATTGATGTTACCTTGGACTTTGAGAATCTCTGAATCTTCCATTTTTACAATTCTTTTTCTAACACCAGCATGGCTCATTATATCTTTATCTGATTTGAATACTTTTTCGCCTATACTAATTAAACTTTCACGTCCTTTATCATATAAAGCATTAATGATTTGCTTATCTATGTTATCTAATCCCATAATATAAATACAAGAATACTTACCATAAAAAGATACAATAAAACAAAATCCAGAAAAAAAGGAATCTCTTTTACATTTATTTCTAAAACCCAAAATTAAATAGTTTCAGTTTTCTTGTTATATTCTTATCATGTCGATATATTCCTTAGTGGTTAAAGACGTATCTCTTTATTTATTTTTAATGATACCAGAAAAATCCACAGAAGAGATAATCCTGTTCCTAATCTCTGAATCAAACCTGAGTAGATAGTTAATCCTTCAATAAACATAATTGGTCCACATACCAATGATAAAGCACCAAGGAAAAATGAACTATAACCCCATTTATTTTGCCAAAATCTTGAGATTGGATAAGCAGAAAACATTGCAGATATAGGAATTAATATTGCTGGAATTGTACTTGTTAAGGAGTGAAGTTTTCCAGTCAGTGTAATATCAATGCATTGAGGATCACAAGGGAAAAATCCAACTGAAAACATAAAAATGCCTCCAATTAACAATAAAATAAATGCAATTTTCATTTGAAGATTCTTTTTGAAATAGACCTTGAAACCAATACTAAATATTACTATAAAAATTCCTAATAAGGAAAAACCCAAATAATTCATTATATTTTTAAAAGGGGAATCCACTGCTCCAATCTCACTCATCCCTGTTGATATGGGATTATAACCATCCCACATTAATCCAAGAATAGTTAAAAGGATGAAAAAAAAAATAGGACCAATAACTCCTGATATTATTAATATTTTTTGTGTCTTATTAGAAATATTCAATTTCATAATTAAATTCGATTAAATAGAATCATTATATTAAAGATTAATGTAATATTTGCATTTAATTTTATATATGAAATTCTAACCATTATTATTTAAAAGGAAATTAAATTATTCAATCTTTTAAGAGATTCCGCCCTTAATAAAAATTTATAAGAAAATAAATCTCTCCTTATTTTATTATATCAGGATATATTTGTTTCCTTTTTTCCTTTTTCTTGTCTTACAAGATTACTAGTAAAGTTTTAATTTATTGAATAATGTTCTGGCTCTGGATGTATTTTATTGACAAACTTAAATTCAAAAATGTCTTTTACTTTAAGATTCTTTTTTATGTATCCTAAATCATAGAGAGTCTTAACGAATTTCTTTGTAGCTTTTACATAACCTTCTGAGAGAGATATACAATATTTTGGAGATATTTTTAAAACTAACTCTGCATAATCTTTATCAAGTATTTCAAATGTTTTAGAAATTTTTTCAGCAGCTATTAATGGTGAATTTCGAAGTAGATTGGAAGCAGATTTATGATGTTTTAGAAATTGAATTACTATATCAGGATTATCTTGTATGAGTTTTTTATGTACAAATATTCCATAACTAGGATTATACGACCATAAATCTTTAGCTTCAATAATAAGATGGGATTCTAAAATAGTTGATGTAAAAACAGCTAAAGCAGGAGTTCCAACTCCTGCCTCTAAAATCCCTTTTTTCATATCCATAGCTATAAATTCAGCTTGTTCATAATTTTTAACTGTGATAACATTTAATAAACCATATTTTTCTAAATAATAAATTAATATAACATCATGAATAGAACCTTTACTTGGAACACCTATAGCTTTACCTTTAAATTGAGAAAAAACTCTATTTATGTCATTATCTAATTGTTGTACTGAGTTATATCCCTTTTTAGCAACCATTATAGTTCCCTCAACATGCCCTCCTGCTACACATTTGATTGGAACTCCTTGATCAATTCCTATAATTGCAGGGGGTAAACCCATATAACCAATATCTAATTTTCCTTCTTTAAATGCATTAACCATTGCCGGGCCTGTTCCAAATAGGATCCAATTTATATCTATTTTTAAATCTTTTCTTAAGTCCTCAGTTTCCATCAAGATATAATTCGTATGATAAGCAGTTGATAGATGTCCAATGTTTAATTCGTTTTTTTTAATAAGTATCACTTAAATAAGTTATTGAATATCAACAAAAATTACAATAATTTTTAAAATTTATAATCCAAATAAATAAATTCTATATTTTTATGGATATTATTATTAATCTAATGAAACTGAATTTTAAATTTTAAAGGATTTTGGTTTGATACATATAAAAGCTTCTTTTTTATCTTTATTAGTGGATATAATAGGTAAAGAAGAAATATCTTTATCTTTTGATAACGCTTTAACAATTAAAGATTTCCTAATGAGACTTAATTCATTGTTTGGAAAAAATTTTGAAGAGAATATATTTAGCGCAGAAGGTAAATTAAGTAAATATATTATTTTAGGGTTAAATGGAGAGGATATTCGTAAATTTGAAGGATTAAATACCATTATTAGAGATGGTGATGAAATTTCTTTTCTACCTGCTATTGCTGGAGGATAGTGCAACTCCTATTTTAAAAATAGATGTAAAAATTGCACTTAATTATTTATTCCATTATTTTCTTTTCCACCTAATAAACCATTTGAAAAATATAGTAGAAAATGGAAGATTTTTTAAATTGTCTAAATTGTGGTAAAACTTTAGGGCTCAAAGAGAAAAATCATTATAATTTTTGTGCTGAGTGCATTTTAAAATTAGATTTTCGACTTGAAGAGTTAAATCGTGAAGAGGTAGATCAAAACTTACAGAAGATCTTGGATTTTTTTGTATCTGATGTGAGTGCTGCCTTTAATAAGGATCCTGCTGCTCAATCTCTCTTAGAAGTCTTAACAAGTTATCCTGGAATTAAAGCTATATTATTACATCGTATAGCTCATTTTTTTTGGAAAATCAAAATGCCATTTATGCCAAGGTATCTTTCAGAAATTTCAAGGGAACTTACTGGAATAGAAATTCATCCCGGTGCTGATATCGGTAAGGATTTTTTTATAGACCATGGAGGTGGTGTTGTAATAGGAGAAACAGCAAAGATAGGGAATAATGTGACTATTTATCAGGGAGTAGTTCTAGGAGGGACAATGATAGACCCAGTTAAAAGACACCCAACATTAGGCAACAATATAGTTGTTGGTACAGGCGCGAAGTTATTAGGACCCATAACAATTGGAGATAATGTGAAAATTGGAGCTAACTCTGTGGTTGTTAAGGATGTACCCTCAAATTCGGTAGTAGTCGGCGTTCCTGGAAAAATTATATCTCAAGAGGGAAAAATAATAAAAAAGATTGATTTATCTCATGGAGATTTACCTGATCCATTAGCTATAACGCTTTCTAAATTAACTGAAAGAATTGAATTTCTAGAAAATAAATTAAGTATTGAATCCAATAAAAAAGAGAATGATATCGAACTTTATTTTGGTTATAATGGGCATGGTATTTAGATACAATTATAAAAAGTAAAAGAGGTAAAAAGTGTGGGAAGAATATTTAATAATATTATTGAAACAATAGGAAATACACCTTTAGTAAGACTTAATAGAATTACTGAAGGAGTTAAGCCAAATATTTTTGTTAAAATTGAAGCTTTCAATCCTGGTGCAAGTGTTAAAGATAGAATTTGCATATCAATGATAGAGGCAGCTGAAAAAGCTAATATAATTGACAAATATACCACTATTGTTGAACCTACCTCAGGTAATACTGGTATTGGTTTAGCTTTAGTTTGTGCAGCCAAAAATTATAAATTGATTCTCACAATGCCAGATAGTATGTCTATAGAGAGAAGAAAAATCTTAAAAGCATTTGGAGCAGAATTAGTTTTAACTCCTGCGGATAAAGGAATGAAAGGAGCAATTGAAAAGGCAGAAGATTTAGCTAAAGATAATGATAAGATATATATTCCTCAACAATTTAAAAATGAAGCCAACCCTGAAATTCATAGACAAACTACGGCAGAAGAGATTATAGATGATCTAGACGGTAAAATAGATGGGTTTGTGGCAGGGATAGGAACTGGGGGTACAATAACAGGTGTAGGTGAAGTTCTTAAACAAAAAATAGGAGATCATGTAAAAATTTATGCTGTAGAACCAATAGATTCTCCAGTATTATCGGGGGGAAGTCCTGGACCGCACAAAATCCAAGGTATTGGAGCTGGTTTTGTGCCTGATGTACTAAACACAGGTATTTATGATGATGTCATCCAAGTCCGATATGAAGATGCTGTAGAAACAACAAGAAAATTAGCAAAGTCTGAAGGAATCTTTGTTGGAGTTTCTGCTGGAGCGGCGGTTTGGGCTGGTATCTATATAGTCTCAAACAATTTTAAAGAAGGAGATAATATTGTTATTATTTTACCTGATACTGGTGAACGGTATTTATCAACAGATCTTTTTCAAGATTAAATAAATTAAATAATTATTAAATCCAAATTTAGAAAAATAAGTTTACGAATTCAAAGCTTTTTTAATACTAGTTCAAAAATTTCCTCATTTGTATTTATTTCTCTTATTTCTATTAATTCAGCTAGGCTTTGCCGTTTACAATTTTCAGGAATATTTTTAATAGCAGGACGGAAGTTCAATTCAACTTCTAATATGTCATCTTTATTTAATTCTTCAAGTGCTAATTTTGTATAAACAAAAGTCATTGGACAAATATGCCCCTTGATATCAATTTTTTTTGTAGTCATGCTTTAGGGGGATCACCACTTTCTATATTTTTTAATGACATACCTCCTCAATCCTATAATTGTAAGTTTCAACCAAATCTTGAGCATTTTCCCCACAAGCTAAACAATTATCATCTCTATAAATATCGATAAAATTAAAGGCATTACGTAAAAGATCTACATACAAAATCTTATTTATAATTAAATCTCCTATGTTTAAAACACATTTAATTGCTTCATTTGCTTCTATACACCCTAGAATCCCTGGAATTAATCCTATAACTCCTGCTTCCGAACATGACATTCCCCTAGGAACATCAGTAATGTCTCCAAAAAGACATCTATAACAAGCAGTTTTTTCTTCTGAAACTACAGTCATTATCTGGCCATGAAATCTTAGAACTCCTGCTATAGTAAATGGTATTTTTAGATAAACACATGCATCATTAATCAACATCTTGGTAGGGAAATTATCAGAACCTTCTATGACGAAATCTGAGTTTTTAAGTATCTCTTTCGCATTATCTGGTGTGATTTTCTCTGGAAAAATTTCAATATTACAGTCTGGATTTAATCCATTAAGTTTTTCAACGGCACTCTCTGTTTTCATTCGATTAATGTCCTTTGTGAAATGGAGAATTTGTCTATGCAAATTTGATAGTTCAACTGAATCGTAATCAATAACTTTTAAATTGCCAATTCCCGCAGCAACTAAGTAATATGCAACAGGTGATCCAAGAGCTCCTAACCCTACTAAGGTGATTTTTGAATCTAATAATCTTTTTTGACCTATACCTCCAATTTCCTTTAAAACAATTTGACGTGAATATCTATTAATCTGTTCTTCTGTTAAATTCATCTTTTACCATTCGAATGATAAAATCTAACATATTAAAACTTTCAACTTATATAAAATAAAATGCCAAAATTGCATAGAAATCTAAGAGCACCCTTCTAAAAAATTAATGTCAATAAGAATAAAAAATAGTTAGGTCTCTCTAGATATTAAAATTCTTAAAGCCTTATCAATAGATAATTGTTTTAACTCATTTGCCTTCTCGTAATGTTTTTTACAGAACCATTCTGCATATGGTGGATGTCCTACACCACCAATTTCTTCCATTCTTTTTTCCCATTCTAGATCGGAAGGGCGTTTTTTAAAATATATTAAACCACCATCATTCATATCTGCTAATTTCTTATCACATATTCTACATACGGGGGGTTTCATAATATTAATTTTAAATAAATTTTCAAAATTATTTTAATTTAATAATTTTAGTAAAATAAATTTAAAGATGTATATCTAATCATTAATTAATTCAAAATATAATTATTGAGTTGAAAAATATGGAAATTAAGAATTATGAACTTATCAATATTGAGAGGAAGGGCAAAATTGCGATTATAAATTTTAATCGTCCAGAAAAGAAAAATGCCCTAAGCGAGGCTATGAGAGCTGAGGTAATAGATGCATTAAATTCATTAAAAGAAGAAAAAAGAGTAAAAGCTGTAATCATTTATGGAGGGGAGGAATTTTTCTCAGCAGGATTTGATAGAGATGAAGTACAAGCCGTTGTCCAAGGAAAAGGTGATTATCAGCAATTTATCGATTCCAATCATCTTTTTCATCAAACTTTATTCGAATTTCCTAAATTACTAATTGCTGCTGTAAATGGATACGCTTTAGCGGGAGCTTTTGACTTAGCTGTTATTTGTCACCTTCGGGTTGCTTCGAAAGGAGCTCTTTTTGGTCATCCTGAGATAAGATTTGGAGCATGTCCACTCTTCTTTCCCTATATGACCCTTGTGGGGCGTGGAAAAGCTCTAGAAATTACATTAAATACAGGAACTCGAGAGACTTTTCTCACCGCTGAGGAAGCACATCGGTTGAATATTATAAATAAATTAGTTGAGAAAGGAGAAGTTTTGGATGAATCAATTAAACTGGCAAAACAGATTATTCAATCACCGGAATATGTTGTAAAGCAATTACTTCAAGTAAATAATATTTTTTTCGATCAAGTTAAAGTATTTGACACTGAAATAGATAGCATCTTAAAAAGTATGAGCGCTTTATTAGGTATTTAATTACTTTTATAATTTTTTTTTAATAAATACACACATAGTATAATTTTTTAGAGATGATTGTATATTAGAGCTGCAGTTTTTGAAGGTATTAAAAAAATTATCTATAGAGAAGATTATCCTAAGCCTGTCCCTGGTCCAGATGATGTATTAATTAAGGTTTATTACTGTGGAATATGTGGAAGCGATGTAGTTAATTTCAAATATGAGATGTATCAAGTTCCTCTAATAATGGGCCATGAGATTTCAGGTGAAGTAGTTGAAATTGGCAAGAATATTACTGATGTTAATATCGGTGATAAGGTAATTGCTATGAATGTTGCCCAATATATTTCTGGGCAATTAAAAGGTTTAGGAATATTTGAGGATGGTGGATTTGCAGAGTATGTAAAAGTACGAAGGAATAACGTGTTTTATCCACCTAAATCAATTTCCACTAAAGAAGCAGCTATGATTGAATCATTTGCTAATATAACAAGGGCTATAAGAGGATCGAGGATAGAAAATAATCAGAGGATCATGATTATTGGAGGAGGAACCATTGGATTAGCTTTCTTAGCAACTTTACTGAGTGAAAAAGATCCTGAGTATGTTATTGTAATAGAGCCTCATGAATTTTTAAGAAATAAAGCAATAGAATTTGGTGCTTTAAATGCTCTTCCTCCAAGTAAAGCTAAAATAAGGAAATTCATAAAGGATTATGGTGATCCTGCTTTTATATTTGACTCTGTCGGGAATGAAGAAACTTTAAGGATGGCATTCGATTTAATTCAAAGAGGTGGAACTGTGCTTCTGGAAGGAATCCAAAAAGGTATATCAGTACCCACATTTAAAATAATTAACAAAGAGATTTGCCTTAAAGGATGCTTAAGCCATGATCAAAATGACATCCTAGCTACAATTGATTTATTTGCTAAGAGAAAAATTGATGGAGATAAATTCATTTCAAAAGTTATATCATTAAAAGATGTTCAAAAAACATTTCAATCTTTAGTAGAACCTAGTAAGAGAGATTTTATTAAGATTCTAATTAAACCTTAATCTATCTACTTTATTAAATCATTTAAACCTAAAAATTCAAATAGATTAATATGAAGGGAAAACCAAATATCATATTATTCATAACACATGATCAAGGACAATTCCTTGGTTGTTATAATTCACCTCAGACTCCAAACTCCCTTAATACTCCAAATTTGGATAAGCTTGCGAATAAGGGAATAAGATTCACAAATTATTTTTGTACGGCACCCCAATGTAGCCCGAGTAGAAGTAGTATTTTAACCTCATTATACCCTCATCAAAATAAGTTAATGGGCTTAGTTCATCGAGGATGGACATTACCACCTATTAATAAAACATTACCTATGTACTTGAAAGAAAATGGTTATTCAACACATTTAATTGGATTACAACATGAAAGCAGAGATCCTACAACACTAGGCTATGATACAATAAGTAAAAGAAAACGGGAATTTAGGTATTCATGTAAAAACATGGAAAAAATATACTATCGATTTTTATATGATCATAAAAATGAAGAAAAACCATTTTATGCATGTTTTGGTGTATGGGAAGCACATCGCCCATTTAAAGGATATGGAGATTCTGTAGATCCCAATAAAGTTAAAATTCCTCCTTATTTACCAAATCATCAATCAATTAAAGAAGATTTAGCTGAGTATTATAGCGCTATTCATGTCATAGATAAGACTATAGGGGTACTTATTAATTATTTAGAAGATATTGGATTAAGAGATAAAACACTATTCATTTATACCACCGATCATGGAGAACCATATCCAAGAGCAAAATGTACCCTTTATGATCCAGGCATCAAAACAAGTCTTTTAATATCATTACCAAATTCAGAAATATTTAGTAATGGAGCAGTGCATAATCAAATGGTAAGCAATGTTGATTTACTTCCAACTCTATTAGATTTTATAGGGGGAGATATTCCAAAACAAATTGAAGGAAAGAGTTTTTTATCATGTTTAGCGAATAATGATCAACCATTTAGAGAAGCGATCTTTACTGAAAAATCATTTCATGAATTCTATGATCCAATTAGAAGCATAAGAACTAAAGAATACAAGTATATTATTAATTTCGAAAAAATGGAAAGGAGCTACCAAATTGATTCATTTTATGCTAACGACCCAATAGGAAAATATATAGAAAAATTAATCAATATACCACGGAGTGAAGAAGAACTCTATAATCTTAATAAAGATCCAACAGAAATGGATAATTTAGCCTACGATAAGAGTTATAAGGATATTAAAATAGAATTAAGGCAAAAGCTATTTAACTGGATGAAAAAAACAGATGATCCAATTATTAAGGGTAAGATTAAAGAACTAAGAGGAGAACCAGTAACACATTATTAATTATTCTAAATCCTTTTATTTTTAAGAGGATTTTAAAGATATAACCAAATAACTGAAAAATTAAAATTAATTGTCATTTCAAGGTATAGAAGAAGCTTTTCATAGAATAAGTGGCATAGTTAATAAAACGCCAATAATGACTTCAAGGACTTTAAATAATCTTATTAATTCAGATATCTATATTAAATGCGAAAATTTTCAAAGAGCTGGTTCTTTTAAATTCCGAGGAGCTTATAATGCATTAAGTTTACTTTCAGAAGAAGAAAAAAAATTGGGAGTTATTACTCACTCAAGTGGCAACCATGCTCAAGCTCTTTCTCTTGCAGCGTCATTAATAGGAATTAAAGCAACAATTGTAATGCCAAAAGGAGCACCTATAAACAAAATTAATGCAACAAAAGAATATAGTGCTCATATTGTTTTTTGTGATAATACCCTTGAAGCAAGAACTAAAACTGCTGAAGAGTTGATTGAAAAACATAATTTTATCCTAATCCATCCTTATGATAATAATAATATAATTAATGGACAAGGAACTGCTGCTTATGAATTAATTAAAGAAATAGGTAAATTAGATATAGTTATTGTTCCACTTGGGGGTGGTGGTTTACTAAGTGGAACAACTCTAGCTACTAAAGGATTATGTCCCAATGCTCAGGTTATTGGAGTTGAGCCCTCATTGGCAGATGATGCTTTGAGATCATTAGAAGCAGGATACATCATACCAAGCACTTATCCAAACACCATTGCTGATGGATTAAGAACTTCACTTTGCGAAAGAACATTCAATATAATTCGAAAATATGTTGATAATATAGTGACTGTTTCTGAGATGGAAATAGTTGAGGGTATGAGATTTCTTTGGGAAAGAATGAAAATTGTAGTTGAACCATCAGGTGCAGTTCCATTAGCAGCTATATTATCAAAAAAAGTCTCAGTAGAAAAAAAAAAAATCGGGATAATTTTAAGTGGCGGTAATATTGATGTAAACCCTTTTTTTCAACTAATAGAAAAAACTATTGATGAATTATGTTAGACTCACTAAATAAATTATTCCAAAATATAGATCTTTCTTGGATTGATTCAGTAGCAGAAATTGATAACTCTGATGAGTTTTTTGATCTTATAACAATATTTCCAAACTTAGAAAGAATTTTTCAAGACGCTCGAGAGAAAAATAGGGAGGAATTGCAAAGAACAATAAGACATATATTTAGATCGTATAAGATATTCTTTTTGATAAAAAACGGAGAATTCTCTCATGAAACTCTTTCACAAGAATCTTTAATTATAATTCAAGAAAAGGTAATAAAACAGGACTCTCAAAACCAGTTAATTATACCAATACTTTTAATGTATCATGATATAGGGCGATACATTGATAATAAAAAACATCCATATCATAGTTATCATCTTATATCAAGCATGGAATTACTTGAAGCTTTTGAGCTTTCAGATATGGATAAATTACTTATCAGAAAAATAATTAATTATCACTTGCTAATTGCTACCATATATACTGGAGAATCTACTTTTTATAAGGTTTATTCATTATTTAATGATCCAGAACTCAGAAAGCTACTCTCATATGAGAATATCATTAACAAATTCATAGATATTTTAGAAGTCTTTACATATGTTGATATTCTTGGCTACTATTATACTAAAATCTTTGATCATTACATTAAATATTATAATGAAATTAGTTCCAAATTGAAAATTATTTTAAATCTTTGGCCAGATAAAGAGTTGGCTCTAAAGAAAGCAAAAAAATACTCTCAAGAATGGCTGGAATGGAGACTTGCTGGTGCCCTCAGAATATTTCAATTTGTTGAAACAAAACCACATTTAACCAAAGAATTTTATTTCAATAAATTAAAAGAGAGTATTAGGGGAGTTGGTAATGAATTCATCAATACTCTCAATTGGGATTTAATTAAAGATCAATATTTAATCCATACTTACAAAATTCAAATGAGATATTCTCTAGCTTTGTTAATGATTCTGGCATTTGGTGGCTTTCAACGAATGGGATTAAAAATTAATACTGGTATTTCATACAAATTAATTCTATTTTGGATCCTGCTTTCAAAAGAAGTTAAGGCAAGATCTAAGAATAATGATAAATCTCCTTGGAATATCTTTCTTGAAGGGATGCCTCATTGGTCAAAAATAAATAAATCTTTTATTGATTCCCTCGATGATGAAACCATTGAAACCCTAATTTATAGCTCTAACCATGAATATAATGAAGATAAAGAAGAGTTCAATCTATACTTAGATTTTAAAAAAATTAACAGAAAAGAAGGAATTGAGTTTTAATATATATAGCAATATTACATAGGTTTTATAATTCAACTCGATAAAGATTATTTCAGTTATCAAATATGTCAAAGGTATCATGCAACATTAAAGAGAATTAATCACTTCAGATTAGCCAACTGAAACTTAATATCATTTTTTCGAAGAAAAGAAGATTTCCTATTAATTTTATCCAAAGTCGTTTTAGTCATATGAAATATTCGATAAATCGTTTGTTTCCTTCAATAACACGTATTAACTGCTGAAAGTATTTATTTTATATTCTAATGCTAATTTATAGATACATAGCTAATTCCTTGGTTAGGGTTCAACATATAGAAAATTCTAAAAAATAATTTAAATTAATATTGGTGGGTTAATATTGCTGAAATTATCTAATTTCTTATCATGGTTAAAGAGATCAAAAAAATTAGTCCGTATGACAGTTGTAGGGGATGGTGCTGTTGGAAAGACAACACTCGTACGAGCATTGCTGCGAAAAACCACATATCATGTGAAAAACTCATCTGGCACTAAAGTATTAGATGATAAAAAAGTCACTCGTACTCCCTTTATGGAGATCGAAGCTTGGAGTTATAAAAGTTTAAAATTTCAGTGTTATGATTTAGCTGGGCAAAGAACACCAGGTCTACATCCTCTCGATCTTATTCAAAATCAAGTACTCAATATGATAGATATTTACCTCTTTGTTTTTGCTGTGGATATGTATGAATCATTTGAAAATCTAAGCAATTGGATAGAATTAATGGATCTTGTGAATAAAGCCAAAAATGGAAATAAAGGATTTATTCTAGTTGGAAATAAAATAGATTTAGAAAGAAATGTTTCAAAGGAATTAATTCAATCAATGGTTGGTTATGATAAATATTTTCAAACATATATTGAAACATGTTCATTAGATGGAAGTGGTGTTGATACTTTATTAGATGAGATTGTAAATATGGGTAAAAAACTCCTCAGATCAAATGATTAGGGGAGTTAAATAATCAGGGATAAACCCTCACATTCTAGATAAATAAGAGGGGTTGATAGAATGACTGAGATTAATTGCAAAATTTGTAATGAAAAGATCAATTTTGATCTTAATAATCCAAAGACATATATCAATAAATCTGAGTCAGGAAATCCCATGATTGGAAAATTATTTTCAATACGAGTAGGACATCATGCTACAGCAAATTCTATACATGTTAATGTTGTTGTCATAGATGAACAAGGAGAATATCGAGCTCACAAAGATTATTATGAAGAAAAACCAAGTATAGAAGGAGCTCCTGATCAATGGAATAACCTTCAGCGTCATATACCATTAGAACTTCGGTTATATTTGTCTTTAGCTAGTGATGAGGAGAAAAATATTCTGGTCTCATTAGCAGAGCCATTCAATAAAACCCCAAAAGAATGGTATGAAAGCTTAACAGATTTATGGCATAAACATCCAAACAATCAACTCATCACATTCCTATCCGTCAAATGGGGTTTTATAATTGGAAAAGGTAAAGAACTTATAAAATATAAATATAAACCTACTTCTTGGAGTTATCTATTGTATCTACGTTTACAAGCAAGGTTTGGACCCTCACCCGAATTAATTCAAATAGCTAAGAGAGTTGATTTCAAGTCTGCTCCACTGATTATTCAATTAGAACAAGCAATTGCTAAATCTGAAGTTTTCCTTCGTTTAAGTGCCTATGATCTTCTTGAAGAATTATATCATAATTGTCAAAAAGAATGGGGCAATCTAACTTCTATTGAAATGAAAACAGGATTAATGCTTCTGCAAGGATATTATGGATTTAGATTATATTTTCTTGGAAGGATTAATGAAGCTATTGACATAATAGAACCAGTTTTTAATTTTGGGCAATTATTAGAAAATCGAGAAATAGTAAGTGTGGTAGGTAATTTTTATGCTGCTGTTAACCAATCTAGTGGAGATTTAGAAAAGGCACTAAAAATTTTCGAAATTGTATTAAAAGTTAGTGAAGAAATAGGCGATGAAAGAACTCATGCAGTCGTTTCTTCGAATATGTCTGTCATAGAATCTAAACAAGGACTTTACGATCAAGCTCTGAAGCGACAACAAGCTATATTAGAATTACCAATTGTCCAAGAAGAATTTTTTATAAGAAGCTCATTATTGAGCATTATTGCTGAAACACTTTTTATCTCTGAACGTTATGGTGAATCAAAAGAATTATGTCAAAAAGTTCTTTCTGAAGAAAATTTACCTACTTATTATAAACTTGATCTTCTTTCTACTCTGAAAAGAATTGCTGGTAAAACAGATTCTCTTGAATTATTAGAATTTGTAAAAAATAACTTGCCTACTGATTCGGATTTCTTAGAATCACCAGTAGGAAATATTTTTATGCATGATTTGCAAGCTATAGAAGGAGAATTGCAAAGTGACTGGTCAAAATTGATTGATCATTTGAAGGAAGAACGAGAAATTATGTTTAAGAATCAATCTGTTGAAGATGCCAGTGATATTGAAATTAGGCTTGCTGAAGGATATTTTAGATATTTTCTAGAGTCTGGAAACCTTGAACACTTAAATCATGCATATAACCATTTAGATTTAGCAAAAACCATTGCTATCGAAAACCAAAGTTATTTGGATCTCTGTAGACTGGTTTTGCTTAAAGGACTATTAGCAGCAGAAAGTAAACTACCAAGACAGGCAAAAATATATTTTGAAGAAGCATTAAAAACAGCACAGGAATATAACCTATCAAATTTAGAAAAAGAAATAAATGAAAATCTTGAACAGCTAAATACCGGTATTATTGAAAAATCTGCAGGTTCAATTTTACGAAGAATGTTTAATAGACTAACATTTAGGAAAACCGAAGAGAAAACATCAAAAAAGAAAAGTGTTGTTTATACAATTTTTATAGGAACACAAAATTCTGCATGGGAATTAATTTTACTAAATGACAAGAGTGGATCCTTAAAAGATGTTACTTATCTTTTAGGATTTCATGATCTCTGGAATAATATAAGGAAAAACATGATACAACAACAAGTTAATTATTTTACTGTTAGTAGAGGTGCCGTTTTAATAGAAAATTCATCTCATTTTCAATTATTCGCTTTATGTGATCATCTAGAATATCTTACTAGATTAACAATCCAGAATTTGTTACCAGAGTTAGAAGCTTTTTCTTTCAGGCATATTCCAGAAGAGTTAGAAAATAAAATTTTAAAAACACTTAGTAAAGATATAGGAAAGTTTACTAAAGTAGAATTATACTAATTTTTAATTTTATTATTATCTCTTATTGAAATTTTATATTAATTCTGAAAATAAACCTTATTATAAAATGAAATTCAAATATTATTATTTGAAAGATCTTAAAAGTTACTTAATATATGTAGAAGGTTTGATTTGAACTATGGATGATCTTTATCAAATGGAAAGACGTAAGACTTTTCGCTCATTTTTCTTTCTCTATTTTATGATCTATTTCTTTATTGGAATTTTACCCGTAAATATAGACAATCTATTAATATATCTACCAAAAACAACAAAATTTGGAGTTGGGCTCGTAATGGCATCTACTTTAATCGTTGGAATAATAAGTATTTTATTTTTTGGTTATTACGCTGATAAAATTGCGCAAAAGTATTCGAGGAAAAAGATTTTTATTATTACTAATTTTGTCTGGATTGTAGCATATGGTCTAGCTGCTTTATCATTAGACTATTATTATTATTTATTTTTTCTCACAATAAGTGCTATAGGTTCGGGGGCTTTTTTACCTATTGGTTTTTCAATGATAGGAGACTTTTACCCGCCAAATGATAGAGGAAAAAAATTTGGTATTATGAACTTTGCTCTTATATTAGGAAATGGCATGGGACTTATAGCAGGAGGATTATTAGGAAGTTACACTGCAGGACCATTAGGATGGAGATTAGCTTATATCCTTGGTTTTATATTAGGAACCTTTTCTTTAATAAGTTATATTTTCGAAGGAATTGAGCCCGAGCGTGGTCGTGCTGAACCAGAGTTTGAAAATTTTAAGGGTGAAATTAATTATAACTATAAGATTACAATAAATAATCTTATTGAATTATTTCGAAAGAAATCTATTGCTGCCATTTTAATTTATGTGTTGTGTTCTGGATTAGCGACATCTACTCTTGGAACGTGGGGAATTTTTTATATAAACTCAAAAATTGGTGGTTCTGACGCAGAATTAGCAGCTACAACTCTTTATCTTCTGGCAGGGGCAGGTGCGCTCCCAGGAACAATTATAGGTGGAAAAATAGGAGATATATATCTAAGTAAGGGTAAAATAAAAGGTCGAGCAATCATTTCTCTCATTGGAGTAATTCTTGGGGTCGTACTAACATTAATCTTCTACTTAACTCCGTTTTTTACAGCAAATCTTTTACAAATTATCTTTTCTTGGATATTTTTTATATTAATTGGCTTTCTAGGGTATATGTTTTCAACTTTCTCAGTAGGAAATCAGTTTGCGATATATTCTGAAGTATGCCTTCCTGAAATAAGAAGCACAACTAATGCTATGAATGGCTTAATGGTAAATATTGGCGGTATTATTGGTAATTTACTATTATCTTCTTTGATTGAGAGAGATATTTCATTTTTGCCTATTGCGGTCTCCTTAGTTTTAATCATCTGGTTAATAGGAACATTCCTTTGGATAATTGTATACTTTTATTATCCAAAAGAATCAAAAAATTGTAGTGATATATTGCTAGAAAGAAGAAAAGAATTAGAGAAAAAAATAAATTAAAAAGGAAATGAGATTAAGAATTATTTAATCATCTATAAATATTTTTTGAGCTATATTGCTTAAATTAAAATTTTTAATAATAGTTTACATTTTTATATAGTTAAATTTTTAGAATAAGAAGAATTTTTTTCTCTTGTATAAGGAACAATTATTGTCCTTTAAACTACTCTTGGATTGGTTCTAGTGTCGGATATTTTTAATGGAACAGTGGAAAAAAATCCTCATGAAGATTTATGTGTTGTGTATGTATTATATTTTGACGAAAAAAAAGGACAAATTCCTCTGTTAATGTATCCTGATGATAGACTCAGAAATGATAAGAGATACATGCGACCAATAAATTATCATCCAGTTTGGTTCTTAGAAACTGAAGAACTCGACCATATAGATTTAGAATATAAGGGATATACTTTTTTTGGTAAGAAATTTAACGCAAAATCGAAAAGACAAAAACGAAGAGCGGGACTTGAAGAAGAAACTCCAGAAACAATAGTTATAATTGTATCATTACCAGTTGAAATAGATATTTTTGGCGATGAGCTCATTAAAGAGTTAACGGAACAATTACGAAATAAGTTTGAAGATCAATTATCTGAAGTCATAGAAACTGAAATTGCCTCTGAAACTGTGATAAAGACACCAAAAATCCAAGAACGTATATCTAGAGGAACTAAGACTAGAGTTTTTATGAGGGAATTAATCGACAGAACAATTAAGGATTACTTTTCAAAAGCTATTGAAAAAAGATCTGAATCACCATCTCTCAGAACTCAAAAAGCAATTTCTTATTTCTCTTTAAAAGGATTTGAGTTTTCTCCTCTTAGTAGTTTAAAGGGAGAAAGGGATTTTGTAGAAGTAGACCTTTTTGATACTGTAAAAAGCGCAAAAGAAGAGCTTGTACCAAAACCTCTACTTTCTATTAAAAACATTAATTTTATCGAAAATAGCCAAGAAATTGAAATCACAGTTCAGAATAATACAGAAGAGGAATTGAAGAATATATCTATAACTATAACTCATGTTAAAGAATATTTTGAAAAAGAAGTAATGAATCAAAACATAGATTTATGGTTCCCTCAAGAGGAACTCTTGTTTATCTCTCCAATTGTTCCTCATATTGATGAATATTTGTTTTCTATTAAAAAAGAGAATGGAAGTGGAAAAGGACAAAAAATTCTTAACGAAAGAATTGATTTGAAATTAATTAATAAAATTACAAGTTAAAAATGGAGATTTTAATGTCAAATGATGAAATAAAAGAAGAAGATATAATTATCAGAAATTATCGCACTTCAGATTATCAAGTAACTTTAGAAATTCTAAAAGAACTTCAGGATCAATATGATATCGGTTTTAATGAAAAACAATGGAGAGAATCTTCTGGATTAAGGCAATTTAAACCAAATCTTAAACGAATAACATTAATTGCTGAATTAAAGTCTACTGGGCAAGTTGTAAGTATGGGGATGATTGAAGCAGTAAAAAATACACTTGGACGATATATTGGTTATTTGGATAATTGGGCCACTAAAAAAGAATTTATTGGCAAAGGTGTAGGTAAACTCTTAGCAGATAAAGCTACTCAAATTCTCGAGTCATGGGGGTGTGATTCTATCCGAATTAACCTTGCTTATAAAACAACTAAAAAATTAATTGATGTTTTTGGTAAAGCAGGCTTTCAACCAATTATTACAGTTCTTGAAAAAAGGTTTTAAGATTATTAAAGAGGAAGTTGATCGAATCTAGCCTGGAAAAACTGTAAATATTTAGGTTCAAAAACCATCTTTAAACTTAGGATTGTATCTTAATAATTCCTGTCAATTCTGCTTTATAAGAATTAAAAACGAGGAAACCATTTAGGGACTGTTTGCTTGTATTCTAAATATTCTTCTTTAAATACTTTCTCAAGATTTTTTTCCTCAAAAGTAGCTATTCGATCATATAAAAAAAAGACTATTATAAATCCGATAATTGAAATCAATGATACTGTTAAAAGAATTAAGCTAAGATAAAGGATCAAAATACCAAGGTATAACGGGTGTCTTGTATGTGCAAAAATTCTTGTTTTTATCAACTTAGAAGATAATTTTTCATCATGGAATAAAATATGACCCGTTCTGAATATTAAAAAACAGCCAATTACTAATAGGCCTAAAAATAAGATTAAACGGATAAGAAATGGAATAAAACTTGATAATACAGTTGAGAACATAAAAATAAAAGAATCTAAAATCCATAGGGAAAAAAAAATTATCGCCGCTAAAAATTGTATCAAATATGATTTAGGATGCTCTTGCCCTATACCTCGCTTATTGTTTGATTCCAAATTTATATCTCATGTTGTATAATTTTTTTTTGATTTTTATAAATGCTCAAATCTAGCTTGGAAAAACCGCAAATGTTGAGGTTCAAAAACCATTTTTAAACCTGTTATTGAATCCCTTTTCTCATAAAGTCTTATTATTGATTCCGCTGTGTACTCCATATGAGTATTAGTGTACACTCTTCGGGGTATTGTAAGTCTAACAAGTTCTAATTTAGGAAAGATATTTTCTCCAGTTTCTTTATCTCTACCTTTAGAAACAGCTCCTCTCTCCATAGTTCTCACTGCTGAATCTTCGTATATTGCAGCTGAAAGAGTTTGTGCAGGCCATTGATCCCTTGGAAGATGAGGTAAGAATTTTAAAGCATCAAGAAAAACGCCATGACCTCCAATTGGTTTTACGATAGAAATTCCCGCTTTGATCAATAACTCACCTAAATAACGCACTTGGTTAATTCTATATTTCAGATATTCATATTGGGCACCTTCTCGTAAGCCAAGAGCTACAGCTTCCATATCTCGACCTGCCATTCCACCGTAAGTATGGAGCCCCTCGAATAAAACAACCATACCTCTTGTGTAATCGAAAATATCTTTACTATGAGTAGCTAAAAATCCACCCATATTAACTAAACAATCCTTCTTCGCACTATATATACACCCATCTGTATAACTCATCATCTCTCTGAGAATATCAACTATAGGAGTATTTTCATAACCTTTTTCTCGTTCTCTAATAAAATAAGCGTTTTCACTCGATCTAGTTGCATCAACAATAATCTTCAAATTATAATCATTGCAAAATTCGCGTAATTCTTTTAAATTCCGCATAGAAACAGGTTGACCCCCTGACATATTACAATTAAATTCCACATTTACGAAAGCAACCTTTTCAAGGCTGTATTCATCTATATACGCTTGAAGCTTGTTTAAATCCATATTTCCCTTAAAAGGGTGCAAATTTTGTGGATCATGTGCTTCATCAATTATAGCATCTACCATTTTTCCTCCTGCTAATTCTACATGAGCTTTTGATGTTGTGAAATACATATTTCTTGGAACAATTTGTCCTGGATTAGTAAGATGACTATACATCAGATGTTCTGCACCACGTCCCTGATGAGTAGGGACGACATATTCATACCCTAGTACATCTTGTATTGCTTTTTCAAGTTTATAAAAACTACGTGCACCAGCATAAGCCTCGTCACCCAACATCATTCCCGACCATTGAACATCCGACATGGCAGAAGTTCCAGAGTCGGTTAAAAGATCAATATACACATCTTCAGATTTCAAAAGAAATGTATTATAACCCGCTTCTTTTATAGCTTTAGTTCTTCTTTTTTGATCAGGCATTCCAACATGCTCAATCATCTTAATCTTAAAAGGCTCTGGAGGACCATTCATTTTTGATTTCAAATTATTATATAATTAAATATAAATGAATAAAGAGTGATACTTTGAAAAACTTTTCTAAGAATTCTACCCATAGTTATCCCCATAACGAGGAAACTCCTTAAAAGTTGCAGAACTTCAAAATATGTATATTTCTTTTTGAGTTGTGTTATTTTTTCAAAAAAATTAATACAAAAAAGTAAAAATCTATATTCCTATTCATACATTTCAGTTGATAATTTCATTCAATTTTGAGGAAATATATTTATTGTGATACATTCAAAATCATATATATAATAATTTTAAAATGAGTATTAAAAATAGAAAAGGGGAGAAAATAAAAATTGATAGGAATAAAATCATATGGAGCTTATTTGCCTAGATATCTATTACCACGTGAGCTAATAGGTAAAGCTTGGGATTTTCCTATTGTGCCTGGTACAAAAGCAGTAGCTATGGCTGATGAAGACAGTCTCACTATGTCAGTTGAAGCTGGTTTAGATTGTTTAATGGGAATTGACCCAAAATCTGTTGATGGATTATTTTTTGCATCGACAACTCAAGTTTATACAGAGAAAGATTCTGCTTCTTTAATTGCCACTGTATTAGATTTGAGAGAAGATATTATTACTGCAGATTTTACAGATTCTTTAAAAGCAGGGACAACAGCAGTTGCTAGAGCAGTTGATGCTATTAAAGCTAATAAAGATATTAATAGCATTCTTGTAGTTGCGGCAGATACTAGAGCTCCAGAACCATCAACATGGTGGGAATTTGGATTTGCAGATGGTGCAGCTGCATTACTTATAGCAGAAGAAGATAATTTACCTTTATCGATTGATGATTATTATTCAGTTTCTGCTAATGTTACTGGACCTTGGAAAAGAGCAGATAAAGATAAATTCATAAGAACTTTCGAAGCAAAAATGGATACAAAATTCTATTTTGAAAATATCACAAAAGTAATGTCTGAAATTTTAAAGAGAAATAATTTACAACCTGAAGAGATCAGTGCTGCAGCATACTATTACAATAATCCTAGAATGCATGGAAGAGTTTCAAAAATAATGAAATTTGCTGGAGGAGTTGCTCAAAATAGTGTCTTTTTTCAACTTGGTGATTTGGGGACACCAATGCCATTTTTACTTCTTATCGGCGCTCTAAGAAGACCTAAACCTGATGCGAAAATAATAATGGCAGGATTTGGTGATGGAGCAGATGCAATTCTAATGCAAGTTAGAGATAGAGATGCTCTAAGAGACCTTGGAAAAACTCGAATGGGGTTCACTGGTCATCAGAAATCTATGAAATCACTAAAGAATTACAATAAGTTTCTTGACTTTAAGGAAATTCTCGAAAAAGATAGGTATACTAGAAAAAGCTCAGCTGTAACAATTTGGCGTGATACCGCGTCGGTTTACAAGTGGTATGGAGTTAAATGCAAAAATTGCGGAACAATTCAGTATCCGGATATGCTGCGTTCTTGTTATATTTGTAGAGCAGATGATCAATTTGAGCGTGTAAAACTCTCATTAAAAGGAACTATCTTTACATTCACTTTAGATCATTTGGTGGGTGGAACATATTTGGATATACCTGTACCTCGATGTGTGATTGATTTAGATGGTGGAGGAAGAGTCCTAGTAAACATGACAGAAATTGAGAAACCTGAGGAAAATGTTCAAATAGGTATGCGGGTAGAATTAACCTTCAGAAAAGAACATGAAGGTGCTGAATTTAAAAATTATTATTGGAAATGTCGTCCCGAAAGGGGGAGACCATAAAGGAGGTTGATAAAAATGGCAAGAACAGGAATAAAAGATAAAGTTGCAATAATTGGCTGTGATATGACGAAATATGGAGAGTTATGGGATAAAAATCAATATGACCTTCTTTTTGAGGCTTTTCAAGGTGCACTAAAAGATACTGGAATTAAAAAAGATGAAATTGATGCCAGCTGGGTTGGAATATTTTATTATTTTACTGGTCTCTCTGGTGCTATGGTCGAAGATATTCTAAGGTTAGATGGAAAGCCTTCAACTAGAGTTGAAAATTATTGCGCAAGTGGAATGGATGCATTTAGAAATGCATCATTTGCTATTGCTTCTGGCGCATATGATGTAGTACTTGCTTGTGGAGTAGAAAAATTAATGGATGAGGGAGGGAGTGGACTTCCAGGATTTAAAATTTTTGGACATCCTTTATATCCAACTCCATCTGCACCAGCGATGTTTTCTATGGCTGCCACAAGAAGCTTTCATGAATACGGATGGACAAAAGAAGATTTAGCTCGAGTTGCTGTAAAAAATCATGATAATGGCGCTGATCATCCTAAAGCACATTTTCGAAATAGAATCACTATTGATCAAGTAATGAAAGCCCCCATGATGGCTGATCCACTTGGTCGATTTGATTGTTGTGCCATGAGTGATGGTGCTGCTGCTCTTATATTAACAAGACCCGAATTAGCTGAAAGTTATGCTCATGCTGATGATTATATCTTAGTTAAAGCCAATGCAATTTCATGTCAAACCAATTTTCCTTGGTATGTTCCTTCAGGAGGTCCAGGAGCAGAATTTACACATTTTCCTGCAACTGAAAAGGCTGGGGTCTATGCTTATAAAGAAGCAGGAATTTCCGAACCTCGTAAAGAAATTGATTGTGCCGAAGTTCATGATTGCTTTACAATCACTGAACTTTTAAATTGCCAAGATTTACAATTTTGCGAGAGAGGAACGGCTGCTGAAGAATTAAAAAATGGTACATTCAATTGGGACGGAGAAATTGCAATCAATCCATCAGGTGGGCTAAAATCATTTGGTCATCCAATTGGAAGTACGGGATGTCGGATGCTAACGGAAATAACTAAACAACTCCAAGGAAGAGCAGAAGGAAGACAAGTTCCTGATGCAAAAGTTGGATTATGCCACAATCTCGGTGGTGCTTTTACAGTTTGCTCTGTAACAGTCTTAGGACAGAGAGATTAAAAAAAAAAATTTTTTTTTTTATTTAATTTTTTATATTAAAGAATTATTTACTCAATTCCTATTCGTTTAGTGAGTTTTACTAACAAGAAAATCACAAAGGCTACGATAATAAAAGTTATTAAAGCATTAAGGAAGTGACCAATCCTAAAATCCCCTACTACTAAATCTTCCCAATTACTTAATCCCGGGATAAAAGATAATATTGGCATGATTAAATCACTAACCAAAGCGGAAATCAAACTTCCAACATAGATTCCCATAATAAAAGCGACAGCTAGCCCCATTACTTTATAATTTTTAATAAATTGCTTAAATTCTTCAAGCATATTTTTTGGTGGCGGAGGTGGTGGGGGAGGACTGAGAAATTCTCTAATTTTTTTTAATTCTTCTAACATATCATCTTCTTTTGACATAAGATTCCTCTCCTTAATTTTACTATATATTGAATTTTGAACTAAAATAGAACGTATAGTAAATTATGATTTTACGAAGACCTATTTAAAACTTTTCTCTTTTTTTTAATTATAAAGAGCAGAATTTAGAAAATAACGGAACTAGTCATGTCTAGTTATAATGATAATCAAGTGAGAACTTTTTAATTTTAGTAAATAGAAAAAAAATCCTCTATGGATCTTAATAATAGAATTTTACTATGTAAGAAAGTTATCATATTAAAAAATTATTTAATTTTAAATTAATTTCATTTAATTATGAGTATAAGTAATGTGGGATTTAACAAATTCCGAGGAGACGTAAAAACTGAGAATGTTAAATATCTTGCTGATCCTCAGCTTAGAAATATCGTAAATGTTGCCATAGCTCTCGGGCGTCCCTTATTAGTTAAAGGAGAACCAGGAACTGGGAAAACTATGCTTGCCCATGCAATAGCTGAAAGTTTAAACAAAAGATTGATAATTTGGAACATAAAAAGCACAAGCGAAGCTATTGATGGGTGCTATATGTATGATACAGTTCAGAGATTAAATGATAGTAGGTTTGGATGTGAGGATCGAAACGTTAATAATATTCATGATTACATTACTCTTGGTCCATTAGGAGATGCTTTTGTTTCTGATGAACAAGTTGTTCTTTTAATAGATGAAATTGACAAAGCTGATATTGAGTTTCCTAATGATCTATTGCAAGAATTAGATGTTATGGAATTTTATATTAAAGAAACAAAAGAATTCATAAAAGCTAAAACAAGACCAATTGTAGTAATTACTTCCAATAATGAGAAGGAACTTCCCGATGCTTTCCTAAGGAGATGTGTATTTCACTGGATAGAATTTCCATCTAAAGATTTTATGGCAGAAATTTGTTTATTGCATTATCCAAATTTGAAGCAACACTTATTAAACCAATGTTTACAACACTTTTATGCATTAAGAGCCATAACAAAGCTAAGGAAAATGCCATCAACATCTGAATTGCTTGATTGGATTGGAGTGTTATTGAAAAGTGGTATCTCTATGGAAGAATTAAAGAAAGAAATTCCATTCTTGGGAGTTTTAATCAAAAAAGAAAAAGATTTTGAAATTGCGTTAGATAAAATTAAATTTCCAACTTAAAATTTCAAAATATTCTGTATTCTCTTATTTTTAATCTTTAAAAAAAGTATTATAGAGACTTATTTCTGCTAAAAATAAAAATTAAATTAGGATATCTTAATCTTGATATTCTCTTTTTTTAAAAAGGCTCTTTATTAAATAAAATAACTGAAATTAGCCTAATTATACACATAACAATAAAAAATTATAAATTAAAAATGCTTCGCAAAAATCTCCTTAACCTGTTTATAAGCAATGTTTTCACTTGATAATTTCAAGAGATTCTTACCTAGTAAGTTATATTTCATTATTTCTTCATCTTCCGGGATAAAGCCTAATAATTTAATTTCACGCTCATCTGAGAAATTTAATTTCTTAATCAAGATTTCTTTATTAACTGTTGAAAATCTATTGCCTAAAACCCAATAATTCTTAAATTTCAGGCTTACTTCTTTTGATACTTCTAATATTCTTTTCAACGTATGGAATGCCATTTTACTTGGATCAACTATGATCATCAAATCTGATATATCTTTTCCAGTCTTTCGAGCAAAATGTTCTAAACCTGCAGGTGTATCCACTAAAACAAGATCATAATTCTCGGAGATAATGTCAAGAGCATTTTTTAAAACATTATTTACATTACAATAGCACCCCTCACCTTCTGTTCTTCCCATCTCTATAACATCAAAAGATTTAAGATGAATAAAGCAATTAAAAATTTCAGCTTCAATTGCTTGCTTTTTATCATTGTAAGGAAATATAATATTCATTTTAATTTTCTTTCTGAGATTAGTCATTTTACCAGCAATAGTATCCTTAAAATGGATTTCTTTACCGATTACATCAGCAATATTTGCGTCTGGATCCGCATCTATAACAAGGATCCTATATTCTTTTTTGCTTTCAATCAGAAATTTTAGAAAAAGAATTAGACATGTAGTTTTTCCCACGCCACCCTTTCCCGTAAATGCTATCGATTTATTCAATTTGCTATATTTCTCTGTTAATTTGATTTTTTACTATTAGTTTGGTATTATAATTATGATCGATTAATTTAAGCAATTTTTTTCCTTAGAGAATAATTCAAAAGAATTAAGCTTAAATCTTCGACTACTTCAATTAATGTGCCAGAAACAATCAAATCTTCAAAAATGTAAAAATTAATTATCAATACCAGTCTTATTTTGATTTAAACTAATGATTTGACTACTTAAGCTTTGAATTTTTTAAAGTTTACACCTGCCTAATTATTTCTTTTAAAATCTGTTCACCGAAAGTTCCAATCATAACTCCTTTATTAACAAATATTTCCTCATTAATCTTAATGTTTTTATTTAAAAGTTTACCATCCTTAAAAAATAATAAAGCTGGTACCGCGTAGATATTCAATTCTCGAACTAAATTTCTATTTTCATCAATATCAATTTCTTTAAACATAATAGAACCATTATCTCTAAATTTTCCTAAGATAGGTGCGAATAATTTACAAGACTTACACCATTTAGAACATAGAACAATTATGAATATACCCTCATAAGAACTATGGATTCCAAACTCTTTCAAATAATCAATATTGATATAAAAACCTCTTGAATAATATCTTTAAAATTTATTTTTTTAAATTGATGGTTAAATAATGGTCAACACTTTCAGCGACTACTATAATTCAACTTTTAGGATTTTTTTTGATGTGATTAATTATCAGGGTTAATCTTTCAACTTCGCATAGCAATCTTTACAAAAAAAAATTCTTCGCTTCTTAGAAGCATCCCAAACCATATGACCTGACTTATGTTTTGTTTCGCAGCCCCAACACATTTTATATAGTTTAGTATCAACAAAATATTCATCTTCAGCATGAAAAGTATCGTCTTTTATTAACTCTTTATAGGTTTTCAATTTTCTCAACAACTCAATTAAGTATTAAATCTGAATAATTATTCATTATTAGCAGATTATGTAATAAATATTCATATAACAATTTAAATATTATGAATAATCATTCAAAATTACCTTAACATAAATGTCCTATTTTCTCCCAAAAAGAATAATAATTAAATTTAAGTTTTAAGAATATTTATTCACAATAAAGATTTAATTTTTTAAAATATTAAAAGAATAATATAAGCAAAAAGTGTGAGAACTATGAAAAGAATTATTGGCATACCCTCTAATGGCACTGAACTATCAGATAACATATCACCGCATTTTGGACATTGTAATTATTATATCGGAATCGAAATTTTTGATGATGGTAAATATAGAAAAGTCTTTGCACTAGCTAATAATGGTCATTCAGGATGTATGGAACCTGTTATAAATATGAAACAACGAAATATTACTGAAATGATTCTAACCGGTATTGGAATGCGTCCATTTATGGGTTTTCAACAGGTTAAGATAAATTTATATCAAGGTTTGAATACAAGCATTGATGAAAATATAAGACTCTTTATTCAGGGAAAATTAAGAATAATGGGGAATGCTAACTGTGTAAGTGACTCTAATCATGCTCACACTGCTTAGAAAAAAATAAAATAAAAAAAATTTAATTTAAATTAGATGAGATATTATGCCAAGTTTTAAAGAAACATATGAGGCCATAAAGGCAGATTGGAATGCTGGTGAAAAAAATTTCAATGTCAAGT
>JBHLMQ010000003.1:0-173013 GCA_048938005.1 Promethearchaeota archaeon | reverse complement strand
AATATGGAACTTGCTGAAAAATATGAAGATCCTTACAGATTTTCCGAAGCAGCAGGATTGTTTGCAAAAGCAAGTGATCTTTTCACGGATGCAAAGTTAAAAATGCTAGCTTCTGGGAATTCAACATTTTGCCAAGCGCTTGAATTTGGCTGTAAGTTTGATAAATCCATTGAAATGGACATTAAAAAAGAATTGTACCCAAGAGTCAAGGTAACGCTTAGTAAAGCCGCTACTTTATATGAAAAAGGAGGTTTTGAAAGCGGAGCTGACTGGGCTCAAGCAACTTCAATATATTTTGACGCGGCATGGCACTTAATTAGAGCTGATGAAGAAACAGATCTTCAAGAAAAAGGAAAGCTTCTAGGAATAGGTGCGAAATATTTAAAATCTGCAGTAGAATTATTTGGAAAAGCGGGGTATAAAGACAAGGAGAAAGAAGTTCAAGATCGATTAAATAGGGTTGAGAAGGAAGAATCAATCCTTTTTTCAGCTTTAAGCACGATAAAAGAGCCCTCAATTTCCCGAAGTACTTTAGGGATAGTTGCTCCTTCTTGTCCACTTGAAAGTAGCCAATCTCCTCGATTAAGCGAAGCTCGTCAGTTTAGCGATGAAGAAAAACGTGTAGCGATAGAGAGAATGAAAAGAAAGAAATATCAATTAGTCTATAGAGATCTTTTTAAAGAATATCCTCAAGTACAAAAAAGCGAGTGTAGAGTTGGTATTGCTCAAATTGTTGTATCTGAGACGGGAGATATTATGAAAGAACTATTCGATACAAAATCTTCAGGACTTCTAAGAGTAAGAGAGAATAAAATTGAAGAAATAAAATCAAAAGTTAAAAATTTAATTGAAAAAGCACACAATGAAGGAGTAAACCTCTTACTCTTTCCTGAAATGTCTATTGACCTTAATTATGGAGAGTTATTTAAAGAAATATCAGATATGACGAAATTATATAAGATGTATATCGTTCCAGGATCGTTTCATGACCAAGAAACGCACCATAATATTAGCATGGTTTTTGGACCAGAAGGAATTCTCTGGGAGCAAGAAAAGCATATACCCGCAATTATTAGTACTGGAGAAGGAGATCGCTTTAAAGAAGGGATAGAAGTTAGCGATTTACCTCGGAGAACAATCATTTGCAATACAGAATATGGGAGAATAGCTATTATAATTTGCCGGGACTTCCTTGATATGGATTTAAGAGTAGAGTTAAAAAATTTTGAGCCCCCTATTGATATAATCCTAAATCCCGCGTTTACTCCAGTTACAGCCGACTTTAAAGCAGCCCATTTTGATGCTCGCAGATCTATATATGCATATTGTTTTTTTGCCAATATTGGTGAATTTGGAGAATCCCTAATCTACACACCAGAAAAAGATCGAACTGAGCGAATGGTACCTCCAAAAGAAGAGGGAATAATTTTTAAAGATATTGATATATTCAAGCTTCGTTCTGAACGTAAAAAATGGGAAAAAGAGCAAAAGAAGGAACGATTATTTATTCAAAGCACAAGATAATAACTTTATTAACGATCGGACTCTTAATTTACTATTTTGTTATAACTATACAAAATTATATTTAAAAATTTGATATAAGAAGATTTATCATATCAAATCTAAAGTGTTATAAAGTGGAATAAATAACTAGATATAATAAAAAAATTAATCGAAGTCTAAGTTGAAAAAAAATGTCTCAAAATCAAGATGATAAAGAAATTACTATGAGAGACCAAATGAAAAAATTTCTAATAAAAGGTTTCTATGGATTTAACACTATCCTTACATTTGGCCTGGGAAGGCGACTTGGCATTTTTGATTATCTTGATGAAAAAGCTAAGAAATTATCAGAATCTGGTCCCATTTCTTCAGTTAATTTTACTCCAGAGGAATTATCGGAAAAGTTCAATTTAAATCCAAATTATTTGGATGCTTGGATTCATTTAGGACTTGAATGTGGTATTTTCGAAATCGATGATGCGAGGGAAAGAACAATAAAAACTGCGCCACATGTATACAGTTTATTAATCGACCGTAATCATATGTTTTATGTTGGAGATACTATAGGATCATTTTATTATCTCGCACCATTACAAGATGCAATACTTGAAGTTTTTAGAAAGGAAAGAGGGGTATCTACTACAGAAATCTATGAAGAATTCCCTGAAGAAATAATTAAAGATTCACAGCGAATGAGTGCAAGAATTGGATCATTGATCGAAAGGCTATTTGCTAAAAATTTCAAGGATTTTTGCAAAACTTTACGAAGTGAATCCTCTATTCTTTCAATTGGATGTGGTTATGGTTATAATTTAGCGGTTTGGTTAAATAGATACAAGAAAGCTCATTTTGTGGGAATTGATATTGATCCTAAGGGAGTATCATTTGCACAAAAATTAGTAGAAGAAAATAATTGGAGCGATAAAGTTGAAATTCTTGAAATTCCAATTAATGAATATGCAAAAAAAACAGAAGATAAATTTGATCTTATATTATTAAATCAAGTTCTTCATGAGATGGATAAAAATGAAAAATATAGGTTGGATGTTTTTAATGATCTATATTCCTTGTTAAAAGATGACGGTATATTACTTGTTGGAGAAAGTATGATACCTGATACTTTTAGTCCACATAAAGATTTTCTACTTTTTGATGTTATGCATAAGTTCCTTGAAGCGGATTTTGCTGGTTTTTACGACGAGAAATCTTTTAAAGAATTTGTTGATTCTACACCTTTCAAAAGTGCTGAGTTTATAAGAGAAAAGGGAACTTATTTCTGGGCAGTAAGAAAATAAGAATAGATATTACGTAATAAAAAAAAAATTTTAAATTAGAAGATACAATTATTTTTTCTTATTAAAATCATCAGGATTTCCGCCTTCTTCGAGAAATTCTGCGAAATTTTTTAATCCTTTTAATAGTATTTCAGCAGATCTCACAAGGATTTTTTCATTCTTTTCATCATCAAATTCACCCCATATCGTAGCTTCAACCTTATCTCCTTTTGGTTTTAAGATATAACCCATTGAATTAAAAATTCCATCTTCAATCCTCATCGAAATTTTTTCTGATTCCACAGTTTCTGTACGGATAGAAGTGAAATCCCCAACTGTAGATTTTGCTGCATATGTATCTTCAGAGATTTTAGTTAATTCGTTTAACGCGAGATTCCACTTAGGACCAAGCATAGCGTCATCTAAAATATCAAAAATCCTCTTTTGAGAAGCATTAATTTCAATTTTCCTATCTACACGCGGCATTGTTTTCTACCTCTTTATTCTGATATAACTTAATAATTATGTATTATATTTTTATGACAATTTCATTTAAATACATTTGTGTGATTATAAACATAGAGGAATCATTCAAAATGAGAAATACGAAAGGTTACAAGATCTTCGGTTTAAGTCTTATAGCAGTAGCATTAGGAGTTAGTATTCCTTTAGTTGTAATAGGACAAATTAATCAGCCTGAAAATGCTAAACAAGATTTAATTTATAGTAAAGGAGAAATTGTGTATCTTTCTTTTGAAGGTGGCTTTTTTGGTATTATTTCCTATGATGGCAATCACTATGATCCAGTAAATTTACCCTCAGAATTTAAAATTGTTGGTTTAAAAGTGTTATTTATTGTAGAGAAATTAGATGAACAGGTTAGTTTTCATATGTGGGGTATAATTGTGAGGATTATATTTATTCAAAAGCTATAAGCTCAAGTTAATAACAAATTATGTATCTATTTTTTTATGTATTTCTTGATTTGACATTGAAATAGTCATTTACGTTTAGAAAGACATTTTATGATCATATTATTAAATTTATTTAGACATTATATTTATTATAAACACAAAATGATAATACAATAAGTTACCACTCAGCGCTTCTTTTAATAATTATAATATATCACTCTATGAGGTAAAATAAATGGATGAGCTTAAATGTGAAGTTTTGATAATTGGAACGGGTCCAGCAGGATTAAGTGCTGGTATTTATTGTGCCCGAGCAAATAGGGATGTAATTATTCTCGAAGGTAAAGAATTGTCAGCATTAACAAGAACAAAGGAAATTCAAAATTGGCCTGGAGAAATTGATATTAAGGGAAAGCATTTATTAAAAAGATTTAGAACTCATGCTGAAAGTTATTCTGAAAATTTGAGAATTATTAAAGGTGATGTAATTGCTCTGATGCTTGGAATGGGAGTAAATCTGACATCCACCAGAACAGCTAATATAACCTCTGATGTTGTTATTATTGCTACTGGGAGAGGAACTCGAAAAGAAATAATAAAAGGAGAAGATGGTTTACTTGGATATGGTGTTTCCTATAGCGCATTAAATGATGGCCCATTATATAAAGATAAAGTTGTCTACTTATATGGGAGAGACGAAGAAATGTTAGAAGAAGCATTAGCCCTTAAAAAAATGGGTTGTATTGTAATTGTGATAAGTGATGTTGGTATTGATAAATTGCCTGAAAAGATTTATGAAGTAAAACAAATTGGAATTGAAGTTTTTGATAATATGGAAGTAATTGAAGCAGTCCCAGATTCAGAAGGTATGATTCAAAAAATTATATGTAAGTCTAATAAACCTGAATCAGAAAATCTTGAAGAAATAAAGGAATTTGAATTAAATTGTTTATTTATTTTGTCTCATATATCCTCTAATTCTATTTTTAAAAAAGCAGGAGTAGAATTAGATAATGTAGGAAATATTAAAGTAGATGAAGATCAAAAGTCAAATCTTAAAGGAGTTTATGCTGCGGGTGATTGCACTGGTGGAATTTTTCAAGTGGTTTTTGCTGTTGCAGAAGGTGCACGAGCGGGAATAAATGCTTGCAAATATCTTCGGCAATTGCAGAAGGAATAAACTTGATTATAATTAGATGTAATATTCTATTATCTATTTGATATAATTCACCGGATAAAAAATTAGAAAAAATTTAAACTTTTATTATGATTATTATAGGTAAATTTGAATAAACTTTCATATAGAGATGTCTAAAAATGACAGTTAAAAATGAAGTAGAGCTAGCAATTATTGGTGGTGGACCAGCAGGATTAACAGCAGCAATTTATGGCGGAAGAATGGGTTTAAAAACCGCTCTCTATGAAGGTAAAGCTTTTGGAGGTTTAGCTGGGACAGCTCCCAAAATTGAAAATTATCCGGGATTTGAAACTATCAATGGCCTTGACTTAACAGAAAGAATGAGGAAACAAGCTGAAGATTGGGGAACTACTTTTTTCTTTAATGAAGTTTCCGCGATTAATCCAAAGGAAATGACTATAACTACATATGAAGGAGACACAAAAGCCAAGGCGATAATAATTGCTACTGGTTCAAAATATCTTTCACTTGGATTGTCTAATGAGTATGAATTAGTAGGCAATGGAATATCTTATTGTGCTACATGTGATGGCCCTCTATTTCGAGATCAAATAGTTGCCACAGTTGGCGGCAGTAATGCTGCAGGGCTAGAAGTAATTTATCTTTCTGGTATAGCAAAAAAAGTTTATCTTATTCATAGACGACATTGTATGCGCGCAGAGGCATGTATTGTAGACGAGGTTGATTCATTACCCAATATTGTGCCAATGTATAATTGTACCATTGAAGAAGCAATAGCTAAGGATGATAAATTAGAAGAATTGGTAGTAAAAAATCATGAGACTGGTGAAATCTCCAAAATAAATGTAAAAGCTCTTTTCATTGCTATAGGAGTTGAGCCCCAGAGTGAATTAGCGAAAGAAGCGGGTATTGAACTTGATAAGGATAATAATATTAAAGTAAATAAAGATCAAGAGACTAATTATCCTGGTATATATGCTGCTGGAGATGTAACAGGTGGGATTCGACAGGTAACGACTGCAGTGGGGGAAGCAACCACTGCCGCGATGAATGCATATCTTTATATCAAACAAGGATGGTATGGAGAAGGATTAACAAGATAGATACATCTCTGATCCATATTTTAGCAAAAGATCCGAGAACGAAAATCGATAAAAATTAGCTTTAAAACAAAAGGAATTAAATTATTAATTCAATTTTATAAAAATTAAATTTTTAGAGAATTATTCTTTACAAATTAATACAAATGAAATATGGTCATTAATATGAAATTCAATGATATTGTTATAATCTTAAAAAATATCCCCCACATGGGAATTGAAAATGGGAAAGTATTGTATGATTTTATTAGAGTTAAAAAATTTAACCACATATTGGAATTAGGTTTTGCTCATGGCACATCTACATGCTATATGGCAGCTGCACTTAAGGAAAATGGATTCGGTGATATAACAACAATTGATAGGCATTCTGCAAAAGAAAGAAAACCAAATATTTTTGATCTTACAAAAATTCTTAATTTTAAAGATATTATAACCCCTATATTCGCAGAAAGATCATATAATTGGGAATTAATGAAAATTGTTGAAAAAAATTCAATTCAAGGAATATGTACACCAATTTTTGATTTTTGTTTTATTGATGGAGCACATACATGGGAAGTAGACGGGTTAGCGTTTTTTTTAGTTGAAAAACTCTTAAAACCCGGAGCTTGGATTTTATTTGATGATATAGAATGGACATTTGAAAAGAGTCCTTCTCTTAAAGATTCTGAAATGGTAAAAAAAATGCCAGAAGAACAGAGAAAAACACCTCAAGTTAAAAAAATTTTCTCATTGCTCGTCTCTCAGCATCCCAATTTCGAAAATTTTAAAATTTCAAAGGGGTGGGGTTGGGCTCAAAAGAAGACTGGACATGAAACAGAAATAGCTCCAAGTAAAATAATCGAGAAAATATCTGCAAACCAAATAATAAAAGTTGATATTGTTAAATACCTAAAAAAATTTCAAGATCGGGTTATAAGAAAAATAAGGGGAAAATAATTAAAAGTACTAATTTTCTCAAAAATAATTAAATTTTTCCAATGAATTTTGCATGCTAAAATAAATATCACTCTGATCTCTATTTGAGATATTATGTAAATATTACTTTGTATTATGTATTATCATGATAATACATTAATTATTATGGAAACCTATAAGATTTCTGACTTTTTGGAAGATTTCCTGCTCGCAAAAGAGGTTGAGGAAGGTTGCTCACCCTCTACCATTAAAGCTTATCGATATGATATTCAAAAATTCATTGAACTTGTAGGAGATCTCCAGATCAATTCTCCTTCAGTGCGTCAGAAAGTCCGACTCTTTTTAAAAAAATTGAATGAAATGAATTATACGAAGAAAGGAATCGGAAGAAAAATCGCTTCATTACGTTCCTACTTCAAATTTTTAACTTTAAATGAATTTATGTCAAAAGATCCTATGAGTACAATCAAAACACCTAAAATCAAACTTGAGGAAAGTTTACCTAAGTTTTTAAAAATTTCTGATATGGAGGAGATTTTTGAAAATTTGAAAAATCGCCGTTTGTTTAACTCAAGAAAAAGTGAACGCTATTATCTAATTGTTCGATTATTATATTCTACTATGGCTAGAGTAAGTGAATTATGTAATATAAGAGTAAGAGATATTGATTTTGAAAGAGGTTATATAAAACTCCGTGGAAAAGGAAATAAGGAACGAATTGTACCAGTCGATCAAAAAACTCTTGAGATTTTTAAGGAGCATCTTAAAAATAGGATAAGCTATGATTCTGAAGATTATCTTTTAATAAATACAAGGAACCAAAAATTAAGCCCTCGAGTTGTACAATCAGATATTAAAACCATTAAAGAGAAATGTGGTTTTCCAGATTCTAAAATTATCACGCCCCATGTTTTCCGACATACAGGAGCAACACATTTAAGGCGTTCAGGAATGGATATCAGTGAATTACAGGATATTTTGGGACACTCCAGTCCAAATACAACACGAATTTACGCTAAGAATGATATTTCCAAATTAAAGGAATCTTACTCACAAATGCACCCTTTAAACAATTTAGATAAAATGTAATTGAAATCCTTTGTTTTTTAATTATTAAATTTATTTTAGATAAAACATAATTTCATAAGTATAAGAAAATTTAAACTTAAATTGTTCTTTTATTAACTTATACAGCAAAATTAAATAGTGAGTTTACTCGATTTAGCATGGATGAGGATGGATTCAGAAAGCAATTCATGAAGAAATCAGTTTTTCGACAAGCGAGTTCCCTTGATTCGAGTTATGTCCCAGAAAAGTTACATTGTCGTGATGATGCTCTAAAATCATTAATTTTCAATTATCGGCGGATTTTAGAAGAAAAAGAACAACCTTCCATCAATTTTTTAATTTTAGGGAAAGGTGGAGTAGGAAAAACAGTTACTGCACGTTTTTTTGGTAAACATTTTAAAACTATAGCAATCGAAAATGATGTTAAACTATTCTTAGAATATTTTAATTGCATTAATTTTCGTTCCAAAAGTAAGATAATCAGAGAGCTCCTCGCTAAATATCAGCATGGTAGCGGACGTGGGTTCAGTGACGATGAGGCGTTAAAATTAATTCTCTCGCAACTAATTCGGGAAAAGGGATACATGTTATTAATTATTGATGAGATTCACCTATTAAAGCCAGATGAAGTACTTGCATTTTTAGACATCGCTGAAACATTTGGTCATCAAAATGCTAAGTTATCATTACTTTTAGTTTCAAGAAGTAAAGATTGGATGAAAATAGAAAATGAGAGAATATTAAGTAGATTAAATGAAAAAATTCTACTTAAACCCTATGATTTTGAAGAATCTATGCAAATCTTAGAATATCGTAGTGAACTTGCATTAAGGGAAAATGTTATTGATAACTTTAACCTTTTAACGATGATTGCTCAAATCGTAGTAGATCATAAAAACATGCGACATGGCATCGAGATCCTACGAAAAAGTGGTTCATATTGTGATAAGGAAGGTTTGGATCATATTACAGCAGATATAATTAGAGAAGCTTCAAATGATGTGTATCCAACATTCAGAAATGATATTGTAGATCAATTAAAAGACCAAGAACTTTTAGCTCTGCATGGGATTACGAGATCATTAATTAACACAGATACACCCTTTACATTAGTAGATGATGCATTTGATGAATATAAAGTAATATGCGAGAATTATTCTATAGAACCACATGTAAAAATGAGTTTTAGAAAATATGTACGTCAACTTACTCAATTAAAAATTGTTGCTTCAAAAACTGTAAGGATCGAAGATGCAACTCGTGGAAGGCATTTAGAGATAACTCTGCTAGATATACCTGCAACAAAACTATTAGAGTTATTGGATGATATCTTAGAAAAAAAATTTGGCAGTTAATTAATACCCTAAAAGTTTAAAACAATACGACTCTTTTTTTTGCTGATTTCTAAATAGAATTCAATTTTTTTTTAGAATTTCTTATTCAAGCTTGGGTTAATAACTTTCTTTCTCGGATTTAGATTTACTATACCATTCAAGCCATTCCTTTCGTCGATTTTTCTTTTTTTGCAAATCATCTACCTCTGTAATATTTTCACTCCTTACCTTTTTCCAATATCCATCCAGTTCATGTCTTGTAAGCGAAAGTCCACAAGATTGACAAACAACTTGTTTTATGGCTGAATGGTATTTCATAAAGCCTCCGCATTTCAGGTTTAGGCATCGAGCCAGACACTTTCTGGGCAGCGAGCCATTATAATACCATCCTATTTTTTATTCAGAGTCATTATTGTGTTGATATATTATATTAATAGAATTAATTAGTTTTAAAATATTTTTTGAGTTAACTTTAAAACTCTTAATATTTGTACGAATTAAATAGGACTTTTTAACATTTAAGGGAAATGACGTCAGATGTATTTTATTTTACAGCTCGAACTCACTCTCATGAACAGAGTATGAGCAAGTTTAAGGGTCCTTTAGCTCTAGAGAAGCTTGGAATTAAGCAGAGAATTAAAAGTGGGGAAAAAGTAGTAATTAAAACACATTTTGGAGCTTTAGAAAATACAAGATATCTCCGTCCAAGTTATATACGATTTTTATGCGATTACGTTAAAGATATAGGAGGAGTTCCTTCAGTAGCAGAATCTTGTGGTTGGGGATTGCCTGAGAACATTTCAGGAATTCATACTGAATATTCTGGAAGGGCAAATGAAGAAGAATATTTAAAAGTTGCATTATTACATGGTTTTACGGGAGAAACAATGGGTACGCCTATTATTATGTTGGATGGGCCTTATGGTATTGATTATAACGTTCAAAAAATTGATGGAAAGAGATTTGATGAAATTCTTGTTGCTGGACGTTTAAGAGAATTTGATTATATAATATTAGCATCCCATTTTAAAGGACACGCTGGAGCTGGCTTTGGAGGTGCTTTGAAAAACTTAGGTATTGGTTCTGTGGCAAAAGGCCAAAAAATCCGAGCTCATCTGGGCACAAAATTTGATTATGATTTAGATAAATGTGTTGAAGATTGTGATAAATGTATAAAAGTTTGTCCAACTGGTGCTTTAAGTAAAACAGTTAATAAAGTTCTTAAAAAGGATTGGGATAAGTGCCGTTATTGCTATATGTGTAGATCTATATGTGATAAAGGGGTGATTGGAGCAGGATCATCTACAAGAGAGGATTTTATTAATGGATTTGTAGATAATGCCAAAGGAGTAGTTGACTATTTTGGAAAAGATAAAATCTTTTATCTTAATTATGCTATAGATATCACATATCAATGTGATTGTACAGGAGGTTCAGACGTTCCGTTTGTTCCAGATATAGGGATTTTAGCTTCTTTAGATCCTGTTGCATTAGATCAAGCAACTGTAGATCTCATACATAAATCTTCAATCAATCCACATTCAATTCTCTCTGAGGTTAAAAATATTCCATCAAAAGGACCTTTTGAATGGTTTTCTCATACCCCTCGTTTTGATCCTGAATCAGGTGAGATGGATATGAATCCAGATGGAAAAGAATCAAAACATTGGCAGCTGCAATTAAAAGCAGCTGAGGAAATTGGACTAGGAACAAGAGTTTATAATTTAATTAAAGTCGAAATTAAGAAAGATAAATAAATATCTTCTTTTTTTTTTTATATTCCCTAAAACAATTATTCAATATCCAGAATCTCTTTTACTAGTTTTTTCTTTTCTTCCAGATTTGCTTGTCTTGCTATCATAATTCTTTGAGTAGCAGGTGAGCCTGCCCCATGCATGGATTCGGTTCGATAGCTAACAGATGCAACCCCCATTGTTAAATTCTCAATAAAACGTAATACTTTAAAGCGATCCTCAGCGCAGACTCCCTCACATGTAGTTAAATATTTTTCAATTAGCGATCCTATCTCTTTTGATTTAATATCAGCTTCAGAGGGCATAGTACAAATCATCCCTCCTGCCAAATCTTCAGCCAATCTTCCTATTTCGTAAGGAAACCGAGTGACATTTTGTTTACATACATTAGCTAGTAACATATCCATTTCATAATTGCCTGCTTCTCTTTGAAAACCTAATGAGCTGCAAGCTATACCACAGCTATATAAAGTCTCATTTAAATGTGTCATTTCAACAAGTTTATCTTTAACATGAGATGCGTTTTGAGTACCGTTATATTCAGAAATCAGAGCTGTAGCTCCTATAAGTACATCTCCAACCCCCACTTTGCATCCTCCATAAGATTGCCGATGAAATCCAGCAAAACGATTAACCAATTCTCGAGAGAATTCGATTTCACCCTTCATAAAAATATTCTCATTAGGAATAAAGACATTGTCGAAAACAACAAAAATTTCTTGACCACCATACTTAAAATTTCCAATATCCAGTTTCTCGTTTTCCAATTTTCTTGTATCACATGATTGTCTTCCATATATTAGGGTTATTCCAGCCGCATTTGTCTCAATTCCAAAACTAATTGCATATTCCTCTTCACCTGGTCTTAATGTGAGAGTGGGCATAACAATTGCCTTATGAGAGTTAAGAAATCCTGTTTGATGAACTTTAGCACCTCGAACTATAATACCATCGTCACTTTCGTCAATTATATGCAGATATGCATCTGGATCAGGTTGATCTTTAGGTCTTTTACTTCTGTCTCCCTTAGTATCCGTCATTGCGCCATCTACCATTAGATCTTGGGTTTGAACGTCGATCCAATATTTCTTAAAACGTTCATGATAATTAGTATTGTTTTTTTTATCCATTTCATATGTTACACTGTATAAAGCGTTTGCAGTGTCAAAACCTACACATCTTTGAAAACAACAGGCAGTTTTTTGTCCAAGTAATCTCTGCATTTTTACTTTTTTAATTAAATCATCTACGGATTGATGAATATGGGTGAATCTATTAATTAATTCACCTGTTAAATGAGATTTTGCAGTCATAATCTCTTTATACTCCTCCATTTGAGCTAATTCATAAATCTTCATTACAGTATTAATTGAAGGTCTTATAATAGGGTGGTTCCAAAATTCTTTTACTTTCTCTCCAAACATATACAAATTTACAGGTCTTTTGATAGATTCAAGGTATTGTTCTGGTGTTTTTAAAGGCATTTTATTACCTCTTTTGAAATAATTTAATTGATGATAATATGATTTAATGTTTATAAACTTCAAAATTTTTAATACTTAATTATAATAAAAAAAAGTTCTTTAGATTTTTCTCGAATATTTTAGAATAGATCACATTAAAAAACTAATTTTCAAAACTATTTTCTGTATCTGCTGGTTGGGCAGATACTTTAGACTTCTCTTCTAAATAACTGATTCTTTTTTCTAAAATTGTCATTGTTTCTATAATGTTATTAAGTACCTTATTAGTTTCTCTTATTTCATATTGTAGTTCACCTAATTGACTAAGGATAAATTCCATGACTTTAGATTCCCGAACAGGTTCTATTAACCAATTAATAAGATTTTGTATAAATTTTCGATTATCCAATGAATTTATGCCTATTCTTGAATTCGTAGTAAAAATGTCGATATCTCCAATAGCTACGACTTTCCCTTGGCCAAATTCTGTATATGCTGCAACAATTTGTTGTTTCTCGTCTTCTTTTGTCCATTTCTCGGATGTATTATTATAAACTTCCGACCAAATAGAATGATCATTCGTTTGTAATAATGGTCTTACTTCTTTATTTAGAAGTAAGGAACAAGCTCCACCAATTATGATTTCTCTTATATTTTTTGTTATCTCATGCTTTAAAAAATCCTGAATGTGTAAAATGCTTGTACAGTTTTGATTGGCACTATTAATCTCTTTTATTATGTTTTTCTCGAAAAATATACCAAATCTTCCAGCAATATCATTTAAATTAGTTTTTTGAAGATAATCGGCCCCATATTCACTCAATAATAATAAGCCACCTCCACTTCTTACATGATCAACAATATGTTTGATTTCTAAGCTTGAAAAGAAATCATCAATAGGATTACCAATGATTAAAAGATCAATATTCTCTAAAGCTTCTTTTGTTATATGTTCATCCTCATTCTTTTTTATCTTTAGATCCAATCTCTTAAGGAGGCCAAGGAATTCCTTGAATTCTTCATCATCAATATTTAACATTTCATTATGAGTTAAATCAATTACAACATTTTTTTTAAGCATATCAACAACGATGAAGGCTTTTAGTAAGAAATATTAAAAATAGATTATGACTTACAAGAAAATCTATATTTATATATCTATTTTTTACAGTCTTATCTACCAAAAATTTTTTAAACTGTATAGAATAATCTTTTTTGGATTAAATTATGAATTAGATTATACAAAACTATCAAAAGTAATATGAGATATGAGTAATACTATTGCCGTTATTGGCCTTTCGTGGGGAGCTTAGTTTTGCACGTCGCAAATTAACCCTATACGAAGGCAAAGGCAAATTCGTTGATTTTTTAGCACAGAAGGCTGATATTGTCGTAAGATATAATGGTGGAAATAATGCGGGTCATACAATAAATGCTAATGGAATTAAATATAAATTTAAACTTATACCATCTGGAGCTCCCTTAGAAAAAGAAGGAGTTATAGCTAATGGTTGTGTAGTTGATCCTAAAGTCTTAATTGAAGAAATAGATCATTTGAAAAAACTTGATAAAAAGATAAATCTAAAATTAAGTTCAACCGCACATGTAATCTTTCCCTTCCATCGGGTATTAGATGGGCTAGAAGAGGAATCAAAGGGGAAGTATAGTGCCGGTACAACCAAAAGAGGTATTGGTCCCACATATTCTGATAAAGCTGCACGCTGGGGCATCCGAGTATTTGATTTAATACATCCCGAATTTCTTAAACCAAAATTGGAAAACCTCTTTGAAATCAAAAAGAAAGTTATAAAAGCATATGATTCTGATTGGGATGAGTCTTTTGAACTAATATATCAAGAGTATAAAGAGTATGGGAAGCAACTTAAACCTTATGTAATTGATACAGCCTACTATTTGAATAGAGCTATAGATTCTGGAAAAAAAGTTCTTTTTGAAGCAGCTCAAGGAAATCTATTATCGCTTGATTTTGGTATGTACCCTTATGGTACATCATCTAATGCGAACGCATTAGGAATTTCTGCTGGTACTGGAATTCCACCTAAAAAAATTGATAAAATAATTGGAATTGTTAAGGCGTATACTTCTCGAGTTGGTGAAGGAAAATTCCCAACAGAATTATTTAATGAGACTGCTGATAAAATTAGAGAACAAGGTAACGAATATGGTACCGTAACTGGAAGACCACGAAGAGTTGGATGGTTAGACCTTTTCAATATTCAATATGGAATAATGATTAATGGTGTTGATAAAGTTATAATTACACTTTTAGACGCACTTCAAGGAGTTAATCCAATAAATATTTGTATTGGTTATAAATTAGAAGGTAATAAACTTGAAAGTTGGCCAATCCAATCAGAAATAATTGAAAATTGTACACCAATTTATAGAAGTTTTAAAGGTTGGGAAGAAAAGACTAGGGAAGAATGGTTAGATATAGCAGGAAAAGGATATGATGCTCTTCCAGAGACAATGAAAATATATATTCACGCAATTGGAGAAATACTTAAAACAGAAATTGCCATGGTTTCAATTGGACCAGATAGAAAGGAAACTATTGTATTAGAAGATATTGTTTTTTAATCTCCTTACTTTTACTATTTATTTAAAGCATGCTAGACCAAAACGATAAACATATTTATTAGGAGGCCATTCTAAATTAAAATTTAAATTTTTTACAGTTTGAGTTACATCAATTCCTACTGCTTCCATAGAATACCTCTTTTTATCTGGATAGCGACAAGGATCACCAGCATCATAAGTACATCCCTTATCTTTTTCATTAAAACATAATCTACAAAATCCATCCCATAAAATAAGTTTTTCGTCATAGAGGTTTTGATTTTCATTAATAAATGATTCAATTTCTTGTTCTAACTTATCTCGTAATAGGTTTTTCATAAAAAAAGCATTTCTTATGCTATTTTCGTTTCTTTTTGGATGTTTTTCTTTTTCTTTCTCTATATAACTTCTTAAATTGTATTTAACAAAAATAAGATAAAATTGTTTATATTTTGATACTTCATGTTCCAAATATGGAGCCTCTGGTGGACAAGCCCATGAATGACCATAACTAGGACATCTAAAATTAGGTTTTACACAATATGTCTGTACTTTTGGGTCAAAAGCTAAATCATTTAAACTTATTTCTAGAAACGGCAAGAAAAGTTTTACTGCATTTGAAATATTATTATTTTAATTAATTATAATATTTTTTTGAATTTGAATTTCTTTATTACTAAAACAAAAATAGAAATTTTTTTTAAGAAATAAATGATATGTGTGACTATTAGGTCCTATTAGTTAAATAATTAAAACATTCTTGATGTGAGACTAATGAAATTGAAATTAAAAAGTGATAAAAGAAATCAATTATTAAATGCAGCAAGCGAATTTAATAGTGAAGTTTTAAACGGTTCATTATTACTACATGATTGTATTAATGATCTGGTAAATGGAAAGTTAGATAAGAAAAAATTAGATGAAGTGATGCAATGTGAACATAAAGCAGATCGTGCTAAAGAAAAATATATTGATTTACTTTATAGAGATCAACGGGCTCTCCCTTTTCTAGTCGAAGATCGTTATAGGTTAATTAAATATTTAGATATTGTTTCAGATAGTTCAGAGGAACTAGCAATGGGTCTGAAAGTTTATCCCTTTAAACTGTTTGATGACATTAAAACAGAGATGAAAACAATAAACGACTTGTATCAAGAAACTATTGATACTTTAGTGGATATGGTAAATCTTATGGAAACAGATTTTAAAACTGCTTACCAAAAAAGTTTTTATATCGAAAAGCTAAAACGAAGTGCTCGTGAAGCAAAATATAAAGTCCTAGAAGTGATTTATAAAAAACCAGAAGAAAAGTCACTTCGAGTATATCTAACATCTAAAATATGCATAAAAATATTTGATATGATTGTAAGGGCTGAAGAGATTAGCGATTTTCTAAGAAGCTTAATTGTGAAATATCCAAGTAAATAATTAAAGGCGATTGAAATGGCATTTCCAATTATTTTGACGATATTTTTAGTTATAGCAATTATTATCGCATTTGGAATAGGTGCGAATGACGAGACTTTTGCTGGAGTCTATGGTTCGAGAATTCTAAATATGAAATACATTTTAATCTTAGCTACAATTTTCGCAATAACAGGAGCCCTTATATTGGGGGAAGCTGTAAGTAAAACGGTAGGCAAAGGCATATTTCCACCATTGTATCTTACTAATGCAATTGTAATAACTATTTTAATATCATCTGCTATCTGGTTGATATTATCATCTTCCTTAGGATTACCAATATCAACTACTCACGCAACAATCGGTGCTGTTATAGGTCTTGGGATAGCTCTTAATGCTAGTCTTGATTGGTTTAAAATTCTTGAATTGGGCATTTGGTGGATTTTATCTCCGATTATTGGCTATGTTGTCTCATTTATTGTTTTTAAGCTTATGCATCTATATAAAGTTAAACACTTAAATGGATTTCAGAGCTTAGAAAAAACTGAGAAAATCTTCACTTATATAGTTCTAATAATTATTTGTATCACTGCGTTCTCGAGATCAGGAAATGATTGTTCGAATGCGGTAGGAATAGTTGTTGGAGTTGGAGAATTCCAAATAAATCTTCTTCTTTTAATAACTGGTTTAAGTTTAGCAGGAGGATTAATAGTTTTAGGTCGAGGAGTTATTAAAAGTGTTGGAAGAATCACTGAGCTGTATCCAAGTACCGCTTTTGCCGCCCAAATTCCTACAGCTGCGATATTATTCGTTGGTACGGCCCTAGGAATTCCTTTATCTGGATCTCATATGCTAGTGGCGTCTCTTGTGGGATTATCTAAAGCGAGTCATACTCCTACTAAGAAAGGTATGTGGAAAATAGTTCTAATCTGGTTTTTAACATTTCCAATGGCAGCAATTCTATCAATCATACTATACTTTCCGATTAATGCAGTAATAGCGACTTAAAAAGAAGACTCTCTTATATTTTTTTATTACTCATTTTTCCATATATTTGCAGTGTAGCAAGGTACAGATAGATCTTTCATAGTTAAAAGTCCAGATTCAGCACCTATTACATTAGGAATTAAATTAACAACCATTGCAGCGGTACCCAAATCACCATGAACGCCTCCAATAATTTTTTGATGGATATTAGGATTACCCTCGATTATTATACTATCAAATTCATCATGTTCGCCAGCATAAGCTACAAAATCTAATAGAATTATCACCTTACCTTTTTTCTTGGCAATAGCTTTACTTTGTAAGCCACAAACGTATCCTTTCGGGATATTTTCACCATAAGTTGTTGTGAATTCTTTTTCAGCAATTATTTCTTTAGGAGGAATTTCCATAATTTCATCATATTCAATTCCTAAAGCTGCTACTATCATTTGAATGGATTGAGTTAATCCTACATGCCCTGTAATTTCTTTTTTCTGAATCTTCTGACGAAATTCTTCTGATGATAAGCCTGTTCCGATCTTACGTTGAAACGATTCTCTTCTTTTTGCTGAGTTCATCATCCTTGTAACTTTAATTGCTTCTAAGGATTGGCACGGTGCTGTAATAACAATAGGTAATAGATCCATAAGATATCCAGGATTAATTCCTGTTCCAACTACAGTAACATTGTGAGATTCTGCTAGTTGATGAAGTTCTTCGGAAAGCTTAGGAAAATATTGGAAAGGGTAAGATAATTCCTCACATATGGAAATTACATTACTTCCTGAATTTATTGCTTCTTTAATTATTGGAGTAATTTCTTCTAAAGCAGAGGAGGTAGCAATAATAACAACATCAACTTTTTCTTTAGAAATCACTGTTTTTAAATTAGATTCAATAACTAAACCTATCTCATCCTCAAAATTAAGAATCTCGCTTAATTTTTTACCTATAAGCTGAGGATCAATATCAATTACTCCCTTTAGTGATAAATTTTTACGTTCAAGAAGGAGATGTGTTATTATTTTCCCCATCGGACCTAATCCTACTTGAATAACAGTATATTTCTTACTCATATTTATTACTTCTCTTTATTATTTCAGTTCAAACTAAATTTTAGATAATTAATTGATTAAAATTTACATGGTAATTTTAATTAAAGTTTGATTGAGCAACTGGAGGTCCTATTTCCTTAACAACCTCTTCTATTTTAACAATGTTTTCATGAGTATGAGCCATTGAAATTGAACCTAAGCCGTGTAAACCTGACACATTCCTATTAAAGAGTGATAATTGGATTAGAGCTTCTCGTTTTTTATCTTTGAATTCAATTATTTTCCGCATTGAAGGATTTTCAATCCATTTTAAAAGTGCATGAAGCATAATTATAGATTTAAATCCCTTAGCAATAATTGGTAATTTCTCTTCACTAAAAAATTGGTTGAGACTATTAAGCAGTTTATTACCCTCCTGATTTATGCGATAATAATCCTGTTGGGAATTTCTCAATAAATTTAAGGTTTTTAATCCTGCAATCATACTAAGTGGATATCCTGAAAAAGTTCCTCCTCCAATTAAAACTTGATTCTCGATTTCAGGACTAGATTGCTCAATAATTTCTTTTCTTCCTCCGATTGCTCCTATAGGCATACCCCCTCCGATAATTTTGCCCATTGTAGTTAAATCTGGTGTTATTTTAATATCATTCTGAAATAAACAGTTGTTGAAGCGATAACCCGTAATCACTTCATCAAAAATAAGTAGTATATCATGTTGCTCAGTTTCTTCTCTTAACCTTTTTAAAAATTCTATATCAACTGGAAATCCACCGCCACCTCCTAAGACAGGTTCTAAAATTATTGCAGCTAAATTTTTATAATTATCTTTTATTAAATTGAAAGTACTTTCATTATTAATCTCAAAAGTTAAAATTCCTGCTTCTTCTGGGGTCGGGAGACCAGGGGAAGAAATTGTACCATTCAATGTCCCTACAGCATAAGAAAGCGTGTCGTTTGCTCCATGCCATCCAAGTCCTGCTTTGGCTACAAGTTTTCTATTTGTAAATGCTCGAGCTAATCTTATAGCATACATAGTAGCTTCTGTTCCACTTGTACAAAATCTAATTTTTTCAATCCCTGAATTATCTTTTATAATACGTTCTGCTAATTCAACTTGATATTCGGTATTTGTACCAAAATGCCATCCATATGCTAAATATTTTTTGATAACTTTCTGAACTTCAGGAGGATTATGACCTAGAATCATTGCAAAATGACCATTCCAACAATCAATATATTTGTTGTTATCAATATCTGTAAGATATGGACCACTAGCTGAATTAATAAAAACTGGAAAAGCACCTAGTAAAGGTAAACCAAATGTTCGGATATTATGAGAAATACCGCCGGGTAAAACTTTAAGTGCTTTTTGCCAAATTTCTCTCGATTTAGGTCTATTTTTACGAAATTCTTCTAATTCCTCTTTAAGAAACATTTAAATCATCAAAATTTTTTGTTTACTTTTAATTTTATATTTAGATTTTTAAAACTACTTTATTCTACAATAATTAAAATCTCAAAAAAATTTTTATTAAAATTTAAATGTAAAATTGATTAATCTAAGTTTAAGTAAATGAAATCAGATAAAGTTGAAATAGTTGATTTTTCTGGGGAAAAATTCAATAAAATTTCAATACCTTGTTCAATCTGTTTGCTTTTTATAGGTCTTTTATCATCATTAAATATATATTTAATGTTTTTATTTCCTGGAACTTTAATCGGTGTCGGTGCAAGCTTGATTATAGTATTTATATTCGGTTTGTATTATTCTTACATTTTAACTAGAAATCCTGGTATTAGAAAATTTTTAATATGTAATGAAAAAATTGAGATATTAATACCTAAAACCCCATTATTTCTAATTTACTGGTCGGAATTCAAAAAGTTAGAGATAAAATTAAGAAAATTTAATTACAAACCATTTCATATATATGAACTTCATTTTGTTCAACAAAATTCTGATAGAACATTTAAATTAAGCTTGTTAGAATTTCCTAAACAAAAAATTAATCAAATTCTACGATTACTAAAGGAATATGCTAAAAGAATGGGGAAACAATTTAATGCGTTAAAAGAAACTAATATTTCAGGAGTAGTTCTTGTTGAAAATTTAAAAATTTAAAGTTTTAAAGAAACTAATCTATTTTAGCTCCACATGTTGGACAATTTTGAGTATTTTGAATAGTTGCACCACATATTTTACAGACTTTTATTGATATAGTACCTTTTTTTCTTGGTGGTTTCAATGAAGTTATAGAAAGGGGTTTTTCTAGTGAATCAGTTGGCTCTGAAATTTCTTTAATTGTAGGTTTTTTTATATTCTTTGTTTCTATTGTAATATCTTTCCCAAAGAATCCTCCAAGTCTCACTTTTTTGACTTCATTAGGTGGTGAAATTACTTTTTCCTCTATACTTGCCTCTTCTATTTCTTCTACAATATCTTCTGCTATAGGTTCTTGTAATTCCATCTGAGGTAATTCTTCTTCTAATTCTTCTTCATATATCAAATCAACAAATTCCTCATCCAATTTTAACAAAGTTTCACACTGTATGCACCTAAATATGTGTCTAAAACCAATATTTTTTGCGAGGGAATATTTTGCAGCACAACAATTATGAAATTTAGTACCACAATTAAAACATTTATGTACTTCATCAGAATGTGCTTCACAAATAGGACATAGCTCTTGTTCACATATATCACATATTTCTTGATCTTCTGGAGAGAGACTGATGAGATCTACTGCTAAACGTTCATAAAATACTTTATCTTCATAGAAAATTTGGTCAATCTCATCAGCTTTTATAATCTTGAATTCTTTTTTATTTTGAATTAATGACCCTAATATATTTTGGAGAAGTTTTTCATTTGGGCAATAGAATGTACCTCCATGAGTTTCACTTGCAATAACTTTGAGTTTCACATCGTCTTCATAAAATTTCTCATCTCCAATACGGATAATATCAATAAAGGCTGAGAATTTTTTAGCTTTAATTAGCAAATCATAAAGCGCATTGTAATAATCCTCAGACAATTTACTTGGCGTATCTGAAAATATTATTACACGATACTGCTTTCTTGCTTTTCGGCTTTTTCTAAAAATATATGCTAGAATCTCGTATAATCCATTTTCTAAATAACTATTCTCATTTTCTCGAGTTTCCCATGCATCATTGATAGTATTCAAAACTGAGTCCGAATCTTTTAAATCATAAATGTTAACAGGATTTTCATTTTTTTGGAATATTACTACCCCATAAGATGTTAGCGCATTAAATTTATCTTTTTCTCTAATAAAAGCACTAATAGCTTTCGTTAAAGGTCTCTTTTTTAGAAAGTTACTAACTAAATCAATATAAAATATGAATTCTTCAGATAGGGTGGGTAACATTTTAACATCAATCCTAATTAAAAAAATAATAACAGAAGTACTATTTATTTTTACTGATAATACAAAATTCGATTATTTTTTCTTTAATATAATTCTCTTTTAATTTGTTTTTATTAAAAGACTATATAATAAAAGTATAATGGAACTCAGTTTCTTTCTTGTTCTTATATTTTATGTCCACAATTAGGACATCTGAATTGTTGTGAATTCATCTGCGTTCCGCAGTGAGGACATATAAAAAAGCTAGCCTTCTTCTTTTCTTTTTCATTATTAGACGATATTATTTTTTTTGTTGTTAAAATTTTTCCATTTTGATTTGTAGGGCTTGGCTTAAAAGCAGTCTGGGTAGTTTTTTCGTACACAATTTTGTCACCAACTTTCTTTACAGTATATAATTTTCCAAAAAATCCTCCAATTCTAACAGTTTTAACTGTTTTTTCTTCTACAGGAATGTTGTTTGTAATTGCTAATGATTCTCCTTTCTTGATTTTTTCCTTTTTTATCGTAGAAGCTAATGGTGGTAATGGTTTCACTTTAGGAAATTTTTTAGTAATTTTCTCTAGTATATCCTCTTCCAAGTATTTTTTTACAGAACTTATTTCTACTTCTCCACTTACTTCAATAATTTCATCTTCATCTATTTTTAAAAGCACATCGCATTCATTATTAGGACAACGAAAGATATTAGGTATACCTATATTATGATTTATAACATAATTAGTAACACAGCAATTATGGAAGCTGGAATTACAATCCTCGCAAACTAAAGGGATATCATAAATATCTGTACACACTGGACAAACTTCTTCTTTGCAAAAATAACAAACTAATCCTTCCACATTTTCTGCTTTTTTTAATGATTTTGCTAAGTGATTATAAAAAGCATAATCTTCTTTAGTAATTCTAATTCGATCTGGTCGATCGACAAAAGTAGAGACAAATTGTTTGGTTTTAATTAATTTCTTAATAACTTCAAAGAATTCTTTTCTATCTTGAACATAGAAAATGCCTCCCTTAGTATCAGATGATAGCATATTCAATTTTACATCATCGCTAAAGAATCGTTTATCTTTTTCAGATACTCTTATGATATCGATAAATGTTGGAAAATTTTTTATTTTTGACACTAAATTAAATAAGGCTTCTTGATAATCCTCAGATAAATCTGAAGGGGTATCTGTAATAACAAGAATTCTATTAAATTTAGATTTTTTTCTTACTGTCTCGGCTATATAAGAAAAAATATAGAATAATCCATTTTCAAAAAAGCTTTGTTCTTTTGGGCGACTTTTCCAGTTTTCTTCAATAGATTTAGTAATTATACCAGAATCCTTTTTATCCATAATAAAGATAGGGTTCCCTTCTTCTTGGAAAATCAGAAGAGAAAAGTGGCTATTTACATTTATTTTGTTTTTTTCCTCAATATAATATTTAATAGCTTTTACTATTTCTTTTTTTTTCAGTAAATCTTTTGTTAAGTCCAAGTAAAAATATATGTCCTCTATCATTTTTCCCGCACCTGTGTGATCAACTTCTGTAATTATCTCAAATAGTATTAATAATCATAATGATAATACCATCTTAAATATTTTTTAGAAAAGATAGATAAAATAATTATAAATAAAAATTCATATGGCTTTATATAAAATAGTCAAAAATATGTGAAATAAGTTGGTGAAGATTTGATGGATAACTTTTTAAGAAAAATGCAACTATCAGAAAACACTATCGAGATATATCTTAAATCATTAGGTAAATTTCCGCTTACTTATTATGAATTATATACTATTGTTCCTAAAGCAACTCCAGAGGAATTTAATGAAAGTCTAAAAGAACTTATAAATGCTGGTTTATTAGTTCAGAATATTTCTAAAAACCAAGAATTTATTATACATTATTCACCTTTACCTCCAATTCTTCCGATCTTAAATTATTATGATAATATAAACGCAAATTTACCTAACATTAAAAATTCAATTCATGAACTAATGGTTAATTCTGTTAATAGAATTTTCCAGGAAAACAAGGCAATTGAGTTAGATTCAATTTTAAATACTTTTCAAGAGATTAGAAAAGATATTGAAGAGGATTCAATTATTCAGAAACAAGATGTAGAAGATATTGTTGAGGGCATGGAAGAATTAAAGAAAGTTAATAAAAAGTTTTCTGATCTTCACCAAAATATTAAAAAGATCACACAAACAAAATTTACTGATTTAATTAAAACTTTAAATGCAATTAAAAAAGAGTTACTTGAAAAGATAAAAAAGAAAGATATTGTATCTCTTATTGAACAAACTTTTAAAGAGAAAGTAGATAAAATGATTAAAGATTTCGTCAACACCTTACATGAATTAATTGAAAAAGAATTTGATGAAACCGCTAAACCAATTGATAAAACCACAGATTTGATACTTGAATATCGCAACGACTTCAAAATGCTTTTATTGAATATGCTGACTAATTTCGAAACTAAAATGAATGCGATTCATGAAATTATTAAAGATAATAATGATAATCTTTCTGCTGCTATGAAAAATCTTGAAAACATTATTATAGAAAATATCAATGCTGTTATCCAGAATTCCATAAATGAAGTTTCTAATCTGAATAAACCTATTGAAATCTTAATGAAAAATTACATTCAAAAGATAAATTCAATTGATAAATCAATTTTTAGTAATATTTGGATAATAAACAGTGTAACACAGATTAATGAAGCAATTCAAAATCTTATCTTAAATTCCAAGGAAAACTTAACTTTAATAATTCCTCATATTGAAAATCATTTAGCTCCTGAACAATTTGAAAAAATTGCTGATAATTTAAAAATTAAAATAGCATCTTCAGAAGCTCATACTAATAGTATTGTTAAAAGTTTCAAGAATATTAAGAATTTAATTTATAAGATGTATGAAAATGAAAATTTAATTATTTTAAAGGGTGATAACCAAATTTATACGGGAGTAATCCAAGATTCAAAGGACCCTCTAAATAATTTTATTGGAATTGGTAGTTCTTTTGATCCATTAATCACATTACTCGATCCATTGGTAAAAGATATATGGGAAAATGCATATTCAGACACTTTTCATGCTGCTCAGGTATCAAAACCACAAATTGATAAGATAACAGCAACTACTAAAACACTCACTACATTTAAACCTATAATTTCGTCAAGAATTCAGTTTCAAAAGGTTGAAAAAAAGCCAATTAAAATTGAAACCGATAAGGCGAAACCAACAATATCCATCCCTAGTAAAATTCAAGAAATACCTAAAGATGATAAGAGGTTTACTAAAAGTCAAACAAAATATATGCCAAGTCCAACCTCACCCCAGCCCCAGATTACAGATTTAAAACAAAAATTACAAGATAAAATTGATTTTTTATCAGCAGCTCAACCTAAGGCTGGAGATGAAGCAGCTATACAAATTAATACTGCTTTCACTAATTTAATTCATAAGTTGGATAATCTTAAGGGAAGTGAGTTTGGAAAAGAACTACAAGACATTGCTGATTTAATCCTAGAGAAAAAAGGTTTTTCGGTAACTTTACATAAATTAAGAAGCACGATAAATAAGTATAAAGAAAAACCTACTCTATTAGATGCGCATGATAAAACAGAAATTATTGAAAATATTGATAGTTGGAAAAAGAAAATATTTTAAATTTAGTAGGGATAACTTTTTTTTGTTAATTTGATGCTGAAATTATTTGTTGACAAATATTTATTATTTATGCCTTGGTAATAAGATAAACAATAAATCCCCTAACAATTAATATTAACATAAATATAAAAGCTCCTAAAAAGAAAATAGCTACGATAATTGAAATTAGAAAATTTGGATTCAATATTCCAATAATACCCAGTATAGGGCATAATGGGGCTAAAGCTGAAAAAATAATATAAATTGTCTTACCTTTCTCACCAAATCGAATGTAAGTTGTGATATTAAACCAGCCGATAAGAACCATAAAAATAGGTATTATATAGGAAGATATCTCCAGAAAAGGATATGTATTGCCGCCCATGGCGAACGCATAAAAATAATTAGCATAGAAAAAGTTAATTAACAATAAGGCACTTAATGGTGTTGGTAAACCTGTATATCCTGGACTTTCTGAAATATTAAATCGCGCTAATCTAAGCATTGCACCAATAGCAAAACAAATTGCTCCTATTATAATAATAATATCAAAAAAATCCCCAGTTTTAAAAGATTGGTATGTTAGTACTGCTGGTGCGATACCAAATGTTAAAGAATCGCTCAATGAATCTAATTCTCTGCCCATTTCATTCACAGTTTTAGTTTTTCGAGCAATATATCCATCAATCATGTCAGTACCAAGAGAGAGGGATATCAGAAAAAATCCTAAAGAAATAGATTCGCGAGTACCAAAACAGGCACAGACTAGAGCGATAATCCCTAAAGTAGTCCCTATAAGCGTAATGTAATCTTTTAATTTCAATAGTTTTGGTATAATTATAGTTGACATACTGCTTTCCTATAATATTCAATTAATAATAATTAATCCTTATTTAATTAAAACGTTTTCATGAAGATAAAATTATCAGCATACTTACCCGAAACTTTATAAAACCACATCACCATTCACTAATCAAAACAAAACATAATAATTAAAAATTAGAGGTAAAAATATGCCATATTGTCCGAATTGTGGGGATGAGATAACCGATCCATCCCAGAATTTTTGTGAGAAGTGTGGTTCACCAATACCTGAGAGTGCAAAAACACAAGAAGAAGTATCACCTCCAATAATTCCATCAAAAAAGACTCCTACTCCTGGAGGAGGATTGTTTGATATTAACCGCAATTATTACATCCTTAAAGAAAAATACTGGGATGTTTAGGAGGGGTTCCCTTCTAAACCCAAATGGGGTAGTGGTGATATCTTAGATGAGAATGGTCAAGTTATTGGAAAGATGAAACGAATAATCTTAAGTATTAGACGTAGGGTTGAATTACAAGAAATTGATGGTACCGTAGCTGCTACTATTCACGCTAAAATCGTATCTGCTCGAGGGGCTCAAGATTTAAAGGATCCACAAGGGAATTTAATAGCAAGAATTAAGAAAAAGATACTTACATTTTTCAAGAATAAATTTTTCTTAGAAGCGCCTGATGGAACACGATGGTATGAAGCCATTGGTAATTTTTTTGGTTTTAGCTTTAAAGTGTATGAAGTAGCAACCGGAAAAATTGTCGCAGAAATCGAAAAAGCTGATAGGTGGAGAGATTTCTTCCTTGGAGGGGTGTTTGACTTTAAAGACACTTATGCTCTTAAAATCCTTGATAATGAAACTGATCGCCGAATTTTAGTAGGATTTGTCCTTTCAATCGACAATGTCTTACATGATTCTGTCGGTGCTTTCGCTCGTACGTGATGTAATGAAACTAATGTTTTTTTAACAACTTTAAAAATTATTATACTAAAAAATTTCTTCCTATTTTTTTTAAAAAATAAAATTTTTATAAATGTAATTTATATTTTCTTTAAAATAATTAAATTTGAAAAGAAAAATCAAATTTTTATAACACATTAATTAATAATTTTCTTAGATATTGAAATATCTACGATTAAATACACTAACGAATGAAAATGACAGAAATTGAAACGTTTATGGTTTATGAATTGGAGGAATCGGGAGAACGTAAGAAATTAGACATAAATGAAGAAGAACTTAAAACCAATTTGCATCCAGAACAAGTGTTAGTAATTGTAAGAGAAGACTTACGGAGAATTTTTATTTGGAAAGGTCCAAAATCACCTGTTCGAAAACGATTCATTAGTTCAAGAGTAGCTCAATCTTTGCAAGATGAGTTAATGAGAGATGCGAGATACCATCGTTGTAAGATTGTTTCTGTAGATGCAGGAGATGAACCCACAGAATTTTTAAATGCTTTTAAATTGGAATCAATGGAAGTTACTGAAAGATTAGCAGATATGCGATATATTCGAAATATTGAAAGAGTAAAAATGGAACAGGCAACTATAACAGATATTACTCCAAAAACAATGAAAGTGCAAGCAGAAGAAGGATATTTTTCACCGGCATTACAAGACACGAGTAATGAAGTAGTAATTTCATCTTATGCTCCAAGCGAACTTAAAGCAATAGGATTAACAGAGGAACAAAAACAAAAAATTAAGGAGAAAATATTAAAAAGAGATGTCCCTAAAGATTATAAAAGATTAAATCTCATTCTAGGTCATACGCTTTATGGAGCAGTTTCAAAAACTGCTGAAGTTTTTGGAAAAGAAGTTGAAGAGACTTATTGGGAACCTGTTAAAAAAGTTCCAAAAGATATGCTGGAATTGGACAATAATGTGTTACGAGTCTATTTTGACGAAAAAAAAGGAATTGTAGAGGCTATAGAAGTATTAGAAAAAGAAAAAAAACCAAAAAGTTCCTCAGAAAAGAAGATCGTTATAGAATCAGAAATAGATTCAACTAAAAAACAAAAATATTCATTAACTTCAATGCCAACCAAGCCAGCTTCAATGAAAAAAGCCTCAAAGAGTATTACTCCTACAAGACAAGTGGCTACTGCTAAAGAAATAACAGATTTTAAATCTATGACTGTAAAAGATCTTAAAACTTACGCTAAAGAAAAAAAAATAGATTTGCCTACTAATGCAAGAAAAGCTGAAATAATAGGAATATTAGAGAAATCCAAAGAGAAAAATCCAAGTAATCGAAGACAATTACCAAAAATTCCAAGTAAGAACTATTAAAATCTTATTTATAAAATTATGATTTTTTTAGCCCTGTTTTAATATTTAGTAATCTGATTTTAGATGAATATTATAAATAAATGGAAAAACAAGATTTTTTTAAAATAAATCATTGTTATTTTCTTCAGTAGTTTTTTTTAGTTCAGGTTTACTTTTTTCAATTTCCCTACTCTCTGGTTTTTCTTCATATTCTTCTTTTGGTTTGGTCTCCTTTTTAATCTTTTTTAATCCTTCGATCGCTTCTTTTCTAACTAAAGCACTTTCATCTTTGAGTGCCTTAGCCAATACATCTAAACTTAATGGATGGTGTAAATCTCCCAGCTCATCAGCAGCCTTCATTCTTACATTTTCGTCTGGATCGTTTAAAAGAATATATGTAAGAACTCCTAAAACGCTATTATCTCCAAATTCTCCTAATGTATCAACAGCTTCTTTTCTAACCTCGGGATCTGGATCGGTTACAGCTGTATTAGCCAATTGTTTTGATATTTCATCTTTACCAATCGGTTCTATTGCGCTTAAGTCAACACCACAATATTTACAAAAATTATGAGTTATTTTGATGTCCTTTCCACATGCTGGGCAAATTCTACGGATATTGAAATCGATAAAAGATCTTTTGGGAGGAGAGGGGGCCTGTCTAACTCTATAAGGATTCACATTTGGATCTGGTCTAAAATTCCTATCTTTTCCCATAATAATCTTAAGAAAAAATTAGTTCTTTAGTATGAATAATGATATTTATATTTTTAATTTTAATTTAATTAAAAAAAAGAGAAAAAAAAAAGTTTTTTAGGCAATAGTAATATCCTTATTCAGGTATACATCTTGTACCGCATTAAGAATTTTGATACCTTCCGGAGTTGGTTTTTTAAATGCTTTCCGTCCCAAGATTAAGCCCATACCTCCTGAACGTTTATTAATAACAGCTGCCATTATAGCATCCTGAAGATCAGTACCACCAGACTCTCCACCAGAATTAATTAAACCCGCACGTCCCATAAAACAATTTGCTACTTGATATCTATTCCATTCAATTGGGTGATCAATTGCTAATTTTTCATAAACAATTTTATCTGTTTTACCAAAGTTTAAATCAAGGAAACCTCGGCTGAGAGTTGATAGTTTTTGCTTAATAATATCTGCCTCAATAGTAACTCCAAGATAATTAGCTTGACTTTCTAAATCATTTGCCGTATGATAATCCTTTCCCTCTTTAATAAATTCTTCAGGATTCCTCAAATAAGTCCAAAGAACACATACAAGACCTAATTCATGTGCATATTTAAAAGCTTCACTAATTTCCTGGATTTGGCGCCGTGAGTTTAGTGAACCAAAATATATAGTTGCTCCTACTGCTGCTGCTCCCATATCCCATGCCTGATCCACACTTGCGAATAATGTTTGATCAGAAAGAGTGGGTTTTGTAAGTAATTCATTGTGATTTATTTTCACAATAAATGGAATTTTATGAGCGTATCTTCTTGATATAGAACCCAAAACACCAAGAGTGGATGCTACAGCGCTACAACCTCCATTAATAGCTAATTTGATAATATTTTCAGGATCAAAATATGATGGATTAACAGCAAAACTAGCTGAAGCACTATGTTCAATTCCTTGATCTACAGGTAATACTGAAAGATATCCAGTCCCCGCTAATCTACCAATTTGATTAAACAGGCGACTCATGTTATTCAATACTAGATTATTCCTATCTGAGTGTGCTACTACTCTTTCAATAAAATCAGGTCCAGGAGGATGTATCATTTCTTTTGGGATTCCAGTACATGTATGATTTAATAAATCATCTGCTTCTGGTCCTAATAGATTCTTAATTTCATCTAAATTCATTTTTTTTTTCATCTCATTTACATTTAAATTAAAATTAATGAAGAAATAAGAGTGCCAAAATAAAATATTTTACTTTTCATTTCTGAATTAAAAATTCATTTGTAGAGATGAATTTAATTTTAATAAAATTAAAATTAAGAAGGATTATTTGGATAATTATTTATAAAATTAAAATTAAAGCTAAGAGTGTAAATAAAACATGACAATTTTAGACAGATCAAAAATCCGTCCTGAGATTCTTAAGCTTATAGATGAAAGCCAAAAAATTCAATTGAAGGGTGCGTTAGAATTCTTAAAACTTGAAGAGAATAAAAGGGTCAACCTGCAAGCATATATGCAAAAAATAACAGAAGAAAATGAGAGATTTTTTCAAAGACTATCTAACAAGGAGAGTACTATAGAAGTTCTTTATGGGATCCTAACCGACGAAGAAATGCGTTTATTAGCGAAATTATTTCGATTTATAATCGATTATTCAGTAGATATTCGGTTAGAGCAATATCCACTTCCGGAAGATGTAGAAATAAAAAAAATCAATGTTAAAAGTGTTCCTGCAGAATGGCAAATTGTACCGGGGGTGATAAATGAAAAAGTTCTTTTATATTTTCATGGAGGAGGCATGATTATGATGTCTCCAAAAACTCATAGACATTTAACAATAGAACTAGCTAAAATGACTAAGATGCGAGTGTTAAGTGTTGATTATCGTCTTGCTCCTGAACATCCTTTCCCAGCAGGATTAGAAGATTGTGTTAACGTTTATAATTGGCTTTTATCACAAGGAATTAAAGCAGAAAACATAGTTATTGCTGGCGATTCTGGTGGTGGTAACTTAACTATAGCAACTTTAATTAAATTGAGAGATGATAAAATTCCATTGCCAGCTGGAGCCGTTGCAATGTCACCAGGTATCGATTATACGAACAATAGCAAAACCATTTTAGAAAATGCTAAGACAGATCCGGTATTAGCTGATATCGGAGTATTTTGGTGGGTACCAGCTTATTTAGCAGGAGCCGATCCCAATAATCCTCTAATTTCACCAGTTCTCGCAGATTTAAGAGGTTTACCTCCAATCTTAATACAAGTAAGTAAAAGCGAAATGTTATATGATCATTCAACACGTTTCGTTAAACGAGCTAAAGCCGCAGGTTTAGATGTTACACTACAAGAATGGGAAAATACCACCCATGTTTTCCAATATTTTGGATTTACTGATTTACCGGAAGCAAAAGAGGCGTTAAATAAGATAGGAGAATTTATTAAGGAGTTATTTAATTAAATTATTTAATTTGTTAATAAGGATTCCTATAAAATAACATATAAAGTTTTAATTTAGCTTGAGCCAAAAAGACAAGCTTTTTCTTTTATTATTCTTTTCCTTTCATATGCCTGATGAGTTCGATTTCAAGAATTATAAGACAATGGAAGAGTATAGCAAATCTGTTGAAGGTACTAAATATTTACATGACCGATATCTGAAAGCGGTAAATAACCCTATAAGACGAGAAATTTTGGAAATAGCGAATAAATTAAAACGGATTTCAAAAAAAGATTTGATAAGAAAGCTTCTTGATAATAAAATTATTGAAGATGAGTCCATGTTTAATTATCACATGGATTTTTTAATCAAAGCTTTTTGTATTCAATCTATAAAGGATGAAAAAACCGATGAAATTTTTTATGAGATTACTCAGGGTGGGAAGGTAATTGAATATTTTAAGTAAAAAAAGTTTGATTTTGCTATTCGATTAAACTTTTATAACATTTACAACATGGAACTCCTAAATTTAGATGATATTTTTTTAATTTACTATTTTTTAATGTCATTAATCGAATTAATTGCTCTATTAGGAGTTTTTTATTCTCATCAAAAAATATTTTTTTTAAATTAAAAAAGTGATTTGGATTCCCGCATAATGGACATATCCTATAAAATTTAATAAAGTCATAAAAAATTTCTTTTTCTTCTTCTGATAACTTCTCAATTTTTAAATCTGGGTTATCCCTAATGATATTACTCAGATTATTTAATTCATTTAGCATTTCATCTCTTAAAAAATTCGAGTTAGGGTTACTTGTATTTAAAGGAGTTGTAGCTTCTTCTATTAAGATGTCTTGAGTGTCATATTTATCAATGTATTCAGCCGCTTCATTAAAGAAGCGTAATGTTTTCTCTTTTTTTTTCTCTCTCATATAGGAAATAAATAAATAATTTTTAGAATTTATCAAAAAATAATTAGATACTCTCTCTAAAAAATTTTATTCAAGAAATTTCAAATTTCTCTCATTTCGATTGAATATATCATTCTTATTGTCGGTAACCAATCTTCTAAAGTCAATTATCTTAGAAGGTGCAAAATATTCAAAATCAAACTCAACATCATCACCCGAGCTTTTTCCTGGGATGGGCATAAGTCTACAAGTTAAAGGCTTATCTAATGTAACGGAAATAGTACATATATCGAGTAGGATGTAAAATAATTCTTTTTCTGTAATATCGCCAGGAAGGGGAACTACATCGAGTCCTGCTCCACACATAGTAGAATACAATAAGAGTGAATCTAAATTGAATTTATTCTCAGACAATCTTTTTGACAAAATAAAATCTTCTAAAACAGGTTGCATAAAACCTGAAAAACCTATTACTTTCTCTTTATTTGCGGGGATAGAACTCTTAATTAAAGCAACACCCGTTAATGTTCCATTAGCTCCAAAATATTCAAATCCTAATTTTTCTATAGCGGTTCCAATACTCTTATCAATCTCGGGATAAGAAGCAGGGGAAAAATCAATTCCTTTAAATTCAATATCATAATTCCTACTGGCTTTCTCAGCAATTTTTGTTAAATCATCATAAATTTCATTAAATTTTGCTAATAGGTTTAGCTGAGCGTCTTTCAATGTCTTTGATTGTTGGACGACGTTTATTACCTCATCCGCCATTTCTAAAGCTAGGGAAAAACCTGGTTTTTCTGCAAAATGATATGCAGCAGGAAAGAAAGGAATATTTGGGCCTACGTTAGCGGACACACAAAATTGTAGGTTATTAAAAGGATCTGGGTCAGATAATTCCTTTATTATCTTTGCTCCCGATTTTAAAGCGGGAATATTAATACCATTTTCATTAGATGCTACAGGTAAAGACGTGAAAAACATCCTATTATTTTTAATAAATTTAGGAACTTCATTTAATAACAACTTCTCAAAAATTCCCAATTCTTGAATTTGATTTGCTAACATCATGCAACAAGCAAAGTAATCAAATCCATAATCTTTAAATATGTCTTGCAAAAAACTCAATTGCTTACTTATATCTATTAATGTCTCTTTCAAGTTTTTTTCATAAAATAATTTATTATCGTAGCTGAAAAGTGGTTGTGAGCATATTCGAGTAGTTTGTACAGGAATGTCTATTTCTTTCAAAGAATCTATCATTACACCGTTAAATTCAGAAAAAGAGGCAAGTTTATTTTGTAAAAACGATAAGATAGATTCATTTTTAAGTAAAAAAGGAATTATCTGCCCAATTGTAATTGCACGAACTTTCATATTTAACTCATTAAATTATTATTTTAAAATTAAAATTCGCATCCTATAATATAATAAAAAAAATCTCTTAATAATGTTTATAAGAGAGTTAGCAATAAAAAATTAACATTTGATCTTAAAGAAAATAATATTTATTTATAAATTTTTAAATTTCGTCTAATTTTGCTTTATATTTTAATTGTTCTTTTGTTGTTGGAGGTTTTAGATATTCACCTGGTCGAATTGGACCTAAATTAGTTAATTCTTCTTTAAATTGTTCTATTGTTTTAGCAAATTTTTCTCCTTCTCCAGCCGATATACTAACAATTTTAATACGATTTTCATTTATATTCGCTTCAGCTAACATTTCTTTTATACTCTCATATCTTGTTTCTGCTTTGGTGAATCCCATTTCATAATGACAATCTTGAGGATGACAGCCAGCAATTAATACCCCATCAGCGCCATAGAAGAAACTTTCAAATACTAAAGACGGATTAAGCATTGCAGTACACATAACATGAATTGTTCTAACGTTTGTAGGATAAATTATTTTACTTGTTCCTGCAAGATCAGCACCTACATAAGAACACCAATTACACAAAAATGCTACTATCAACGGAGATTCTTTCTTCTCACTAAGAACAGATTTTAATTGTACAGAAATTTGTGCTTTTTGAAACCCTGGGATAAAAAGTGCATCATAAGGACACATCGCTGCACAAGCGCCGCATCCCGAACAATTGGCTTGAGTAATTTTCAACTGATTATCTTCGATTTTTAAAGCATTAAATTCACATATATTTTCACATAATCTGCATAAATCACATTTTTCCTTATTAAAATAAATAATATGTGGGTCCAACTCTACTTTACCACGTGTAATTAATGCTATTGCTTTGGCTGCGGCGCTCTCTGCTTGAGCAATGCTATTAGGTATATCTTTAGGTGCTTGAATTGCTCCTGCTAAATATATCCCACTTACAAGCGTTTCAGAGGGTTTGACTTTTAAATGTTTTTCTAATAAAAAACCATTAGGATCTTGAGATATATTTAAAATCTTACTTAACTCATCTGTTCCTTCTGCAGGATCTATGCCTACAGCTAATACCACTAAATCTGTCTTATTTTCGAAAAGAGCATCTTCGATAACATCTTCACCACGAAGGATTAACTCATCTGAAGTATCACTTTTTAGAATTGCTGAAATATTACTTTTTATAAAGCGAACACCAAAAGTTTCACGGGCTCTATTGTAAAATTCTTCACAATTTTTACTTATTGCTCTAATATCAGTATAATAAATATTAATGTTTACATAAGGATTTTCTTTTTTTAGTAAGACCGCTTGTTTAATCGCTACATTACAACATACTTGACTACAATACTCCCGATGAATTTTTTTATTCCGGGACCCAACACATAAAACAAAAGATACTTTTTTAGGAGGCTGTCCATTAGAAGGTCTTACAACTCTTCCATGGGTTGGACCATCGCTATTAAATAATCTCTCCATCTGCATCGTTGTTATGACATCCGCGTATTTTTCATAACCGTATTCCCCTAAAATAGATGGATCAAACGGCTTAAGGCCAGTCGCAACTATAATTGATCCTACTTTAATGTTAATAATTTCTGGTTTTTGATCAAAATCAATAGCATCTCTATCGCAAGCTTGAGCACAGGCTTTACAGCCAACACAATATTCTTCTAATATATTTGGAAATAAAGGTATTGCTTGAGGATAAGGAACATCTATAGCTTTTCTTGGAAAAAACGTATCTTCAATATCTATAGGACATACATCTCTACATATATCAAAACACCCCACACAATCTTCTTCTATTATGAATCGAGGGTTTTTCTTAATTGTTATATCAAAATTTCCAATAAATCCGTCAACGTTCTCCACGGTTGAATAAGTGTATAATTCAATATTAGGGTGATCTTTAACTTCCGTCATCAAGGGCCCAAGTATGCAAATTGAACAATCTAGGGTTGGAAATGTTTTATCAAATAGAGCCATATGACCTCCAATTGTAGGTTCCTTCTCAACTAAATATACTTTATGACCGGTATCTGCGATTGCTAAAGCAGCTTTTATTCCCGCTATTCCTCCCCCTATAATTAGCGCCGAGGGAGTTATATTAGAATATTGAATGTCTAATGGTTCTAAAAGCTTAACTTGTTCTATTGCCATATTAATTTGATCTATTGCTTTTCTTGTTGCTTTTTCTGGCTCATCATAATGAACCCATGAATTCTGTTCTCGTACGTTAGCGAATGATATCAAGAATCGGTTGATTCCTGCTTTTTCAATAGTTTTTCGAAATAACAATCCATGTAATTTAAATGAACAAGCAGCAATAACAACTCGATCAACCTTTTTTTCTTTTATTTCGTCAATAATCTTGTTTAAACCTAATTCAGAACAGAGATATTGGTCTCTAAACACATATAAATCAGAATATGACTCAAAATGTTTAATTAATTTCTCGTTATCGATTACACCACTTATATTCTTTCCACAATCACATAAAAATAGACCAATTTTCAATTTTAAACCACTAACCAAAAAGAATTCGTCTTTATTCTTTAATTAATATAAGGTCAATTTTTTAATAATTGTTGAGATTATTTTTAGAAATAAGATATTAGTATTTTAAATTAAAATATAAATTAGACATATATACAAAACTAATGAAATAACAGTCTCAACTTCTTTTTCCTCTACACAATTTTCTAGGGATAAAACTGGGATATTTTAAAATTAAAATTTATATATAAATTTCATTTTATTTTTCATTTTAAGGAATATTATGCTATTAAGCTTCTAATAAAAAATAGGAAAAATTTTTTAAACTGGGGAGTATAACTTTAAACTAATTCCAATTTGGAAAAAAAAATTGAAAAACATTTAAAAAAAAAAGAAGTGTTCTTATATGGGTGAAGAAAAAAGAGAATTATCTGGAATGGTAATACTTGCCTTGTCAGCAGTACTATTCTGGTTTTTTGATTCTGTTATGTACTTCATGGCGGTTGGTCCCGGTACAGAGTTACTAATTCTTTACGGAATATTAGAACTGGTATTTGCTTTATATGTCTTTTTGGGTTTAGCATTGTGGGACTTGATACCAATTAAAGTTCCATTTTACTGGTGGTTATTAGTAATCCTTGGTGCAGTCACTCTGATTTTTGGATATCTTGGTAGTTTTATGTCATATTGGGCGGGAACACTCGCAATAATGGCAGGGTTAGTTGAGTTTTTCGGTGGAAAGAAAGGATGGAAAGCAAATAAGATGATGGCACTCCTAGGTGCAGCTCTTGGTATATATGAATGCATTTTACTATTTTACGCCCTTTCATTTGGCTGGGATACTGACTATTTCTTAGCAGGTCTTTTTGGATTAATCTTATGTATAATTTTGATAATATTAATCTTTGATTTTGTTGATATTAAGATACCTTATGAATGGTGGGTTCTCTTAATAATTGGATTTATGTTCTTTGCATGGATTTCTTTATATTCCGCCTCTGTTGCTTTTGCATTGGGTATCCCCCTTGTTAATTATTGGGGAAGTTGGGGAGGTCAAGTCTTATTAATTGCGTTCATTTTGCGACTGCTTGACTTTTAATAAAATAATTAGACGTTTTAAATAAAACATTAAACTATTTTTTTTTTTATTTTAATTGAATTAACCAATAGAATCAGTTGGTTAAGTTTTTTATTTAATTATTTAAATAAAAACATAAATTAATGAGAAGGTCAGTTTTTCTATATTTTTAACTATTCTGAAGCATTTTTTTTGATAGAAAAGGGTATACTTTAAAAATGTCAAAATTGTTTTTCTTCATTTCTAAAAAGTATTTCTTCTCGATTTCGTATTCTGCTTTCGCCCAATTTAATATGTCATCCCTTGAATAATATTTACCCTTTAAAACCTGTAAACCTTTGCATTTTTTTGTATAGTCTTCAAAATTTTTTCTATTTGACACCATCATTTGCCAAAAGGGAAATGATCTACATTGGAAGGGACGGGCTACATGAACACTACATTTGTTATTTTTTAGAAAATGACAATGCTCATCCTCTCCTGTAAATTTGAATCCAAGTGTTTTAAAACGGTATGTTTTTCCTCTCTGTGCTCCTGGATCTTTCCAGAAAAAAGAGTCATTAATAACTTTTAAATATTTTTCAGCGAATTTTCTTAATCCATTCTTTCCTTTAAAATTTAAAAATTTAGTTAGTCTAAGAATATCATCTTTATATAAATAAACTTCTCCTTCGTTGAACCCCTTACAGCACTTACCGCACATTTGGCAGGAAAATTCAATCCCATTTTCAAGAATCGAAGAGATCTTAATCTCTGTTATGGTCAAAACTAGAAAAATTCTCTTAATTTTTAGATTAATAACTAATATACAAATATTTAATTAATATTTAAATATTAATTCATTGATTATGATAGGCTATAAAGAAAAAGGAGTATGAATTTTTGGCAATACTACTAAATCCAAATAATAAAATAGATTTTAAATTCACTTTTATTAATGAGAATCTAAAAAAAATAGAAAATATATTAATTAGAAATGAAATTTACAGCAAAAATGAGTTTAAAGAATGGCGCAAAGATTTTGAAAGAATATATGGCAAAAAACAGATTAATTTACACTTATATGTTGTTTTTGCTTTAATTCACTTAGTTGGGTATGTCTTTATTTCTAAATTTATTCTGCACAATAAAAATTTTCTACTGAACCATAATATTTCCTTAAAAAATTTTAAAAAGGTTGAAGAAAATGTAAAATCCAATTATAAAGACCTTAAAATTTTTGATTTTAATTATTTTAATCCATTATTTTCTCTTTCTGAAAAAAAAGATCTAACTTTTTTCTATTTTCTCATTTTAAATGTGTCTAATTATGTTTTTAACCTAGAGATTTCACCAGAATATTTTTTCGATTATCTTATTCAAAAAATTCTATCCCCAATTATTAGACATAAATCTGGAGAGTTCTATACTCCTCCATTCTTAGTAAAACAGATGATTAAAGATTCTTATTCATTTGGGGAAACTATCCTTGATCCTTGCTGCGGTTCAGGAAATTTCCTAACTGAAGTAGTAAAATTTATTCTATCCCAAGATAAACCTATGGAAGAAAAATTTGCAGCAATAAACAAGATATATGGTTATGATATAAATCCAATTTCAATTTATATTTCAAAAATTAATTTATTGTATCTATTGAAAGATCAAATCTCTGCTATCAAATTGAATTTATATATGTTCGATTCATTATTTCAAAAAGACAAAAATTTTAATAGGAGATTTGATTTAATAATAGGAAATCCTCCGTGGTATACATTTCATGACATAGAATCTGTTTATTATCAAGAAAAAATGAAAAAATTAGCAGAACAATTAGAGATTAAGCCACTTCCAAAGAATCTACTTAATTTAGAAATATCTACAATATTCTTTGTTAAGGCGCAGAAAACTTTCATGAAAGAAGACGCTAAAATTTTTTTCGTAATCACAAAAGGAGTTATTACAGGTTCCCATGCATCTAGATTCCGCAATTTTAAAGGATTTTCAGATATTAAAGTTTGGACTTTTGATAAAAAAATCGAGAGAATATTTAATATCGATTTTATATGTTTGTTTGGGAAGAAATCAAAAAATTTAGGGGCAAATCCGAACGAGGAGATTAAATCATACCATTTTACTTTAAAGAATGAAATGGAGAATATTGATTATTTTGAAGACATAGAATTGGAATTGGATAAAGTAGACACCTTAATACCTTATTCTATTGAAAAAAAAGGAGAAAAAACATATATCAAAAAACTTATTTCAAAACAAAGCTTTAAAAATCTCTTACCACTTAAACAAAGCCATTATAAAATACTTTTTCATAAAGGAGCAGACTTAAATCCACGAAATCTGATATTTGTTAGATTTAATAATGTTAGCGAGGGGTTAGTAAAAATCAATCCTGATGAGAGAATTTTTCGAAGAGCTAAAGCACCTTGGGATAAAAGAGAATTTAAAGATGATATTATTGAAATAAAATATATATTTAAAGTAATTAAAAGCACCGAGTTAGTTAAATTTCATGTGTATAACTATTATAATGTTTTTCTCCCGCTCTCAAAATCCGACTTAATCTTTGAATATGACAAATTGGATAAACATGCTAAATTATTTTATGATAAAATCAATAATTTATATATTAAATACAAAAAGGAAACAACAAAACATAATTCTTTGATGGAAAATTTAAATCGATGGGCTAAGTTAATTAACCAAAGGCAAATTTCAAAAATCAAGGTTGTTTACAATAATTCTGGTTCTATACTGAATTCCGCTGTAATACAAGGAGATTACTTGATTACAGGAGATTTATCTTTCTATGACACAGCAAACCTAGAAGAGGCATTCTATTTAGCAGCTATCCTAAATTCTCACCTTATAACAAATCAAGTAAAAATTATGAAGAGTTCAAGACATATCTTTAAGCTTCCACTCGACATTCCTATTCAGAAGTTTGAAATCAATAATCCTAACCATCGGAAATTAGCGGAACTGGGAAAAAAAGGTCAAGTACTGGCAATACAGAACATTAACACTTTTATTAAAAACATTAAAAGTGATTTTAGTAAATTTAAAATTCAAAATATGTTAAATGAAAAATTAAAACCTATTTTTAACCAAATTGATGAAATTCTGATGAAAGAACTTCATCCTAGTTAAAATTTCAATTAAGATAAATTTTAACGCATTAAAATAAATAAGTGGTTTTACATTTATCACATATTATAGGTTTACCCATTCAAACATGAAAAACTATATATTCAAAATTCTTCTTACTGGAAATGGTGGAGTTGGTAAAACTTCATTTCTAAGAAGATACGTTGATGGCTTTTTTGATGAAAGCACTATAATGACAGTAGGAGTAGACTTCTTCATAAAAGAGCTAGATTTTGATAATGCTCATTGCCTATTACAATTATGGGATTTAGGGGGTCAAGAGCGATTCAGATATCTTCTTGAAAATTTTGTAATGGGCGCAAGGGGAGCGCTTCTCTTATTTGATTTAACAAGAATGCCTCTTATAAGGGATATATTAGAATGGGTAAATATTGCTCGATTACATGATATAAACTTACCAATCCTCCTTGTAGGAACAAAATTTGATCTAGAAGATTTAATTGCTGTTGATGATGATAGTGCTCTTCATTTAAAGAATACATTTAATATGATAGACTACATAAAGACATCTTCAAAAACAGGTTATCATATCGAAAAAACATTTGATATTCTCATAAAAAAATTAACTGAAACATATAAATACTGATTCAAAATAATCTTTTTAAAAAGGAATCATGGAAGATGAAATTGTTATATTAGGCTCTGGTGGTGGACGGCATCATGTTAGAACTCAATATAGAGCCACAGGAGGTATTCTTTACAAATTCAATGGAATTCAATCACATATAGATCCGGGACCTGGTGCAATTGTAAGAATTAACCAATTTCAACAAGATCCGGTAAAAACAGAACTTTTTTTTGTAACTCATGCTCATGTTGACCATTATAGTGATTTAAGTGCTATAATTGAAAGTTCAAGAGAAATTTTACACGATAGAAATTATAATTACTATAAAAAAGGCACACTAATTACTACGATTGAAGTTCTTAAGTATATTTCAGATTATCATCTTAACATGCTTGAGGAGATAGTGAAATTTAAAGCAGGAGATATATTCAATTATAAAGGTGTAGAAATTAATGGTACTAAAGTCGTTCATTCACCTTATAATGAAGGATTTGGCATTAAATTTAACCTTAAAAATTATTCTATAGCTTTTACAAGTGACACAATGGTATATGATGATTTTTCTGAAGAATTTTCTGGTGTCAATATTTTAATCCTTAACCTTCTGCGACCAGACTCAAAAGTATGTAGAAGGCATTTATGTACTGATGAAGTTATCCCATATCTAAACAAGATTTACCCCCCTCTTGAGAGTCTTATCATTACACATTTTGGTTCATTAATGGATAGTCCTCGAATGACAAAAAATTTTGTTCCCAGTCAAGTAAAAAAACTTCAAGAAAACACAAATATAAAAAACATTATTGCTGCTGAAGATGGTTTGAAAATAAATATTAGAGAACTTTTAAAATAAAATTAGTTTATGTGATAACCCAAATACGATAATTAAAATTAGACGCATTTTACACCTAAAAATCATGATTATTATCCCTAACAAAAGAATTAAAGAAAAGGTAAGGGAAAAGAAATCTGCGCGGAAATTTTAAAATCAGGGAGAGAATTAAACTCAAAGAGTTTAATAGAGGGCGAATTTTGGCAGGTGTCGAATCGACGGTACCCTAAAAAGGGGACGTAATTCATGTATCCAATGTTACGCAGCAGATTATCTAAAGACTTCCCTTCCTATACAATATTAGATTTTTTTGATATAAAAATCATATTATTATATTTTATTTATGTTCTAATATAACGGAAAAATGAAAACATATAATCTGAATATGAAGGGAGCTAAAGATTTATATTTATGAGAAATCTTAACAATATTAGGGAAAAATGCCTGTAAAGACATTCATAATAAATGAGTTTATATCGCTCAAGCTTGAAGATTATAAAACATAATTACTCTACAGCCACCCAATATCTGCAAACAATGCACTGTAAAACTTTTTGGAATTCAATTTTGTTAGAATTATTAGTACGAATTTTTCTCGTGATCATTACATTCCCGCACTTTTCACATAGGATTAGATCTTTTGGTTTTAATTTACGGACGGTCATGTATCATATCACAAGTGTTTGATTATAATAACTTAAAGTTCATTATATTTTTTTACCTAATAAAAGAGTAATTTGCCAAGAAACAACCCTTATTTATAATATAAAGATATATTTATTTAAATAGATCGTTAAGTAAAAATTTTTGGATTTCCGTACGTATTAAGTTTTTCGACCTTTTTTTGATGTGTTAAAGTAAGACGCTTATAAAAATTTAAACTCTTTGATATATTCGAAATAATTTTTACTTGTTTTTTTCAACATTATTTGTGCGTTTTAAAACTGTGATCAGAATTGCAGCAAAAATAAGCACACAACCAACCCACCCAAATAATGAAAACATTTCATTCCCAATAAAGAATCCGAATAGAGCTGCAAATACAGGTTCAAGGGTAAAAATTATTGCTGTTTGGGTTGGTCCTTGGTATTGTTGAGCCCAATTTTGAAAGATAATAGTTAGTGTCATTACGGCAATACCCATATAAATCATTACGATCCAAAAAGGTAAAGGATAGGCCAATAAATCATATTTCTCTCTAAAAAGTAAAGAACAAATAAAACTTGATGCTGAAATCATTAAAACTTGAATAATAGAATAAAGATAGATATCAGTGAGCCGAACATATTTATCATTTAAAACGATATAAAGTGCAAAGAAAAATGCACAAATTAATACAAAAATATCTCCAATGATGAATCCTGATTCACCTTCCAATAATAAAAACGCCATACCGACAACTGATAATATTACCGCTAACCAAACTCTAATTTGAGGTCGTTTTTTAAATCCAATCCATGTTAAGAAGGGAACAATAACAGTACTTAATCCTGTGATAAACCCCGCTTTTCCTGCAGTCGTAGATTGAAATTGAAGACCATAAGTTTGAAAAACAATCCCAATGAAATAAAACATTCCCGTTATTAAGCCCATAATAAAGATCTTTTTATTCAGATTTTTTAAACGTGGAAAAAAAGGAATAAATCCAAGAAAAGCAATTAAGAATCTAAGACCGAGATAAAGAAAAATCGGGACCTCTTGAGTTATATTTTTAGTAATAATAAATGATGTACCCCAAAGAACGGTAGTAAGAATCAATAAGAATATGGCAATTATATCCCGTTTAGAAGAGATGGAGTTGAGATTTTTTCGACCCATGCATATTTCATCTAATTTAGGAAATAATTGTAAAAAATATTTCAAAGATAAAAATGATTCCTAAATCTCATTTTGCCTTTATATTATAATTAAAATATTATGTTAATGCATTTTTTATGCATTTAATGAATATTTAAGGAGCCTATATTTTTAAATTTGCATATTTTTAATGTATTAATTACAATCAATAATATTATAAAAGTAAAAAAATAGTGAATTTTTTGCCAAAAACATACAATGAAATTAATGAAAAGATTAAGAATGGTAATGTTGTGGTAGTTACAGCGGAAGAAATGATAAATGTCGTAGAGGAGAAGGGAATCAAGGTGGCAGCTGATGAGATTGATGTAGTAACTACTGGTACTTTTGGGTCTATGTGTTCAAGTGGTGCTTTCTTGAATTTTGGTCATTCTGATCCGCCTATAAAATTTGAACATCTATGGTTAAATGATGTTCATGCCTATCATGGTAATGCAGCAGTAGATTGTTATATAGGATGCACAAGAATGGCTGATGTTCGTCCATTTGAATATGGTGGTGGGCATGTTATTGAAGATCTTGTTTCTGGGAAGCCAATAAGATTGAGAGGTAACTCTTACACTACAGATTGTTATCCTCTCGCGGAGATAGATACTGAATTTACTATTGATGATATTAACCAAGCGATCCTCTGTAATCCAAGAAATGCATATCAGAGATATGTATGTGCAGTAAATAGTTCAGATAGGATTCTCTATACATATATGGGAACTTTATTACCTCATTTTGGGAATGCCCATTATGCGGGAGCAGGTTGTTTGAGTCCATTGAATAATGATCCTAACTATGAAACTATCGGAATAGGTACTAGAATATTTTTGGGTGGAGGTATTGGATATGTTATGGGAGAAGGCACTCAACATAGCCCCCAAAATAGATTTGGGTCATTGTTTCTTAAAGGAGATTTAAAGCAAATGAATCCGGAATTTTTACGTGGTGTAACCTATGAAAAGTATGGAACATCAATGTTTGTAGGTGTTGGAATCCCAATTCCAATTTTAAATGAAGATTTAGCTAAAAAAACTGCTATTAGAGATGAAGATATTTTAACTGACGTTGTGGATTATGGAGTGCCAAGAAGAAACAGACCAATTCTTAAACAAGTAAATTATAAGGAGTTAAAAAGTGGATTTATCGAACTAAATGGCAAAAAATTAAAATGTTCTTCGCTATCTTCCCTATTCTATGCTCGTAAAATCGCTGAAACTCTTAAAAAGTGGATACAAGAAGGAAAATTTTACCTAAACCACCCCGCAGAGACGTTGCCTGCGGATACAATCTTTAAACCAATGAAACAAACGACAGAGTTAAAATTCGTAAAAGATTTGAAAAAGAAAGCAGAGATATGTTATGAAGATTGCGACATTAAGACTGTTGCTCGAAAGATCATAAATGAAAACATTAACCATGTAGTTATTATTGATAAAGAAAATAATTTAAAAGGGATTGTTACAAGTTTCGATATTACAAAAGCTATTGCTGAAGATAAACATGAATTAAAATCTATTATTACTAAACGCGTAATTACTACATATGATGATGAACCAATCAGTAATGCTGCCAGAAAAATGAAAGAATATGATATTTCTGCCCTACCAGTTATTGATGAGAATAATAAGGTTGTGGGTTTAATTTCTAGTGAGGAGATGATCTAAGAAATGACTATAATAAACGTTTCAATCCCTTTTGGTTTAGTAAAAGATATTGGTGATTATTCGAAAATTGTCAATCAGATTCTAAAATATAATATTACTTTTAACATTTTAAAATTTTCAACCGGTTTAGCAGGAATAAACTTATTATTAGATATACCAGAAGAAAAGGTAAAAACTATTACGGAATCACTTACTGAAAGTAATATAATTGTAAATAAGAAAGGCCGAGTAATGGTTGAAATTGAAAAATGTATTGATTGTGGAGCATGCCTTTCTTTATGTCCAACTGATGCTCTGCATTTCAATGAAGAAGAAAGGTTAGAATTTTCATACGAGAAATGTATTGGTTGTTTTTTATGCGTAAATAGTTGCCCGAGATTTGCGATTGAAGAAATGTAATATAACTATAGTTTTAAAATATGAAATTTCATATTTTTTCTATTCCTTAGTTATGATTTCAAAAATCTCATCAATGCGAGGAGTTTTTCGTCTAAGAGTAATACATCGTTCTTCTTCGCAGCCTCGTAATATAGCTATTAACTCATTCAGGTGAATAGTTGGAATATCCATCTTTTCGCCAAATAAAACATTTATCTCATTCCTAAATTCCGGTTTACTAAGTGTATATAAGCAAGTTGGACAAGGCATTAATAAAAAATCTGCTCCAGCATTTTCAGCACTTTTAAGTTTTTTATATGTACCTTTTAAAGCTTCATTTGGATGTAGTACAACTTGAGATGCACCCCATCCACAACATTCTTCTTTTTCTTGATATTCTACAGGAATGCCACCAAATAGCGATATAAAATCATCTAACTTGGTTTTATCCCTTAAGTAACTTTCAGCTGTTTTTTTATCTCTCTCCAAATTTAAATAATGACAGCCATAGTGGGCAGCTACTTTAAGGCCCTTTAAATCAAATTTTAAAGAATTAAGAACATCATTCCTTATTAAATATAAAAAGTCTAAGTCGTGTATGACTTTAATTTTTGGATTATCTAAAATGTCATATTTTCCAGGATAATTTTCCCCAAACTCTTTATTTTTTAAACTATTTAAAATAGCTTGTGTTTTTTTAATTATTTCTGGGATTTTTAAAAAATCTCGACCTCTCAAAATGGAATTATAACATCCATTGCAACTAAACAAAACAATATCTGCCTGTCGATTCATTTCGTTAAGATTTCTTTCATTAATAGCTACAAATTGCGCTCTTGTAATTAAATTTCGTTGAAAAAACGTTCCACTACAACAGGATTGATTCTTACAAGTAGTAACTTCTAAATCTAAATCTTCTAATAATTCTTGAATGCCCCATCTGACTCCGGGAAAATATTTCTCTAAACAAGCTTTAAATAAACACAATCTTTTACCCCTAAAAAATTCTAAAGGATTTTCAGGGTATTCTTTCTCAATTTTTTCTAAATCTAAAACTAAATTTTGACCATCCATTATTATTTAATTTACGTAAATTGGTTGGTATTTATTGCTATTTATTCTTTTTATTTTTTTTTTTATGTTTACTTGCTTTAAATACATATTTTATTCTTGCAAAATTGCAAATTTCATTTAATTCTTTCATACGTTCTCGTGGTAAACCTCCATCTAAAGGATCTTCCAATACAGTACCGTTAGTTAAAAATCTTTCGGACATTTCAACATATTTTCTTAAATCATTATAACGAGGTCCAAAACCTTTTTTAAAACTTTCATTTCTTAAATTTATAATTAATAAGGGGATATTGATATTATCTTTTGGACACACACGTTTACAGCGTTCACACAGATAACAATACCAGATATCAGAATCTTTTAAAACGCTCTTATCTCCTCGAAGAACTTTTCTAATTATTTTTCTTATATTAAAATTGGAGATTTTTTTGGCAGGACAATCTCCAACACATTTCCCGCAAGATATACATTGAATTATGTTTTTATTTTCATCTACGTCATCTACAAGTTCTTTATAAAAATCCCAATTCCAGTTTGAGTCTGTATATTCATCCATGATTTCGTTTGTTTATCGCTTATTATTTGATATTTTCTGTTTCTATGAGAGAATCATAATTCATAGTAAAAAAATTATTGTATTTATAAAAATAATTTTACAAAGCAAAATCTTTAATTTTGTAATTTTTTATATTTAATCCAATTATAATTATTAGAGTTTTGAAATTAAACGCGAATTGAAAAAATATTTTTTAAAGAATTCCTTAAAGAAATATGATAAGAGAAACAAAAAATCTAATAAATGTTAATTATTCTATAAAATCAATACATTTCCTTATATAACATGGTGGTTTCTGATGGTTCAATACAAAAACGGTAATATCTACCTGAAGATTGTGTACTATGGCATGGCAGGATCCGGAAAGACTACCATATTGGAAACTCTTTATAAACTAACAAAAGACAGTAAAAGAGAAATTGTTCCTGTTGGGGAGTTACAAAAAATAGATAGAGCAAGTGGTGCTACACTTTATTTTGATAGAGGTATTTTCCAATCGACAAAGAAGAAAAAAATATATTATAGAGTATATACAGTTGCAGGTCAAAAAACATTCACTCCATTAAGAATTAAAGTCTTCAATAGTCTTGATGCCCAAACTGATGCCGTAATTTTTGTAGTAGATTCTCAAACAAAATTTTTTGAAGATAATATTGAATTTCTATTAGAATTAAAAAACATAACAAATAATAGACTCATTAAAGAGATTCCATTTATTATTATGTTGAATAAGCAAGATCTCAAAAATGTAATTAATGATGACAATTTTATTCAAATATTGAAAAAGGAAAAACTTTGGTATGAGCCTAAACATAATTTATTTATTTGGAATCCATTAATTTACAAAACTTGTGCATTATACGATCAAGAAAAAGATATATATCGTAGTTTTTATGAGATTGCTAGAAGAACTGTGTTGTATCATATATATGGAGATGGAGAAGCTCCAGTTGATAAAGAAATTTCAGACACTTCGATATTACCTATTTAACTCACTTTTTATTTTAAAAAAAAATTAAGATTGAAAATTAAATTTTTATTTTTTCATAAAAATTTCTTTCATCCATTTAGGAAGCAAGAATCCACCATAAAACTCCAATGCGCTGAATATTAACAAGACTCTAACAATTACAACCATAACCGCTAAAAGTGGATCAGCTGGATCTTCAAATATCATTCCAAGGCTAGCATCTAAAACAGCAGCAACAGTAAAGGTAATAAATGCAGCTCTAAGTAATTTCCCTTTCAATCGAACTTCACGATCCTCTAATTTAACTGATTTTTGGGCAAAAATAACTCCAGTAACTAACATATATAAGATAGCTAGCATTAAATAGATTATTATAAATAATCCAAAATCCGCAGTGAAAGGTCTGATTACAGGATCAATTGTACCAATCAAATCTATATCTATAAAAAACAGTGTAAAGAAGATAATTTCAAAAAGAATTGAAAGAATAATCACAATTAAAACAATTTTTTTTTGTGCTTGCCTATAGATCATATCTGTAAAAGCAATTGACCAAGTTATTAAAGCTATTGGAAGAAAACAATTTCCTATAATGAAATACCACCCAGGATCCAACGATTTTTGTATAATGAGATTCATAAGAAATGAGATTGAATCTGGCATCCAAGGGATTGCTACACCAATCCATGAAATTCCCACTAAAATATATAATCGGTTTTTAAATTCAAAATATTTTGATAAGATTGTAATTCCGATAATGAGAGAAATTATAACAAATATAAGACTAAAGCTTCCCTGAAGATAATCCACTGGTTCAAGTGCCAAAAATTATCACTTTTCTTTAATATATATTTTAAGTAAATAGTATAAAATTCGATTATTTAATATATATATTTTTATTTTCTTAAGATTAACTTAAAGAAAAAAATTGAAAAATCAGAATTAATCACACAATTTCATAATCAATGGATAGAGGCTCTTCAATCTGCATTGCTAATAGTTTTAAATGGGCTATATATTCATTTAATGAAATCTCTTGATTATCATATCTTTCCACTAACTTTTCGATGATGTAATTTGGACTAAATTTGATAAATCGAATATCGGAGAAAAGAAATACGAAACCTTTTGCTTCATAAATAAATTTCTTGTCTATAAGTTCATTAAAGAGTTCTTCTTTATTATTTAGGAGATTCAGACAATCATTTACAGTTAAGTTTTTTTTTCTAAGTGTTTTTAATAGATGAAACACATCCTTATTAAAAAGGACTGTTTGAATTATTGTTTTATTCTCAAAATCTGATAGATTATAGTAATCCAAATAATAATTTTTTAAAGATTCTCTATATTTTCTTAAAATACTTTCTTCCATTTGTTCTGAAGGTAAATTTTTAGGAGGAATTCTAGTACAAGAAAGATCTTTTATTAGAAAGTAGCATTCTTTACTTCCTGGTACATTTTTTTTGATTATTAAATTTTCATGAATAAAGGAAATTAATAACAAATCAATATTTACTGTAGAGAAACCATAATCATGCCTTAGCATATCAGTGAGTTTAGATTTGGAAATTACTCCAGATCTTAGAATTTGTAGAATTGTATATTTGATTCTATCTTGAAAAAAGTTAATAAGATTTTCTTCCTCATCTAATTTAGAATAATCTCTTATTGTATTAAATGCTTCAGAGATCGCACGAGTAATCTTATTTGTGTTAATTAATTCTATTAAATTCTTACTTATCAGGGCTAAAATATCTGGGGAATCCTTAATTATGTCTTCACTCTTGTCTTTTTGACTATAGACTAAAATTAAAAAGTAGATTTCTCCTTCAAATTTTTGTATTATTGAAACATAACTATACTCACCATCCTCTGGTATAAATTCTATCATTGAATTTTCTTTATTTAGTTCATGTTTCGCCCAAATTTTTAGAAAAAGATCTTTTGTTGGAAAGAGTTTTTCTGGTGGATATTGGATAATTGGTTCAGGTCCAATCTGAGTATTCCAGTGAGTTAAAATTATTCTTTCCATAATTAAAGTTTATTTGATTTTTCTGATGAAGTTCTGATGAATTTCTTTTCTTAATTTAATATTTATTTATGTTTTAAATTATATTTCCCTTTCTTATTAATGGTTTTTGTTCTTATAATAATTTATGTTTTTAAGAAATTAGTTAAATCTATTATTGAAAGCTTAAATTTTATTATAACACAGTATTAAGAATTGAGCTCTCCAAGAAAAAGTTGTATAGTTCAATATTAACAAAAATTGAGGGAACCTATATTTTGAATAATTGAATTTAATTAAAAAAATTCTGGAAAATCATGTTCAATTCTGTTTAAGGTTATTGCTAATAGATTAAGGACTTCTTCACTGTTATCTGCTTTAATACTATCAATTATATTATTTAAAATTTGATTTCCAAGAGTAATATCTTCTTTTGTTTTTTTCTTTTTATTTTTAAATTGAAACATAAATTCATTTTCGAGCCATTGTAGTTCATCTTTTAGGTTATCTTGTAGAATTTTTTCGTAGTTATGATTAGTATTTATTGTTGCCATTATAAATCTTCCTTAAACTTAATATTAAATACCTCAAATTAAACATAGGTTTTGGATATATAAAATTACTCAAACCAAAAAATTTATATATCATTATTACGGACAAAAAATTTTTGTTCATAAAAAAAATAGTGATGTGTACACAAAAAGATTCAAAAGGAGATAATAAAAAAACTTAATAAATTGTTATTAGCTCCTTCCAATATTTCTTTAGAAAATAAAATAAGTAATTAACTCTGACTCAACCGAAAAAATCCTTAGTTATCTAATTTTTTAAAACAATATCTAGTAAATACCTTTGAAAGCCCATAAATAGACTGCATGTTATTAGTACTTATTGCCTTATTGAGTGCTTTAAAAAACTCTGGTAAATTTAGCTCGTAGTTTTCCTTGGAAGAAATTTCTTCAAAATCTTTTTCTTTTTCGTTCATACAGAACTATATTTTTGCAAATATTAAAAAAATCAATAATATCACAATATTATGATTTTGATAAAAAAAGATAAGAAGAAGCTAGATATTAAGTAAATCCGGAATTAATCTCCTTTTTTTAGCTTTTTTTTCTTATTCCAATATCTTCCATAAAGGTAATAAACAATGAATATTGTTCCTAGAACACCAACTATGATTAAGAAGATTATATTAAAAAGTACCGATTGTGCTTCAATATTAGGGTCGGAGGGGTCGATTCCGAAAAGGGATCCGAGCCATGCGAAGAAAAAAGCACGTGGAATTGCTCCAATCAAAGTTCCAATAGAATATTTCTTAGTATCCATTTCCACAAGCCCTGATGCATAACTAACAGGATCAAACGCAATGAACGGAAGCATTCTTGAGATTAGAATTGCCCATATACCATACTTTTCAATAAATTCATCAGCCATATTTATAGCTTTCTTTCCAACAAATTTCTCTGCAAGTGGACGACCACCTTTTTTGCTAATATAAAAGCAAAGCATGCCTGCTGCTACTGATCCAATGATCCCCATGATTCCTCCATAATAAATGCCCCAAATCATTCCTGTGGCTAGAAGAACAATTTCAGAAGGAATAGGGATTATTAAACCTTGGATTGCCATTATCCCAATAAATAAGAAAATCCCCCAAACTCCTATTGCTAGTATAGGATTGACGAAGAAATTAACAATTACTGAATAAAGAAAAGTAGGATCAACAAAATAGTTGTAAATAAATAAAGCTATCGAAAAGATGATTAAAGCAGCAAAGATAATAATATATATTATAGTTTTGGTGTTATAATGAGAAAAATCAATCAAATTTTTGAAGTAATTTTTTAATTTTACCGAAAATGGTGGATTATCATCTATTTGCTTATCACTATTCTCTTGTACCATATCAACCAAAATCTTGAGTAAATATTAAGTAATATTAGTAATTTAAATTTCTATAAAAAGTATTTTTTTCATATTTTTGCATAAAAAATGCTGTTTTTCTTGAAAAATGAAACCATATGTTTTTGCACATCGAGGAGCCTCAGGATATGAAATTGAAAATACAATTCCATCTTTTAAAAAAGCAGTAAGTATGGGAGTAGGAATTGAAACAGATATACAAATTACTAAAGATAATAAATTAATATGTTTTCATGATCCTTATGTTAAAATAGGAACAGGATACAATGCTATAAGTGATTTAACATTTAAAGACATTCAGGGAATTCAATTTAAAGATAGGCGTAAAATTCCCCTAGTTGAAGAGGTCTTTCAAATTTTTAAGAATAGTTCTTATGATTTGCGATATAGTTTTGATATTTCAAATAAACAAGTAGGGTTAGAGCTTTTGAATCTAGCTGAAAAATATTCACTTCTCAATCAAATAGAAATTACAGATAGACGATTAATAACACTTTCTCTATTAAGGAAACAAAATAACGATGTTAAACTTATTTACACTTCAACAGATATTATCAATACATTTAGAGATAACGCTTTAAATGTGGATAAATTGAGAAAAATTAATGTATGTGGAATAAACTTGAAGTGTTCAGGATATATTAAAGACTTATTTAAAATGGTAATTGATAATGATTTTAAATGCTACATTTGGGGAGTTAACACCAAAACCAATATGCAAAAAGTATTAAATTTAGGCTATAAGGGCCAAATTGTACAAGCAATTTATACAGATTATCCAGATACACTTCTAAATCTAATAATGGAACATTTTAAATAAATAAAAAATTTTAATGTATAATTACGATAACAAATAATCGAGTAAAAAATGAGGGAAATTTATAAGAATGTATACCATATTGGCGACAGTGGATGTTCTGTTTTTCTAGTTAATACCCATAGCGCAGATGGTCTTATTTTAATAGATTGCGGAATGAGTCTTGAAATGATAAAAAAGATCAGTAAACTTAATTTAAATCCAATGGAAATAAAACATTGTATTATCACTCATTTCCATATAGATCATATTGGTGCTTGTTATGATTTTAAACAATTTAACAAAAACGTAAAGTTTTACGCTCATGAATTGGATGCAGATGCAATAGAAGAGAAAGGACATGATAGAGAAACAGCAGCTATGTGGTACGGAGTAAATTATAAACCAGTTAAACTTCAGAAAAGATTAAAAGGAGATTTTGAAATCTTAAAATTTGGAATTTATGAGTTTCAATGTATCCATACTCCCGGCCATACTCCTGGTTCTATCTCTATTTTAATCGAGACTGAAGATAATAAGAAGATATTATTTGGACAGGATATTCATGGCCCTATAATACCCGGTGTTAGTAATTTTGGAGATTATCAAAGTTCTTTACGAAAACTTTTAGATTTGAACGCAGATATTTTATGTGAGGGACATTTCGGGATTTTTCAACCTACAAGTGAAGTACAACGATATATTAAAAAATATATAGAATAAAGTAAAAAGTTTAGATTTCTGGAACATGCTCATTAGCGTTAATTGTTTTAATATTTTCATCGTTTTCACGATTTTTATTCAAAAAATTTCCTTATTTCTTTTTTTATTTTTAATAAATCTTCTTCATAAATGATATCATGATCCATATTTTCTATCAATGCCAGTTCATAATCGATGTTTGAGTTATGCATTACTTCTTCTACTGCAGAAATAGGTGTAATTTTATCTACATTTCCAATCACAATTTTTAATTTTTTGATTGTTAGATGGTTTATAAAATATCTAATTTGATATTTTTTCTGAGACAATTCCATCTTAATTAAATTAATAAATTCATTAATATTGCTAATCCCCTTTACATTACCAGGGAGAAATCGATTTATATAATTTAATACTTGAGAGAAATTATCGTCATGTATATGTTTTTTTACATCTATAATTGGAGTAATTAATAACAATTTAGTAATACAGTTAATTTGAGAACAAAGAATCAGCGCAATATATGCACCAAAATCATGACCAATAATGTTAACGTTGGTTAAATTAAAGATATCATTTTTAGCCATGGAATTAATAAAATCAATAATTTTGTATGCGTCTGCTACTTGAGATTTTATCGAAACCTCTCCTTCACTATATCTATAACCCCTAAAATTAAATGTGATGAAAGCATAACCAATATCCAAAAGATAATGATAACTTCTTACAATCTCTTGTAGAGGAAATAGTTGCGGAAATCCATGAAAATATATTATTACAGGATAGGGTTTTTGAAAAGATATGGGGGGATAATAAAGCAACCCCTTGAATAACTCATCTTCAACATAAATATCAAGAGAGGCAACTTCATAAGGTCCATCAAACTGTTTTTTTTTAAATTCCAAGAAAAAATCAGCTAATATAAAGTAATCATAAATTTTATCTTTCTTATTTAATTGTTAAAATTAAGCAATGGTATAAAAAATCTTGGTCGTATAATAAATGATACTTGAGGACTGGCACACTCATAATCAACAATGCCATCATGCTATTGGCTCAATTGAAGATTATATTAAAAAAGCTATTGAACTTGAACTTAAAACAATAGGGATAAGTGATCATTTTCCCTATGAATTTCTGAAGAAAATTGAGAGGATTCCCCATCAGGAATATGCTATAACTCTACATGAAATTGAAAATTATTTATCTACAACAGAAAAATTAAGAGAGAAGTATAAAGAGGATATTACAATTCGGATTGGTTTTGAAATAGATTACCTCAAAAATCAAGAGTCTACATTAAATAATCATCTAAAACCAATTATAAGTAGATTGGATTTTATATTGGGCTCAATACATATTTTAAATTTTTTTGATGGAAAAGGAGCTTGGGGTTTTGATGATTCTAGGTTTAGAAATGATTATGAGTATTATGGAGCAGATAAAGTATATATGTTTTATTATCAAAAACTCCAAAAAATGGTAAGAACACCCAGATTTAATTTTGATATCATTGCACATTTCGATTTACCCAAGAAATTTAATGATATTCCTAATAATAAAGAAATAATATTCAATGAAGCAATGAAAACCTTAGAACTCATTAAAAGAAAAAGAAATATCGCTATGGAAATTAATACAGGAGGGTTGAGGAAGGACTGTAATGAGCAATATCCAAGTAAGGAAATCATAAAGGAGATGTATTCTCTTGATATTCCAATCTTGCTAGGATCTGATGCTCATAATCCTGTTTATATTGCTTGGGAATTCAAAAAAATAATTGTTATGTTAAGAAGAATAGGATACAATCAATTAGCCCATTTTAACAAAAGAAAAATGACTTTGATTGAAATATAATTAAACATGCTGATAAGATTAAAAATGAAAAAAGAAATAAGTGATAAATGTGAAATTTGTGGTGAAACTTTACTTTATGCGACTAAATTGGAAGATTATAAAGAATTGAACTGTGAATTTTGTAAAAAAAAATTTAAAACTAATATATACTGCAGTGTTGGACATTATATCTGCGATGCTTGCCATTCAAAAGACCCAATTGAAATTATTGAAAAAATATGCGAAGAAACTGATATTAAGGATCCATTTGAATTAGCAGATATAATCATGAAACACCCAAATTTTAAAGTGTATGGTCCTGAGCATCATGTACTAACACCTGCTGTTATTTTAACATCTCTTAAGAATAATGGAGTTAACAAACCTAGTGGGGATAAGATATCCTTATTTGATATTAAGGAAGCAATTAGAAGAGCTTCTAAGATCCCAGGTGGTTGGTGTGGTTTTTATGGCTCATGCGGTGCAGGTATGGGATCTGGCGTAGCAATAAGTATTTTCACAGGAGCAACACCTGCAACAGATGGTCCAAGGACATTAGCAAATCAAGTAACATCTCAATCATTAGATAAAATTGCAGATAATTTAGAACATTGCTGCAAGAGATCTGTAAGATTATCAATTATAGAAACTTTAAAATTCTTACAAGAAAAGTTTAGCATAAATTTAGGTTATAATTTTAAAAGATGTCCTTTTTCAAAGATTAACGATAAATGTGTAAAAGAAGAGTGTCCTATTTTCTAAACTTCTTATTTTTTAGATTTTTCGGCTCTGGATCCAACCCTCTGTAGCTATAGAATTGAGTAATTTAATATGTTTAGGATCTTTTGTATGGATTACTAAATTATTATCTTCAGAATCACCAATTACTGCTAATAGCAGTTCTTCTCCGTCTCTTGTTAATACATATCTGTCTGCTCGTTCGTAATTTCGCAAATTTATATTATCTAAACTTTCGAACTCTTCTAGCAGTTCAGAATGCTCATCAATTCCGGGATTAATTGAACATGCAATCGACATGGACACAGATGATCTGAGCTCATATAAATACAACTCCTGCAAATCCTCAATACTAGGAACGACTATGCTAACATTAGCTATTGCTTTTTCTAATATGTCTCTCATTTTCTCAAGAATCTGAGTTTTGTTGATGTTTATATTTGTATAATCAATAATTTTAAAATCTGCAGAACTAGATTCAGCTTTTCTGAGTTTCTCATTTTCCAATTCTAAGCTTTCTAATTCTTCATCTGCTTTAGCTAATTCTTCATTTAATATTTCTATCTCTTTTTGAAGCTGAGTAATCGTATCATCTTTCTCTTTTAAAATACTTGTATCAACTGTTGAAGATGCTATTTTTATGATTTCTTCTTCTTTTAATGCAATGGTTTTTTCTAAAGTTTTAGTCTCATCATCTTTAGTTTTGAGTGTCTTCTCGAGAGTTTTAATTTGCTCATCTTTTAATTGAAGAGAATTCTCGAGGGTCTTAACTTGCTCATCTTTTAATTTAATGAGGTTATCTTTAGTCTCTAATTGTTTTTTTATTGAAAATTCATCCATTAACAAGATCACTTCGCATAAAAATTTAATATATAGAGTCCCTTTATCATTAATAATAATGTTTTTTATTAATAATTTTTACTATAATGATTACAATTTAGAAATTTATTATATCTAATTCTTTTTCATCATTTTGAGTAATAAAACAGTCTTTTGCATGAAAATTATCTGTTACGGTTACGTTCTCGTCTATAATACACCAACTTAATTTAGAAGATTTTCCAATAATGGTATTATCGAAGATAATAACATCTGTTAATTCACAAAAATCACCTATCTTACAAAACTTGCCAATTATCACATAAGGGCCTAATATAACCTTATGTCCTATCTCAACTCCGTATTTTATTTTAACTGGCTCAAAAAATTCAGGAGATTTGCCTTTGAATTTTTCAAGGTTTACACCAGATAGAAATCTATTGTTCATTTTAATGATATCCTTTAAATTTGTTAAATGGAATTTACCGATATTATTTTTTGTAATCGGAGTATCTATTATAGGTATTCCAAGAACCTCATCTCCCGAAATTAAGGCATTCTTTATCGCATCTTGAAACTCTTTCTCACCACGTTCTGAAATATTAATATTTTCGAAATTCTTAAGAATATTCTGATTAAAAAAATAAAAGGGTAGGGAATAATAATCACTTAAGATCTGAAGAGGTTTTGGCTTTTCAATAATATCAATAATTTCCAAAACATGATTTAGATCTATTTCTTTACTTAATATTGAATCGTTTGATATTTTAATATTAGCATGCCCGCTTGCAATTTCGCTATCATGTGATACCATTAAACTCAGAATAATATCTGCTTTTGAATTTTTATAAAATGAATACATATTAAGAATATCCCACTTTTCAGGAATAATATCAGCAGCGGTTACAAAAAAACCTTTTATATTTTCTTTATTTTTATTAATGTGGTTGATAGATAAGGAGATTGCTTCAGCCATACCTGTAATTTCCTTTTGTTCTACGAATTCTATCTCAATATCTTTATTTTTTAAAACTTCTTTCTTTACACGTTCCTTTTTATATCCTATTAAAATACAAAATCTAAAAAATCCAGCATTCTTAAAATTAGATATTATTCTGTAATTTATTGAACTTCCACAAATGTTTATTAAAGGTTTTGGTATTCTATTTGAGAGAGGTCGTAATCTAGTAGCTAAACCCGCAGCTAATATTATTACATAGATATCCGATTTTGTATCTGCCATATATAACCAAAATGAATTTTGTATTCAAATTCTTAAAATTATTATTTAATTATTAGAATATCTTTTTATTTTCAAATATATTAATATTCATCCATGGAAAAGCAAGATAAAATAATCGAAGCTTTACAATCAGATATTGCTGAATTAATAGAAAGGGAACTACAATCCTCCCCAGCTGTATTAGGGATTAATATTGGAACTCCTGAAGGAACTAAAGTTGCAAATAAATTTAAAAAAGATATTAAAATGACAACAGGGGAAGTTACAGCTGCTAACAGCAGTCTTGTATTTCTATCATCTAAAATGTTAAGAGATTCACTAAATCAAGAAGTTTCTTATAATTTAATTATTGGGAAAGATAAAATTGTCCTTTCAATTTTAACAGAAAATATATCTATGATAACTTATTTAAATAGAGAATTAGCTGAGCTTGAAGGACTGGATTCTCATATTGATAAATTACAAAAATTAAGTTTACAAATATCTGCTATTATTGAGACATCAGACATACTCAAAGAAGAAATATTTAAGGGACTGAAACGAGCTATTCCAAACACTCTTGTTTTAGCAATAATAACTAAAGATGGATTACCAATTAAGATTCAATCTACTATGCCTGAACCTATTCTTTCAGCTATGGTTGCTGCATTATATAATTTATCTGGAGTTTTATTAGAAAGTGGTATGGAATATTCAATAATAGGTGGAGAAAATGGTTCTGTTATAATACATGATTTAGATGAGAATAGAGTCTTAGCACTTGCTGTTCCAGAATCAGATGGGAGGAAATTAGGAACTTACATCGCGAAAATAAAAGCAATCATCCAGTAGTATAAGAATAATTATCCAATAATTTTATTTATTTTATTTACAATCTTTTTTGCCCCATTAAAAGATTCAGAGAAATTATCTGCTTCATATAAAACAGTACATAAAGGTTCACCTTTTAAAATATTCTTTATTGGTTCAGGTTTATCATAAACAAATTCAAGATTATTAATTTCTGGTAATAGATTTTTTTCAATAACTTTGGGGGCAAAAAATATTAATTTTGTTGCAAATGTTTTTGGCATGGCAGATTTAATCATTTTTTTAATACTAATCCATTCATTAAGCAAAAAGCTTTTTATATGCAAATCTACGAGATTTAAATCTAGTACAGATTCTGAAGCACTTATAGAACCAGGGATTCTTGGATTACATTCCATAAAATATGGATAATGATCTTTTAATACAAAATCAAATCCATTAATTCCTTTTAAGCCTAATTCTTCAGTTAAAAATTTTGAAATTTCAGATATGATTCTCGTTTCATCTTTCAACAATCCTCCAGGTACAATATTACCACAATACATAAATTCCTTTGGAGAATTTAGAAACTTTTCTCCTATGATTTGACGATTGATAGAGATAATCTCACATTCTTTACCATCTGAAATCACTGTACAACTAACAGGAATTCCTTCGATATATTCTTGAATCACCCAATCTGACGCGATAAACATTTTCTCTTGTAAAATCTTTACTTGAGAATTAAAATTCCTCTCATCTTCAATTTTAAAAACATTAACGCCTCCAGCACTTCTCTTTTTTTTTAAGATGAAAGGAAATTCCAAGATAGATCTCTTTAATTGAAATTTTTCAAAGGAACAATATAATGGAACTTTATACCCTTGGAATTTAAGAAATTCAAAAAGATATTCAATATTTCTTGATTTTTTTATAATTTCTAAATTGTTATTGACACTTATTGTACTGAAATTTTTAATTTCGTCTAAAATACGTTTTCTCCCTTCGTAGGCATCATCTAACCCACTACCGATTAATAAGAACTTTACGTCCTTATAAATACGGTATAAGTTCAATGTAAAATCAACTAAATACTTACTATATTTATCTTTTAAAGAGTTATAATTACCTTGTAATTCTTTCACGATTATAATATAATCTTCTATATAGGGATAGAGATCTAAATCGCCAAAAAAATCCACTGCATATACAACATATCCTGCTTTATTCAGAGAAGTAGCTAATGGACGAGTATTATATCCAACAACTAGCACAGAATTTGAGTTATCAGTCATGATCTAAAAATTGGATTAAAAATGGTAATAAAAAATTGAATTTTAAGAAATTGATTAGTGATGGATTTTAAAAATTAATTTAGTTTAATATTTAGAGTATTTTTTTCAATTCTAATATTAAGGAATTAGGATCATATTTATCAAATTTGTATACATGAGCATTCCCATATTTTTTAAAATTCTTCTTAATTTTTTCTGCAGAATAGGTGTGTACTCCAAGTGCGTGTGTTGCATAAGATTTTTTAGGCTCTAGTACAACCATATGTATATTTTGTTTAGATAATTTTTTTGTTAACTCTTTTAATTCATGTGTTATTAAAGTATAATCTGTTTCTACTTGGGCTATTAAATCAGGGTATTTAGAAGAGATATTGGCACCACAATCAGATAAAATGAAAACTACAGGTACTGATTGCCGATTTTTTAATTTTTCGACTTTTATAAGCTCTGATACTTTTTTTAATGCAGCAGCCATAGGAGTATATGATTTTCCTTCTATTCTTTTCAACTTATTTACTGCCATCTTAAAATTTACAGTAGGATTTTGTAAAACGACCGCTTTTTTACCTCGAAAGACAATTAAAGCTATTTTATCTCTCTTTCTATACCCCTCTCTGTGTAAAGACAATATTACATCCGTCATTTGCTTTATTACATAGTACATTGAAGCAGAACTATCTAATACAAAAAATAAAACTAAAGGAGCTCGATATTCATAGATTTTATCCATTAAATCATATTTATTAAAATGAATCGGAAAATGGATATCTGTTTTATTGTAAATAATATTTTTCAAATAGTTTCTAATAGTGGCATCTAATGCAATACTTTTAGGTTCTTCACGGATTGGTTTTCTATAAGATACATATCTTCCCTTTTGAGATGAAGAGATTTTGATTCTCCTTCCTATTCCTCTTCCACCATAATCAGAAATTTTCTTATCTTTCCTAATATCATCTAAGATTGAAGTTATTTTCTTTTCCATTTTATAAATAAATGGCATTGATACATTTTTCGCTTCAAAGAATTTAAGATCATCATCAAAGGGAATATTTTTAACCTTCCACCCTCCAGCGGGTCTAGGATTCCGTTGTTTGTTATCAGGATATTTTGGAGGAGGTAGTTTTTGTTCTTTTGACTCGGAGATATCAACTTTATCAGGATCTACAGATTGCCGTTGAAACTCTTTTTGTGGTTTGTCTGAATGCTTTAAAGGCCCTTCTGTCTCTTTATTTGGTCGAAGCACCTTTAGATTTTCATATGCTTCTTTTATTTTGCCATAAACTTCAGCAATTTTTGATTGAATTTCTTTTGGCGTCATTTCATAATGGAGCGATTGCATTCTATGTTCAAATACTAAATCCATTGCAACATTTAGATCATCTTCTGATATAACTTTTCTGTTATTTAATGCTGCATGAGCCCTTGCACATCGAATAAAAGTAATATCAGCTCTTTGAGAAAAGATTTCTAACTCATTTACAATTTTAGACACAAATTCATAAACTGAATTTGGAATTTGAACTTCCTTTAATATTTTACGAGCGTTTAAGATTTGTTTTCTCAATTTTTCTTGGTTATCTTCGAAGTTCTTAATGAATTCTTTTGGATGATCATCAAATTCTATAACTCTTTTAGTTATTTCAGCACGCAATTCGGGATCTCTAGGTGCTTTTATTCTTACTTCTAACCCTAAACGATCTGCAATTTGTGGACGTAAATCGCCTTCTTCTGGGTTCATTGAACCGACTAATACAAACTTTGAAGGGTGTGATACAGAAATGCCTTCTCTTTCTATAATATTCACACCTGAAGCAGCAGAATCTAAAAGAACATCAACAATATGATCTTGAAGAAGATTAATTTCATCCACATATAAAATACCTCGATTTGCTTTAGCAAGTAGTCCAGGGTGTAAAGCTCTTATACCCTCAGTTAACACTTTGTCTATCGACAAACTTCCACAAACCATGTCTTCTGTAACTCCTAAAGGTAAATTAACTAGCCACATGTCCCTGAATTCAGTTTTAACCTGCTTTTTTTCCTGCTTTTCTATACAATTTTGACATAAATCATCTATATCTGAATAAGGGTCACATGAGAATTCACAACCCTTAATAACTTCGATTTGTGGCATTAATTCTACGAGTGATCTTACAGCAGTGCTTTTTCCAGTACCTTGTTGGCCAGTTAATAGTATTCCACCTATTTGAGGGTCAATAACATTCAAAATTAACCCCATCTTCATTTTTTCTTGACCAAGAATCGCTGTAAACGGAAAATTAATTTTTTTCATAATAAAAGTTGTATTTTGAGAATTCTATGATATTTCTTAATTTATTAAATAGCTTAATTAATCATAGAAAAACGTAATCACATAAAAATTTATCAAAATTAAAAATAAGATGAAAATTATTAGATTTAAAATTTCTTAGATAATTGTTTCAATCTCTTATCTAATCCAGAAACAGTTTCATCCCATTTATATAAAATACTCTCAATTTGAGTTACTATTGCTTCCTTTTCTTTATATTCTAAATAGTCCGCGAATTCCTTAATATTTTCTATTTTTACAGAAGTATCTGCAACAAATTTACGAATTTCTTGATTTTGATTTTCTAAAACTTCTGGAATTCTTGTTTTCTCACCCCGATGTGTTAAAGTAGTTAAATATTCTTCAGTTCCAAGAATTAGTGCATTAAATTGGTTTATACGATCATCAATGAATTTTTCATAAGTCTTTGGAACTTTTTCTCTAGGAAAAAAATTAGCAACATCAATTATAAATTTCTGTGTTGTATTAATTAATTGTTCCATACTTTCATATCCTTCAATTTTATAATCAACTGTATGATAAGCCGCTTCAACACCTCGACCAACATCATCTAATCGAAAAATTTTAAACCCAGGATCATTTTTTAATTGCTTATCGGGATCTCCCTTTTTTTCTGCTACTTCAATTTGACGAAGTAATCTTATTGGATTAAATACAAGCGAGATTGCTAAAGGATTGTTTTGTTGATAAGATAGTGTTGTTTGGATATCAATATGTGACATCATTACTTTAAAACCAGGGTGTGAATGCCACCATCCAACAACAAACTCAGGGGGATCTCTTGAAAAGGCTTGTTCATCAATAATATAAAGAGATTCATAATCTTCATTATTCCATTTATATTGATCAATAACAGCGTCTCTATCTAATTCTTGATGCATGATAGGGTAAGCCTTTGTTATAAGAACATCATCTCCTTCATTTCTACCAGTAAAAATCCCACTAACTTCAAGCCAATCATCTTTAGGTATGCGAGTATTTGCATATCTCACAGAAGCTGCAACAATAGTTAAATAGACCTCTTTTGGAATAATTATAACCGTTAGATCACCTCATTATGCAAATGTTAATTTATAAATTTATGAGTTTTTACAAACTAATACAAATTGTTCTATTTATGTGTTTTTTATTCCAAAAAAAAATTAAAAGAATTCAGTCTTTCCTTAAGTATTATAGTAAAGCTATCCAATAAAATTTTTAACTTTACAATGAATTTTTACCATAAATAAAAAATAATTTAAATTCAAAATTTATTTTTATAATATTACTGAAATCATATTATCTTTTTAAAAAAAGTGATTTAAAGTGGCTGAAAAAGGTTTTATTCCTCTCACAAGCGAATTGGGAGTCCCGGGGACTAGTTATAGAATCCAATTAGGAGAAATTAATGAGAAATGGGCAATACGTTTATTAAAAGGGAGAGATATAATCGATTCATATGTATTTAAGGATGAGGATGTTCAAGGTGATTTTCCTAATCAAAATTTGATCGTCGGGTGGGTATTACGGACTGTTGCGATTCCTAATATTAACCCACATCAAGTAATGAAAACAACTCAAGCCCTCGTTAAGCAAGCAATACAGAAGAAAGATCAAAGAAAAGTAATGGCTCCTTTATCAGAAACTAGAGAAATAGAATTAGAAAAAGTTCCAGAAAGTGAATTAAAAAGACCTAAGGTTCAAGGTTGGGTAAAGTCAGAAGGAATAAAATCTCAAGAAGAACTTGAGGAAGAGAGAAGACGAGCTTTTAGGGCGACAGTAGCAGCAAGAAAGGTAGAAACTCAAACTTCAGCATCAACTCTTAAAACATCAAGACAATTACCTTCAATACCAAAGGAAGGAACTGAAGTACAAGCAGCTAAAGAGGGTGATTTTTGTCCTTTTTGCGGAAAAGATTTAGGATTTATATACTGTCCCTATTGTGGTAAGAGATTACCTCATGAAGGTTAATAAGTGATAATTTTTTTCTTCATGCCTCAATTTTAGTCCTAAAGGTTATTCAAGGACAAATGCATTTAAATACAAGATAATGTAATTTCTATAATGTAATAAAGAAATAAAAAGTGAAAAAAAATGTCCGAATCTGAATCTGAACCAGATCAACCCGAACCTAAAAAGAGACGGGTACCAAGATGGGTTTGGGCCATCTTTGCTATTGCAATGATAGTATTAGGCATATATTACATCATAAGTGGTCTTGGAAAATTATGATAGATATGCTTGAAAAAATCTTGAAGAATTGTATATAGTTATTTATATAAACAAAAAAAGAAAATCAATAATTTAATTAGTAAATTTTTTTTTAATATTACATCTTATTCAATACAGTTCAATTAATATGTCTATCAAATATATTTGAATTTCATAAAAAATTATCATTAAATAAAAATTTTGAAAATCAAATTTTGCTACTAATCTTTAATTCAAATATTTAAAACCAATTAAATTATATATATATCATTAACAAAGTATATCTCAATCTTTTATAAATCGTGATTACATTTGACTGATAAAACAGTTATTATTAAACCAGAAGCATACTATAAAATGCTTCTACATGTCCTTCGGTTTGGTAATAAAGTAAGAGATAGAAAACAATTTAGAGAAGTTATGGGTATTTTAATAGGACATCTTGAGGGAGAACCAGATAAGAAAGGAATAAGAGATGTTATTATTGAAGATGCTGTTCCAATTTCGCATGGGAGTTCGATTGAAGTCGCTTTCCAGCCGGAAGATTATGTAACCTTCTCTATGGTTGATGCAGCTTATGCAGAAAATAATTGGTTTAGTTGTGGATGGTTTCATTCGCATCCAGGGTTAGATATTTTCTTTTCCTCAACAGATGTACGCAATCAGCTTGGTTGGCAAACCCCAAATCCAAGTGCAATTGGTATTGTATTTGATCATACTCATTTAGAAACTCCTGGAGATTTGGGATTTCGTACATTTCGATTAGATAATCCTGCTAAGGGTCAAATGTCTGGTTATCATGAAGTAGAAACCACCGTAGAACCTCCAGATAAGATTGAATATTATATAAAACTAATGGAATTAATTAATTGTGTTCACTCGCAAGAATCTCCCATCTTAGAAATTAATGAAATGCCTGATTTGTTTGGAGATATTGTTTTTCCAAGTGAAAGCCAAATTTTTTCAAAGAAACCGGAATTAGATTCTGCAAAGATCCTTTCTACTCTCAAAGATGGAGTATCAAATTTTTTAGAACTTTTTATTGCACCATTTATATTATTTCTCAATTCTTGGAGTGAAGGTATGATTAATAATATTGTTGAGAATAATCTGCAAATGAGAAAGGATATTATTAAAATAAAAGAAAATCTAGGTGATGGAATCTCTAATTTACAAAAAGATTTCAAATTTGCATTAAAGGAAAAATTAAATGAATTAGATATGTATATTGATGATAGATTCGAAGAATTTGACTCTGATCAGGAATTTTTCAGAGAATACTTTGATAAAATTAAAACTGAACTTAAAGAACAATTTAATATATTATTCGGAGAAAAGTTAGAAGATAATCTGAAAAAGATTTTAAATTTATTAGATAAACACGGGCAAAAATTAACTGAAATTAATAGTATAGGATTAAGGTCTTCTGAAATTTTGGACAAACAAATTAGTGTTTTAGAAAATTTATTAGAAAATATTAATTCAATAGAAGACTTGACCTTTAATAAATTAAATGAAAGTTTCGAAAATTTATCTGGAAATTTCATAAAAAATATTAATAAAGTTATAGGAAATTTTATCAATTTAAATAAAGATAATAAAAGTTTTCTTTCAGACTTAAAAGCAGCAATAATATTATTAGAAAGCTCAAAGACTCCATTACAAAACAAACTAGATACACAAGAAATTGAAATCAAAACCCTTCAAAAGAACATCATAGGATTAAAAAAGGAAAATCAAGATCTATCAAATAAGATAAAAAAATTAGAAAAAGGAGAGGAATAAGGAGAAATGGTCGAAGAAAAATTAGATAGTAACTCAAATCAAAAAGATATAAATGATGAGAATAAATTTGATAAAGGGCTAGTATTCATTAAAAAAGAGGCTTTCAGAAATATGATTACCCATGTTCTACGTTTTGGGAGTCATAATTTAGAAAAAAGTGTAGAAGTAATGGGAATCTGTGTAGGAAAATATGATTCTAATGATGATAAAATTATAATAGAAAATGCTGTACCAATAATTCACGGAGATAAAGTAGAAATTGGTTTTGATAAAGATGCTTATGAATTATTTAGCCAGATTGGGAAGAAATATTCATCAGATTTAATTGGATATTATCATTCTCATCCTTCATGGGGATTGTATTTATCAGAAAGTGATTTAAAGAATTTACAGTTTTTTCAAAATGAAAAATTTCCAAACGGTTTTGCTATTGTGTTTGATCACACTCTTATGGGGAAAGATGGGAATCTTGGATTTGAAATTTATAGGCTAGATGATTATTCTAAACCAGAAAAATATCATACAGTATCATTTGAAATTGAAATACCAGACACATTAGAATATTTTAAATGGGTTCAAAAATTTTTAGAGGATTTTCAGAAAAAGACCCCTGTCCTTATTAAGGAAATAAATGAATTTGTAGAGCAAGTTCCAGGAGAGTTACAAGAAATCCCAATATCTGATGAAGCTGGACTAAGTGAAGAAGAAATAGAAAAGTATCAGCAAATAAAACCAATAATTTCTAGTTTTCAACGTGGTTCAGAAAGATTTTCTGAAATGTTGATGGATATGATTACGACTCAAATGGGAGATTGGATTGATGATATAACTCAAGGTACTTCTAAAGGAACTGAATACATAAGTAAAGCTGTGAATAAAATGAGAGAGGCAATATCATCTGGACTTGTGAAAGTAGATAATTGGTTTAAAAAGACTTTGAATGATACTACAAATGAGTTTAAAAATACCATTTCTAAATATGTAGAAAAGCGAATCGAAGATAATAAAGGTTTCACGGAAGACATCTCCAAAGCAAAAGATAATCTTATTAATAAACTAAATACTCTCATTGATAAGAATATTAAAAATCTAAATAACGAGATGGAAACTATAGTTAACTCAACAAGGGAAAAATTCGAAGAAACTATGGAAACAAATTTAAATATTGAAGAAACAATAAAGAATCTCCAGACATTTATAGCTACAACCGATAATCAGGTAAATAATATCGCTCAAGATATTGAAAAAAAGATTGAAAATTCAATTACACCACTACAGACAAATATTAATGAAAAAGTCGAGAAGTTGAGCACACAATTAGAACCCTTCAAAGAATACAATTCAGAAATAAAGATTTTACTTGAGAAACTCCAAAAAATAATTACAGATTTTCGGAATTTAACTTAAACGAGAAATCAAAAGAATTGTAGACTAGAAACTCTCGAAATGTGTAATTTATATTTAGGAATATTTGTATTTAATCTTTTTAATTCATTTAATTTCGCTACTGTACTTAATATTCTACCTATTTTGTCAACCTTCAAATTGATACCATAATACTCTTTCAAAACCGAATTAATTTTATAAGAAGAGAGAATAACTACACTTGAGATATTTTTTTCACAGAGTAGTTCAATACCTCTTTTAACTAATTGAATAAGTTTTTCTCGGTTTTCTACTTTATTTTTTTGCATATCTAAGATAAGAAAATGAAATGACTATATTTAAAGTTATATTCGAATATTTTTAAAATTTACATCAAGAATTTAAATTATTACTTGATACCTTTTTATAAGTCTATTCACACTCAAAATTTACAATCTGATATATTTGAAAAATAACTTGTGCTTCTAAAACAATAGATATCGGGACTTGTTATTTTTTTTCAATCCTATAAAATAGACAGATGAATCTTAGTTCAATTAATGTAATATTTATAACCTCTTGTATTATGAAATTTTAAAAGTTCTCATATACAAGATATAATAATAACAACATTTTTATTTTAAAAATGTCTGGTAAGCAATCTAATTCTTCAAAAAAGTCAAATGGTTCTGAACAAGAGACCAAAAAAAAACAAGAGAAATTAAAGAAATTAAAATTATCAAAAACTTCAAAACTCAGAAGAATAGGGGTTAAGAATAAGGTTAAACATCTTTCTTCAAGACAAAGGGCGAAGGTGAGCGCTTTTAAATCCAAAATCAAAACTGGTTTTTACAATAAAATCATCCATCAGGAGGTGTATGTAGACGGTCAAGTACCACCGTCATATTCTTTTGAAAAAAAGTTTTATGGATTATATGGAATATTTATAGTTTATTCTCTAATTTTAATTATAGCAATTAACCTTCCAGGAAGCAATTGGATTAACATTTTAATGTTTGGCAACCCTTTTGCGTTTTCAAATACAATTGTAGCATTTTTTATGGTTTTATCCATTTTATTTAGTATTGATAAAGTGCGAATCTTTATTTTTGAAAAAAAAACTGCTATTAAACAATTCATATTATATTGTGGTCTTATTTCATTATTATACTCCCTTTTTTTATATGCCTCAACCAATATTAACTTTATGACTTACTTATTAACATTAGCGATGATCTGGTTAATTTTATTGAGTAGTCGGTTCTATATCTATTCAAGGAAATTTTCAACAAAAATAGAAGCAAGATTCATAAAAAAGTATTCAATTCCTCGATATGGGCTGGCAATTATTATTCCTTTTTTTATTTTAGGCGTTCTTGTTATACTTTCATTGTTTTATAGGAGTTTTTTAGTATGGTTATCTTTAGATTTTTTTAGTTTATTTAATCCTAGTAGCGCTGTTAAAGTATATAATCTAGAAATGCGTGTAGTTATGCCACTGATCTATTTTAGTTTAGTAATGACATTAATGTTTATTATTTTTGAATTTGTATTTACTAGAAGACGCGCTGAAACTAAAAGAGCAGGAACATTCGATAATTTTACGTTTTCTTTGATAGTATTATTTATCTTTTTCTTTCAAATTTTGGAAATTAGTATTTATATGTTGCTTCAAGATCCTACAATCAATGCTTTTAAAGCATCAATAGGCGCAACAGGTTCAGCTGTTTCTTACGTTTTTATATTTGAGTTTATTGTATCTATGTACTTTTTGTATCGTATTATTCGAAAAACTGGTAAAACTTTAGGATGGCGCATACTATTCTTTAAAAAAGACGGTTTGATTTTGTTATGTTTAGCTTGTGTATTTGCTCAAACATTAACACGTTTTTCTCTTGCGAATCAAATACCTAATCAAGTTATAACTGATATAGGTGTTGTATTAATGGGTGATAAGTATATTGTTTCAGTGCTCATGATTTTTTTCTTAGGTAGTACATTGCTAGTCTATTATCTTAAACCTCGGGAAACCTCAATGTTTATGAGATTACAAAAAGAAATTGTTGATGAAGAGGAAAGAAGCATCGATAAGATATATAAAATTATAAGAAGTGAATATATTAGAAGAGGTGAAGCTTTTCCAATTGCAATAATTGAGCGAGAATTGATTAAAGCAACTCAATTATCAAAAGGTAATGTCTATGCACTTCTTGAGAAATTAGCAAGGAAAGATATGGACATTTTGATTAAGGAAGAAAAAAAAGAACTGGAGAAACCTGTAAAAATGATTGATTTTGTATCCGTGACTGAACGTTTTGAAAAAAAAGGTGTTGCTCAAAAGAAAGCTAGAAAATATCTAAGTGAAAGGATATTCGAAAGAGCGAGGGAAAAGGATAGTAAATCTAGTAGATTAATTAAGAGTACGGAGATGGATCAACCCACAGATAGATTTTTGTCTTCACTTAGTATTGATTACAATAAAAAACAAAGAGATAAAGAATTATTTCGACAGAAATTAAAAGAAACACAGATTTCTTTTACAACGGAAGATTTTTCTAAAGAATTAAAGGATCAAATTATACAAGTGATCAAAAAAGAATATCTTTACCGAATTGAAAATCCTGAAAAAATACAAGATTTTCACTTTCCAATATCTGAGATTACAAGTCAAATTGAACGAAAATTAAATATTAATCCTGGTGAATTCTACTTAATCTTAGAAGATATTGGTAATGTTGATATAGAACTTGCCTTAATTGATAATCCAGATGAGCCTGAAGATAAAAAGATTAAATTTTTCCCATATGCTGATGAAAGCATAATTTATTCATTAGCAGCATTTAGACCCGAGGAATATTCCAGTTTTAGAATATTTGTTACTAAAAACTTTTTAACGGCCCTAAAAACTAAAAAAGAAAAAAGAATCATCTTTCAATTAAAAAAGGAAATCCCTAATAAAACAGAAAGTCAAAAAACTTGGATTAATCTATTGAATATATTGCATAAACATTATCCAATGTATGCTGAGCAAATAAATCGTGTTCCTAATACACAAAAATTATTAAAGCAGTTAGATAGATGGAAGAGCGTATTCGAAGAATAATAAGCTTTAAGAAGTTCAAAAAATCTTTAAATCTATAAATCTTAAGATCCACTATTGAGAACACATAAACATTATAATCAAGAAAAATGAAGGAAAAATTTATTGACTTTTTTCCCACCAATCTGAAATGGATGCAATATACTTTTCATCCCATAATGTCGTTATTTTACATTTCTTAGTGCATTCTAGGCATTTCTCTGGAGCAAAAATAGGATGAGATATATATTTTTCTCCACCATCGGGTAATAACACAACTAATGTACCAAATTTCATTTTGCTTGCTATGTTAATAGCAACATGCATTGCAGCACCAGAACTTATTCCTGTAAAAATTCCTTCTTGCAAGGCGAGCATCCGGGAAGCATGTTCGGCATCTTGTATCTTTACGTATATCTTTTCATCTATTTGAGATTCATCGTATATTTCAGGTATATAAGATGTTTTTAGGCTTTTTAATCCTTGGATAGGCTCTTCTGGATCTGGTTCTACAGCTATTATTTTTATTTTAGGATTGAATTCCTTTAATCTTCTCGAAACACCCATTAGAGTTCCAGATGTTCCAAGACCAGCTACAAATATATCTAGTTTTCCATCAGTATCTTCAATAATTTCTTCAGCAGTATACCTGTAATGAGCTATAGGATTATTTTCATTGGCAAATTGATTAGGAAAAAAGTATTTATCAGGATCTTGTTCTACTATCTCCTTTACATAATCTTGTGCACCATCCATCCCTTTATCGCCAGGAGTTAATGTTATTTTTGCCCCATAAGCAGTCATTATTTTACGTCTTTCTACAGACATCGTTTCAGGCATGACAATTTCTAAAGGATATCCTTTTACAGCACAAATTAAGGAAAGCCCAATACCTGTATTCCCACTGCTGGGCTCTATCACTATTTTTCCAGGTGTTAATTCACCTTTTTTTTCAGCTTCTTCAATCATTGTAATTGCAATTCTATCTTTAACTGAACCAGCAGGATTATATTTCTCTAACTTTGCTAACAATAACACATTAGGATTTGGATTACTCTCATTAATTCGAACTAAAGGAGTTTTGCCAATTAATTTTAAAATATTTGAATAATATCTCATAATTCATCTAATTTGCTCATTATCTATTTAAAATTCAATAAGTATGAATTATTTTAAATATTATTTTTTATAAACTATAAAATTAAAAAAAAATCTGTTTTAACAACCTTTTTCTTGACATTTTTCACAAACAAGGCAATCTATTGTCCTATATCCACATTTTTTTCCATTCCAGTATAGCATCTCACCTGTCTCTTCATCGATAATAATATCTTGGCTACTACTGGGAAGTGTCTCCATCACATTCCCGCATTTACAACATACTAATTTCAATTTTTCCATGATAATTCATTATTTTACTTTATTCAATAACATCCATAGGCTTTCCGTGATGTTCTGGGATTGGTTGAGCTCCACAACTGGCTCCCATCCAACAGACTAATTGATCACCTTCCTTATGCATTGCTTGTCCACAATGCATTGGAAGTTCTTGTTCTAGTCCACATTCCACACATTTTAATTTACCCATATTTTTTTCCTCCTCTTTTTTCATTATATTCTTATTATTAATTCCTTCTATTTTATCCTCATCATTATTCTTCATTTGCATTAATTTTGGATCCATTGCATCATAATTTTTAAATCTTTCAGGTTCTCGTTTAAAGTGAGCTTCACAGTTTGAACTACAAAAATGATAAATTTTACCTTCATATTCATATTCAATCGCGCGTCTTGGATCAATTTTCATTCCACATACTGGATCGGTAACTTTCTCTTGAGAAATCAACAATCGTTCTTCTTCTAATTGTTGAGGTGTTTTTGGTTCATATCTCTTTAAGAATAAGGCATTTGTAACTACTGAAACTGAACTAGTAGCCATAAAAACTGCTGCTAAGTATGGAGGTAAGAACAATCCTGCTAAACTGTATAAAACTCCAGCAGCAATTGGAATTCCAATAATATTATATATAAATGCCCAGAATAAATTTGTTATCATCTTTTTGTAAGTTTTCTTAGATAAATTAATAGCGGATACAACATTTCTCACATCTCCTCTCATAAGTACGATATCTGCTGTCTCAATAGCCACATCGGTTCCAGATCCAATCGCAATCCCTACATCTGCTTGAGCTAATGCAGGAGCATCGTTTATTCCATCTCCCACCATCCCAACAATTTTATGATCCCCAGATTCTTGGAGTTTTTGAATAGTTAAAGCTTTCTCATTAGGGAGAACTTCTGCTAGAATATGCTGTTCATCTAATTTTAGTTGGCTTCCAATACTTAATGCTGTTTGCAGGGTATCGCCAGTTAGCATGTAAATATCTAATCCAATTTCCCTTAATTTATCTAAAGCATAAGGTGCTTGATCTTTAATTTTATCTGAAATCCCTATAATTCCCCTAATAGCATCATCAATACTTATTAAAATAGTAGTTATCCCTTGTTGCTGAAATTCACTGAATTTAATTTTATATTCTTCAATTGAGAAATTATAATCCATCATCAATTTGTCATTTCCGATTACAACTATCTTTCCATTAATATTAGTTTTAATTCCTTTTCCTGGAATAGCTTCAAAATCGGTTGGAGATTCAAGAGATAAACCTCTTTGATTTGCTTCCTCAATAATGGCTCTACCAAGTGGATGTTCGGAGCCCATTTCTGCACTCCCAGCATAAAATAATAGTTTATTTTCATCATAACCGCTTCCCCATAAATCATTTTCAGTAAACAAAACTGAAACTTTTGGTTTGCCAACAGTTAAAGTTCCTGTCTTATCAAACACAATAGTGTTTATAGTATTGATTGATTCAAGAGAATCCCCACCTTTAATTAAAAGACCATTTTCAGCACCTTTACCTGTACCAACCATTACAGCTGTTGGAATTGCAAGCCCTAAGGCACAAGGACATGCAATAACTACAACGGAAGTAAATACAAGTAAGGATGTTTCTAGTCTTGTAGATTGAAGTACAGGGTATATTTGCGGACCAACGAAAAACCAAAAAATAAATGCGCTTATAGCGATAATTATCACTATTGGTACAAAATAATTACTTACTTTATCAGCTAATTGTTGTTTAGCAGCTTTTCTGCTTTGAGCTTGCTTTACAAAATCAATTATTTGAAATAATAATGTATCTTTTCCTATTTTTTCAGCTTTCATATGAATTAAACCCGTTTGATTAACCGTTGCACCAATAACTTCACTATCAATTTCTTTTTTAACATATTTACTTTCACCAGTAATCATTGATTCATCAACTTTCGATTTACCTTCGATTATTCTCCCATCAACAGGGATCTTTTCACCTGGTCTAACAATTAACACATCCCCTACTTCAATTTCTTCGATAGGGATTTCAATTTCCTGTCCACCTTTTAAAATTGTAGCGGATTTTGGTTGTAATCCAATCAATTTTTTAATAGCTTCAGATGTCTGACCTTTAGTTCTATGTTCAAGGTATTTTCCAATCAACAAGAAAGAGATAATCATACTCATTGCTTCATAGAATGTTTTCCCAGAGATTAAGAAAGTCGTTAAAATCGAATAGATAAATGCTGTCGTGGTACCTATGGCAACTAATACATCCATATTAGTTGATTTATTTTTTAGGGATTTATACGCACCTATCAAGAAAAATGATCCCGAAATGAAATAATTCGCTCCAGCTAAAAAGAAAAGGAGTAAATTTCGTTCAAACGAATCTGCTACAAACCAACTTATTGGTGTAATTATTAGAGAAAACATAAGGGAAACCACCATAATGCGTAATCGATACCTCATTTCTTTCTTATGTTTTATGATTTCCATATCCATAGCTCCGGCAGACTTCTCAATTTTATATCCCAATTGTTTAATTTTAGAATAAACACCATTTTCATCAATAAGTGATTCATTGAATTCAATGAACATTTTGGATGCTTTAAAATTCCCTCTTATTTCAAAAATTCCTTTAATTTCTTTGATCCTACTAATAAAATTTTCAAATTCATTTTCCGGAAGCTTATCAAGAACTTTCAGATCAATTTTAGCTAAGGACGCTTTATATCCAAGATCTCGAATTGCTTCTTTAAAATCACTGAAATTAGTAGTATTTGGGTTATATTCAACGGTCGCTTCTTCATTAGCAAAATTAACTACAGCTTTGTTAACGCCCTCAAGATTATTCAATTTATTTTCAATCTTTAGGGCACAATTTGCACATGTCATTCCTCCAAGTTTTATATTTACATTTTCTTTGGTTTCACTCATATAAAATCACTAATAGATTCTCATATCAATTATACTTCGTATTTTAATTATAAGTTTTGATTATAATTTGTAAATTTATTTTGGAATTTGATTTCCCAATTATGGATTTTAAAAAAATATCTTTATAATTATTTAAGTTGATGTTTCCACATTTTATTTATAACTTAAATTTTCACTCCGCAATATGGACAATATGTTGATGGACTATTATCCAATTTTTTTCCACAACTATGACAATAATTTGCTTTTTGGCTTTTAAATTCTCTTAGGTCTCTCGAAATTTTATGTTCATTAATTTTACCTTGTTCTTGTTTTTGAATGGTATTTTGAGAAGATTTATGGTTAGACTTTGAGACTAAGAGAAAAATTAAAAAAATTGTTATCAAAAGAATTATTCCCGCTCCAAATATAATAAAGATCCAATTTCCAAGATCCCAATCCATCATGTGATGCCCAAAATCAAATCCATCATCAAATATAATTCAATCAACTCTAAGTAATTAAATTAATTTTTAAAATCTAATATATATACTGGATAGTATATATTTAAGTATATTTATTATAAAATATATACAACATTTTTATAATTTACTAATTCATTATTTATTAGAATGATGAGGTGATTTTAAGAATGGGTGAGGAACATGAAATTAAAATTCAAAGTCTAACCAGATTTTATATACTAATGTTATTAAAATCAGAAAAAAAAATTACAGGATATTCTATAATAAAGCGACTTGAAAAAGACCTAGGCACAATCGCTAGTCCTACTTATGTTTACGATTTTTTAAAGCAATTAAGAGCTGAAGGATACATTAAGGATATCCCTACACCAAAATCAAAAAGAGCACAAGGATTCAGAATAACTCCTGAAGGATCGGAATTTACTGATCGTATTTTCTCGCGATTTAATAATCTAATTGAGGCTGCAATTCAATCAAAATTAAAAATCTGTGCAAGTTGTGGTGTTAAACTATACGATGATTATTATAGCGAAGTAATTAAAGGGAAGGAGTTCAATTTCTGTTGCAAACATTGTGCAAAAGCATATAAAACTCAAAAATAAAAAAGAAAAAAATTTGGGTTAGGAAGTTATTATTTGCTTTTTTCTTTAGGAATTGAGTCTTATTATCTTTCTTCGTAATTTTTCCTAACAAATATATAAAGCAATAAGCCGATTACGTTCAGGATAAAACCGATTACCAACCAAAATTCAGTATTTTTAATTCCTCGCTTTAAGGCATCTCTATGCATATATTTAGCAATAAATAAGCTAACTATAAAATAAATAATACCACCAGCTAACATGAAAATCCAATGAAATGGAACAAAGGAATATGTATCCCAAATATTAAATATCATTTCTTTAACTCCAATCTTTAAAAAATTTATTTTATATTACTTTAAGATTCATTACTATTTTCTGTAATTATAGGTGTCGATTATAATTTAAAAACCTATTATGAGGGTTGATTTTAGAAAAAATATAAATTAGTGTAAAGACTTATTTTTAGTTATCCCCATTCCAAGTAATCTTATATATTAAAACCTCGGCTCCGGGAATTTCAGGGTTTTCAAATACCCAGTTCCCTTTAATACCTAATTCCTTTGCGGTAAGATCAAAATGACTAACTGCTATTCCAATATCTAAAGGTCTAAATCTGCTATAACGCAAGAATCGTCCATCCTTGGGATTGATGATGTAAAAATGAAAAATATTTTTATTGATTTCTCTAACAATCCGCCAAGGTTGGTGATTTCCAGCAGATGGTCCTATTCTTATCATTTCAAGTAATTTTGAATAATCTCCTGCCTTTTTCTCTGTAAGAGGATCATTAAAATTCCCTTCAAAAAACAGCTGATTCCACAGACTTCTTTTATCTGCTTTAGCAAATGATCGAATCATCTTTTCTTTAAGCGTTCTTTTTACAGGATAACCAATAGGACTAATAGCAGGTACAATTTCATTCAAAGTAGCGTCAATTTTAGATGCAAAAAGACTTTTATTGAAAAAACCTCCTAACCAACAAGTACCCAAACCCATATCTGTAGCAGCTAAGATAATAGTTTCCATAAGATAACCATAATGTTCTAGATTAAATTGAGACTTTTCAACGGCCCCCACAACAAAATCTTGAGCTCCCTTAATTAATCCATAAGTTCCTAATTTTTTCCTTTCATTAGGATCAAACTCTGGAACACTAACAAGCTTAAATCTCGCTTTTCCAGCATATTTCCTAAATGGACTATTTAAATCATGGTTTTCTAATAAATTTATCACATTATCTCTTTTATCTTCCTGAAGAGGTTGCCCAGAATAAGTTCTCCGGGACGTTCGCTCTTGAATAATCTCAATTATAGGTTTAGAAAAATGCATAAAATTAAAATCAGAATATCTTATTATTTCTTTTTATCTCTATACTTTTTAATAGCATCATGTAATCCATCAGCTGCTAGATTAGAACAGTGCAATTTTATGGGAGGGAGGCCATCTAAAGAATCAGCAACATCTCCTCTAGTAATCTCTAAAGCTTCATCTAGTGTTTTTCCCTTCGCTAATTCAGTTACCATTGATGAGGTTGCTATAGCAGCAGCACACCCGAATGTTTGAAAAGAAATATCATCAATAATATCTTGCCCATCTTTTTCTTTTACTTTTATATAGATATACATTAAATCTCCACAGACAGGATTTCCAACTTCTCCTACTGAATCAGCATCTTTCATTTCTCCCATGTTTCTGGGATTTCTAAAATGTTCCATTACTTTTTCAGAATAAATCTCTTTCACCCCATCGATAATGTACTACTAAGTAAAATAATAAAATGTTAACTTAAAGCTTTATTGTTTATTTCTTATAAATAATGTTTATTAATTTAATATCAAGAGTTTCCTTTTTTTAGGCAATGAGACTTTTTCGACCCCTAATTGTTTTACGTATTCTACTACATTAGTCAATTTTTTAGCGGATTGATGAAAAAAACATACTTCTTTTGGTTCCAAAATTTTTATCATTTCTCTCAGTTGATTTTTGTCGGCATGTAGTTTAATTTTAATATGAGGTGCAAAGTTATTAAGCAGAAAAGCTCTAAATGGCACCTTCCACGTTTCAGATAAAACAATTTCTTCAGCACCTTCTATTAGATCTAATCCAGGCTGTTCATGAATAGAACCAGCAAGAAAAACAAAGGTGTGTGGACTTCGTCCTACAACATTAATAATATTTCTTATTAATCCATAAGAAAGGTCTGGTGGATGTGAAATAATTATATTATTTCTTTTACGTAAGAAATCTAAATTGGATTGATCGAACCATCTAAATTTTATGCTATTGAATGGATTTGCTTTATCTCTAATTAATCTTGAAATTGGGCCATAGATATATTCATAACGGTGATTTATTACTTGAATATTTTTTCTCACCATCATGTCTACATAAATATTTGGACGCTTTTTGAAACCACGCCGTAATTGAAGTTTCCTAAAATATCTCCAAAATATTAACATGAAACTAATAGCTAAACTTGAAGGATCCGCACCTATTAATGAGTTGTCTCCATATTCTGCTTTTTGTTCTAAAAATAAGATTAAACTATGAAATTGATCAGAGATATTTCCAAAATCTTCTTGTGCACTAGTACCATCAATTAAGAGATAATCAATAGGATGAGAAATTTGTTCTAGAAATCGTCTAGTACCAGCAAATGGTGTTATATCATAATAAGTATAGTCTCCTGTATAGAGAAATTTAAAATTATTAACTTTTACTAGGATCATCAATGCTCCTGGCATATGACCTGCATGGAAAAATGAGATAAAACAATCTTTTTCTTTAAACTCGATTTTGGTGCCGTTTTCAACATATATTATATTTTTTACTATTTTTAGGTACTCTTCTTCTTCAATTTCATTATGATTTTCTTGTTTTAAGAAGTTAGAATCTCTCAATAAGTATAAATCAAGAGTTATTCGAGAACATAAAATAGGAATATCAGGATGCAATCTTATTAATTCCTTAAGCCCAGAAACATGATCATAATGGCTATGAGATATAAATATAGCATTAATTTTAGGATTCCTTGGTAAATCATCTAAGCTAATATCATTTGATTCATCTTCTGTATTTCCTTTTTTCTTTTTCTCTTCTTCCATAATATACTGTGGTAAATTCTGAAGATATTCTTCAATATATTGGAAATCTCCTTCCATTTCTTTTTCTTCATCTTTTTCAGAAAGTCCGCAATCGAGTAATATATTAAAGTTACCTAATCCGAGAATATGTGCATTATGATTTGGTTTTAAAACTATAGGATAAATCGTTACCCGAATGTTACTTGAATTACTCTCTTCATCGATTAAGGAAATATTGGTAAAAGAATCCGAATTAAATTTTTTTTCAATTTTATCTATAGCAATTGAGATATCACTTTTTCCTACAGGCACACCTGTAATATAGAGATACCACCCATATTTCTTAACGAGATTCTCTAAGTTTTCATACATTTCATCTCCAATAAGAGATTTAATGACAATAACTTTTTCTTCTTGGTAATAAATGATTTTTCTAATGGCTTTCTTCTCTTCTATTGGAATTGATTCAACACTAAAAAATAAATCATTAAGAACATCTTTTAAAGGAAGATGCGGAATATTTTCTGATTTGATTAATTTTAAATAATGTCTATATTCTTTTGTGTGATAAAGTGGACGCATATTTTTTTTTTGTTTTAAAATAATTCTCAAATCTTCATATTGGAATTCTTCTTTAGAAAGTGTTATTTCTTGTTTTTTATTTTCTTTCTTTTTAATCTTATCCTTTTTAGCTATTTCTTGAGTTGTATCACTCTCAGATATAAAGAAGAACCAACCATAATTTCTAACTAATTTATCGCGATTTCGAATTATATCTTTTCCACTTGGTGTGATTATAATGATAATCCTATCAATTTCAGAGTAGATTATTTTCGAAATTGAGGTTTTAGTTTTAATAGAGATAAATTTATCCTTAAAAAATAGATGATTAAGAACTTCTTTAATACTTTTTCGAGGAATTTTGTTATCTTCCATAAATTTCAGTTTAATTTTATAAGACTTAATCTTAAATGAAGATTTTAATTTCTCTTTGTTTTCAATCAGGATTGTCTTATCTAAAAATTTAAATTCCTCAATATTCATTTAATTTGTGATATATGTCACGTAAAATAACAATTATGATTTTTTTATTTTGTCCGGAAGATAATTTCTAAAATATCGTAGTTTTAATTCTAGGACTTTCTTCTTCTTAAAAGATGCCATCGAGTCTTTTGAGGTAAAGAAAAATTACCATTTTTTACAGATTGAACGTTTTTAATTGAGATAAATGCATTAGGATTAATCTTTCTAATAATTTCAAGTATTTTAAATTGATTATTTAGTTTAACAATCATAACCACTAATTTAACATCGCCTTTTGTTCCTTTTACTGTTAATATAGTTTGACCATATCCATTTTCTTTTAATGTTCTTATTAATTTTTCCAGGTCATCTCTTATTATTAAATGAATACTAAGTAATCCTAAAGATATTTTATTTTCAATTATTAATCCAATGTAAGTACCCATAGCAAATCGTCCTGCGTAAGCGACGTAATATAGAAAACTGGTTTAATTTCTGAAAATTTGTCCAACTGCAAGTAGCCAAATAAAGATTTCAAGAAACCTTATTATAGGAACTAAACTACGTCTCCCCTGCGAAATGAATACTATTCTTAAAGTCGCTAATGTTACATCTGCAATGCGTGCTAAAAAGATTAATGAAGGGCTTATGATTAAAGAGAAAAATGGATTTTCTTTAAAAAATAAGAATATGATATTTTTTTATAATAATTTTAAACTAAGATTATAAATTTTAAAATAAAATGTATTTTGAAAAAAAATATTTATTTTAATTTTTGAAATTTGACTTTTTTTAGTGATGTATTTAATTCTTCAACAGAATAACCTCTTTCTTTTAATCCAGTAATAACACTAGGAAATGTGAGACCTTTAAGAATATCATTTAAGTTTTCTTTTGAAAGTTCAATTCCCAATTCGTCAGGAGGAGGTTTTATTGCGTAAATTATTCTAGTTATTTCGTCAAATCTAGGTAATAAGAATGTTTCTATTCTCTGACTAAATTTTGGAGATACTAATGGTGCTACTGATTGTAAATCTATACTTTCTGCGAAGGCATTAATATTTTTTACATTTAGTTTTACAATTCCATATTCTTTCCCCTTTTTTTTAAAATTGTTTTTTATATAAAAGATATTATTTTCTAAAAAACAATATTTAAATTCATTCCAATTCATTTTATTACCATTGTTAAGATTTTTGAGTGTCTAATTCAATTTTTAACGATTTAATTTTAATAATTTTGCAATGTCTATTGGGCCATTAATATTAGTTAAACTTATTAAATTTTTATCTAATTTTTGAATAGAATTTTCTACAGAGATATAATTTATTTTCCAATTCTTATCAATAAAATTAATTAATCCATAATTCTCAGTAATTAATATCTCTTTAGCTTTTTGAAATCCTTTTTTAACTGGATAAATTGCAAAAAAGAGTTCTAAAAAATCATTCTTCCATCTTGGAATACAGCAATCAAATCCTTGAGATTCATTGATCATTAAGTTAATTACTTCCGGATTAATAAGTGGCATATCACAGGATAAGAGAAATGCTTTTTCAAAACCTAATTTATTCAGTTCTTTAAAACCAGAATAGATTCCTAAAATTGGTTTATGAATTTTGGGATGTTCAAAAATATCTCTATCATCTACAATAAAATTAATATCTTTTGGAAAGTTTATCTGCTTTCGATAATCAAATATTTGTTCTTCAGAATGAGCAACTAAATAGATGTCATGATCAATTTTTGATAAGATATCTAATTGATGTAAAATTAACGGTTTTCCATAAAAATCTATTATAGGTTTCTCGATACCAAAGCGAGTACTTTTTCCACCGATTAAAATAAGAATCGCTAAATATTTTTGATCATTCATTCTTTTGTTTAAAAATTCTCGTTTATTTTTGTTTATTTAAGATTTTTTACTATGATTAAGTCTGAATATTTATTTTTAATTTTCTATGGTTTGAAGTGATTAATAAAAAAATAAAAAGATTTTCTAAATTAGGTATAAAATCTCAATATTTTTATTCGGGTTCAATAATTCTCATCATAATCTTCCCAATCTTCCTCTTCATCTTCATCCCAATCTTCCTCTTCATCTTCATCCCTATCTTCATCTTCATCCCAATCTTCTTCTTCATCTTTCTTTTTACCTTTCATTTTGTATCTCCATTTGTTTTTATTTATACTAGATTAAAATTATAATATATTTTCAATTACGATAAAAAACTTATCAAATATTTAAATATTTCTAATTTTAATAACAATAATTAAAATAAAAAATGTTAATTGGTATTATAGTAAATTTAAAAGCAATGATTAATACTTTTACAGCTTTATCCCTTTTGCTTTTAACCAAATATAAAATGATGTTACTTATTTTAATAAAAAACTGAGTTAAATTAATTATTAAATATATAAATCCTACATTTTTTAAGAATCTCTAATAAGTTTGAGTATATTTTAAATTTCTCTTTTTAAGATAAATTTTATTAGTTTAACGGATCCATTTCATTTTAATTTAAAAAAAAAGATAAAATTTTATCAGAAAATTGTTTTGTTTGTAAAAATATATCATAAAAAAAGAAGTAATGTTAAACTAATCTCAATTTTATTCATACTTTAATAGAAATGGAACCCCCCAGATGTAATAATTATTAAATCTCTATTTAAAATATTTTTTTTCAAAAGATATTAATGATAATGATTTGTAGCACTCTCATCAAACATATATTTCACTCCCTTGCTCAGTGGGGACATTTTTCTCAATCTCTCAATTACACCTGGTAATTTCTGTAAGAAATAATCTACATCTTCTTCTGTGGTAAATCGCCCTAAGGAAACCCGCAGCGACCCGTGTGCTTCTTCTGGTTTTAGTCCGATTGCTAAAAGCACATGAGATGGATCCAGGGATTTTGATGAACATGCAGATCCAGTTGAAGTTGCTATTCGTTCCATATCCAAATCAAGTACAATAGATTCTCCTTCTATATATCTAAATCCTAAATTTACATTATTAGGGAGCCTTTGGGTTGGGTGGCCATTAAGATAGGAGTCCTCAATATTTTCTGTTACCCATTTTATAATTTTATCACGTAATTCAGTATGCCTTTCCATCTCGTTTTGCATTTCTTCTTTTGCTATCTCAACAGCTTTAGCAAATCCAGCAATGCCAGGAACATTCACAGTACTAGGTCTCATATCTCTTTCGTGACCTCCACCATACATTATTGGTTCAATAAATCTGCCCCACCCTTCTCTTACGCCTTTATTCCTTATATATAACATGCCTACTCCTTTAGGTCCATATAATTTGTGTGCTGATGCAGATAAAAGATCAATATTCATTTCTTTTACATCTATTGGAATTTTACCAAAAGCTTGTACTGCATCTGTATGAAATATAATATCATGTTTTTTTGCGATTTCTCCGATTTCTTTGATAGGTTGGATTGTCCCAATTTCATTATTAGCAAACATGATGCTAATGAGAATTGTTTTCTTTGTTATTGATTCTTCTAACTCATCAAGATTAATTAATCCGTCTTTATTAACAGGTAAAACTGAAACTTCAAAACCTCTTTTTTCCAATTGTTCACTTGGATGACCTATAGCATGATGTTCAATAGAAGAAGTTATAATATGATTACCACGATTTTTATTTTTAGCAGTAACACCAAGTATAGCAATATTATCTGCCTCAGTTCCAGAAGAAGTAAAGAAAATTTCGTCTCTTTCAGCATTGATTAACGATGCTATCATTTCACGTGATTTCATTAATACTTGAGCTGCCTTTTGTCCAATAGAATGTAAACTCATAGAATTTCCATAGTTTTCTTTAAAATGTTTGTTAATTTCCTCGATTACACGAGGATCCATAGGAGTTGTAGCAGCATTATCTAGATACACATACTTTGAATCATTCATAATTCATCATTATGAAGAATTTTAGATTTTCCTAATTAAATATTTATCATACTTAAATTATTAATTCTTTTCATTAGATTTTATAAATGAAGCTAATTTTTCATAAATTAAGAACTACTTAAACTTCTAAAATCGCTAATTGAAATATAAAAATGAATAACAAAAAATCAAATAATGAAGCGATTGATCTAATCGTGGAACATGAATTATTTGGAGTTTCTCCTGAAATGATTGATTGGTGGTGGGATCATATTGATAATTCAGAACGCTATAGATTATGGCATCCTAAAGACCATAAATCATTTGAATGGGAAATCTCTCCTGCAAATGTGAAGGGTCATGTAGGAGCAATACATCGAATTGTTGAAACAATCGAAGGAAGACCAACAACATTAAGAATTCGATGGGAAAATCCTGACTCAATACCTATAAAGGCGGAGTTTAGCCATAAAAATGCAGCAAGTGTTTTAAATAATAAGGATAAGCCTATTAGTTGGGTATTACATGAATATCGCTCAATTCCTAATGGAACTCACTTACGATCAACATTTCGTTTAAGTGCTCAAGTCCCAAATTCATTCATTGAACATTTGAGAAAGCATAATGTCGAAGAAATAGGACATTTTACTGAATTTTTGCCAAGATTATACGAAGAAGAACGGTGATTAGAAGGATATGAAGCTTGTTTGGGGTATAACAGGAACTGGTTATGTCCTTCAAGAATCAATTGATTTAATGAAAGAATTGCAGAAAAAATATAATATTGATTTAACTGTAATTCTTTCAAAGGAAGGTGCTGCTGTTGTAAAATGGTATAAAAAGTGGCTAGCTCTTACGGAAGCTGTTGAAAAAGTCAAAGTAGAAAAAACACCTAATATTCCTTTTTATGCTGGACCATTGCAATTAGGAAAATTCGATTTTTTTTTAGTTTGTCCAGTTTCAGCTAATTCAGTTGCCAAAATTGTTCAAGGAATAGCGGATACACTAATAACTAATTGTGTTGCCCAAGCTATTAAAGGTGGACAAATAGTCTATATTTTTCCATCAGATCAAGATACTAAACCTATTGTAACTTCTCGACCTGATGGTTCTCCCTTAGTTCTAAAGATAAGAGATATTGAAATTGAAAATATTAAAAAATTAAACCAAATGGAAGGGATAGTTGTAATTTCAGATTTTGCTCAGATTAAGACTCTTATTCTTCAAAAAATTAAAGAGAAAAGCTAAGAATGTATAGAATTAATTTAAACTGCAAATTTCACAGATTTAATAGCTCGTTCTGGGCAAGATAATTCACATTTTAAACATCCCTGACATTTTGCGATTTCTCTATATTTGTATCTAATTCCTTCCTCTTCTCTTCCTACTTTTTTCACAATATCTTTATAAAAAAGATTTTTAGGGCAGAATTTTCCGTTTTCATCAAGACATTTTTCACACAAACTACACTTCTCATGATCAATCTTTATACTAACAATTTGCTCTGGTGTTGTTATAGAGGTAACTTCTATAGCATTTCTCGGACAAACTTGAACACAATTTAAACAAGCTTTACATTTAGCATAATCAACTTTTCTAATTCCGTGCTCAAAATAAATGGCTTTGTCTTTACAGGTTCGTAAACAACGTTCACATCTTACGCATAATTCTTGATCAATTTGAACAGGAATGAATTTTTCTTTAATAAGAATTTACCTCAGATATTTATTCTATTATTTTTACTTCTATTTATTTAATTTGTTTAAATGAAGAAAAATTTTAAAATTGGTTTTTATAAATTATCAATAATAATGTATAGAAATTTACAAATATCCTTCATTTTTAATAATTTTAATTAAAAATAGAAAAAATTAATAAAATTTTTGTTTAAAAAATTTAAAAGTAGAAATGTAAAACTACTGGAAATAGCCGGTGTATTCTTTTCCAGGAATAGGTCCGCTAATTTGTTTTTGTTGATATTCCGAAGCTTTCTGAGCTAACTCTAGCATTTTAGCTTTAATTTCTTTCCCTTGCTCAATAAGAGCAGTTGTATCAATACTTAATTTATAAATTTTATTTAATATTTCTAAGATGCTAGCAGCACCCTCAGGAGTTGGTATTTCTAATACTGGGGTAAATAATGCATAAGCATTTAATTTATTTGTTAGTGCTTCGTTTAAAACAGTTGCTTCCGGACCGACTATTATCCCTTTCTCAACTTTACTAATTTCAAATGTCTCGAGAAATTTCATCATATTCTCCTCAGCCGCATAATACACAGGGTATTCATCAATAATACCTCTCTGGGGGATTCCTTGAAAGATTACTATCTCTTTTGCCTTAATATCTTCAGATAAAGCCCAATTGCATATTGTTTTAGCAAGATCATTATATGCTGTAGAAACTTGAAAAGGAACTTCACATACTCCTATAATTAAGTTATGTTGGGGTGAATAAAGAATTCTAAAAGGATGTTTTAACACACCAGCATAAAAAACACTTATAGGAGGGAGGTATTCACTTGTTACAAATCCTATCTCTTTTATATCAGGTAATTGTTCTATTAGAGTATTAGCTACAATTGGTCCTATCAAACCTATTCCTGCAAAACCAAGAATTAATGTAGCACCTTCCCGTAAATCAGTAAAATCTTCTATAATTATACTGCTTTTCTTACCTTGAAATACCTGATCGAAATGATCAAGTAATTTTTCGCAAACATATTCTTTTTTTACCATTGCAATCACACAATTTTAATTATTTTTTTTTACAATCACATCTTCTTGATTTTTTGTTTTAAAATATATAATAAAACCTATGATTATAATATTAAAGGTCTTTTTTAGTTTAACTAATATAATTCATATATAGATTTAATTTTATATATTTCCTGATGAAAAAGAATTAGAGATTATTTAAATTTTTAATAGAAAGAGAATTAAATAATTTAGTTTAGATTTCTTAAAAAATTCTAGTCGAACAAATTTGGTGATTCAAATTGATTTTGGAGGTAAAAGATCTAACTATTCCAACATTAGATCAAAAGTGTGTAATAATAAATAAGGTCTCATTTGGTGTAAAGGAGGGCTCTATACATGCAATTATAGGCCCTAATGGAAGTGGTAAATCTACACTAGCATACACTATAATGGGGTTAAATAATTATAAACCTTCTGAAGGAAAGGTATATTTTAATGGAATTGATATAACTAATATGAATATAACTGAACGTGCCAAGCTAGGTATAACTTTAGCATGGCAAGAACCTGCTAGAATCGATGGTTTATCAATTCTTAAGTATATTTCTCTTGGTATTAAGGATAAAGTAAAGATTAAAGAAATAGTTATAGAAGCTTTAAAAATTGTAAACTTAGAGCCTGAAAAATATATGAATAGAACCATTGATGAATCCTTAAGTGGTGGTGAAAGAAAAAGAGTAGAATTGGCAGCAACTATTGCTATGAGACCTAGATTGGTTATGTTAGATGAACCCGATTCTGGTTTAGACTTCATTGTAATTGAAGATTTCTTAAATATTTTCGAGAAAATTAAGGAGTTAAATATGACAATATTATTGATTACACATAGAGAAGATATCGGAATGGTGGCAGATTATGGAACTCTGATTTGGAGGGGTGATGCAATATTGACAGATGAATTTCCAAAAGTTATGTTAAAATATTGTGCTAAAGCAGGATTAAAAGAATTTTGCAAAAGAAAATTATTCACAGGAGAACATGCCTGTTTTGATGAGGATTATATAGATAAAATTTTTAGAGAGGAACAAGGACTATGAGTAAAACAGAATATCCAGAAGAAATATTGGAAAGTCTTGAAGATTATAATATAGATATTAAGGATTTTTTACCTGGACATGGGAAAGGTGCCAAACTTTTATTAGATTTTAATAAAATTAGTGGATTAGAACAAGTGGAAGGTGTCATTTTAAAAGGTAGAGAGATTGAAAATGGAATTGTAGCAGATATTTTAATTAAACAAGGAACGAAAATCGAACAACCTGTTCATTTATGCTTTGGAGTTAATAAAGAAACGGGAGTTCAAGAAATTTTTCCACGAATTATTGCTGAAGATAATACAGAAGTGACTGTACAAGCACATTGTAGTTTTCCAAAAGCAAATGGATTAATTCACAAAATGTTTGGCCATTTCTATATTGGTAAAAATTGTAATTTTACTTATAATGAAACTCATTATCATGGTGAAAATTCAGGAGCTTTAGTTGCACCAGTTGGTTATATGTATGTAGGCGAAAATAGTATTTTTGAAAATAGTTTTAATCTTACAAGAGGAACTCCTGGGAAAGTAAAAATAATGATTGATATTTATGCTATGAAAAATAGTGTGATCAAATCAAATATTAGAGCTTTTGGAAAAAGTAAAAAAGATTCTGTAAGAATTAGAGATTCAGTTTTTCTTGAAGGAGAAAATGCTCGGAGTATTATTAAAATGAAAGCTGCTGCCCGAGATGGTGGAGAAGTGTTAATGTATGGAATTACTGAGGGAAATGCACCAAATTGTAATGGACATGTGGAATGCAATGAAATTGTACTTGGAAAAGGATCTATATGTAGAGCAACTCCTTTTATAAGAGCAATAGATCCAACTTCAAGTGTTTCACATGAAGCTTCCTTAGGAAGATTCCCACAAAAATGGCTTGATGAACTACAAGCTAAAGGATTAAATGAGGAGGAAGCAACACAAGTTCTCATTGATGCTATGCTTCAAGAAGAATAATTTAAAAAAAATTCAAATTGAAATGGTGAAATTAATTGAAAGAAAATACAAAATATCATAATTATCGTTTTGTAGGAAAAATAAATGTAGATGAGATACAACCTTGGTTTGATTTTGCCACATCAAAACCATGGGATGATCCCGAAATTCCATGGATTTTAGATAATAAAGTAAGACGTGAAATATTAACAGTTCTTGCTAAAGGTCCAAAAACATTTCAAGAAATCTATGAAAAGGTTAATTTTACCCCAAAACCACTATTAATAACAAAGGAAGAATATGATTGCCAAATTTCTTACCAATGGACTAAAGAAACCGTTAATAACCATCTTATGACTTTAGAATGGTATGCTTTAATTAAATTAATAAATCAGAAATATCAATTAACAATACCAATATTATCAACTGAAGAATTCGAAAGACTAGAAGAATATATAGTGAAATATACAGAAAATTGGATTACTATTATTAAACAACTAAAAAAAGAAGTTCAAGAGAAATTTAGAGAGCTTGATAGAAAAACTCCCTTATACGAGATCTTAATAGAAAAAGCGATTGACAAATTATATAGCAATCTTAAGGAAGAGGATTTACTCCCTAAAAAACCTAATTTAAAAGCATTATGGGCAGAACAGCTTAGAAAAATCAAATTTGAAGATTGGGTTGCAAAGAATTTCTAATCAATAAAGATATTGGTATAGAAATTTATTAAAGATTATCCAATCCCAGAAATTTTAATTTTTCTTGATTTGGATAACCGTTTTTGAGATCAAAGGTTCTATATTTGTAATAAGCCTTTTTTAATTTTTCAAAATTTGGGGTATTACCTGCTGAACCACCCTCATTAACAGGATTTAATAATATTCGTGGTAATTTATCATCTTCAGGAGTAATGCCCATTTTAAGATTGAACATGCGTTTAATCATATAAATTCTTTCTCCTAATTTTTTAAATTCAGCCATATTAAAGTCTAATCCTATTGCTGCGTTAAGTATATCTATTATTTGTTCAGATAAAGGATCAGCAATACTACACATTATCATAGAATTAAAAATTGCTCTATAATCTTGTACCAAGGCACTAACTATTGCCATTTCTTTATCGTCTTGATGCCAATCTATCAATTTGATTCCAAAACTTTCAAGTTGAGAGCCCATCAATACAACGAACAAATCGCATGATTCGTGACATGGGCCTCTTGGAGTACCTAAAGCGTATGCTACAGCCATGCCATATATATGTCGTAAATCATGATATGGAACTTCCATTCCATACACAGTTGCAATTTCATCCTGTGGGATATTAAACTTTTTGCCAACCGCATCGGAACCTTCTGCTAGTAAGTTTCCAATTCCATCTCTATAAGCAATTTTTTTAATCATGTCAAGAGCTGGATCTATACGGCCCCACTCTGGTACCAAACCATCAATATCCTCCGATTTAATTTTCTGATTATCAAAAAGATAATAGATAAAAGCAATAGTACTACTTCCACTAATCGTATCAATCCCCAGATCATTACACATATAATTTGCTTTTTGAATCGATTCTAAGTTGTGATTTAAAATCAAGGAACCGAAACCAACAACAGTTTCAAATTCTGCTGCTTCAATTTCATGATCTGTTTTGTAATTTCCTTCCTTTATCATGATTTTACGGGCACAACCAATAGGACATGAAAAGCAAGGATTTTTTCTCGTGTAAAACTTTTCATATGTTACTGTTCCTGAGATTTTATCTGCCTTGTCATATTTACCTAAAGTCCAATACTTTGTAGGCAAATCTCCATAAACATTGCAAGAATCTACAAATCCAGAAGTACCAAACATACCAAATAGCTGAGTGAAAAATGAGTTCTTTATATGCTTTCTGGCTTTTTTTATAGATTCTTTATATTTTTCTGGATTAGCTGGAGTATATATCATTTTATCACCTCTCACAACAATAGCTTTTAGTTTTTTTGAACCCATCACTGCACCCATACCGGTCCTACCTGCTGCTCTTTCTTCTGATGCTATTGTAGCGTATTTTACAAGATTTTCTCCTGCTGGCCCAATACAGGCAACTCTAGCAAACTTTAGCCCTAAATTTTCTTTTAATATCTTTGAAGTCTCAAAGATTCCTTTTCCCCATAATATTGTACCATCCTTGATTTTAACACCACTTTCAGTGATTTCTATATATACCGGAGTATTTGAAGCCCCCTTTATTATAATTCCATCATATCCTACCTTTTTCAATTCAGGACCGAAAAAACCTCCACAGTTTGATTCTCCCCAGATTCCTGTTAAAGGAGACTTAGCACACACGACAAACCTACCACTCGAGGGAGCGCTGGATCCACATAATGGACCTGTCATGAACATAAGAATATTTTCTGGAGATAAAGGGTTAGTGTCTTTATCTATCTTATTATATAAATATTTACAGCAATAACCTGAACCACCTAAGAAATTTTGTGCAATTTCCTCATCCAAAGGTTCCTCTTTAATGTCATTATTATTTAGATATATTGCCAAAAGTTTTCCTGCAAATCCTTTCAAATATGTGTCCCTCTTTTTAGCTTAATAATGTAGTAACATCTATTTTGGAATTTTTAAGTTTTCATTTTTATTTATTTTAATTTTAAAAATTCATCTTAAAGAATAAGTAACTGACAGGAAACTTCAGTAAATCTTTTATGAAAGCAAGAATTTGAAAAATATATATTAAAGAAATGTGGGATATTATGGGAAATAAAGATTTAAAAGAAGGAGATAAAGCCCCATTATTTAAATTAGAATCCTATAACGCAGGCACGATTGACTTAGTAGAATTAATTGTAGCTCAGAAAATTGTCTTAATTTTTTCAAGATATTTTGGATGCAATATATGCCAATTAGATCTAAAAAACATTTTGGCACGCAAAAATGAAATTGAGGAAAAAGGAGCTAAAATTTTATATATCACTCAATCAGGCGAAGAAGTAGCAAAAGAATATATAGAAAAGGAAAATATTGATTTTCCGGTTATTCCAAGTTCAAAGGATGAATTATATCAGGAATATGGGCTTGGAATAATGACTTCTGAAGCAGTTGCTCAAGTTCGGTCGAAATTGAAAGAGGCCAGCAAATTAGGTATTGAGCATGGGAAATATGAAGGGTGGGAAAAACAAGGACCCGGGCAATTCGTTGTAAATGAGCGAGGAAATATAATTCATGCATTAAAAGGTTGGCTTGATATTGATAGTTTACTTGCTGTACTCTAATTCCTTAAGAATAATAAAAATTAGACTAAAATGATGCACCCAAAAATTATTTGGGGTAAAATTAATTAACTTTTTTATTTAGTATATTTCTCTATTAATTCATTTTTTTTATTTAGGATCACTGTGTTCAAATCATCAGTTGTCTCAGGTGGAGATGTTACGTTCTCATTGTTCTTTAACTTGATTGCTCCTGAAGAACAAGTTACAACGCAAAGGCCGCAACCCAAACATTTTTTTCGATTCACAGTTGAGATGTCGTCAACAAGAGTTAAAGCATCCATTTGACATCGTTCTATACATATTCCACACCCAACACATAAATCAGAATCAATCTCAATGTAATAATTAGTTTTCATAAGTCTTGCTGGATTGTTCATCTTTTTTAAATCTCTTAATAATCCGCAGCAACATCCACAACAACTACATATAAAGTTTGGACGTTGAGCATTACCAGACTGTAGCACTAATCCTGTTTCTTCATTTTTATCTAAAATTTTTAGAGCGTCCTCCTTAGTTATTTCACGAGCCCAACCTTGGTCGATGTACATCTGTGCCATATGTCCAAATCCTATACATGTCTCATATCTATCGGTAAGTTTACATGGATCTCTTTCTCTTCGAACATCTTGTTTTTGGCGACACACACATTTGGCCACAGCAATAGGTTTTTCTGCATTTTCAATTAGGCTCCTTACATCATTATAAGTGGCTACAAAATTCTCGTGGGTTATGCTTTTCTCCACCGGTACTACGCGAGTCTGAGATATTTTGGTTCGAAATAGCTCAACATCAAACACTTCTTGTCCATATTGCTTCATAAGATCCATAAACTCCATTGTAAGTCTGTTTACTTGATACTCAAAAATACCAATAATCAGCATTGCATTTGCGTAAAGTTTCTTATCTCCTTTTTTTTTATAATGAATAGCCCCCTTCTTTACGCTATTTTCTAATAATTTTTCTAATTCTTCAATTGACAAATTAGGATCGTTTACCCGTTCATATATCATATTTAGGGGTTCAAAAGCGAAATTAAGTTTAGTAGCAACCTTTGCCTCTTCGGGAGTAAAAAGGTATTGCAATAATTTTAATTCTACTCCAGATTTTGTAGCAGGAAAACCAATCGGAAATTTATCAAGATGTTCTTGCAATTTTCTATATATTCTTATTTCCTCTGCTTTCATTTAATATCTCCATATTTTTCCTTAATTTAATAATTTTATAATTAAAAGAAAATTTTATTATTTTTTTTCAAATTTCAAAATAATTTCAAATAATTGAGGATATTACCTAGATATCATTTATGTTCAAAAGATTAAATTAAATTCTTTTAATATATATGTGGATATTTCTCTGCTATTATCGGAGAAGTCTAAGAGAATTACAAGAAAAAATTATTGAATAATACGTAATAACCAAGAAAATGATGAGTTCAAATTTAAATGAATCGGAGGATATTCTTAAAAAACCTTATAATGTTTGTAAAATCCAGTCTGATCGAGGTTCGCGTGCTTGCATAAATTGTAGATATCGGCATAAAGGGATTTGCACTGAATTTTTTTATGAAGAAATTAAGAATGAAATAAATGAGAATTCTAAACACACCTATAAAATTTCTACCAATAATAAATTAAGGATTCCTGAGGAAAGAGTAAAAATAATGAAGGATTCAGAAGTAAAAGAATCGGAACCAGTTCTAAATCTTAAAGATTTATTCTATGAAAAGAAAGCTATTAATAATAGCATTGACAAACAAGTAGAAATAATACCACAAAAGACAAAATATGATAATTTTAAACTTCTAACAGATATTTCGAATGTATTACAAAAATGTAGGCATTTAACATATAAGGATAAGCTTCTTTATTGCCAAAGTCAACGCTATTTTATGAAGCTTTATTTACGAGAAATTAATAAGGAATGAAAGTATTAGTTGATGAATTCATAAGCTAGCATTTCATAATAACTCGGATTAGATGTAGGTAATTGTCCTATCATCCAACCTTGGTATGTAGTTTCACAAATCCAATAATCCTTACTATTTACTAAAAAAGAATGACTAGGAGGATAACTCGTATGCTGTGTGGGAGTAAAATTTAAATATACACCAACACTTGCATGACCAAACCATTCACCTTCACTTTCATCAAAGTAATTTATAACGCAGATAATTGCTTCAAATCCTAAGGAAACTACTAATGAGCCAAATAAAATAGAAAGATCTTCGCAATCTCCCTGGTTGAAAATAGTTTCCATTGGATATTGAGCTAAATCATAAATCTCTTCTTTATATCCAATAGCTTGGGTAAAACTTAACAAACCGTTTACAATTTCTTCGAAATCATATGGATCAATACATTTTGAACGAATTCCATTTGCAATTTGAATAATTCTTGAGTCATTGGGGGTGCAATAGGATTCAATAACCGATACTACATCATCTGGATCATAGTAAGTATGAGAAGGATGCGTTTTATCATCAAAATATTCTAAAGTAGCTCGAGTAGTTGTAACCGTGTAAGATGTAGAATAATTTCCATTATCTACGAAAAAATGAATTGTTTTTTGTGGAAAAAGATATTGATATATTGCGATACTAGCAATAGGTATAATAATCGCAGCAACTATTATAGGTACCCCTATAATTATAGCTCTTTTTTGAAGTTTTGTTAATCTCTTTTTTTTTTTCCTTTCTTTTTCAAATGTGCTTGGTTCTGATGAGTAGGTATCTACAGCCTGATAAGCCTCAAATCTTGGCTTTTCGAATGGTATTTGAGAAATATCTTCTGGTGCTTGATAAACATGATGAGAGCAAAATGGACAAAACTTCCATTTAGGGTTTATAGGTTTCCCACAGTTTATACAAAAATTAGCCATAATAATATTATTCTTTATTAGCGATTTATAATCTAATAAAGACAAGATATTTTTATCTTTTAAATTTAAATACTATATTTTTGAAGTATCGATATATTTTTTATGTATAATAATTATGAACTTCTTTTATTACTAGATTAATTAGATCTTTAGGATTCCTAATCCCGTAAAATTTAACTTTATTAAGTAAGTTCTTAAATTTTTCTTTTGGTATTCTTGGTGATCCTATAAAAAAACCTATGATTTTATGACCGCTTTGAGCAAGATTTATCATCAATTTTTTAGCTTTACTCCAATTATATATACCAAAATCAGTGATAATAAATACCAGAGTATTTCTCTCTGCTTTTTCACATTGATTTGCAATTTCTTTTATTGGCAAAAATGTTCCTCCTCCTTGATATCTCAATAAGACTTTTTCAGCTTTAATATAATCAGAGGTCCATTGACATATGTCTGCTCTATTGGAAAAATTGATTACACTGAATTTAGCACCTTTTCTAGCAGCATAATGTAAAGATGCAAATGCAGCTACTAAAGCTGTGTGATACGGACCTTTTCCCCTGGCAGATCTCGATGTATAATTCCAATTCATAGATCCCGAAGAATCTAAAACAATTAATAGATCTGGTATCTGTTTTTCAACTAGATGCCCTCGACCTTCTTTAAATGCCCATTTTCTTGTAGTAATATTGGGTATAATTACCGGGCTATTTAATAAACTCTGAACAATATCTAACTCTTCTATTCGATCTCCAATACGCCACATCTCCGGATAAACTGGTAATTGCCCTCCAGGTTTTTCTGCAAATATTTTTATTTCAATTAAATTTTTTGCCAATCCTCTATACCATGTAGCCAATGCACTAGCATCAACTAATATTCCGGCTTGGCGTGCTGGTCCTCCAAATTCAGAGTATGGAATATCTTTTGCAAATTCTTCTGATTTTTGTCTTAATTCCTCTTCATTACCTTCTTTTAATTTATCTGAGTTTTTATTCTCTAAAGGATTATCCATTACTTCTAAAACATCTTTGGGAACTTCTATAAAAGCGCCTCCAGGGCTTTTTCTCTTTTCTTTATTTTTATCCAAAAGACTTCTAGTTCCTAATAACGTAAAGGTATCTTGTATTAAATTATTTAAATATTTTGCAACTAGAGCTACTTTTTTTTCCCAAGTCGACTCGTCCTCAAAATCTTTTAAAATTATTTTGGTAACTCTTTCTGCTAAGGAATCCATTTCCTTTAATGTCTCATCATTTAAGACATCTTTATTCCAGATTTTTTCATAAGCTCGAAATAAAAACCTTGTTAAGTTGCTAATTGGCCCTTTATTTTTAATATGTTGATAGGTTACCCTCATTTCCCACATAATAAGATTTGGATATTTTTGAAATAATTTTGTGTCTATAATGAGATCAGCGAAAATGTTTACAATAATAGGGGCATAATTCTCATTAACATTCATAATCGCAGCTCTAAGTAACTTTGCATTGATCAGACCATCATAAGGAATTATTTGATAATGAGAGACTTCATGAAGTGATATAATATGAAAATAGTCAATATATTCATTCTTGTCTTTAAATATTGGGGTATTAGCTAAGTTCATTGTTATTTGCCATCGATGATCAGGATCAATATAAAAACCCTCTAAATGCGTATAATCAAACACATAATTAGGGTCGTTTAAAGGGGGATAATAGAATTCCTTTAATGTTTTACCCCATGCAATCTTAGCTAATTCTATTAATTTTCTTTCCTTTTCTGTTATGTCTTGTTTAATACCCTTCCGTCTTCTCTTTTTTCTTATTTGAATCATTTTACAATTAGATTCTTTTATTCTTCCTTTTGTATGTATTCTAAATTATCTAGAATATTTCTTAATTTTAAAGCTTCAGATCCTCCTGAAATCTGAATATTTACTAATGAATCATCTTTAGTTCCCGTAACATTAATTTCAATCAACATATCTTCTGTGCGAATTTGTTTAGTTTGTCTTTGGCTAAATGCTTCTTTTATTGGTTGATCCAAATTAGAGAATTCAGTCGCAACGTCGGCCCAAACTTCTTTCCAATAAGAGTATTTAATAACATAATCGGTAACTGTTTGTTTAAATAGTTCTCGATTACACCATTCAATTAGATCTCCTCTATTAGGGAAATCGATTTCTTCTAAGAGTTCATTCCGAATTTCTGCGAGTCTTGAAATATCTCCCTTCTTAGATGCTTCTTGTATTTGTTGTGCAATTGGAGGATATTCCTTATTGTTAATTGAATTAACAAATGGAATTAAATCATGTTTTACAATTAAATCATTCTTTTCGAATTTTTTTAATTCGGTTAAATCATTATCTTTGGATCTTCCTTCACGAAATCTATCAGCAATTTGATAACAAGTTTCACGATTTTTAAATCTTTGTTGGACACTTTTCAAGATATTTCTAGTAAATTCATATTTGTTTCCAAAATATGGTGATTTATCTAATTCCCTTTTAACATATACAGTTCTATGTGAAATTACATAAGGAGCAATGGTATTTACAATATTAACATCAATCTTATCAATTCCTAATAACCATACTAGAGCTTTTGAATACCTTAATAGATCCTTAGCAACCCTTACACTTAGAATTGAATCAATCTTATTACAAATATTTTGTGCTGTGTTAAAATGACATCCTGAACATAATCCGGTACTAGGTTTTAAATCCTCAGTATTTCCTTTATCAACCCTCGAGCATAATGTAAATTCTCTAATTATAGCATGTATATAGTTATTAACTTCAGATGAGAAAGGAATTCTATTAACATAAAAATGTATTTCCATTAATTCATCTATACTCAAAACTTGAGGCACTTGGATTAATTCATCATACCCACTATATTTTTCATCTTTTCCTGTTAAGATTAACTGCAAATCATGGCTTCCAGGCATTGAAATAGGAACAGAGATTCCAAATCTATCTAAGAATGGTTGAGATAATTCAAAAGTCCCTATATCATGTGGATTTATAGTAGCAAATAAGCAATATTTATTAATTGTTGTTATTGAATCATAATATTTTACTGTTCCCTCTGCTAATAACGATAATAGAATATCTTGGGCATATGGAGTTAACCGATTTACTTCATCAATAATTTTCCAAAAATTTGTAACAAATTGTCTCCATACTACTTCTTCCTCACCTTCTTTCATCAATTTACCTAGCTTTAAGGTTCCAATAAGTTTCTCTTCAGTTAATTGAGGATGGCCTCTTATGATAGAGTTTTCAATATCATTAAGTGAATTAGATGTAAACATCCTTCCTAAAAGCTTTACAAGCGTGGTTTTACCCCCTCCATGACCTCCAATTAACAACATAGCGGAGTTGGGAACTATGGCATTGAGAATGCATAGTGATAATATTTCTGGCAATAATTTTGTACTTATTTTTCTATTTTTTTCATCTAGGTACTTAATGCTCATATCTTTATAATGTACAAATAATTGATTAGCTTGTATTAAATTGATGATTTTCCACACTTTTTTTCTTAATTCATCGTCCTCTCCTAATTTTGTCGACATTTGGACTATTCTCTTAAGATTTTCAATATTAAATAAAAATCAGTTTGATTATTTAATTTTATTCATTCAATTTGTATTATTTCATTAATTTTGAGTTGGAAGTCAAACATTTTTAAATTTCTTAATATTATAAATAAAGTAGTTCATTTAATCCTTCTATGACGAAATCTGGTTGAATATTCCATTTTTTATATTGTTTATTATGTGGATTTATTTCCCTTCTTATTAAACAAGCATAAATGTTAGCTTTTTTAGCAGCAATAATATCAAATTTAGAATCTCCAACTAAGATAGCTTTTGATTCTTTTGGATTATATTCAAATTTATCCAATATGGTGAGAACACCTTTAGGAGACGGTTTCGCTAATTCTTGATCGTTATTATAATAACCTAAACTAAAAATCTCATGGAAAAATTTAGTGATATTAAATTTCTCCAAGATAAATTCAACAATGTAATATGCTGTGTTTGAAACTATTGCGAGTTTTTTATTATTTTTGTGATGATAAAGCTTTTCTAATATATTATAAACATCCTTATATAAGAAAACCTGTTTTTTTTCTATTAGTTTCTTTCTCCAGTTAAAATCTATCTCATCATAAACCTTCCAAAAATTATGAGGATTTTTAACACCCCATTCTTCTAAAACATCAAAAAAATCTTCTTCAGGAGACCAAAGTCTATACTTTTCATTGTTTTTTGGAGGATTACTAGCTTCTAATCTAATGAAGGTTTCAATTAATATCTGATCAACATAAGCTCCGATATTGCCAAGATGGAGCAAAGTTCCATCCAAATCAAATAAATAAAAATTATATTTCATTAGGTAAATAAGAAAATTAACTTAAATTTTTAAAAATATCCTATATGCCCTAAATTTTTACCGTTTTCATCTAAAGCATGAACTAAGCCCATTGAAAGAGGCTCATTTTCTTTATCTTTAGTTGACTTGGCAACATATTTTAGTGTTTCAAATTTAAGAATAAAAATTCTATTACATTTCTTGCATTTTATATAAATTTTCTTTATTGATTTAAGTTCTTCTTCACTTTCTTCCTTTTTTAAAGGTTCTAATAAGTTTGGGTCTTGATTATCACAGTCTTTAAGAAAGCATTGATCTAAAGAAATCTTTTCCATTCCACGTCTTGCTAGAGCGATATATGCATAACTTGGGATTTCCAGTCTTAAATCTTCTTTATCTACCATATTTAAAATAAAATATAGATAAAACTTAATTCTTACTATTATTTTTTAAAGATTCTTACTAAATTCCTTTGATGGATATCCTATATCTTCATCGTATTATTTAAAAATATACATTTGAGGGTTGAAGGATATTTGGATAAAAAGGACGGAGAAAATTCCTAACGGAATAACAAAGGTGGCATTTATCCGCATACCCATTTTGAGGTTGATAACCTTTTTCAATCGCAATTTCAAGAAGATTTTGAGGGCCTCCCTTAGATACCACCTTACTTATTATTGGATGTTTTCGATAGTTAAACTCACCTATTATCTCCGATAATGAATTTTCCTTGGCATTCCCAATACAAATGCCATGACATAATTGATGAAAAACCCATCCATTAGGATCTATCATAAACATTGGAAGCTTAAAAATAAGACATTTATCTGAGGGTATCGTAGTCATTGAGAAATATTCAGAGAGTTGTGTCGCAGCTCGACCTCTCACTTGTAATTCACTATTTATTACCTGGCAAAACTCAAACTCTTTAGAAATTTCTTCAGTAATTTTTTTATTCTGTTCATTAAAAGAATTTTTTATATTTTCAGGCCCCAGATTTTGAGTTATTGAATATATCTGTTCAATTCCAACTTCATAAGCAGCTTTCATTGCTCGTTTAACTACATCGAGTGGAATAAAATCTTGATGAAACGTGTCAACACTAAAACCAATTGTATTCAAACCTGCTTCTTTTAACTTTAAGGCATATTTGTTAGCAATCGAATCATTTTTTCCCCAATATCCATTTGTGGGTAATCCGATCTTTGGAATATCAAATTTTTTCACTTCTTCAATGAGTCTAACTAGTAAATTAAGGTGAAGTAAAGGCTCTCCTCCAAAAAAACCAACTTCATCAACAATATAATTAGAGGTAACATCTTCTAAGTATCTTCTTACATCCTCCAGTTTCATTGAAATATTGTCTTGATTTGGAGAACCTGGAATCGCACAATGCTTACATTCATTAGTACATTTATAAGAGATTAGAAAAGTAAGAAAATTTATTCTCTTTTTATTTTGTTCAATATTCATTTTTATATCAACTCGTTTTTAATCATTGTCTTTCATTTTTTCTAAATTTTCCTGGTTGAGATTTCTTCTCCTCATTATCCAGTTCAATTTTAATTTTTAAAATTGTTTCATCGAAATCTTTGATGTAGTCATTCATTCTATCGCGATTTTCTATTATTGATGCTCTTTGAGTTTCTAAAAGGTACAGTTTCTCTGATAGTGTTAAATCCCCATTAAATCTATCTGGTCTCAGAGCAGTTGGTAACATCTGAATACTTGGAACATCATCAAAGTGCTCGAGCTCCTCTTCATTAACTGAACCATTATCTACTATAGATGTTGATAGAAAACGACGATATGATTTTCTTACCTTACGCTGAGTTAATTTCATTAATTTCAAGGTTTCTCTACCTGTATCTGTAATTTGATAGATTTTTTTGTTTTTATCTTCTTTAATGAGTCTTATGAATCCTTTTTCCCTTAGGTTATTTAATATCCAATAAAGTGTCGATGCAGATGGTTTCCACATTCCTAAAGTCCGCTTTTCTATTTCATTACCTATCTTATAACCATGAGAAGGTTCTTTTTCAATAATAGTAAGGACAAAAATATTGGTAAAGTTTTTTTTCAATACTTTTTCAAAATTTTTGTGATAATTTTCAACCATGGAAGATAAATCTCTGAATTTTACATAAAATCAAAAAGTACCAGTAACTGGACTACCAGTTACTGATATAGTGTCTATAAAATATTTAAATTTATTTATTTAACTTTTATTCCTAATTTTTGTAAATCTAATATAATCAAGCTTAATTATTTTATAAGACTATAATTTAATGAGTTAAGTTATGACTAAGAACGGAGAATTATCAAAAGATACTATTGATCACATATCAAAATTAGCTTTATTAGATTTATCTGATGAAGAAAAAGATAAATTATCTAAAGAATTAGGTGATATTCTTAATTATTTCAAGAAGTTAGAAGATATTGATACCGGTAATGTTAAGCCAATGACCCATCCAATAGAAGGTTTAAAGAACGTTTTTAGAGAAGATGAGCCTTGGGAATCCCTATCTAATGAAGAAGCTTTAAAGAATGCTAAACATACAAAAAATGGTTATTTCAAGGCTCCAAGAATTCTAAAAGAGAAGTAGAACTCTATTTTTTATATTCATCGGTTAATTTTCTTATTGCTTCGGCCATATCTCTAAGAGCTTTTCTTCTTTCAGCTGGACTCATTTCATAAAAATCCTCTTCAAAATCGGTACCTATCTGCTCTGTTGAAGCCATAAATTTAAACTTTTTATAGACTAAACTTGTGACATATTTCTCATACCGTTCTAATGCTTTACTTAATTTAGCATTATCTTTAATTTTATCCCAGAGTTCTAATGTTTCTAATGATTTAATCCCTAAATCGATTCTAAACCAACTAATTGGAAACAGCAACTCTCTTTGAATACCGAGCTCAATTATTGCTAAATTATCTTCATCAATATGAAGATCCGGTATTATATCTTCTTCAAAAACAATATTATCACTTAAGACATAGAGGTTTGCGGCACCTCGAGAAGTACAGACAATACCTGTAGCAAATCCATTAGCAAATCTTAAAATATTTGCTAAATCTTCTAACTTATTTCCTTTAAGATGAAGATTCTTTTTTTTCTTTCCTTGAAATTCTACTTTTATTCTATGTGCTCCTTTTGCATTGGACACGAGTTTTGGAAATAAATCTTTATTCCTTGTCTTTTTATGAGCTTCTAATAATTTATTTATAATATCATAATCTAATTTAAGACCAGGAATAACAGTATTTTGATTAAGAAAGGCGTCTACTTCAAAATCAGCAATACCATAAAAGAGTTTTTCATTATTTATAATATTGTATATGGTTTCTACAATTGTTTTAATTAAAGCTTCAGGATCCTCCCTAATAGAATCAAATTCCTTTGTTTCAAATGTGTCAATTTGATCTTCTAAACCTTCTTCTTGATAGAAAGCGCCCCAACTGAGTTCGCTAAAGATTAACCCTTCAGAATATAAATTATGGAATGCGTCAATACTTATGATGCTTTTACTTCCTCCAAGTTCAACACCTAATTTAGATCCGGAAGCTAATATCGCTGATGGAGGATTAATAAATTCTAGAGACAAAAAAAACTCACATTTATGTTATTACATTCTCAATTATCTAAAATTTCTTTTTAAAGTATTCTAATAATTATAGATAAAATTTATATATATAATTAGTGAAATCAATAGAATTATTACAACTTAAATCTTCATTCTTTAAATTTTAGATTCATTTTGTTCCGATATTCAGTATATTGACATAAAATATTAAGGCATTTAGTTATATCATCCCACATACTAAAAATAGGAATATCATGTTCTATGAATTTCTGCATCCAAGGATATCTATAAGGGTATGGCCCAGCAAAAAATATTGGTATTGAAAATTTTTGCATTAATCTTTTTATAGATTTTAGAACAAGATTTTCAAAAATATCTCTCATATTAATCATATTTTCATCAAATTTCATCCCTGATTTCTCAATAACATTCATTATATCATCAAAATCATAAACTCCAAATACTATAATTGCATCGACTTCGTGAGATTTTATTAATAATTTTGGAAATTTTGTAAACATATTCATGAAGTTTTCATGAAAAGTAATGTCGATAGGATTCACTGAGCTTGCTGTTTTAGGAATTTCTCTTTTAATTTCCGATTGTAATTCTTGTGAAAATTCTGGTACCTCTAATCCATATAATTCGGCAGTTTTAGTCATCATAGCACCGGGACCTCCAGAATCAGTTATAATTCCTACTCTATTGCCTTTTGGAAAGATTTTATAAGATTGTGCTTGTGATAAAGTTCTAAGATAATACAAGAAATCCATAATAGAATTAGTAGAAATTATACCTGTTTCTTTAAATATAGCTTTATAAATTTTATTGTCAGCACTAATTGAACCTGTATGGCTCATTATAGATCTTGCTGCTGCTTTTGTACCTCCAGCATAAATTGCAACTACAGGTTTTTTAGGAGTTATTTCTTTTACTAATTCAATGAAATTCCTTCCTTGTTTAATTTCTTCGATATAGAGTCCAATTACTTCAGTAAGAGGATCATTTTTAAAATATTGCAATACATCTACTAAATCTATATTTCTTTCATTGCCTACAGAGATAGATTTTCCTATTTTTATTCCGAGATCATTCGTATAAAAAGCAGTTTGAGCAGCAACAGTACCAGATTGACTAATAATAGAAATATTTCCTCGTTTATGAGGGAGATAAATCCAAAAAGTGTTAAAATATGCGTCTTTTTTATCAGGATAACCATACCATCCATTATATACACCTAGACAGTTAGGGCCAATGAATCTCATATTATATTTTTTAGCTATTTCGTCAATTTGTTTAGATAATTCTATTCCTTCGGATCCACTTTCTCGAAAGCCACCCGATGTAATAATTAAATGCTTTACACCCTTTTGACCACATTCTTCCATAATTTGTGGTACAATTCTAGTTGGCAATATAATAAATGCTAAATCTGGTATTATTGGAATATTGAATATAGATTTATAAGCTTGAATTCCTTGAACTTTTTCCAATCTTGGATGCACGGGGTATAAATTTCCATTAAATCCACCGCCAGCTATAATATTTCTGAGTTGCATTGAGCCCATTGTAGTCATAAGATTATTATTAGCACCAAAAACACAGATACTCTGGGGATTTAGAATTTGTTCAATAAAATTATCTTTGGCGGATCCTGTATTATTTTCACTCATAATATATTTTAAACCCGAATATTATCAAAGAAAATTAAAAAAATAACATAAGGTTTACGATTGAGAAATTTATGAAATCTTAACTTCAAATTTTTCCTTACAAAGCGCTTACAATTCCTTTTAACTCATTTCACATCTATTTTCTTTTAATTCCTCAATCATGAATAATTCTTGACGAGGTAACTCAGACATAATATGATTTTTCCTTTTAATGATATAAATAATTTCATATCTACTCTTTCCCTGTGCTCCCGAATCCTCCTTGTCCACGTTCTGATTCATTTAGATTATCTGTTTCATTAAATTCATAACTATACATTTTAGATAAGATGATTTGGCAAATTCTTTCTCCTTTTTTCAATTTAACCTCTTTATTGGATAAGTTGACTATTATTGCCATCCACTCATTTCTGTATCCTGAATCGATGGTGCCGGGAGAATTCATAATAGAAAGACCATCCCATAAAGCTAATCCACTTCTGGGTACAACTTTAAAATAATAACCATCTGGTATAGCAGTTGAAAAACCTAATGAACATCCAATTCTCTCAAGTGGTTTTAATGTATAAACATCCTTATCAATTTCGATTAATTCTTTTTTATCATTTTCATGAATTATCTTCTTAAAGCCCATAATTCGAGCATCAGCACCAGCATCTCCTGGTTTTGATGGTTTTGGGATTAAAGTATCTTCTCTTAATTTCTTTAAAGGAATTGAGAAAGGTTTCTTATTAATCTTACGGCTCATAATTTATCATTTTAAATTATTCTTAGTTTTAAAAAATAATTTTTATTAAAGAATAGATATTTTGTTAAATATCAATATTTCTACGGTGAAAAGTTTGATTATAATCGACAGGTATGACCCCAGGGTTGACAAAGAAGCATTGAAGGAATTGTTTAAAGATTTTATCTCGATCAAGTCTTATTTCTTCTCTCATTGGGAAAAGTTTGAGGAAGAATTAAATCGGAGGGCTCTTGACCTTCAATATCGAAACTCTATGGTTGTAGCCAAGGAAGATGGGAAAATCTTAGGTTTTGGAACTTATACCTTATTTAGGGACTATTTAGGAAATGATAGAGTATTAATTCATCAAGTTATGACTAAAAAAGAAGATTCTTTTAAAAAAGGAATTGAAGAAAAAATTATTCGAGAGCTACAATTATATGTTAAGAGAACGTTAAAAATAGATAAAGTATATTTTATATGTCCAGATTCAGACGGAGCTTTAAGAAGTCTTTTCCTAAAGCTTGGGGTTAAAAAATCTCAAAACATTTGGTATGAAAATGAAATTTAATTCCTATTTATATCTTTTCTCTGTATTTACTAAGAATGTGAATATATGTCATGAAAAGTTCAAATAATGCCACAGATCTTATTAAAAAGGCAAAAACTTTAAAGAAACAAGAAAATTTCGAAGAAGCTTTAGAAATTTTAGATCAATTATATGAAAAGTTTCCTAATTCTGAAGAGATAAAAAATATTTTAATTGAGACTTTATTTGATTATGGGGGGTACCTTAATGATTATTATACTCAAAAATACCAAAAAGCCCTAAAAATATTTAAAAGAATTACTGATCTAAGTTCTAATAATTATAGAGCTCATTATAATCTAGGTATTGCTTATTACAATTTAGGCGAAATGGAAAATGCTAAGAATTCTTTGGAAACAGCACTAAAAATTAAACCTGATTATAAATATTGTTTTTACAATTTAGGATTAATTTATGAAGCAATAGAAAATTACGAGGAAGCTTTAAAAAACTATGAACATGCATTAGAAATTGATCCTAATTTTACTTATGCATTAGTAGCACAATCTCAAATAAGACAGAAATTAAATGAATTAAAAAGAATGAGAATTAAATGAAATTATGGCATATAGCTAAAATTTAGGAAAAGGAAAAAAAATAAAGAATTGATTAATAATTTACCTTTCTAATTGAAAGTTAACTTGAACTCTTACCCTATAAATTAATTTATCAATGTCTTCTTTAACTTTTACGTCAGATTCAATAATTTGGATGTTTCGAATACCACGGAGACTCTTTTTTGCTTCATCATAACAATTTTTAACCGCATCAGCCCAATTTTTATCAGAGGTTCCAACTAACTGAATACTTTTATAAACTGGCATTTTGATTTCACTTCAAATTTAATTTTTTTGTAAGTTAATTTGTTATTCGTTAATATTTAAATATTTCGCAGAAGGCAGATTTATCTAAAGGATTTTATTTTTCCAGGTTGGATGACACTAGAAAAAAAAATAATATAAAAAAAAACAAAAAAAATGTAAAGAATGTAATATAAAATTTATTTTAATAAGTTTTAGGCATCCATATTCTCTAATATTGTTGCAACACCTTGCCCACCACCGACACAGGCGTTTGCAACTCCATACTTAGCTTTTTTATCTTTTAAAATACGAGCAAGGGTGCCTGGTAATCTTATCATTGTTGCACCTAAGGGATGCCCTATTGCTGTAGCTCCTCCCATGATATTAACTTTTTCTTCAGGGATGTTGAGAGCCTTCATGCAGTTAAGCGTAACAATAGTGAATGCTTCATTTATTTCCCAATAATCAATATCGTCAACAGTTAAACCAGCATAATCTAATGCTTTTTGAGAGGCTGGAACTGGACCTCGACCCATAACACTTGGATCTACGGCTGCCCAACCAATTGATACAATCCTCGCTAATGGCTCAAGTCCTCTTTTTTCTGCTTCTTTTGCTTCCATTAATAAACAAGTGGTAGCACCTGCATTCAGTGGGGAAGAATTCCCAGCAGTTATTACTCCTTCACTAGTCCCTTCTCTTTCTTCATATCCCGCTCTACCTCCATTTTTCTTCAGGTAAAATGGGTTCGAAAGTCGACGTAGTCCAGCTACACCTTCCAAAGTGGACTTTCGTGCTGCCATGTCTCTATCAATCATCATTGGTTCTTCTACATTACCTTCAACATGACCCTCAATAGGAACGATTTCACCCTTAAACCACCCTTCTTCAGTATATTTCACTGTTAAATTATGACTTCTAACTCCAAATTTATCTATATCTTCCTTTGTAAAAACAGGAACTTCCTCTTCATAAAGTTTTTGAGCGGTTTGAATCATATTAATTGTTGTTACGAAATCATATTGTGGTCGATACCATTCGCTTTTCTTATTGATCATTTTTAAGTTTGGACGAATCCAATCATTCTGCATTGGTATTCGAGTCATATGTTCAACGCCACCAGCTAAACAGATTTTACTATTACCCGTCATAATTTCCATAATCCCAACATGCATTCCAGAGCCAGCAGAACCACATTGTCTATCCACAAACATGGCAGGTACCGTGGGAGGAAATTCTGCTAAAAATAATGGGATTCTTCCTCCATAAGTCCAAGCTTCATAGACACCCATTGCAGTTCCAACAGTAAATTCATCTATTTCCTTCTTTTCAATTGCTTTATCTGCAAGCTTTTCATCAAAGAATTTCATTAATAGCGTAGCAAGAAGCTCATCTCCTCTAATTTCACTAAATACATCTCTTTCGGGTTGACGTGGTCTCGATCGAGAGAAAGCAGTCCTAGCATAATCTATCAACCAAACTTCTTTCAATTCCATTTTAGATATCACTCTTAACTTTTTTTAAAATAATATTCAATTTTTAAATATTAACTTATGGAATTAAAAAAATTTATTAAAATTTTTGATAATTAAACATTCCTTTTCAGAAAATTTATTATTGATATTAAGAACCTATTAAAATACTTTTTATTTTTCAATAAGTTAGATTAATTATGTCTAGTCCTAATAAAACTTTAGTTTCAATTGTCGCGGGTAGTACTTCTGATAAAGAAGTATATGAGAAAACAGAGAGAGTTCTAAAAGAAAATAAAATTTCATATGAGTTAAAAATTATCTCAGCGCACAGAGATCCAGAAGAATTAGATAATTATATTAAGAATTGTCATTCATTAGTTTATATAGCTGTTGCAGGATTATCTGCTGCTTTACCTGGTGTTATTGCATCAAAAACAGATAAACCCGTAATTGGCGTTCCGGTTAGTGCAAAACTAGGTGGAATAGATGCTTTGTTATCGATTGTACAAATGCCACCTGGCGTACCTGTTGCATGTGTTGGTGTAGATCGTGGAGAAAATGCTGCCTATTTAGCAATCCGAATCCTTAATTTATTAAATAAATAAATTGGAGGGAAAAAAATTGACTGAAAATTTAATTGAATTAGGAAAAAAGAATGCTGCTAAAAAAGCCGTGGAAGAAAATGTTAAAAAGAATATGATCATTGGAATTGGCAGTGGATCAACTGTAGTATATGCTGTAAAAAGATTAGGAGAATTAAATAAAGAAAAATCTTTAAATTTAAAATGCATTCCAAGCTCATTTCAAGCATCTCAACTAATTATTGAGAATGGATTAGAGTTAGTATCTTTAGAGCAACACCCAGAAATTGATTTAGATTTTGATGGTGCCGATGAGATAGACAAAGAACTTAATTTAATTAAAGGTGGGGGTGGTTGCTTAGTTCAAGAGAAAATTCTTGCTTCTAACTCAAAAGAAATTATTATTATTGTAGATTTCAGAAAAAATTCGGAAAAATTGGGTATGAATTGGAAAAATGGAATTCCTATCGAAGTAATTCCCATGGCTTATTTTCCAATAATTAAAAAATTTAAAAATTTAGGGGGAAATCCAGTTCTTCGGATGGCTCAGTCAAAGAGTGGTCCTTTAATTACAGATAACGGGAACTTCATTATAGATGTAGATTTTGGTGAAATAGATAATCCTAACAAACTAAACAAAAAGATATTGCCTATTCCTGGGATTGTTGATACAGGCTTATTTATTGGAATGGCTTCTAAAGCTTATATTGGATTAGAAGATGGAAACGTGCTAACTATCTTTAAAAAGAAATAAATATCTCAGTATTAGGGGAAAAAATCACCTATTCATTTTGTTGATTAAAAGGGAGAGATTCCCCACAATGAGGACAGAATTTCTTTGGAGTTCTAATAAATTCTCCACAGAAGGGGCAATAAAATGAAACGCCTGGCGGGGCTAAAGGTTCTGGTGTTATATAAGATTCTTCCTCTGGTTCTTCATAAGATGGAGGGTAGTAATATTCCTGATATTCTTGTTGAAATGGTGAAACTCTCGGATATTTTTTCCTTCTAGTATAATAAATTGACATACTTATAATTCCAATGAGAGCAATTAAGGCTATTACAATAATAATAATCATAGATAAATTTATAGGGCGCTCAGAAATCAATAATCCAATAATAAAATATTCAGATTCTCCTTCACTATCGTATACAGTGATGTAAAGGATTCCTATGAATCCCGTGCCCGTAAGTGAATCATATTTAGACACTGTTGATATAGATTTAGTCCCCGTAATAGTATTATACTCCATTGAATCTGGAATAACAAATACACCTTCATATTTATCTGTAGAAAATTGATAAAATAATTCATCAACCTCAATAGAGCTTGGAAAAATAAAAATGCCGAATCCAAGATCTGTTATGAAAAATATGAATAAATTTATGAATACCCTCATATCAGATTTATCATCTTCATAATTAACAGAATCTTGTACGTCTACATAAAAATTAAAGCGACTACCTTGAGAAACTCGATAAAAGTAAGAATATCCGTCAGTTTGTGTATCCTCAAAAGTAATATTAGAATTACCATCAAAATTAAAAACAGAGGTTGGCTTCAATATTTCAGGGGGATTATTTATAATCTGAAATGGATATCTAGGTGAATTTGGATTAAAATAGTTAGAATTTAAAGGAATAATATAAAAAATAGCGTATCCAGAGGGATCAGTGATATCAGGATCAAAATTTTCGATGTATGTATTGAATACACTAGGATTGAATGTTAAAGTCTTATTAACCGATTTTTTAGAATTGTAGAAGGAATAAGAATAAATTGATAGATATCCAGTTATATCCCCGTATGAAGGATTATCGAGTTCAGCAATTAAATTAATTGAATTTCCGATACCTGATGGAGCTCTTGTTATAGGTGTATCATCATCAGTAGATAAATCAATAATTTTCGGAACTTCCATCTGGTCAAAATAAAGGATTTTTGTATTTTTACTATAAGTATTTGATCCAATTGTTAAATTAAGTTCAATAGAATATGGCGAATAACTTGGATGAGGTATATTAAATGAGTCATTAAAATAGATTCCTTTATCTGAAAGTGTGGTGTTTAACGTGATTAAAGTTGAATAAGATTCAGTTTCATTTTTAATGATCATATTCAAAGAATCCATCGATGTTATTGGAGATTCTGATGTTTGATTTTTTAAATAGACAGTTATATCAATATTAGAATTTGAAATGCGATCCTTTCCTAAACCAATATTAATGGAGACTTCCTCTGGAGGTAGGAAAAATTCCATTATATTTTTTAAGAGGTTAAAATGGTCTTGAGTATAAGTATTTGATTTATATTGGTTAAAAATCCAATGTAAATCACCAAAAGCTAAAAATCGTCCTTTATCTTGAGATGATCCATCATAAAGAGCTGTTACAGTTTTACTATTTATTGTTGCAATAGACTCAGCATCATTAGAAACAGTAAAACTATTACCATAATACCATATGAATTGAGATACATCTTTAAAAATTTTTGAATTGCTAAAATTATTTACACTTTGAGAACTTACGGTTGCCCCTATTCCTAGCCAATTATCATTCATAACATTTTCCTCATTTACTTGAATACTTACATTTAAGCTTGAGAATAAATAATTGATATTGTCTACAACCATATCTTGGTATCGAGTTCCTAAAAATAATAAATTACCTCCACTTTCAAAATATTTTTTTAGATTATCTATTTCCATTGGACTATATGGTAATATTGGGTTTTGTAGAAAAACTATATCATATTGAGCTAGTCTTTCTTCAGTTAATATTGAATTATTCAAATCTTTATTATAATCAGGAGTCCAGTATTCCATATCATAGTCAATTGAAATATTAAAATCAGCAAGATCTACCATGGCATCATAAAAACCCATCTGATAAAATGAAATTTCAGGAAACCAATCGTTTAATCCATGATACGATTCCATCAGTATACGATACTCTGGTAAACGGATGTCTAAAGTGATATTTACTGCATCATAAACTTGTCCTCCATTTGTTAGATTAAGCTGAAAATTTCTTATTCCAGGAGTTGCATCTTTATCAATTTCTAACTCCATTTCAAGAAAACCTATTCCAGAATCTGAAAAATTTAAATTTACCTTATTAAGTGAAATCGTAATTCCTTGCATATCGCCTGAAATCTTAAAATTATATGTATTATTTTTACCAGAGAGTACTGTTAAATTAAACTTTTGATGATCTCCTGGAAAATGTAATAAATCATAGGGTTTAACGGGAAGTTCGTCTGGATAGAGTTTTGCCGTATCATTATAATCCGAACCTAAACTATTTAAATAATTTAAAGAAGCAGTAACATTTATTATCCCTGCTCCAGATTTAAGTAAATCATCATCGTTTTCATTTGGGAGTTTTCTTGCTCCTTCTAATAAAGCAATCCTAGCGGTTTCTGGTGTAAGATAGGGATAAGCGTCCAATAAAATTGCTAATGCTCCCGCAACCATAGGACAGGACATACTTGTTCCACTTGCAGGAAAGTAATCTGCATCACCAGAAAAATCAAAGAAATCTCCTCTGTAATGTTCTTCTTTTGAAATAATGGAATCTAATGCTTCTGTGGAAATAATATTTACCCCAGGAGCTACAACATCAGGATACCCTAGATATCTGAATGTAGGACCCCAACTACTAAAAGAAGCTAGATTATCACTTTCATTAGTTGCTCCTACAGAAATTACATCAATACCAGAAGCAGGTGTAGAGCCAGTGAAATATTCAGGTCCCGAATTACCTGAAGAGGATACAAAGATAACACCAAAGTTATTTTTCGCATTTGTAATCGCTTGTGTTATAGAATCAGAAATATATGGATAACCACCAACAAAACCAAAACTCATAGAAACTATATCAGCACCAGCTCCTTCCAATCTAGTTGGCTTAGAACTCCATTGGATAGCACTTACAATATCACCTTCTTCGGCTGCTCCACTAGAGTTTAATGCTCTCGCATTAATTAATTGTACTCCTGGAGCTACACCTCGATATTCTCCTAAAGATCCGCCCCCATCACTTCCAACAATTCCAGCAACATGTGTGCCATGGCCCATTACATCATCTTCAGTAAATTCATCAGAAACAAAATTACTACTATTTATAATAGTCAAATCAGGATGATTATAAATCCCCGTATCAATGATGGCTACACGCACACCGGTTCCATCATATGTTAGATTTTCTGCTCCAATAGCCGTAAGCCACCAGTTAGAATAATCATCTTTATTTAAAGCGCTCAATTGAAGATTATCATCGGTATTATAAGGCAATTGATATATTTTTGATTTATAAATTTTTTTTATAGCTGTAATCCCTTGAATTTCATCTTCATTTTTAATTAGTTGGTTGTAATCTATTTTTAAGTAAACTCCAGGAATTATATCGTAATTGCTTAATATTTTATAATCTTCAAAAATTGAATCTATAATGGTAATTCTATTATCCTTACTAATGTAGTCTTCGAAAAGAACAATAATTTTTGTATCTACTAGATTATTATTTTGATCCAAAGTTTGATTTAATAAAAATTCCTTAAGTAAATCATCATATTTTGAACCTTCAATTCCATTATAAACTTCAGAATTAAAATTATTTGAATCAGTTTGTGATGATAATGAAGAAGGTAAAGAATCTAAATCAATTGTACTTTTAAGATTTTTATCATAATAACTATAATTTATTAACTGTACTCCAACCATTGGAATAAAAAAATAAGCGACAAAAAGGATTGTAAGAATTAATAAATTTGATTTTTTTTTTAATTTTGTCATAGATTGATTATATCAAATAAGAAAACTTATTTAAACCTAAAGATTTTAACCTAAAAATAAATAATAGAAAGAGAATATAGACCTATTACACAAGTGTGATTGCTTTTTTTAATGCTTTTTCCTCATTATTTATAATTGTTTCAATGATATCTGATACACTCTCAATTTCCTTTGAAACTGGAATGAAATGGTAAATTCAGAGTCTGATTTCAATGAAAAACCCACTAAAAAATTCATCAAGAATATATTGATAGAGTGTGAAATCTTTGGTATTTTAATAACGTACATTTACTACTTCTTTTTCTGGGATTGGTTATCGTCAGATATTTGATTGAGTGATTTTTTATATATTTGGAATTGTTGGTACAATTTATTACAAAAATCTTCAAATTCCATGGGATCAAAACTAGCACCAACTTCTCTATGAACATCTAGCTTTTTCAAATCATCCCAATTTAGCCCAACTCCCAATATGGGAATGATTGTCAACCTATTATCTCGAGCAATACTTAATTCAGTAGCGCAATCAACCGAATTCAATGATTTTTCAGTCGAAACGAAAAGTAGTAATTGACAGCGTGGCACCGTTTTTTGCATCCAAGCATCAATATTTCCTGTTAAATCAGCTTCACAATAATATACATAGCGTATTCCTTTTTGGTTTTCTAAAAATTGGGCAATTTCATTAATTCTGTATCTACGATAGTCATCAACTGCATGAGTAATAAAGACGCGAATCCCTCGCTTGAACGTTGTCCCTAATTCTATAAATCGGCTTGCAACCACTACTCCAATTAAAGAAGTTATAAGTGCTATTACAGAATAAATCTCTATTTGGGCCAAGATAAAAAAAATGAAAGTGAATATCCATCTAATAAAAACAGATCCAAAAAACGTAATTCCGCTTAAAGTAAAATATATAATTCTTATTCTTTGTCCAAAAAATATCAAATAACTAGCAGAAATTGACACCAAAACAAAAGTGGCATAAAGAAAGAGGAGATAAAATGTAGCGTTATATGATAAAGTAATGGCGTTAATTAAACTAAATAATCTATCTACTAAATACAAAACTGCGAACGCGATCACGTAATTTCCATAGTATTTTCTGTTATTGAATCCAAACAATGTTAAACCAAAAATTAAAAGAAATGTGACACTATAGGAGATGGCTCGTATTACCCAATATAAGTTTGGGGCGTTAGCTAGTATGAAATTGAAAAAGAAAAAATCTAGACTACCCCCTAATATCATATTAATAAAAGTATATCCTACTTGAGTTATAATATAATAAAAATAGAGAATAACAGGGAAAATCTTCAGAAGTGCTAATAGTTTGAATTCCCTTTTATCTGTCTCTAAATCTTTACTTCCCAAGACCAAAAAAGATAAGTAGCATAAATTCATAGCGTAATCGAAATACATATTGAAGGCTCCAAAATATAACAAAACATGTAAAGGAAGAAGAAAATTAATTAAAACAACTAAACCAATCTTAGATCTTGTTTGCATAAATAACACACTCATTAAAGCCCATATTATCTACTCAAATCTTATATCCCAACTGAAGAAAAAAAAATATTATAATCATATTATTGTCAAATTAGTATATAAAAGCTCTCCCAATTTTAATCAAGGTCATGGGTCCAGCAATACTTAATATCCCTTTGAATAGAAGAAAAACTAAGTAAGTAGAAAAACTAAGTAAGTAGAAAAACTAAGTAAGTAGAAAAACAAAGTAAGTCTCTTTTTTTCTTTTTACCCTAATATAAGCTAACTTATTAAATTGTAGCTATTTTCATTAAATTTTAATTAAAATACAAGATTCATTAATTTGTTTATAAGGATTTTTCCCATAATAAGAATCAATAATGGACCTAGCGGGAATTGAACCCGCGGCCTTTCGCATGCCAAGCGAACGATCTTCCACTAATCCATAGGCCCAATATTACATATTAAAAAAAGGCTCTCAAATAATTAAGTTTTATTATTTTGAGATTATAGATAAGTGTTTCTCTTAAGATATTTAAGATATTAGAAAAATTTTGCACTCAAAAATTTACAATAATTTTCTATAGTAATATCCAGTAAAATTTACTATCTAGAAAGACCCATTGCTCCTGCAACAGTAACAATAATTCCACCAAATAATGGTAAATAAAAACCAAAACTTAGGTATGTCATTGCGCCCATTCCTATTAGGACAAATATCCCTATAATTGCTAAAATCCCACTTACAAGCCATAAAATAGCCATTAATTTTAAATTTTCGCGTTTTTTTGATAAATAACTTGTAATTAATGTTATAATTGCACTTATAATAATAAGGATTCCCGCAACTGATATTTGCGCTGCAAAAATTATTCCAATGTATGTATCATATGCTAATCCCCATGACCAGGTCATACTAGTATATACACCTATAGATGCCCAACGGAATGGTGTGATCCAGCCAATTAATGTAAGAATTCCACCAACTAATGCTACTTGCCATGCTTTATCTTTTAATGCCATATTTAAAAACCATAATTTTTTGAATAATAATTTTAATTCTATTTTTGAATTTCCTTATTTTGATTTTTTGATATTTAAAAGATTTCTAGATTTGAATAAGAAATTATTATTTTTAATAATAATTATAAGATTTTTTTTTTTGGAAAAAATTAGCCTCAAATTCATTTATATATCATTTTTCAATAATTTACTTTAATCTAAATTAAAATAAAATAATGTGAAGAAATTTGAGAAGACGGAATATAATTTCAATTATTATTGCTGCTATAGTTGTTGGTGGAGGTTCGATTTTTTTTATTATTGGTTTTGCGACAGCTGGTAAGATCCAAGAGTCGTTTACCTTTTATTATCAAGGATCACCTTTACCAATAGAGGAATTAAGTTTAAATGCAGATATAGGAAGGTTAGATATCAAATATAATACTACATCAACACCTTATATAGCGAAAGTTGAGGTATCAATGGCAATATCTGGGCTATTTATGGCTGGTGCACAATACACAGAATTTTATACACCTTACACAGAATGGTGGCAAAATTCAAGCATACCTACCATATTTGATCTAAAAATTAGACCAGGTGTATGGTTTAATCCAGTGCATTGGTTTAAATCTTATGATGTTTTAGTGACAATCACGCTAAGGACTGATGTAGTGTATGATGTTGATGCCCATACTGGTACAGGTTCTATAAACATGAATATTCCAGATAATGCAATCCTAAATAATCTTACATTAGACTCTGGAACAGGTTCTGTTGCTTTATATAGTAAAAATGCTAATCTTACCCGTGGATTAACAATACACGCAGGTACCGGAAGTATTTTAGCTAATTTTACAAATAATGTTATGGGAGGAAACGTTGATCTAGATACCGGAACTGGAAGTATAGATTTTAATAGCTTTAATATGGAATATACTCAAGATAGTGTATGGACTATAAATACAGGAACTGGCAGTATAGACATCGTTATTAATCAACATTCGGGTATGGGCGCCAATGTTTCAGGTTTAGTATCATCGGGTACGGGAAGTATTGATGTTATGTATAAAGACACAAGCCCTAATGTGGGTGCTAGTTTCTTCGGTTCAATAGGAACAGGCAGTTTCACACGTATAAATTCTGGAGGATTCATATCGATATCTTCTAATCCATTCGATTCTATTGATTACCTAACAACATATAATTATGATTTAGATTTAGATACTGGCACTGGAAGTATTGAAGTTAATGGAACTAGCATTTAAAAAGTTAATCTTCAAATTTTTTTTACTATTTTATTTTAACTTTTTTCATTTTAAGATTATAAACATTGATTTATGGTGTTTATTGAAGATTAGAAAATTTGATCGTGAAACGATGAACATTCTTAAATATTCATATCAAATATATGACTCAAAATTTAGTTAAATTGGAATTTTTTTACATTTTTTCATATATAAATAATCGAAATACTTAAATATCAAACTTTTTCCTAGATATATAGGCTGAATCTTGAAACTTGTTAAAAATCAGCTTAAAGTGAGAAAATTGTTTATTCTTAATGTAAAAAGATCGAATTGTGTAATTAGCACAAATCGATTTTATGAATAATGTATGAAATTCTTCTCTTTTATTTCTCCTAAAAAAATAGGGGTGATATTTTGCAAAAAATTACACTAAAAAATTCAAAAAGTAATAAAAATAAAAGGATATTGATTGCCTGCATAGGTCAATGTGTACATGTTGCGGGGGCTTATAATTTTATGAGCATTGCAACCCAGCTTGGTTATGAATGTAAATTTTTAGGTCCAGCAACCCCAATTTGGAAATTGATGAATCAAATTCAAAACTATAACCCTAAAATTGTTGGATTAAGTTATCGTCTTACCCCATCAACCGTAAAACCATTACTTAAGAATTTTTTAAAAAATTTTAAAAAAATAGAAAACAAGCCAAGTAAGCTATACTTCGCAGGAACTTCAGAAGTTATTAATGTTGTAAAAGAGTTTAATGAGTTTGATGAATACTTCATAGGGGGCGAATCAAAACATAGAATAATCTCAATTTTAAAAGATGAAAAACAAAATCTTAAAAGTAGATTAGAAATTCCAATGGATTTAATATCAAGAATAGAATGGAAAAAACCATATCCGATAATTAGAGCCCATTTTGGTTTATCTGATTTTGAAGAAACGGTAAGAGGAATACAAATAATAGCTAAAGCAGAGGTTTTGGATGTGATTTCCATTGCCCCTGATCAAAACACGCAGGCTAATTATTTTCATCCCGAAGGGCAAATTCAAGAGTTATCTGGGGCTGGAGGTGTTCCATTAAGAACCGAAGAGGATTTTCTTAAACTACATAAAGCAAGATTAACGGGAAATCATCCTTTGCTAAGAATTTATGCCGGAACAAGAGATTTCATAAAGCTTGCTGAATTATTCCACCGAACAATAAAAAATGCTTGGGCAGCTATTCCTATTTTCTGGTTTAATCAGATGGATGGGAGAGGACCTCTTAATTTAAAAAAATCTATAAAAAAACACTTAAATACAATTAAATGGTATGCTGAAAATGATGTGCCTGTAGAGATAAACGATCCTCACCATTGGAGTCTAAGAGATGCACCAGATGCAATCGCTGTTGCGGATATGTATTTATCAGGAATTATAGCAAAGAAACTAGGTGTTAAATATTTTATAGCACAATATATGTTTAATACTCCTCCTTCAAGTTCGCTTGACATGGATCTCGCTAAAATTTTAGCTAAAGATGAACTTCTTCTAACCTTAGTAGACAATTCATTTTCATTAATTAAACAAGTTAGAACAGGATTGGCAAGTTTTCCAATAGATTTAGATAAGGCTAAAGGGCAGTTAGCCGCAGCTACATTAATACAATTAGCAATAAAACCTGATATTGTTCATGTTGTTAGTTATTCTGAAGCGAGTCATGCTGCTCAACCAGATGATATTATTGAAAGTTGTAAAATTGTGGATCAGGTAATTAATAATTCATTTGCTAGTAAATTAAATTTTATTGATAAGAAAATTAGGAAAAGGAAAGAAGAATTAATAAGAGAAGCCCAATGGATTATCAATTTGATTCCTCGGTTAGCGAAAACATCTGAAGAACAAAAAAATCCGTGGATAAACCATAAAGTTCTAAATCGGCTCATAGAATATGGAATTTTCGATGCACCTCAGTTACAAAATAATCAATTTGCATTAGGACAAATTAAAACGAAAATTATTAATGGCGCATGTTATTCTTGGGACATTAAACACCAAAAGATAATTGATGAAAGAGATAGGATTAAAAAAATTATCGAAAAGTATCCTAATCTATTAAGGTCAGAAGATAAATTCCAAAAAGAATTTTTTTATGGTAAGGTGATGAATGAGTGAAATTTTGCGTGATTGGTGCGGGTTCAGGTGGTAGAGCGTTTGCTGCCTATATTTCTTCAAAAGGATTCCCCGTCTCACTTTATAATCGCTCTTATTCAAGAATAAGTGCTATTAAACAAAAAGGAGGAATTAAAGCAAAAGGTGCACTAGAAGGATTTTTTCCTCTTGAATTAATTACACAAAACTTAAAATTGGCTATAAGAGACGCAGATGTAATAATGGTTGTCATTCCTGCTTCAGCCCATAATAGCATAGCAAAAAAATTGGCTCCTCTATTATCTACTAATCAAATCATAATATTAAATCCAGGAAGAACCTTTGGTTCTGTAGAAGTTAAAGGAATTATTGATGGGATAAAAAGGAAGAATTTCATTAAAGTTGGTGAGACTCAAACGCTCCTTTTTACTTCAAGAGAATTAGCTGGAAATGAAGTTAATATAATTACAATTAAAGATACAGTTAATTTTTCAACTTTTCCTGGTGAATTTACATTTTTAGTATATGATGTGATAAAAGAAATATTTCCTCAATTTAATCCTGTTGAAAATTACCTTGAAGTGACTTTAAATAATATAGGAATGTTATTGCATCCTACAATATCTTTATTAAATGCGGGTATGATGGATTTTGGCAAAAAATTCAAGTTTTATAAAGAAGGAGCTACTCCACGAATATGTGAAGTTCTTGAGAATATAGAACTTGAGCTAAATGAAATTTTTTTAAAGTTAGGATTAAAACAATTAAAATTTCATAAATGGGTAAAAAAGTCATATGGTATTAATACAGATAATATTTATGAATCTATTCAAAATGTCAAAGCATACAAAAATATAAATGCTCCTGATAAATTGATAACAAGATACTTTACAGAAGATGTACCAACGGGGCTTGTACCAGTTGCTTCATTAGCCAAGTTTTTAAATGTGTCCACACCTTCAATCAACGCGATAATTCATTTATCGAGTATTTTATGTGGTGAAAATTTTAAGAAAACTGGAAGGACTTTACAAAAACTTAAATTATTTGATTTCTTTGTAAATTATTTAAAAGAGTTAAGAAATTTGGAGTGGGAAACAAAAGGATATTACAAAGCAAAACATATTTTCTCACATCCAAAAGATTTTAAGGTTTGTTCTAATTGTGGTAATATAAATTCACTAAATAACAATTTTTGCTGGGTTTGTCATCTCAATGATTTTAGAGAAATAATATTTGGAGATACCACGATAAAAAAGAAGAAGGATCCAAGTGTATTGATGAGAACCTAAATTTTGAAAATTTATCGTGAAACGATGATTTCACGAATAAAATTCATAAAAAAACTTTATATTTTAATGATTATATTGACAAAATATGGAGTATCGTTTTTATACTATATTTTCTTCTCCATTTGATACTTTTACTATTGTATGGAAAGAAACTGGCTCTAATTTACTAATCCAACGTATATTTCTTAGTGATCCTCAACTCAAATCCGAAGTGAAAGCTCAGGAATCTTTCAACCAAGTTAAACCACAATCATCTTCATTAATTGCGTCACTTGGTGAGAAAGTACAACGGTTTCTTAGAGGTAAAGATGTAGAATTTGACTTAGCGCTGCTTGATTTTACAAAATGTTCGGAAGTTCAAAAGAGAGTACTTATAGCAGATTATGGGATTCCAAGAGGGTGGATTAGTACTTATAAGCGAATTGCGAATCATATTGGCATTCCTAAGGGAGCCAGAGTCGTTGGAAACGCACTAGCCCACAATCCATTTCCTATCATTATTCCTTGTCATCGAGCGATTAAATCAAATGGTGAACTCGGAGGATACCAAGGTGGTATCAATATGAAACGTGCGTTGTTAGAGTTAGAAGGAATAGAGTTTACAGATAAGGGAAAAGTTATTACCGATAGAATTCATTATTAATCAGATAATTAACTCCTTTATAATTAAAAGATATAATTAAAATAATTTTCATTGTGAACCTTTATGGCAATTAAAGAAGTTGTAATGCTGGGTAATCCAAAATTAAGAGAAAGATCATATCTTATTGAAGATTTTAATTTAGATTTTGTACAACACCTTCAAGATCTTAAGGATACACTAACTAATCTCCAGGAAACTAAAAAACTTGGCAGAGCAATCGCAGCACCGCAAATAGGTATTATGAAAAGGTTGATATTTTACCAATTACCAGATAAATCTTTCTATATGGTGAATCCAAAAATTACTTGGAAAAGCGAAGAAACCATCAATATTTGGGATAGTTGTTATAGTTTTGATATCGCTTTCTTTGTAGAGATTCAAAGATACAAAACTATAAAATGTGAATATCAAGATGAGAATGGAAATTTAGTTTTTGAGGATTTTTCTGATGATCTTTCAGAATTAGTTCAGCATGAAATTGACCATCTTAATGGTATTTTAGCAACAGATCATTTAAAAGATGTAAAAAAAATAATAATGAGAAGTGAATGGGAAAGGAGGTTTAAAAAAAGTGAATAGAATTGGTATTTTGGGTGGTATGTCTTATGAATCTACGATTAAATATTATGATTTACTTCTTGAAAAGTATTATGAGAAGTATAATGATTATAATTATCCTGAAGTATTAATTTTTAGCCTAAATTTTCAGAAAGTAATTAATTTAGAACATGAAGATGATAAATCATATTATATAGAATATTTAATGGAAGGGATTAACGCATTAGAAAAAGGTGGAGTTAGTTTCATTGTAATGGCGGCAAATTCTCCCCATGCAGTATATGAAGATTTGGCAAAATTATCAAAAGTTCCAATTTTGAGCATTGTAAAAGCCACTGCTGAAAAAGCAAGACAAGAAAACATGAAGAAACTATTATTACTTGGTATAAAATTTACAATGCAATCAACTTTTTATCAAGATTATTGTAGAAAATTAGGCATTGAAGTAATTACACCTTCCAATGAAGAGCAAGATGTTATAGATAAAATAATTTTTGATGAATTAGTAATTGGCTTCTTCAAACAAGAAAGTAAAAAGGTCTTGCTCCAGATAATTAATAATTACGCTAATGTAGATGGTGTAATTTTAGGATGCACCGAATTACCGTTAATATTAACTCAAAAGGATATAAACAAAACTCTGCTTGATACATTAGAAGTTCATGTAAAAGCAACTCTTGATTATTTTTTGGCGTTATAAAGTTTTTTTAAGGCTCAAATGCTATTTATCATAATTATAGTCGAGTGGTAATTGCTTATTGGACGCTTTAAATTAACGAAAGTGAAATTCAAAGATTTCGCCCCAATTATATTAGTAATGCTGTTACTTTTTATTTCAACAGCATGTGCTAATATGCTTATTCCGAGTTATACGAAGATACAAGATGAGTTTGATATTGATAGGGCATTAATTGCAATTCCTGATGCTTTTTTTGTGTTAATCAGCGCTTTTTTTGCTTTACTTTGGGGTTATTATACTGATAAAATTAACAGAAAGAAAGTGATTATGGCGGGGGCCTTTTCTTGGACTATTGGAATGATTGTAACTGCTTCTGCCAATTCTTATCTTACATTAGTGATTTCAAGAATGGCAAGTGGAGCGGGATTGGGATGTGTACTACCAGTGGGGTATTCAATAATTTCAGATGCAATTCCACCAGAGGAAAGATCAGGTTGGTTTGGAACCTTAGCAATCTTAAGTTCCATCTCAAATGGAGCAGGACAAGGATTATCTTCTTTTTTGGGACCAATTCTTACATGGAGATTTCCATTCATTTTGCTTTCTGGAATAAGTGTGATAGTCATATTTATCCTTTTTTTTGTTAAAATTCCTCAGCGTGGAGCAAGCGAAGATGAATTATTAGAGTTAGTTGAATTGGACTTAGAATATAGTTATCGAATTTCAAAAGAGGATTTAAAAACCATCGTAAAAAAAAAGTCTAATCGTTATTTAATAATTCAGGGTTTTTTCTCAATTATTCCTGGCACTGTATTAGTATATTTCACAACTTCAATGTTGGTACTTCATTATTTTGATCAAATTCCTCCTGAGATCCAGCTTCAAACAGCGACAATTTTTGCCGGTATGATTGGAATTGGATATATTCTTGGCAATAGTCTTTTTGCTCGTTTAGGTGATGTATTATTTCGTCGCAATAAAAAAAATAGAGCAAGGTTAGCTACCATATGTTTGATTCTTTCAATCCCTTTTGCTCTTGTTTTACTTCTCTCTTTACGTCCAATTGATCCTGATGATTTAAAGATTATGATTGAATATCCTCCTACAATTCCAACTGAAGAGCTATTTTCCTACATCTTTCGGACAATTGGTGCGATTTTTGTTGCATATCCAACTTATATTATATTCTTTATTTTTGCTTTAATAGCTTCAATGTTAGGAGCAGGTCCTGTTGCTAACAGAAGTGCAGTTATGATAGATGTTAATATGCCTGAACACAAGGGGACTGCGGCTTCATTTTTTAAACTCTCAGAACAAATAAGTAAAGGAATAACATTATTAATTTCATATACGCTAATATCTATATTTGGTGGGATCTTTAATATGATGTTTTTTAGCATATTTTTCTGGTTTCCAGCAGCTTTTTTCTGGTTATTAGCTAGTAAGAACGTAGAAAAAGACATGAATACTAAATCAAGAATTTTATCAGAAAGAAAACAATTGAGCTTAATTGATTATATATTTGAAATAGAAATCCAAATGGACAGAGCAATTCAAAAAGTTCAAGATTCAAAATACTATATTTTAGATGACCAAAATAAATATAATAAATTACTCGATGATGCATTAACAATCTATAAATTCTGTGAACGTGAAGGCGTATCAAGAAGTATCACAAATATTGAAAAAAAAGCACATATTATGTATTTAAGAGTTCTTTTAATTAAACATGAGACAAATAATATATATATTAAACTTAATCAGCCAGATCTAACAGGAGAAGATAAAAAACAATTAATAAAAGATTTACGATATATTTATGTTCAAATAAGTGAATGGGAGAAAAGTACCTTCCAAAAAATTCAAACTTATTATGAAGATGCATATTTAAAAATCATTGAAGCCAGATTAAATCGAAAACAGCATTTGTTTAATGGTTTAAGAAGTATATCTGAAGCAATTAAAACTTATGAACGTGTAAAGTACTTATTAAGCGAACGACTTGAAATTGTAGAAGAAAAATCTGATTTAACAGAGGAGGAATCGATTGTAAGAGACAAGGAACAAGATTTATATGATAAATGCACTAAATCACTAGGTGCAACCATCAAATTAAAAGAAGAAATTGAATTTCTTCTTTTCAACCAATTAAAAGAAAAAGGAATTCAAAGAGAGGATTTACAGAAAATTTCTGATCTTTCTCAAGAATATGATGTGGATCTATACGCTGTAATTGTGGATACATTTAGACAAGATAAAAAAACAAGAAATGCTCTCATTGAAACTTTAGGAAAAATTGATGACATTTTTAATCAATATGATGAATGGAAAGAAATTGATCTTAAAGTTTTTTAAAATAAAATTAGTTATTAAATTCACATCGTAATAGATCTTGCATTTCGATCTTTTCTTGTTCAGAAAGCTCTTGTGGCGATTTACCTTTATTAAAAGCATAATCAGGAGCGTTTGGATTAAAGCATAAATTAAGTAATAAAATTAAACAATTTCTGACTCGTATTGCGTTTGATATATCTTTTTCGAGATCCTTCATTAATTTAATTAGAGCTTTATATCTCTTTACCTCACTATTGGTATAAATATCCAGTATTTTGTCGAAACAATCGGCCATTTTAAAAAAATAATTTCGAAATTATATTAAATTATTTACGATCTCTACATTGCTTAAGCAAATACATAATAAATCGTATATTTATATTATTCTATTGTCTCTTTTCTCATATGAAAAAAGGTCTTTTCCTTATTTTAATATATGAAAATTCTCTCATCAATCATTCTATGGAAGAATAGAAATCGTATCTCTATTTTTTAATACATAATTCTTGTTATGAGTTTGTTTCCCATTGATTAAAAATTTTAATTTTTCTAAGTTTTTGGGAAATTTATAACGCTTTATTATCGAATTGATCGTGCTACCTTCAGACATTGCTAAGTTAGCTTCAGATGGACCATATTTTCTTAAATTAGCAAATAACTTTATTGTGATTATTATAGAATTAGAGTAAGGTATTTCAACAAACATTAATCCCATTCTCTTAGGAAATATTCCAATTCGATCACCGTTTTTAACTTCTTTTCCCGGTCCGGAATATTTACTATTTATAAAGATGTGACTGATTTCGTCTAGTCTTATTCCAAATTTATTTAATATATCATATACTGTTTTAATCCCATCTGTTTTAATATGTAATGTACTTGGAGCTCCATTATCACTATTTAATCGTGGTGATTTTTCTCTTAAATCTCCATATAATTTAATATTTATTACCATATATTATTACCAAGAATCTTGAGTCAATTTTAGCGATATATAATTTCTATGAAAAGAACAATCTAGCCTTAATATAAATTTTCTTTTTATAGATTAAAAATACGTATTAATGAATAACAATAAAGCTTAAATTGAAAATTAAATTTCAATGCTCTGAACGAAACTTTCTATAGATTGTTCTAAATCAACAATGTCTTCTACACCTTTAATTTCGGAGCTTGCAAGTTTGGCGAGGAACTCCTTTAGTAATTTTTCTTTAGCCTTATCAGTGGGGAATAGTAAGCTTGCCTTGTAATGCTCCCAATCTAATATATTTGTAAACACTAGGAACAGGACCTCGACGTGCGAATAATCAATTAAGGCTTGTAGCTTTTCCTTAGTGATCATTAATTTTGTGTGATCTGTATAGAAATCTGATAAATCATCATAATAATTTGTTAATCGGGCGATATTGTCGAGTTGTGTCTGAAGGGCAGCTTGATTAATTGGGCTCTCCTCATCTTTATACATAATATCAAAATATGTATTGATAAAATCCTTTAATTTTTGTAATTTTTGTTGGAAAACACGAGTCTTTACAATGCGTTCAAACATAGGAGACTCTTTATACCTATAAAATTTAAGTTCAAATTTGACAATATCTAATATGTCGAAAAATAGTTCCCGAATATCGATTTCTTCTACCATATTTTAGACCTATTTTTTATATTCTTACTAATTTATAGGATTGTTATAAAAAAAATCTGATTATAATACAATTTTAAATAAATTAAAAAGTATTTATATTTTTATATTTAGAATTTCAAGAAATGCATTTCGATTTTCCAAATTTGATATTAGAAGCTTAAATTTTTAAGGGAAACGTATGATTCGGGATAATTGGCCTAGATTTAATTCGCTCAGAAGAAATTCTTAAATTTTCTTTTCTTTTTATCAATTTCTTGTATAAAAGGGCTCTTATATGAATTTTAATTATTCGTAAAGGACATCGTATCATAAAATTCATATTATTACGAGGTAATTTTCTTAATTGGAGGAATTCAGAAAAAAATCTTCTCGCCTTTTTCTGTGCTTTTTTTCTTTCAAAAGAGATAAATCGTTCAGAAACTCTAGTAAGACCTTCCGAATCTCGAAAACAGTAATAATTCGATGATTTTAAAGCCCATTTTATCGCTTCTAACTGATATTTTGTTGGCTTTAAATTTTTTAGAAATGATATCGCTAGAGAGAAAAGGGAAATCATGAGATTCATAACAGTACTTCTAAACATTTCTCCTGTAGTAATTTGAATTTTTGGTCGAATTCTTTCTCTTAAATCATCCCCGTATAAAACTGAACTATTTAATAATACATTACCTAATACAATATTTCGAGGTGCAAAAACAGATGAAAAAACTTTATTTACTCGAAATATTTTATGAAAGACAACTTCTTCCCAATATTTCTTTTTAGTTAAGAAGTGACTTACAAATATGCCTGTTGTTTGATTGATTACACCTAAAATCCTTTTAGAAATGTGTTTATTAAATTCTCTAAAATTATGTTTGATTTCTAATGCGATAAAATATTTTTCAATTTCTTTAATATGATGATTTGAGACTCTATCCTTAAAGATAATCAGTAAATCACAATCAGAAATTTTAGAGGCTTCTTCCTTATTTTTTGCTCTCTGGCTCCCAAATAACAAAATTGATAAGACTTTATTAACTCCTATTTCTTTATTAATCAAAGTAATAATATCTTTAATATAGTTACTGGATTTTTCATTTATTCCACTTAGTTTGGTTGAAATCCTCTCCTTGATTTTCCTATTGCTCTCAATGATACTTGTTTTTAGCACCATAACTCAATAAAGCAAATTTGGTATTAATTATTCAAAGATCTTTTTTTTATAAAAATTAATTAAAAGAGTAAATTTGATTTTTATGTTAAATAATATTATTAAAAGTCTATTCTATTAAAAATTTGTTTTATTAAAAAAATAAAATATCTTTAACGAAAATACGAATCTACCCCTTTATCTTCACGTGGTGGCTTCATGAATTGATCAGCTTGTTTCTTAAATGATTCAAAAATGTTTTCCATTTCTTTAATTTTTTCATTAAGTTTACTAAAATCCATATCTATTGAGAAATATTCTTTCAATAAAGTGACAAGAGCCTTAGAACTGCGAGGATCTAAAGTCATCATAGGTAAAGGAAGAGTTTCTGCGAGTAAACATATTCCTGGAGCATAGCCATTTGCTCCTGCCCATGCTGGTAAAATACCATTTGCTCCAGAGATATATCCTCCTTCATATAATTTAGTATGCTCAAAATCTAAGAAGGTTTTAACTAAATTTTGATCGGTTCCACAGACATACACTACAGGTGTATCATGTAAAATATCAGAAATCATAGCACCCGTGCTCACATACATTTTTATATTCCCCCCAGTTATCTTATTCATTTCTTCACAAAAAATTTTAGAAAATTCAAATACACCCTCAGGATTCTGTGGTTGATAACTTGCCGTCAAAATGAAAAAATCATTTCCATCTTCTTTATCTGTTGGTTTATAATATAACTTTGCTGTTGGTATTTCTAAGGAGCCTTTTTCTACGATTGATTTGGGAGGGAAATCAAAGCATTGAATGCTCATAAATTCTTCTGCATTTATAGATTCTTTTATAGATGTAATTGCTAATTTTGCTACTAATGCAATACCCGGCCATCCAATTAACACAACCGGATTCTTAAGATTCTTTTTTTCTAAATCAAATTTTCTTTCAATATTTATATACATTATTCTCAATTAATTTTTAATTATTTATTTATAAAATTTAAATGCTCACCACATTTCGGGCAAAATTTCTTTGGTATTTGAATAAATGTTCCACAAAATGGGCAATAGAATCTACCATCAATCTTTATCTCTGGTAGGGATGTACTTTTCTCTGTTTCAATAACTTCATAGGATTCTTCTTTAGGGTATTGATATGATTCTTGATAATAATCCCTTACAGGAGAATATCCTTGTTGAAATTGATATTTTAAATCTTTTCTAGCTTTTAAAGATGAAAATAAAACGGTCAATAAACAAATAAATAATGGTGCAAAAATGATCTCAACAATGCTGAAGAGTATTTGATATAGAATTAACATTCCATAATTTCTTGTTGTTGGATTATACCAACTAGCTACACTAGCATTAAATGATGTTGAAGTTGTGTTTAAAATGAAATCTAATAGGGAATTAAACATGAAACTTATTACAAAAATAAAAATTACATTGATAACAAAAACTCCTATTATTTTCCAGAAACCACCCTTAGCAATAGCACGAGCTTCTGTAATGGGATTAGCATTATTATCATTTATATTATAAGTGAATACTAAAAAGATGTAAAAACCAAATATAATAATAACAGGAAAGAATAATAATAGAGAACTGAATGGTAAACATATTCCAATTAATAGAATAACTAAGAACATTTTTTTATTAAATGCTGATTTAAATGATTCTATAAACCTGACATCCTCATTCATATATTTTTTAAAAACATAATTGCTAACTGAACACATAGCAATTGTAATTAGTATTGCGCCTATTAAATTTTGAAGGTATAATAAAGTTATATTCAGTAAAAGAAAGTAGGTTAAAGTGTTCCATTCATTTTCGGTAAGTGATGTTCCTTCAACAAATCTTTCCATTAAGGAAGCAAAATTTATACCAAAAGAATCAATTTGCCACCTAATATCGGTCAATAAAAATATATCTAGTATAATTAATATTACTTGGAAAAGAGCTAATGGTAAAATTATTGTTTTATAACTTTGAATAAACAATTTAAATCCATCTGTAAGAATTTCAGTAAATGTCTTATTCGCTAAACTTCGCAATCTTGGTAAATTAGGCTCCATATTCTTTTAAAAATAATTTTTTGATTTTATACTATCTATAATTATTTATATTAAAGATAAAATTTTATGAATTATTCAATACAAAAGAAGGTTTTTTTTCAATTAAGTATTACTAATTACAATTCATTCAATTTAAACGTTTATGATTATAAAAAAAAAACCTACCCGTCAAATACCAGGTATTATTTCGTATATGGAATTATTTTCATCCAAAAAGTTAGCCTATTTTATATTTTTTGGGATTCCAATTATTTTTGGTTTACTATCATCACTATTAAATTATTTCTTAACAGGGATATATTTTGATCTATTTCACTTTTTGCGTTTCTCATTTTTTTTCCTAATTACTTCAGGATGTGGTACATTATTTTCAATTTTATTTTATTCAAAGAAGGCCCCAATCTTAAAAGCACCTCCAATTGGATGGTCAGTTCAAATAAATGCATTTTTTAGCGCTATTATTGAAGTCACAATCATTTTTGGCCAGATTGTGGCTATCCTTTTGAATGATATCAGACAACAAGAAATATTTCTTATTTTAGGAGTTATAATTTCATACATCATTGCTTTTGTTATTTATTTTTCATTTACAACTGCAGGTCGTCGTGGTAATTTAATTTTATCATTAATTCAACCCATTACAGCAATAGTTCTTTATAGTGTATATACTGGTCAACAATTTGATATTTTCTTTTTTATTAAAGCTATGGTTTTTTTCGTTGGATGTGCCTTATTGTTCGCGATTCCATATAGAAGAGGATTATTTCGAGTAAGTAATATCTATCAAGAAGCAACTGGAATGCGAGGATATTCGTTTATTAGAGCTTTTGTTCTTTCAATGATGACTGATGGTAATGACGATCTCATTGAAAGTTATTTTGATGCAGTTGGTCTAGAATCAAATGTGAAAATTCAATATTTACTAATCCGAAGTATAAAAACAAAAAAGATAAAAGGATTACTAGTAATACCAAATGTTCATTTTGGACCTTTTAAGACTTGTGGGTCGTCTGATTTACCAGAACATATATATAAAGAATTTTGTGATATTCCAGGAATTACAGTTTATCATACAACAAATGATCATACTCAAAATTTAACGACCCAAGGTTATGTTGAGGTAATTATTGAGAGAATTAAACAAGATATCACTGAAATAATTAATAGTAATGAAGTTAAATGGATAGGAGAAATTAAGGATTTTACTAGAAAAATTTCTAATTCAGCTAAGCTCATTGGTACAGAAATAGATAAAGTCCCAATTGTGTTTGTAACAAGACATCCACTTCCTTCTGACGATATTGAATCAGAAGTCGGAGAAGATATAAGAAACATTGCTATTTCTAATGGTTATAAAGAAATAATCATCATAGATTCTCATAATGCTATAATTGGGGATGAGGTTTTAATTAAAAAAGATACAATAGAAGCAAAAGATATAATTGATGTTACTAAAAAATATATGGAGAGTGAAAGTGTTAAAAAACTTCAAAAAGTTCCTATGTTATATGGAGTTGCGAAAGATCAAATAGAAGAATATTCCGAAAATGAAGGGATTGGAGCTGGGGGAATGGTTGTTCATTTGTTTAAGAATAAACACACAGATCAGAAAAGTGTCTTAATTCACTTTGATGGAAATAATGCCTATGTAGAAGTTCGGTCTAATATCCTAAATTTTTTACAAAATCGGGGTATAGAAAAAGGAGAAATTACCACATCAGATTCACATACAGTTGCTCGCCAATTTTCAAATAGAGGATATTCACCAATTGGTGATAAAATAAAAACAGATCTTATTCTTGAAAAGTTAGAAACATTAATCGAAAAAGCAGAAGAAGATTTAGAGCCAGTTGAATTTTATTATAAGGATTCTTATGAAAACGTTAAAGTTTGGGGAGATCCGCAATATTTTAATGTTATAATCGATACACTTAAGGAATGCATTAGAGTTTCTCAAAGTTTGTTAACAATAAGTTTAATTGCTCCAACATTTTTTTCATTAATATTGCTAATATTCCTATATAATATTTAAATTCTTAAATAATAATTTATCTGAAAAAAGTTTCAATATTTATATAATCCAATCTCTTAATCTTTATTTATACCAATAAAAATAAAATGAATATCAGAAATGACATTATACCCTTTAGATATTGTAAATGGAACGTTTAGTCTTGTTTTTGTTGCTATTTCCATAATGGTTGGTCTTATAATCTTATCAAGATATTTTAGATACAGAGAAAAAGTGTATTTCTATGTTGGAACAACATGGTTGTTTATTTCTAGTAGTTGGTGGAGCTCGAGTGTATCATTTATAGTAGCGTTGATAAATGGATCCGGAATCCCTGAGTGGCTTTATTTCTTAATTGGGAACGTTTTTACTCCTTTTGCCATTATTCTTTGGTTAATAGCTTTTACAGAATTTCTATACACAGAGAAAAGAAAATTAATTCTATTGATATTTAGTATATATGGACTAATTTTTGAAATTGTCTTCTTTATTTTGCTCTTTATAGATCCGTCTCAAATAGGAATGTTAACGCCTCCAGTGGATGTAAGATATGAATCTTTTATCTTAGTATATCTCATCTCTTTTTTAATAATAGTCATTTTTAGCGGCATTCTTTTTGCTCGCCTTTCTCTTAAATCTGATGATCTTGAAGTAAAATTAAAAGGAAAATTGCTTATTATGGCATATATATTCTTTGCTGTAGGTGCTGTCTTAGACTCATCTATACCTTTAAATGAAATTACAATAGTTATTACTAGATTAATTTTGATAATTAGTGCTATTTTGTGGTATGGAGGATTCTTACTACCTAAATGGATGAAAAAACTCCTTTTGAAGAGTAAATAATTTAATTTCTCTAAATCTCACATTTATTTCGTATTACTTAGATATTATCCAAATTGATATTCAATTTCATTTCATACTTTCTTATGAAATCACTTAATTTAGTGAAATGAAATGTTAAGTTCTGAAATAGACAAATTGGCAAAGTTGACATTAATTGGATATCCTGCCACGGGAAAAACTACATTAGCAAAACTCTTAGCTCAAAATGAAATAGAACGATTATACTTTCCTACTCATGGTTTAGATTTAAAAACAGTTAAGTTTGACGATTACTTTTTAAGAATATGGGATCTTGGGGGGCAAAAATCATACCTAAAGACTTATTCAAGTGATTATCTTTTAGGTTCTGATATTGTATTCATTATTACCGACTCAACACCTAAAAATGTACTAAATTCAAGAGAATTAATTAATTATGTTTGTCATTTTGTAGGGAAAGAGTGTCCAATTATAGCTATTGCGAATAAGCAAGATTTAATAAAAAAAGATGGTCGAATGGATTATAAAAGGGTTGAGGATATACTTCATGTCAAAACATATGGATTAACAGCTATAAATCCTTCAGAACGTTTAAGAGTTATAAATATTATTAAGAAAGAATTAGATAAAATATCAGTTAGGAGGAGAAGAAAAGAATGAATTTTACTGAAAATGAAATGTTTGGAGCAGCTTTAATTGGATTTGATATGATTGATGGCCCATTTCTTAAGTGGAAAAAGGAATATTCGAATATAAAGAAAGGTATAAGTCTAGATGATTTTGCTATGAATTTTTACTTAGCTTTTCGCGGTGGAAATGAATCCGTTAAAAAGCCTAGAGCAATATTATACGACAAATTCTATATTGTCGCGTTTCCAAGAGATTTAGAACTTTGTTGCCTTTTTATGAAGCCTAAAAATGTAGTAGATAACAATATTAAAGCATTAAATAAAGTTGCTTCCAGAATAATTACAGAAATGGAAAAAGGAGAAGTGGATGATAAAGGCACTCAAGAGTCTGACGAGAATACTGTAGACGAAATAAAAAGGTTAATCCCGAATTTATTGAGTGGTACTAAGATGACAACTCCCGAATTGCGAAGATACTTTAAATTAAGTAATTCCCAGATCTGGAAAATTATGTCAGATTTAGAAACTTCAAAGAAAATTAAGCGTGCTGAAAAAAAAGGAAGATCTATACTTTGGACAGCGATTTAAACCAAATTTTATTATTTTTAATCCTTTTTAGCTTTATCTTACTCTATGATCCCAGTGTCCAATATTTTTTGTATAATACCGCGAGAACATTATATAACAGATATCAGGCAAATTTTTATCTATATTATTTACTGTAATAAATCGTAGAATATGGTTGATTAAGAAGATCCCAACAAATTCTATATGATAATTATCGATATTTTTAGATAGATTATCCCCTGAGAATTTTATATCCAAACCATCTTTTTCATTCCAAATAATTTCAATGAAAATTTTTGGGAAAAATTCTTTTTTTAAACGCCATCCATTAGTTGCTTTCCAAACTTTAGCACCAAGAAAATCAGCTAAATTCTCTTTTTCTTGTTCTTTGAGAAGAAAAAATGGTTCGCTTCTTTGTTTTAATACATTCTTCATTAATTCGGTTTTTCTATTGTAATTTTGCTCAAAGGGTTCTTGTTTTTTTATTTTCCTTTCAATGAAATCCATAATAATATCAATAAATGTTGCAATATCTTCTCCTGGAACCCAAAAGACTCGTTTACCTGAAAAGTAAAACTTAAACTCGGCTTCAATCCCATCGCCAAATTCATCTCCAAAATAGGAATATGCCATATGAATATTTACTTCAGGGAACATTTCGATTGAAATTGTCCAATCTTCACTGAAACCAATATTTTCGATTTTGCCACCTAATTCATTGTTAACTATATCTTTCAATGCATCCATATTCAAGTTTATAAAAAGAGGATATTTGGCTTTACTAATATCTTCAAGCTCTTTCTCATGAGGGCCTCGCACACCAGTGGCATCAACCTGACCTACTGTCCAAAATTTTCTTTGTGCCATAATGAGTGTAATTATCCCTTTTTTTTGAATTTTCCTATGAAAAATCATTGAGTACGATGAATGGAAAGGAATACCTTTCTGTTCCAATTAAGACGTTGTTATCAATCTAGATGTTCTAAATATGTTATTAAATCTAAAATTTGATATATTGAATAAGCTGTAATAAAATATTTTATTTTAAAAGAGAAAAAAAAGATTTTATTTAATTATTATTCAATTTCTGCTGGAATTATAAGCCCCTTTGTCTTTAAATCAATAATTGTACTTATTATTTCATCTCTAGATGCTTTCGTGCCTGCTAATGCGAAATTTAGAAGACTCGATATGAAGAATAACTTCCGCTCTTTCTGAATTTGCTCAGCAACTTCTATAAGAGTCTTTTCAAGGCCCTTTAATTTAATGACTCCATAATGTTTTCCTAATTGTAATGGATAGATTAGTGAGACATTGAAATGTCTTTCAACCAGACTATCTGCTTCTCTAAAAGGAGTGATATCGCCAGTAAAATCTGTTAATAACGAACCATATCTCCTCTCAAAATCTTCTGTGAATAACCATTGGTTTTCTTTTAGTTTTTCGGAGGGAATATCATCTAGTATTAAAGCAACTCTAACGTAATTTCCATCTGTAATTACAATTTTAAAATCGCCATAATCCATTTCAAATCCTTTCCCCTTTTCATCAATCGATCCTTTTTTAATTTCACTTCTAAATTGCGATATTGCTTGCAGAAAACCAGAGATAAGATCTGAATCAATACCTTCTAAAGATATTTGTTTACTATATATTGAAACTCCCACATCTTTATGTATTATCATGATATATGAGATTTTTACTAAGTCATCCAAAATCTTAGCTTCTCCAGCCCAAAATCTTTTTAACCTAGTATGTCTAACCTGTCGTATTGTGACGAAAGCTGCAATAGCAACAATACCGATAATAATATATGGTAAGAACCGAAAGAAATTATCCATGAACAGAATAAATTCATCTACCACTCTGATATCTTGTGATATCAATTCAGCGCTAGTGTACATCCCCGCTTCAATAAATCTAATTCTTACGTTATATCCTCTACCAGTGCTTTCAAAATTCAATGTAGTAGTTGCGATTCCTTCTTCATTAGATATGGCAGTAGTATCATAAATACTGATATTATTAGGATTTATTACCTCAAAGATAATTTTAACATTTACTATTGGCATTCCTCCTGCTTTAGTTATTCTTACAGAAAAAGAATTCGTTCCAATCATATATTGGTGAGCTGGAATTTCAATGAATTCTAATTCTGGAATAATTTTAAATATTTCATAAGTTCCATTCACGTCGAATCTAATTGAATGCCATTGTGAAGATATATTGAATTCAAAAATCCCTTCAGAAATAAAGGCATCATCTATTTCTGCAGTCCAATTACCCTCACCAATTCCAGTATCAATTATATCAACTCCAAAATTTTGCATTTTTATATCAGAAGGAGTTAACATATTACTATTTATACCTAATCCTATTTTTGATGATATATCTGAAGAAATTGCATTTTGTATATAGAAATTTGCGCTGAATTCATTGATGGAGACATTAAATCCATAATCAAAGATACTACTAGAATTATATCTTAATCGTAATTTTACTAGGTTATTTTCAGATTCGTTTAATAATTGCAAAAAAATCCAAGTAAATCCTGCTTCGTAAGGGAGTACTGTTGTAACTTCGCTCTTATTAGCAAATTGTCTAATATCACTTATCTGAAGCCAAGTTGCTTTATTTTGCTCCTTATCAAGAAGATCAAATGTTTTATTTCCCTTATAAAGTTCTAAGACTGCTTGAGTAAGGTTTTCAGGTCTACTAACATTTGAAGTGATTCTTATTTCTGAGATGGGAATTATTGGATTTGGATAAGAAGCAATCCAATCATAATAATCAATATTCCATAAAGAACTATCAATATCATTAAGTACATTTAAATGAAATTCTAATGAAATATTACTGGTTAATGCTTGAGCTTTAAAAGTTTCATAATCAGTTTGTTCTAATGATTCAATTGACTGATTACCAAATGGCAAAGTAGTTCCATTAAGAATGCTTAAATCATTTGGAGTATATAAATCTTGTATTAAAGGATCATACTGTTGAATTGTTTTAAGATTTTCTAATTCACCGATCTCAACTTTAAACTGATTAATAGATATATTAAAATCGCCTCCACCAGTACCAAGATATTCAAATTTAAACTCAAGAGTATTATTAGTTAAAGGCATAGGAGCATTACCCATTAGATGAAGGAGCCCGAATTTAGTCTCAGGGTCTCTCACAGAATAATATATTAAAGACTCATTCGTTTGTCTTAAATCGAGACCTGTATTATACCATGGATCACCTGTTTTATAGTTACGGATAGATAAATTTGCAGATTTTAAAAGCAGGATGTCAGACACATTTGCTACGAGAGAGATATCAATGCTAAAAAGATATTTATAGTGATTAAGAAACCAATCAAGTGGATTTTTAAGAGCCCACAGATATAATTGCCAAAAAGTAAAACGAGAATGTTTTAATTCTTCTAACTCAAACTTAATGTCTAAGGTTACATTCTCAGTATCAGTTACAAGATATCTATCTTCATCAATATCTTTAAATGAATTAAGATTGCCACTTAATAATGTTCCATTTTGAACTATAGAATCTTTTACGTTATTAAGTGTGGAATTATTAACAATAAAGTCTGGTGATTTAGCAAATGTCTCTCCTTCTCCAATATATTCAGGGGATCCGCCATCAGGGTTAAAGTAGAGGAATTTTGGCCCACCACCAAATCTAGTATCATCTTTAGGAATTTTTATTCTAATTGCAAACCAATATTTTTCCATCCCATTTTCATATGTCATATTTGTTTTTGTTATGTCTAAATATAATGATCCTGTTTCAGAATTTTTAAAATCGAAAATTTCCCAATGAGCTGCAAAAACTGTAGGATGAGGTTTTTGTAACGAACCTAATATTTCATTTTCATTGGGATTAGGTGTTCCATATGTATCATTCAAACAATTGACAATGGCAACTTCCCATGAATTTTCATCTGTAAAATTCGTAGGATCATTAATATCTTGGATAAGAATACTCACATTATTAACATATTGGTTTATTTCTATAGCAAATTTTTGATAAACATATGTAGGACCATTAACAGAACTTAAAATAAATTCTGAGAAATCCTCTTCAATATTTCTAGTATAATTTATCGCTGTAATATTCTCAAAATTCATTCTAGCATATGAGATATTATAGCCTAGGATGTTTAATTTAGGTTGATTGTTTAAACCAGGGAATTCACGATTGACATAGCAATCTTTATTATTTATTGTTATATTCAAAAAGTTTTTTCCTGTTCGGTTAATAGCTTGAGGAATAATAGTATATGATTCTTGTGTTGGATTAGCATTATCAGAAATATTATAAAAGTTGTTGTAAACAGGTAGACTAAAGCAAAATATAATGAAAATTGTGATGATGGATCTACTTTTAAAGATTTTCATATAAAGCATACTCCTTTATTTTATATTTGAATTTTAAAAAAAATATTTACGTAACAAATGAAAGAATTTACTTTTAAAATTAGTCTTTCTAATCCCACAGAAAGTATAATTTAAATTGAGAGTATACTTAATTCTGAAAAAGAGAATAACTAGTAAACTATTTTTTTAATTGTTTTTTCTAATTCTGTCTCTGTAATGAATTTCTTCTCAGTAATAATAGAATGAACTTTTGTTATAATCTCATCTATATGATCAATATAATTTTTAATTCCCATTTGCTCGCATTTCATTTTTATAGCGTCCCCATGCAGGGTTGTGGGACCAAAAATAACCTGTTCTTCTTGGCCTACTACTTCTGGTCTATATGGTGTAAAACACATCCAAAATTTCTCTTTTTCTAAGGCACTCATAACATGGAGTTCACTCTCATGTAAGAATGTATTTCTGCCTACAACAGGCTTATTATATGGTAATGGTACGCCTGATACTTTTTCAACAAACTTACTCATCTTATATAGCTTGGTAAGATCAATTCCTGTATCTACACCATATAGCATTTCTAAAGCTACAATAACTTCTTCGAAAGATGTATTACCTGCACGATCACCTAATTTATTAATAACGAGATCCATAAACGTTGCACCTTGCTCAACAGCGGCGATTGTTGAAGCTGTGCCTAGACCAAAATCGTCATGAATGTGGATTCCAATTGGGATATTTTTAACAATCGGTCTTAATTGCCTTATTAAATAAGAGATAGCTGATATATTACACGCTCCTACTGTATCGTAAAGCATTATCATTTTTACACCATGTTTTATACCTATTTCAATTGCCTTTTTCAAAATATGAAATTCTGAACGAGTAGCATCTACGCAATCTAAGATTGCTACACCACCCAGCCTTCTAATTCTTTTTAAAACAGCAGGAATTAAGCTAATCATAACATCGGGCGTTATATTTTCATCACCAGTGAATAATCGGAGTTGCCATTTTGTTAAGACTATACCAAACCCTATATAATCAAGTTTGGCTTCTAATGATTTTTTAATTTCATTTGTCCAGCGTGAAGGATTTGAGCTTAAATGGGAATAAGTTTTTAATTTCATTCCTAATTCCTTAATTTGATTAGCTAAATCCCATTGGTCTTGAACCTGACCAATATAACCACAATCTATATGCTCAACACCTAATTCTTCTAACTTTTCAACAATTTTAATCTTTTGATCTAAGGTATAATAGACCCCGGGAGTTTCTTCCCCCTCTCGAATAGTTGAATCCCTCACATAAACTCTATTGGGAAGATGAAAAGATTCTCTTACTTCATCGATGTAATTTAATGGTGATATCCACCATTTTTCATTAAACCATTTAGTTCTTTCTTCCATAATTTCCCATCATTCTTATTATTAAACTATTAGGTTTTAAAATGTAATTGGTATATTAATTAGATAACATATTGTGTAAAACCAATCTATTTTATTATAAAATCTTAAATTTAATCAGGAGTACCCCATTTTATTACTCCAGCATTCCACGCCCACCCAATTCCTGCAGAGGCAATAACAACAATATCACCATTTTTAATTTTTCCATCGCGAACTCCATATTCAATTGAAATTATACCATCATTCTGCCCATTATGACCAATATTTTCGAGATAGGTTGATTGTGAATATGGATCAACTCCAACTGCTTTGGCAACATATTCAAATGCACTTCTCTTCATATGTAGTAATGCCAAATAATTAATATCTTCACGTGTGTAGCCAGATTGTTTTAAAGCGTCATCAATAACTCGTACAAATGAATCCATTGAAAATTTGTCTAAACGGTCTTTTAATCCATCGGGATCAGGAACATCCAAATAAATTAAATCTTTTTTAATAGCATCGGCTGAAATCGGATGAACAGTCCCCCCAGCAGGTACATAAACATCGTCGGCAAACCTACCATCTGAAATTGCTGAAATACCTAAAATTTCATTAACTTGGGAATCCCCTCTAATTATAGCTGCAACTCCACTTGCTGCTAAGCTTATCATAAACCGAGATCTTGGATTTTTGTAGTTTATTAAATCAGCATTTCTATAACCACTCGCTATTAAAATTCTTTCAATATCTTTATTTATTTGAAATAGACTTTTTGCTAATAACATACCAACCAAGAAAGTCCCACACCTTTGATTTATATCAAAAGCCCATGGTCGAGTAGGATTACCTATTAGATTTTGGAGTTTAATTCCATATGTCATCATTGGCCTTTCAGCGTAAACTTCTCCTGCCCAAATAATTACATCTAAATCCTCAGGAGTAAGATTTGCTCTTTTAAGAGCTTGAAGACTGGCATTTGCTCCCATTTGAACAGTATGATCTTCAGGTCCGGGTACAGTTTTTCCTAGAAGTCCAAATTTTTCTTCAATTATATTTTTAGCAATGCCGGTTTCTTGGGAAATGTGTTCACTTGTATGTCTTTCTTTAGGGAGGTACACTCCCCAAGCTTCTAATCCAACAGGACGATATTTCATTAAGAATCCCCTTATTCTAATTCTCGTTTCAAAATTTTTCCAGCAGCACTTGTCGGTAAATCGTCTCTTATTTCAAAATATTTAGGAACTTTATATTTAGCTAATCTTTCAGTTAAATATATTCGGATCTCCTCTTTAGATATTGTTTTTCCAGGTTTTAAAGTCATAAAAGCTTTACCTACTTCACCCCATTTTTCATCAGGTACACCAATTACTGCCGCTAAATCAATTGCCGGATGCTTAAAAAGAAGTTCTTCAATCTCAACGGGATATACATTTTCTCCGCCACTGATATACATTTCTTTCCTACGACCTACAATATAGTAAAAACCCTCATCATCTTGCATAGCTAAATCTCCAGTATGTACCCATCCATCCGATTCAATCGTTTTTTTAGTTTCTTCAGGTTCATCCCAGTACCCTGAAAATATATGAGGTCCCTTTAATAGAAGTTCTCCTACTTCCCCTTGATTAACAATTTCATTTGTTTTAATATTGATAATTTTCATATCACAATGAAATACAGGTAATCCAACAGATGTTGGTTTTTGCTTGATATTTTTCTCGGGCAAATAAAAGTTATTAGGTCCAACTTCTGTTAAACCATATCCCATTTTAAACTCTTTATTCTTTGCCCAATAATTCTCCATAATAGCAACGGGGCATGGTGCTCCACCGGATATGAATATTCTAACCGAATCAAGATTAACAGAACTAAATTGAGGACTATTTGCCATCATATGAAACATTGTTGGAACACCAATTACAATTGTGCATTTTTGTTCATCAATAACTCTCAGAGTTTCTTCTGGATTAAAATCTCCCATTAATACTGTTTTTGCACCAAGGTGATAAAAGGGTACTAATAATACATTCCATCCTCCTGTATGAAATAATGGAAAGAGAAGTGGTTGTATATCATTTGAATTTAAGCTCCATGAAAGTATTGTATTAACAGAATTCCAAAAAATAAGTCTATGAGAAAGTATTGCACCCTTTGGTAAACCTGTTGTTCCACCTGTAAATAAAATAAGATGAGGATCTTCAAAATTAATGATTGGCTTTTCAATTTCTGATTTTGAGACTTTGTTCATTAATTGCCGAGTTGTTGGATCATTTTGTATTGATTTTTCTCCCATTACTATATTTTTTGCTATGAGATTTTTATCCTTTATGTCTACTACTGGAGATTCTAATCTTGGTTCATAAAAAAATATTGAAGGTCCTGTTTTTTTTATTAAATATTCTAATTCTTGAATAGATAATCTTATGTTAAAAGGTACTAAAATTGCTCCGATTTTTCCTGTCGCTAAGAATAAGTCTATGCATTCAATCCTATTAGTTGAGAACATAGCCACACGATCTCCATTAGAGATCTCGTTATTTAATAAAACGCGAGCTAGTTGATTCGCTCGAACATCAAGCTCTTTGTAAGTGTAAGTTTTTTTTTCTAAATTATCAAAAATGGCCTGTCGATCTGGGGTTAAGATCGCACGACGTCCTGCCCAGTCCCCAATCCATGAGAACTCTTTTGATATTGAAAACTCTCCAAGTTTAAACATTATGGAATTCACCTATATAGCTTTATTTATATTTATTTCTTTTATAATATTCAATTCATATATAAATCATATATTTAACTTGATTCAATTTAAAGTTTTAAAAATTTAATTAAAATCTATTGATGATAATTAATGAAATCAATAACAGAATTAATGTTAAATTCAAGAATAATTCTTTTATTATAGTTATATTTTTATTAATTCATATTCTTTCGAACCAAGTTTATTTTTAATAGCAGCTTCGATCTGCCATGTGGTATCGACCATCGGGTTTAAATTTTTAAATTTTTCAATTCCACGTTCAATTGATTTGGTCCATTCTCCATCTTTATTTAAAAAAGGAAGTCCTGGAGCATTAGTTTCTGCATCGACACATGCTTTATCAATTGCCACAGGATCAGAAGAACCATATATCCCCAGGTCGGGAACAATGGGCACACTAGCATTAGATACACAATCGCACATCAACGGTATCTCAAAAGCAAAATTAATATATCTAATCTTTTCTGCACCAAAGGATAAAACTGCTTTAGCGTTATCAATGAAGCATTCAACAAATTTATCATTATTTCGTCTTAAAGGCATTCTTATCGCTCTTTCTACAGGACATTTCAGAGCACAACGAAAACAGCCATGACATATTGAATGATTAATTACTGCAAATCCATTTTCTATTGTAATTGCTCTTACTGGACAAGATGCTATACATTCTTGTTTACACATGGTAGAATCGCATTTCTTAACATTAATAACAAAATTTCCATCAAAATGAGCTTTAACTTTATTATGTTTAGTAACACATCCCATCCCTAGCTGTTTTAATGCTCCCCCAAATCCAGCAAGCGGATGACCTTTAAAATGAGAGATTACAACAAGTTTATCAAAACTAAAGAGTCCTGATGCTACAGAAACTTCTTTAAAATGAATTCCATCGATTTTTACGATCTTTCTGTCAATACCTTGATTTCCATCAATAAAATGTAGTGGAACACCGGTTATAGATTCAGTATATCCATGAAGTTGCGCAATTTTTATATGATCTGTGGCTTTTTTCCGATGCCCAACACAGATAGAATATTCTTCATTTATATCGATTTTTTCTATATTGTTTCCTCTCCCTTGAGTCTCTATAAGTGTAGGAATACCTCCTTTAGATTTGATAGCCATAACTACTTCTCTCACATAATCTGGACGTAGATATCGTGTATTTTGTGCTTCTCCAACATGAACCTTTACTCCTACCTTGTCTCCAGGTATAATATGATCTAAAATTTTGTCTAAAACAAACCGAGTTTTTACTAAATTATTTGTAACCATATTTTTGGCTGTATTTGGTAGAGCTGCAATCTCGATTGGGGACGCCCAATACACTATGGATTTATTAGCCATTTTGTTAATCACTTTATCTGTGAAAATATTATTCAAACTAATATTGAATACGTTAAAAACGAATTGATTTTACAGCATGGTAAAAAGTGTAGGAAAATAATTGTATATTCTATATTAAAAAAAAATTAAGCTTTTTAGATTTCTACCAATTCATAATCGATAGATCCAAGTTTATTTCTAATAGCAGCTTCAATCTGCCATTTTATATCTATTAAAGCATTTAATGCTTTAAACTTCTCAATACCTGGTTCAATCGGTTTTGTCCATTGTTTATCCTTATCAAGAAATGGAAGTCCTGGAGCTTTAATCTCCGCATCAACACACGCTTTATCGATTGCAAGAGGATCAGAGGAACCAAATATACCCAAATCAGGAACAACTGGCATACTCGAATTAGAGGTGCACTCACATCTTAAAGGAATATCTAAAGCAAAATTTATATATCGAACTTTGTCATGTCCAAAACTCAACACAGCAGTAGCATTATCTATAAAGCATTCGACAAAATCTTTAAGGGGTCTCAGTCTAGGACTTTTTATTACATTTTTTATGGGACATTTAAAAGCGCATTTAAAACAGCCATAGCAGGTTGAAGCATCAATTACAGCCGTTTCACTTTCAATTTTGATTGAATTCACAGGACAAGATTTTATACATTCTTGCTCACATTTCGAAATATCGCATCTCTTAGAATTTATATTAAAAGTACTTTCAAAATGAGCTAAAAATTTATTATGTTTGCTAACACAGCCAATTCCTAGATTTTTTAAAGCCCCACCGAAGCCTGCTTGATGATGTCCTTTAAAATGAGAAATTATAACAAGTTTATCAAACTTAAAAAGTCCTGCGGCAACAGAAACTTGATTAAAATGAATCCCATCTACTTTGATAACTTTTCTTTCGATACCATCATCCCCATCGATAAATTGTAGGGGAGCTCCAGTAATAGATTCGGTATATCCGTGAAGATGAGCAATCTTCTGATGATCTGTTGTCTTTTTTCGATGTCCAAGATCTATCGAATAATTTTCATTAATCTTTAAATGTTGAATATTCTCTCCAATTCCATTAGTTTCTATAAGTATGGGAATACCACCCTTAAATTTTATAGCTTTTACAACTTCTCGCACATAATCATGACGTAAATATCTTGTATTATATGATTCTCCAACATGAACTTTTACTCCTACTTTATCATCAGGATGGATATGATCCAAAATTTTATCTAAAATAATTCGAGTCTTTACTAAATTATTCGTTACCATAGTTTCCACATTATTTATCAACATTGTGGGCGCTTCGGTTGGAGACGCCCAATATACTATCGATTTATTTTCCACAATTTGTTCACTTACTTTCATTAAAGATGTTATATTTTAGTAAAATTCTATACTAATTAAAATCACTCCGAAAGGTTTATCAGTTAGTTCTTGCATTTTTTGTAATCTTTTCTTAAAATTACTCAGTTCATAATTCAAGGCAGTTATGATTCCAAGATCGCCAGCATTAGAAAAAGCTGCTACAAATTCAATTATTCCTAATCTCACAAATGCAGCCACGATGAGAGGATATCTAGTTCGTGTTAATTTAGTTATTCAAGTGTTCCAATTCATTCTATTACAATCTATTCATTAATTTCTTAAGGCTTTAATTAATCTAAAAAGAATTTTTTAAACTTGATACTCTAACTATAAAAAAGTGTCTAATGTCTTTTGAGTTTTAATGAAATTTATTAATTTACTACTCTGCTTCCAATATTTATAATCAACCATGAAGTGTTCTGCCATGGTTTTCACTGCATCCTTAAAATTGTCTAGAATGGTTGGTTGGCTAGTCCACATAGCATTATTGACCGTTTCTCTTATTACCCACACTCCTAGAGGTACGACATATCCACCAGAAACTTCTCTGAATATTAGAACTCTTGCTTGTCTTTTGATTTTATAAAGATATTCACATACAGATTTTCTAGCTGCATAATAAGCACCCGTGATATTACTCGCATAAGATTTCCTTCCACGATAAAATTCAAAATCAGTCATAATCTGAGGTTTTAGATTGCGGGTATTTCCATTAAGAGATATATTCCATAGCGTATTTGGAGCCCACACTTCATTCATTTCATAAATGAACTTACCTGGGAACAAGAGAATCTTAAAATGGTTATCAAGATAAGTAGCCTCAAAAATACGATAATCATCTATTTCTGGAAATTTCTTAATTTCTTTAATTAAGGCTTTCGAAATTATATCATCCACAGCTGTTATTGTCCAACGAGTTGGTACAATTCTACGTCTTTTCTCTTCACCTAATAATCCTGCCGAAAAAACTCTTTTAATAGTAGATTCAGGCACGTGGCCTTTGAAATAAAGATGCTCTGATACTGCTTCAGTTGCTTTTAAATCTGTATCAGAAACACAATAATCAACTTGAGGATGTACTTTTGTATTTTCGGTTATAGTAATTTTCTCAGTCATTCCAGAGGGTCCCATAGGTAATGCATGGTTATCCATCATCATGCGTAAGCTCATTTTTTCTAATTTTGTTTCTGTATCAACAGGTCTTGCTGCCATAGATAACTCCTGAGATGTTTCTAAGAGTTTTTTGGTTTTTATTGGAAGTGTGTGCTTTCGGCTTTTCCGACCAATAAACACATTTGTTTTGAAGTTACTCCTAACTAAACTACTTCTATAACGTATCACATCTTCCATTCTTTTCCCAAACCATAACTCTGGAGCATCAAGAATATGGTAATCGGATATATCAAGTCCTACTTCAAATTCTTGATAAGGTATTAAAGGTCCTAGGTATACGTTTGGATAACTAAAGTGCCCCACAAAAAATCCAGGAGGGCTCGCACCAAAAATTTCCACGTTTCTCTGTGTTTTGTCAATTTCATAAGGAACCATAGATTTTAAGACTGATTTTTTTAATAATATTGGGCATGTTTTCTTTCCACATAATAGCCTAGCGCCTTTGCAACGTAGACAAATATTCTTTTCTGTTGGAGGTCTAACCAATCTATTCGCTCTTTAAAATTAATATTCCAAAATAAAAATTAATTTCTTCTATTATAAAAAAGGATAAAGAGTTTAAATTTTTAATATTTATATTAAAAAAGTAACATAAAAAACGAAATGAGATAAAATAGTGATAATTAAAAGTCCCTTTAATGGAACCACTCCCAGAATTCATCCTACTTCTTTTATCGCTCCAGATGTTGTAATAATTGGAGAGGTGGAAATAGGTGCTTATACAAATATATGGCATGGCGCGAAAATTCGTGGAGATTGGGGGAAAATTGTAGTGGGGGAAAATACGAGTATTCAAGAGAATGTCGTGCTACATTCCTGGCCCAAAGATGTTTGTAAAATCGGAAAAGATGTAAGGTTAGGTCATTTGTCAATGTGTCATGGACCTTGTACTGTAGGGGATTATTCATTAGTTGGAATACATGCCACTATTCTACAAGGCGCTAAACTTGGAATTGGCTGCACTTTGGCCGCAGGTTCCGTATTACGAGATGAAGCAGAAGATTTTTGCCTCTATGCCGGAGTTCCAGCAACTAAAAAGAAAGAAAATCTAAGTAAAAAATTAAATGAAGTGAGTTCTAATCTTTATGTTGAAAATGGTCAAAAATTTAAAAAAGCAGGTTATAGTCAAAAAGTCCCAGAAGAATACCTGATCATTGAATAGATTTGTTTTCAAATGGGAGTTTAAAAAGTTGGAATCACAGTATTGCGTTATACTCAAGTTCGTGATAATCCATTATTTTTTTCACCATCTCTTTAAAACTATGGAGGATATTAGTATTGTCTTTAGATGATGTTTTCACATAATCTTTTTCATTATGCTTTTGAAGGAACTGCTGAATAATTAGCTTATCAACTCTATATTGTTTATCCTCCAATTTTACTAAGTCAAGTTTAGTTCCAACAAGAATTTTTGGATGATCTTCAAGTCCGAATTCTATTAATTTACTATACCAAAAATCTAATTTTATTAACGATTCCATATTTAATAAATCAAAAACTAAGAAAATTCCATTCGCCCCACCAATATAATATTTGAATAAAGTCTTAAATTGCTCTTGCCCTCCAAAATCCCATATTGAGAGTCTAACAGATGCCTCTTCTCCTTTAGCTATGATAGGGATGTCATAAGTATAAAAATCTATTCCAACAGTCAATTGAGTATTTGCATCAAAAGTATTTAAGCATAATCTTCGAGCAATACATGTTTTCCCTACACCCCCGCTGCCAATAAGGCAAATTTTGAATATATATCTTGTCTTGATCTCTTCTTCAGATATAAGATACCCACCCTTATTAGATATTTAAAATATTTTTATTCTTTTATCTGTATTGATTTTATAATTGTATTTGATCAATAAAAATAAATTCTTTTTTTATAAATTTTAAAATCGATATAAAATTTTAAAATTAAGTTTGTGATAATAATTCTATTAGGGCTCTTGGTATTTCTTTATAATCATTTACAGCATAGAATTTCCCTCCACCTACTTTTGCAATTTCTCGACAAGTATGAATGCCTTGATCTGCATCATTTTCGGCAGGCATTCCTATAACATGCAATTTTGGATATTTTTTTGCTAAAACAACCGGATCTTCACCTCTATTGTAATTGCCATCTGAGATAAGAATCCCAAACCGACTTTTTCTGTTTTCTTTAGTCTTATTTAATTCTTTTAATCCTTTTTCTAATCCAATAAATATATTTGTAAATCCCACAGCTTCAGAATCTAGAATATCATCGATAATAGATATAATTGGCTTTTTCTGATCTATTTTTTTCATAACCATTGCAGTCGAATTAAATAATACAATAGCAAAATCTTCTTTTTCCATATTATAAGCTAAAACTGATGTTGTAAGAGCAGCATTCAGTAGTAAACGTCCATACATACTTCCACTAGTATCTAATATTAAAACCACTTTTCTTTTCTGCCGCTTTCTTTCAATTCCAAAAATATCTTTGTAACTTAAACTTTTATTATAAATTTTTAGAGGATTATGTTGGATTGTCTCATCCATACTAAATTCAGGCATACCCATTTGATAATAGGGAACAGTTTTTTTGAATTGGCCTCTAATACCCCTGCTTGTTATTTTTAAAGATAATTTTAAAATACTTTGGCGTGCTAAACGCCTAAAAATTGATTTATATTTTTCAGAAATAGGACGTCTTATAAAGAAATAGATTTCTGGCATAAATTCGCCAGATTCTTTGGCTTTTTCTGAGAAAAACTTTACTCCTTCTTCAGTATCTAAAGCATCTGTAGCAGCATATACATTTGCTTTCAGCAATCCCATTAGAGCTTCAAGGTTTTTATATTGGATCGCCAAATACGTAAGTTCTTTAATTTGTTTATAATCGAGGGTATTAGCTAAATGTTTATAATAATCTGGTTTTTTCCTCTTTTTTCTGATAATTTCATACTCTAATATTTCTTTATCTGGGCGACTTTCAGTAAGTCTAACATGCAGCCTTTTCTCAATCTCTTCGGATTCTTCCTCAGAGAAATCATCGACTATTGAAAATCCGATTTATTTAATACAGCTAATACGATGTTAGTGATTATTTCTTTTTTAGATTGAGTTAATCCATCCTCAAGTTCAATTTTGTTATATAATGCCATTACAGCGGCTTCAACCCAGTTTTTAGTACTACTGTTGTTATCGTATTGATTGATTAACGTAGCTAAATCTATAGCTCCTCTTATTGAACTTCCTCTTCGGATAGAAGTACTTTCTCTAGTAACTTGAATGATATTTTGTGAAATTTTTGCTATCTTATCACCAATTCCGCCATTTAAATTTGCTTCTTGCTTAATAATTGAAATTTCTTCTTCAGGACTTTGATAATTAAGAAAAATCCATATGAATCTATCTATTAAAGCTTCTCCTAAAACAGTAACTCCAACATGGGCTTTAGGATTTTGAGTAGCCACAACAAAAAAATCTTTATGAGCTTTTATTGTTTTTAATTTAGGTATTTCAAGTATCCCCTCATCTAATGATGTTAATAATGAGTTTTGAGTACTTTCTGGCATCCTATTTATTTCATTGATGAATAGACATCCACCATTCAGCATAGCTAAAGCTAATGGCCCATATTTATAGGAATCTTCTGTATAACCTTGTGAAATTACGAGAGGAGGATCAAAGTAACCAACAAGATTATGAGGTAATAACTCCTCGCTACAATCAACACGATAGAAATCAGCATCAAAAAAAGAAGCTATAGCTCTAGCTAAAGTCGTTTTTCCGACGCCAACTTCACCTTCGATTAATATATTCTTTCCTACTGAACGTGCTAAAACAATTTGTCTTAATTCTTCGGTTCTGCCAATTACTTTATATTTCTCTTGTATTTCTTTAACTGCTCTGGTTATGTCAACCATATTTGCAAGAATTAACCATTTCTAAAATAATTTTACATTAGAAAACTAAATATCCAATTTATATGATTTAATTTAAATTGATGAAAGAATTAATGCTGCTATAATGTATAAAAAAGAAATTTAATCTAATGGAATTTCTAGTTTTTTTTTATCCATTTTCATTAAAACAATATTATTAGTCCGCTTCCATAATTTCAATGAAATCAAACCAATAGAAATCAGAAGACTTGGATATATTATAACTTCTAATAAGGATGGATTCGCATTATAGCCAAATAAAGCTTTTAACAATGATCCAATAATTTCAAGCCATTCTGGTGTAGCTGGATTTCCATCAGGAAAACTTTCAGGAAGTATATGTTTGATATTCCACACTTCACTTATTATAGGATTAACGACACCTGCTTCAATTAATTCATGAATTCCATAAGTAATTAGTCCAGCTGTGAATAAGATTAGCATTACATTTGTAATCTTAAAAAATTTTGTTAAGTCAATCGTTTTAATTCCATAAAAAGTTAAGATTCCGATAAGAAATGCTAATCCTAAGCCTAATGTAGCCCCTAATATACTAGATGCTTGAGTAATTGAGCCTATTGATGATGTGCCTGTTAATAAAAGAACTAATTCTATTCCCTCACGGATAATAATTACAAATGTTAAAATTGAAATAGAAAAACTCTTCTGTGTTTCAATTGATTGTTCTACCTTTTTTTCCAGATGAGCCCTCATTTTTGGACCTTCTTTGCTTACCCATAGCACTAAAGTTACGATAAAAATCCCAGAGATTATAAAGGTAATTCCTTCAAACAGTTCTTCTAAAATACCGGTAAAACCTCCCAGTGTTATAGAGAAAATTAATGCAAAAAATATGCTAGAAAGTATTGCTAAAATTGCGCCAATATATACATATCTATTATATTTTCTTTGGTTTGTCTTTTTTAGGTATACCAGAATTATAACAACCACTAAGGTTGCTTCTAAACCTTCTCTAAATGCTAAAAAGATTGGTGTTATTAAATCAATAAATGTTGCCATTGTTAACACTTTAAATAGCTTATCTATAAGAGTAAAGCAAATTATCAAATTTAGTCTTTTTAATTATGTTTTAGAAAAAAAATATTTCTTTTAGTTATACCTAATAAGTGAGATTTTTCTTTAAAATTGTAGCTTTAAATACTAATACCTTCAATTATTGAGGCATATTTAAATATATCTTAACTTTTTAACAATAATAATAAGTATTGAAACAAAATTTTTTATGGAAAGAGTTTTACAATGACCTTTTCTCCCTTTTTTAATCCTTCTTGATGTGGTGGAATCTCAACTATTCCGTTGGATTCAGTAAGGGAACTTATTACACCAGATCCCTTTAATTTGACTGGAATAGCCACAAAATTATCATTTTTTTTTTCCACCTTCACTCTTAAATAATGGAGATATCCAAGACCAGAAACAGGAACATCTTTATTAATGGCCGCAATTATCTCAATTCTGGGGTCAATAATAGAGCATCCTAATATTTTCCGAAGCGTGGGCCCTACAATTCTTAAGAAAGATACATATGCTGCAACAGGAGTACCGGGTAAACAAAAGATTAAGGTGTTATTTAAATGACCAATTAAGGCTGGTGCTCCTGGTCTCATAGCTATACCATGTGTTAAAACCATACCTGATTCGTTAATAATCTCAGGTAAATAATCTTTAGTACCAACAGAAGTACCTCCAGTAAAGACTATAATTTGAGAATCTTCAGCTGCTTCAAACAATTTTTTTTTAATAGCATCTTTATCATCTTCCACAGTTTCACCTTTTAAAACCACTCCCCCATATTGATTCGTTAAAGCAGCTATCATTGAAGTATTCGAATTATAGATTTTACCAGGTTTTAAAGGTTCTCCTGGTTCAACTAATTCATCTCCGGAAGAGAAAATACTTACTTTAGGCTTTATTCGTACTTTTATTTTCTGAAATCCTAAAGACGTTAAAAGAGCAATGTGTTCAGCCTTTAAGTCTATACCACTATTTAGCACATGAGTTCCTTTCTTGATATCTTCCCCTTTTCTTGCTATATTTTTTCCAGGGACAAGAGAAGTATAAAGACTAATTAAATCGTTTTCAATTTCAGTGTCTTCTATTTTTATAACTGCATCTGATCCTTCTGGTAATGGTGCTCCTGTGGAAATCTTGATTCCTTCACTTTTTTCAATTTTAAGACTTGAAAATTCCCCAATTTCAATTGTTCCAACAAGTCTAATCTTTTTCGGATTTTTAGGAGATGCGCCAAATGAATCTTCAGCTTTAACAGCATATCCATCCATGGCTGAGCGATCAAAAGGAGGAATGTTCATTTCACTAATTATATCCTCAGCTAAGATACGATTTAATGCATCTTTAATTTCAACTTCTTCAATTGGATTCAATTGAATTTGTGAAAATAGTGTTTTTATAGCCTTTTCTAAAGGAGTTAACTTTGAAAATCCAATTTTTCGAAGTTTTTCCATAAGATTTCATTCTTCTTTATTGATTATATATAAAATATGCCCCAATTCGGGAATTATTATTTGCTGTAAAGCTAACTTCACGGCATTTGGAGAACCTGGAAGTAAAAAGACAACTTTATTTCTCTTTTTACCCCTTAAAATCCCTGCGGTAGCTCTTGATAATATGGCAGAAGTGCCAATTTCATTGTATGATAAAGTTCTAAAGAGTTCTCCAAAACCACTGAGTTTTTTTTCTAAACGAGGTTCTAGAATTTCATATGTTATATCTTTATGAGATAATCCGGTACCGCCGCTAAAGATGATAGAATCAATTACATCATCTTTCATTACTTCGATTAATACATTATTTATCTGTTCTTCTGAATCTGGTATAATTTTGGTAAAACCTAATGAAATTGATTGGTTATTCTTCAGTAATCTTTCCACCTTAGGAATTGTTTTATCTGAACTTCTTTTTCCAGATTTCATTTCATTAAATCGACTTGTACTTACTATGACTAGCGCTAAATTTATTTCCGTAGGAGCTTCCTTTTTATGTTGCTCATGAACTTCTAGTTTTTCTTTCATTTATCTCAAATATTTTTTAATTTAACACTTTTTTTTTTAGAAAAAATAGACTTTTCTTTTATCTCCTTTTTCTATAATTGATTCAAGTTCATCAATTTCTATATATCCATCAGCATAGAACATCGTACTTATCGCTTCTGAACCGGTCTTAATAGGAAAAATTTTTAGTTCTCCACCTTCTTCTTGAATTTTAACTGTTTTAAACTCATGACGACCAACTGTGCTATATATTCTTTCACCAACTATTATTATTTTTGAAAACTTGTCTCTTAAAGGAAATCCTGATATTTTTCTTAGAAAGTTATCAATAAATACATAAAAGCAACTTAATGCAGATGTTGGATACCCTGGTAAGATAAACAATAGCTTTTTCTTAAATTTCGCAAAAATAATTGGTTTTCCTGGTTTGATTTTAACTCCGTGGATTAGAATTTCAATATCATTGTATTCATTCAAAACTCTTGGCCCTAGATCACCTTCACCTTTAGATGTCCCACCGGATAGAATTACAATATCACTATTTTCTAAAGCGTTATCCATAGCTTTCTTCAAATCATTATAATTATCTTTTATAACTCCTAAAAAATTTACAATAACACCAGTATTTTCTATTGCTTTTTTAAGTACTATTGAATTTACATCATATATTTTGCCAACTTCTAGTTCTTTTAAATCTTGGCTAATTATCTCATTACCAGTACTCATAAGAGAAACTATTGGTTGCTTATATACCCAAACTTCCTTAATCCCACAGGATGCAAGGATACCGATTGTTGCTAAATCAATTAAGACATCTTTTTTAACAATAATTTCGCCTTTTTTCACATCATGTCCAATCTCAATAATATTAGTTCCCGGAGCTACTGCTTTAGAAATTAGAACTTTAATGTCATCAATTTCTGTGAATTCAACCATTACTACACCATTTGAGTTTTCAGGAACAGCAGCTCCTGTCGCTACATAAGAACATTGATTATTATTTAACTTTTTTTGAGGAATATCTCCAGCTTGAATTGTTTCTATTAATTCAAGTTCAACTAAATTATCTTCTTCGGCGCTAAAGGTATCCTCCGCAATTACAGCATATCCATCCATTCTTGATTTTCTAAAATGTGGTACATTAATATTGCTAGTGATATCCCTAGAAATAATTCTATTGAAAGAATCTTCTAAAGTGACAAGTTCTTCATCTGTTATTATCTTCTGTATTGAATTTAATATATTCCTGAATTCTTCTACACTAATAGTTTTTAGAAATTTCATTGATAAATCTATTTTTATTTATATTTGAAATATTCAAAAATTATTATTTCATCTTCAATAGACCTTTTTTAATGAATCCATTCTGAGGTTCCATCATTAAAATCTTCTCTCTTCCATACTGTTATTTCTTTTTTATACATTTCAACTGCTTTACTGATTACTTCGAATCCTTCTTTTCTATGTGCTGATGCTACAACAACATAAACAAGATCTTCAGATATATTAAAATCTCCTTTTAAGTGTATAATTTTAATATCAATAATTCCTTTTTCTCGTTTCAGTGTTTCACATATGTTTATTATGCTTTTATTTGCTAATTCATCATAAGCATCAATTTTCATTTTAATTACTGGTTTGCCATTAATAGAACTATCTCTCACAATCCCAGTAAATGTGTGAATAGATCCTGCCTTCTTTATTTTAGGATTTGCCTTCATTGATCTAATAATGCTCTCTAATTCAATTTCTCCTTTATTATAAATGCCAGATTTAACAATATCTTCATTAGGATACATTTCCTTTTATCCTCCTGAGACAGGTAATAAGAAGGCTAATGTATCTCCATCCTTCAAATTAATTTTTAACGGATCCTTTTCATGAATAGCTTGATTATTAATTATTATTGAAATTAAATTGTGAATTTTTTGAGTCTTCTCATCCCATATTAAATGTTGAAGAGGTTCATACTTTTTTAATAATTGATTTAATAAATCTCCCAAATTACCATTTATTTCAAAATTCTCTTTTTCCTTGGAGGTAATATCCTTAAATTCGGCAAAATAAAGAACTTGTACTATCATTTTTTTGTATTTTTGGTAAAATTTAATAATATGGCTCTCGAGAATCTACAACTTGTTTAACAATTTGTTCATATTTCGATATTGAATAATGATTATGGAGAGCTACTTTTAGGTTTTTACCCAAATCAGAACGAAAAAGACAGCCAAATAGGTCTCCATCACAGCCCACTCGCAATTTTGTGCAGCCCATACAAAACTCATGGCCAGGAGCTATTGTTTCAACAATCGCTGAATTAGGCAATGTGAATACTTTACGATTTTGCATAGAACCTCTTACTAATATTTTTTCAGCTCTCGATTCAAGCTCTTCTATAATTGGTTTAACATCTAAATGGTGTTTTTTATAAAATTCACCATTCCCTCCCACTGCATCTGAAACCTCATGTAATTCAATTAACTGGAGGATGTATCCATTTTTTCCGCAAAATTCAATCATTGTGTCTAATTCATCATCATTAATCCCTTTCATTATAACAAAATTTAGTTTTATTGGATTAAATCCAACTTCCTTTGCTTTTTGTAAACCTTTTAATATTTTTTCTAAAGAATCCGAATCGTATATTTTTTTATATATGTCTGGTTTAAGAGATCCTAAAGAAATGTTTATCCTTTTTAAACCAGCTTTATATAACTCTTCCGCTTTTTCATACAAGAGGAATCCATTGGTAGTCATAGAAATATCTTTATATAGATGTAAATCAGACACATTCTTTATTATTTGTATAATTTCTTCTCGGCACAAGGGCTCTCCCCCTGTGAATTTAATCCTAGTTACGTTCAGTATTTCAGCTAAAATTTTACATAATTTAGTTATTTCATCTACAGTTAATTCTGAAGTCTTAGGTATAAAGCCCTCTTGATCGCAATAAATACAATTATAATTACACTTGGAAGTAATAGAAAATCTAATGTGCTTAATTTCTCTATTGGATTTATCTTTCATATTTTAATCTCTCTGTTCTTTGATTTTCTCCTCAACTTTTATATCATAGATTTGTGTAGAAGGATATTGCCCTTTATCATCCTTCTCATACATCTTCACTACATCCCAAATGTTTAAGAGAGCAACTCCAACGCCAGTTAAAGCCTCCATCTCAACTCCTGTTTGGGCTATACTTTTAACTTTGCATGAAACTTTTATAGTTGTGTCGTTTTCAATTTTAACATCTATGTCAATATTATTGATAGGAATCGGATGACATAAAGGAATCAAATCAGGCACTTTTTTAACAGAATTTATTGCCGCAATTTTTGCTATAGTAATAACGTCTCCTTTCTTAATTTGATTATTTTTAATTCTTTCAATGGTCTCCTTCTTAAGTTTGATTCTTCCAGATGCCGTTGCGATCCTCGGAATTTTATCTTTTTTAGAAATGTCGATCATTTTGATGAGATACGATATGTCTCTCCTTACACATCGAAAATTCTTAAAAATTTATAAGTTTAACTATATCTTTTTAAAAAAAATTGTTTGAAAAATTTAACATATGATAAAATTTTTTCTATGTTAAAGAGTGAAGTATAGTTACTCTTCATTATTTCAAGAGAAAAAATAGCGATGCTGAAACTTCCAGAAGAAATATAGGTAATTAAAATGCTTGAATTAAAAAGAATATATCATTATTATGGAAAGGCAAAAGTACTTGAAGAACTCAATTTAAAAATCGAAAAAAATACTCTTAATGCCATTATTGGTCCAAACGGAGTTGGAAAATCAACAGTACTTAGATTAATATCTGGTTTAGAAAAACCTGACAGAGGAAAAATAATATACCTTGGTGAAAGAATAGATGGCCTAAAACCTTATAAAATAGCTAAAAAGGGAATAGCTCAGAGTCCAGATCGTCGTAGATTATTTTACAACATGAATGTTGCGGATAACATCAGAATGGGGGCATATATATTAAAAGATAAGCAAAAATATAGGGAATTGATAGATTTAGTCTATAAAATATTTCCTGTATTAAAAGAGAGAAGAAAACAAAGAGCAATAACGTTAAGTGGTGGTGAACAACAAATGCTTGCAATAGCTCGCGCTTTAATGGCAAATCCAAAACTACTCTTGTTGGATGAACCTTCACTAGCTTTAGCTCCAAGAGTAAAGAAAGATATATTTCGTGCAATTCAAAGAATAAAGCAAGAAGGAATGACCACTTTATTAGCTGCACAGGATATCCGTTTAGTAATGGAAGTTGCAGATACTATTCATGTACTTGAAGAAGGAAGAATTAGAATACGAGGAACAAGTGAACAATTAGAAAAAGAACCTCGAATAAGAAAAGTATATTTAGGAATTTAGTTGATTTAAAACAGCATATTTGTTGTTTAACCAAATTAGGGCTATAGAAACATTGAAATTTTTACAAAATTTTGACATCAGTTGCTTTAAAATTGATAAATACTTCAGATCCTATTTTTAATTCTAAATTTTTCTTCGAAAGTTCAGTTATTGTTATTAAAAACTTCTCAGATTTACATCTAACAATTAAATGACAAATATTTCCTAATTCACGGATATTTTCAATTACACCTTTGAATGTATTTCTATAACTCGTGTTCTTAGCAGGTTCCTTAACGATTCCAATACTTTCTGGTCGAATACATACTTTTACTTCTCCCTCTTGCTGACTTGATGCAGTAATAATTAAATCATTTACTTTAATCTGAGATAAGCCGGTAGGTTCATCTAATTCTGCTATTCCATATAATATATTTTCATATCCAACAAAAAGTGCTGTAAATTCATCCTTTGGTGCTGTAAATATTTCATTCGGGGTTCCAATTTGAGTTATTTGTCCATTTTTGAGTACTGCGATACGATCTGCATATTTTATTGCTTCAATGGGATCATGAGTACTCATAATAATAGTTTTTTCTTTATCTTGCTTTATTTTCATGATAAAATCATCTAATAATTTAACATTCATTGAATCAAGATTAGCTGAAACTTCATCTAAAAGATAAATCTCGGGATTAATAATAAAATTCATTGCAATCGCAACACGTTGCATTTCTCCACCAGATAACGATCTTGCATTTTTTTTCTCCATACCTTTTAATCCTATGAATTCAATAATCTCATCCACAGATTCCTTATATTCATCATATTTAATACCACGTGCCTTTAGACCATATGCAATATTATTGAATACTGTTGTATTTCGTACTACAGGTTTTTGTCTAACAAATGAGAATTTTCTTCGGTATTTAACTTGTTCTTTCCTTGAAATTTTACTTAAATTTCTTCCATTATAAAATATTTGCCCTTGCGTTGGTGAATCTAATAAACCTATTAATCTTAATAAGGTTGTTTTACCACTCCCATTTGGGCCAATGATTACAAATGATTCCCCTTTTTTAACCATAAAATTGATATCGGAAAGAACTTCTATTACGGATTTATCTCCTTTATAAAATTCTTTACTAAGGTTTTTAACTTCGAGTAATTTCATGCTAATCACCTCTAGATTGCAAACGAGTCATTCCATAATTTACAATAAAAGCTATTAAAATAAGAATTACACCCAAAGCTATTGCCATTCCAAATTCTCCCATACGTGTTTGAAGTACTATAGATGTTGTAAATGTCCTTGTTTCCCATCTAATATTACCTCCTACAATCATGACTGCTCCCACCTCTGAAATTGCTTGGCCAAAAGCGACTAGATATCCAGCAATAATAGATTTTTTTGACTGTTTTATTAATTCCCACCATAATTGACGCTCATTTGCCCCTAGAGAAAGAACTGTTTCTTTTAAGGCAGGATCAACACTTTCAATAGCGGCTTTTGCTGTACCCATAATTATTGGGACTGCTAAAAGAAATTGAGCTATTATCATAGCAGTTGTTGAGTAGAGTAGCCCTAAAGCACCAAATGGACCATTTCTTGAGAGTAATAAATACACTATTAAACCCATAACTACTGGAGGAAATCCCATAAATGTATTAATTAAATTTGTTAACGTTTTTTTCCCTCTAAATTCCCTCAAGCCTATGAATGAACCTATTGGTAGTGCCACTAAAGCTGCTAGAAATGTTGATGTTAATGACACTCGAAAAGAAACGGCAATAATTCCCCAAACTTCTGGATCAAATGTAAATATCAAACGTATTGCTTCTAATATTCCCTCTATAATTTCATTCGCCATATTTTCGCCTTAGATTTCTTTCTCATTTAATTAAAAATAAGAAATATAATAAAAAAAAATTATTAATAATTCTTATACTGTTAAACCTGCAAATTCTGCTTGAAAGGGAGTCCATATCGCGATTTCATCATCGGTAGTAGTACAATTGCTATTAATATTACATATTCCGAAATTAGCATGAAATAGGATTGCATTATTTTTTTTATATGCATTAATGAGTGCTTGACCATAAGGCGATGTTAGAAAACCAACAAATCTACATACAGATAGATATTTTACATGAGGATGTAAAACTGGATTAACAGGTATTACACCATATGGATTGAACAAAATATTTTCATCACCAACGGATTCTGCTAAAATATTTAATGATGTATAAGTATCATTGAAAGATAACCATGTACCCCTATCTACAAGAGTATATCCTTCATGGGCAGGATTGATATCTTCATAAGTAATTAATAAAGTTGATGCCATGCCTTGTCCAGTTTCTGCGTAATAATCTTGTTGGCCACTCCATTTTGTTGCTGGATCAACACCTATTTTAGCCCATAATTCTTGTTCTTTTGAATAAGTCCCGGATGTATCGCCTCTAGAGTAAAAAGTCATGTTCCCTGCATCTATTGCATCTCTTAATTTTGTCATAACAATGGTTATGTTATCACCAGGAAGTAGATTAGCGGGATTTGAATAATGTCCAACGATTATAAAATCATTAAACATTACACAAGCTCGATGAATTCCAAATGAAATCCCATCAACACCAAGACTTGCATTGACAAAATCATCTTCTCTAGGTCTTGAATGAACGAGAATAACATCGGCATTTCCATCCTTCCCATATGTTATTGCGGTTCCAGTGCCAACCGATAGCACCTTAATTTGAATACCAGTTTGTTCAGTAAATTTTGGAAGTAAATAGTCTAATAATCCTGAATCATATGTAGATGTTGTTGTTGCTAATGTTATTTTTTCTGGATTTTGAGCATTTAAATAGTCTATTGCAAAATATGCTCCAACTGAACCCCCCGCGATAATTACCATAGCTAAAATAATAGCTGTTTTATGCTCACTTAATATTGTTTTTAATGTTTTTCTTGTTGACATACTATTTGCATTTTTATAGGTAGATTTAATATTAATTCAAAATATTCTTCAAATTTAAACGTTATTACCAGTGAGACATAACGCTCTATTTTCAAGGAAAAACTAAATATTTATCTTTTAAAAACGAAATTTTAAAAAAAAATAAAATAATTAATTCCTTTTTAATCTGTTAATTCTTTGGTGGATAATCTCTTTTTCCAGACAATCAAGATGATTAAAACAAGAATAGTTAACATTATAGTTAAATATATTTGAATCTCAGCGATATTAAATAACCAGCAAATATTATTTGATGTATGGAAAAGAATTGCTGCGAATGTGCTTCCCCCAGTGCTGTTATAGATGAAGGTTAAGATTATTGCTCCAAGAACTAATCCAAAAAACCATCCAAATACCATATTGATACTTAATCTATAAAAGAACATTGGCGTATGCCAAAATGCCCAAATAGTTGCCAAGATAATTGTTGATATTAATGGACTATATTTTTCCTGTAATTTAGGCAAAGCATATCCTCTCCATCCAATCTCTTCGAATATACCATATGATATAGCTCCAATCCATATCCAAATTAAAAATGATATAGGGTTAGTAATTCCTTCATTAATAAGATAAGCACCTAGATCAATAAAATTCCCTGTAAAAGCTAAATTTAAGAAAATTGTCAACATTAAGAAAATTGGCATAATTAGTGAAGAAAAAAGAATCCAAAAAACGCCAATTCTCCATTTGAATATTGATTCTTTTAGCTTTATAAGTCCTTCTTTTTTATTTGTTATGTATATTACTATAATAGCAGATATTGTTGGACCTAGTGGACCTAAAAAATGCCAAATTATATTCACATGTAAAATGCCTAAGCCAGTTAATACTAATGGCATTACTAATAACCATGTAGCTAAATAAGCAATTATGGAATAGCTAATCAGAGGATATTTTTTTATAAGTTTTGTCATTACTATTCACTTTTAATTTTGTTGAATTTTCAATTTTTTTCTTATTCTGATTAAATTACAACTTTTTGAAGATTTTCTTTTGCCCATGCTACAGTTTTTTCTTTTACTAGTTCAGGTTCTCCTTGTAATGGTTCTTGAAAACTTATATCACCCAAAATGTTGGCATTTTTTAGGGTTTCTTTAAATCGAATCATTGATTTTACTCCATCTCCTCCAGCACACATCCAAAGAGCGACATTCCTTCCAGAAAGATCAAATTTTTTTAAGAAAGAATTAATTGGAGGAGATTGCCTCCATGCCCATACAGGTGATCCTATAAAGAATAAATCATAATCATTTAGCATGATGTCGAATGGTTGTAATTTAGGCTTCTTTTTCATAGTAGCTTGAAATCCACCCCAAAAGTATTTCATTCCTCCTTCAGCTTTAAGTTCTTTCACAGGTTTTAACTCGAGAATATCAGCATCTACTGATTTTGCGATTGTTTCTGCAATAAACTTAGTATTTCCTGTGAGAGAGTAGTAGATGACAAGAATTTTTACCATTTTTTCTTACACCTCTTTTTTTATGATTCCCTTGGCTTTAATCCGTCTGCAATTAATTCAAAAGTAAAATTGATAACATCATCTGGCTCTAAATTAAAGATTTTTTTTACTCTATCTTTTGAGTGCATTAGATCTTCAACAATTCCCCTTGTAATAGTCGATAGAACATAGCCGATCATAGAAGGAGGTTTATCCGCCCGGATTGCCTTAGTTTTTACGGCATCTGTTAACACATTCACAAAAATATCACGATATTTATTACTTAAATCAAGATATTCTCTTTCAGTATTGGAGAGTTCATTCTTTAGCTTGGATACGATATCAGGAAGTTTTTTTGCAATATCGTGAAAAATTGAAGCATAATTCGGATAATCTTTGGAAAATTCGTAATAAGCAAATCCTACTGCCATAAGTTGTTTTATACCAGGTTCTTCTTTCTCTATGAATTTCTGAGTATAGTTAATTAGTAATGAATAAGCATTTATGCCAATAGCAATATATAATTCATCTTTTGAATTGTAATAATTGTATAATGTCCCCTTACCTAATTCTGCTTCATTAGCTATTTGTTTCATTGTTGTATTTTCAAATCCTTTAAAGAGAAACAGTTTTTCTGCTGCATCGATAATAACATTTCGTCTTTGTTCTTTTTCTCTTTCCCTTCTTAGTTTAGAGGGGCTTAATTCTTCTTGTTTTGATGAGTTCATAATTTTACCTTATATTAATTTATTGACTTATGTTCATTTAGTGACCAAGGGTCATTAATAATAAATAAATTATGATCATATTTAAACTTTTGGTCACAAAGTGACTCATGGTCATGTAACAATAAAAGATATCTAGAGCACTCATCTCTGAAGTTTTTATGATAAAATTAGAAAAATAAAAATAAAAATAAAAAAAGCATTAAGGTAGAGTTACTCTTCCACTATTTTCGTCAAGTTTAAGAATTCCCTTAACAGCGAGCTGTTTGATGGTTCTAACTGCCATTATTGGGGGAACATCAAGCAGTTTCTTTAAATCATCTAGCTTTGCTTCTCCCTTATCCATAATTACTGCTAGGATGTCCACTTCTATTATTTCCTCTGAAGAATCTTCGATTAAAAATGATGTAAAGAAATTATGTTGTCTCATTTGATTAATTTTAGACTCTAACTCATCCATCTTTTTCTGGTAGGTATTTTTTAACTCTACTTCTCGATTTTCATTTTCAACTGTTTTTTGATCAAAAAGGGTCTTTTCTTTTTCTTTAGAAGTAATTTTTTCATTAACTGATGTGAGCTTTTCCTCAAGCTGTGTAAGTTCAAAAGCTGGTTTCTTTAAATCATTGACGCTGGTTTCTAAATTGTTCATTAATTCTGAAATTTTAGAAGTTAATTCATCTTTTTTAGCCTTTAATCCTTCGATAGTTCTATCTAATTCTTCAGATTTTGTCCTTAATTCTGTTAATTCTGAATTTTGAGCAGTTAGTTTGTCTTTAATTGTTTCTTCTTCTTTTTGTTCAACTTGCATAAAACGCCATGCTTCTCTTAATTGAGAGAGAACTTCTTCATTATGTTTTTGTAAAACTTGCCAGTAAGTGTCATAAGCTGTTTCAAATTGCTCAATTAAAGCTAAAATTTCTTGTGAACCCATTAGAAATCAACCTCCCCTTTTAATGTTACTGTTCCTGCTGCCTCATCATAATCTATCGGTCCCTTTTTCTGAACCATTTTTGTTAGTATATTTTTTGCTACATCTTCTCTTAAACCCATAGCTTGGGCAATGGCCTTTAGTTCAAGAGTAGTATTAGGTTGTAATGCTTGTATAAGTTTTAAGTGAGCAGACTGTATATAACCAGCTTTAATCAAAGACTTCATAGCAGCAGTTCGCATAACGTATGAATTACTAAAATTCTCTTTTTTATGATATTCTTCTTGAAATTGAGTTTCCATTTCTTTCATTTTGTTATCAAATTCCTCTTGAATCTCTTTTAATTCTATAAGCTTATTTTCTAATTCTTGTAATCGATTACTACGAGTTGCGAGTTCTTCTCTTCTTGCAGTGATTTTTGCTTCAGTTTCATTTAGTTCATTTTGGGCATCTTGGATTTTGTCAATCAGAGTTTGGCGTTGATTATTTAGTTCAGTATTATTCTCTTCTAATGAGGTAATATCTCGTTGATTTTGAGAAATCTTATTTTTTAATGAATTAATTTCATCATCGTTAGCTTCGATAGTTCTTAAATCATTGGTTTTAGATTGTTCAAATTTTTCAATCTGTTCGAGTAGATTATTTGGTTGAACCTGTAATTTAGGAATTGAATCTAAATTTAATCCATTAAGCTCTTCTATAATTGAGAGAATTTTTTTTAAAGATGATTTTGTATCAGTAAGACTCATTTTAAATTCTCCTTTAAAAAAAGTTTTATTTAATTTTTATAATATAATAGTGTTAGTATTATTAAATTTTGATTTTTAGAAAGTTAGAAAAAGATTAAATTTCTTTGGAAATATCTTCAATAAATTTATCTTTACTAACAGTACCATATGGAAGGTTTCTTCTTTCTATGACAATATTTAAATACTCTATTATTTTTTCTGCCAAATAATTAAAATTAAATGGAAATTTTGGGTTAGTTTGATAATATTTTCTTAGGAAAACATTTATTAGTTCCGTTTTATGTTTCGGTTCCTCCATTTCAAAGAGCCCTGGATCCGTATCAAGAAGAGACGTACAGATCCATGCCAAATCGTCCATATGATTCCCTTCATAAGCATCTTCAAAATCTACTGCATATAAAATGTCATTCGCATCATTATAAATGAAATCTCTTAATCTTGTATCCCCTTTACAGAGCACATATTTCTTTTTTATTTTATATCTCTTTCTAACAAAGTTTTTTTCATGTATTTGAGCAAGAAATTCAGCAAGTTTCTCCATGCTATTAATAATTTGCCCTCTTACATTAGAATCCAAATCATCTAAATTTTGTGTTCCTTTCAATTTTTCATTAATATAATCACACAAATTAGTACCATTAACTTTTTCCAAGATTAAATAAGGTTTTCGAAAAAATAAAACACTTGGAACATGAAATTTTTGATTTTTCAATCTGGTGAGGATATTTATCTCATTAGCAATATTTTTTGTTCGAAAAATTTTAACTATTATTTCTTTTGGTAATTTAGTGGGCTTTTTATCAAACACTATATTAATTATAGAATTTTTCTTACTTGGTAAATCAATCATTATTAAATTGTCTTGGCTGAGTTCAGGAACTTGTTCTTTTAAATCTCTGACCATCCTACTTTTTATTTTCTGAAGATCCATTTTTTAGTATTAAATGTTTAAATTTATGCTCTTATAAAGCACATAATTATAGCCATATTTATAACTATTTATAAATAGTTATCTAAAGGAACATAGAATTTTCGAACGAATAAAGTTGAGAAAATTAGAAAAAAATCAATATCTAAATAATCTAACTTTCCAATTTCCTTATCTTCTTTACTAAATCATTCAAATAGAGATTACTCATGCCCAATTTGACTAGTTTGGAGAAGAATAAGACTAAGGCAAATCTCAAGCCTTGAATTTCAATATAATTAGAGCATATTTTTTGATTATTGTCTAGTTCGAGGTACATTTTCTTTAGGCGATTTAATCTCTTCTCACGTCTCACTTCGAATTCCTTTATTATAGAAAACAATGTGAGATTAGGGAGAGAGGAGTAAATTACATGTCCGTCCTCAGAAAACATCCCACTTCCGAGGATTTCTTTATCATCAACATAACTTCGTAATAGATTGATAATATCTTGGAATAATGGTTGTGAACTGAGGCTGGCTGTTTGATTATCTGGTTCAGCCATTTCAGCACTACTACTTTCATAAAATTCCATGTGAGAGAATTCAAAATCAACCCTTTGGTATCCACGAACTTTAAAATCTTTGTCTACAAAAGCCTGAAAACCGTGATCACATACTGCTCCCGAGGGAACAGATACAGTTGTTAATTGCTTAGCCTGATTGATTATCTTTACCGGAATTTTCAAAGCTTTTCTAGTTTTACAACTTGGACATATTACCGTGATGTCTTGGTAAGTTTCCTCGACAGGTAAATCCTTAGTGTTAATCATATGATTCTATTATTTTTCAATTTTTTTAAGATTTATATTTATATGATATTTATTCTGGTTTTAATAACTTTCCTTCATTTTAAAGTTATAGAACAATTGATCATTAGGAATATTTTAAATAAAACATTTTAAATTATACTTATTATAAGGAAAATTTTTGATCCGGATAATTTAAATCTAGAAAAGCTTGTTTTCTTTTACGACAGGAAGTACATTTTCCACATGGTTGTTCTCCATCACTATAACAACTCCATGTCCATTTTAAAGGAACATTTAATTTGTTAGCTAATTTTATTACATCTAATTTTGTCATCTTTGCTAGTGGTAGTACAAGTTTTATTGTTGTTTTATCATTACTGTGCTTCCCTTTATTGATCAATTTTTCTAATGATTTGAGAAAGCTTGGAGCAGCATCCGGAAATTTTTTAGGATCAGCGGCTATATGTCCACCTATTATAACATTACAACCATAAACTTCAGCAAAATATGAAGCAATAGAATAGAAAATAAGGTTACGTGATGGTATAAATCCTTCAGGAGCATGAACTGCACTTGGCATAGGAAGTCCTTCAATGCGTAAATCTATTGATTCTTTTATAAAAGGGATATCAATTTCAATTATATTAATATCTAGGCTTTCAGCTAGTTTTACAGCTGCTTTTTTCTCATTTTCTGGTCGGAATTCATAATTAAATGAAATAGCGATTATATTATACCCCTTGTTATTTGCCCAATAGAGAGCAACAGCAGAGTCAATCCCACCAGATAATAAAACAATAGCACTTTCTCCTCTTTCTTTTGTTTTGGGAAACATTTTTGCTATTATTGCTGCTTTTATGGCTTCATTCACATCTGATAATTTATAACCTAATGCTCCAGCAGCAATATTACCATTTGAAGTAATATCACATCTCAATACATCAACCATTTCTTTGCATATCTCAAATTGTTTTGGAGCATCTTCAAATCTTATATTATTGATTCGAGGATAAGGGATATTAAAGCCTAAATTAATCATATTCTGAACAACCATTTCAATTAATTCAAGCATATTTGTAATTTTTGGACCGACGAGATCATAAATTTGATTAATTTTTCCTACACCATCAGCAGCAGCTAAAAAAGCTTCCACTGCATCCTTAACATAAATAGGTTGCATAGGAATTTTACCATTTCCAATAACTTGAACATTCCCATTTCCAATTTGGTTTATCATTTCTGGGATTAATTCATCATTCGGACCTAAAATATAAGAGGGTCTAAATATTATATAAGGGACTTTTCCATTTTTTAGTATTTGTTCAGCTCTATTCTTTGAATAGAAATATGCATCATTAGCCCATTCTTCTATTCCGTACCTATCAACTCCTAAACCTGAAGGAAAGATTATTCGAGATACTTTAGCATCAAAAGCAGCTTCAACTAAAACTCGCATTCCATCAACATTAATCTTTTCGAAAAGTTCTTCAGAGCCACATACAACTCCTCTGAAATGTAAAACCGCTTTACAACCAGCAAAAGACTTTTTTAAAGAATCGAGAGTGAAATCTTTAATAATTACAACTTTTATACCAAGAGATTCCACCTCTTCAGCAGCATCCTCTCGTCGTACTATACCAACCACTTGCCATCCTTTTTGAATCGCTGCCGTTATTGTATGTTTTCCTAAATATCCATTGGCTCCCGTAATAGCTAATTTCTTGTATTCCATCATATGAGCATCTTTAAATTTATTGTAAAAGGTAAAACTCATATCTATTTTAAAATATTGAATATTTATTATTTAATTATCCTATTGATTTAGTATGTTTTATTCTAAAGAAAAGTACTTTCATATTTATTGTTTTTAAACATAAAATATAAAAATCTCAAAGAGCTTCTACTATACAAAAATAGTGAACGCAAAACTTTGATAAAAAGGGCAATCTAATTATGGGATTTAAAGTAAGCGTACAATCAACAGATGCTAAATTTAGTGCAAGTCACTTCCTAAAAAAGCCTCTTCAATGTACAAGGCTACATGGCCACAATTATTACGTTTCTGTTGAAGTAAGTAATGATCTTGATAATAACCATTTTGTTGTAGATTTTACTGACTTAAAGAATAAATTAATGTCTATAATTAAACCTATGGATCATTATGTTCTAATCCCGACAAAATCAGATGAACTCGAAATAAGAGAGGAGAAAGATTCCATAGAAGTTATTGCATCTAACAAACGGTATGTGTTCCCTAGAGAAGATGTTTTCTTTATACCATTACCAGCTACTACAAGCGAACTATTAGCAAAATATATTCACAATAAATTAAAAGAAATGTATAAAGATAAAAAGATTTTAGTAAGAGTGGGAGAAAGTAAAAGTACTATGGCTGTCTTTGAGGAATAAGTTAAAATCTTTGTAAATTTGATTTTAACCTAGAGTTAATCAAAATTGAACATGTTCAGCTAAAGTAATATATTTTTTATAGAGTATTAAAAATACAAATAAAACCTATAAATTATTTCATATTAACGTTGAACGAGAAATCATATAAATTAGGAATTCTCTATGGCATTGGACCAGAAATAGAGATGTTAACTCAAAAATTCGTTGGCAATCTCATTAATAATGAAGAATTCTGTAAAGCATGTGAAGTATTGGAACAGAATGTAAAATGTGATAAATGTCGTGAGTATGTCAAGAGTTTTGCTAGTTCAATTTATTATTATGAGAAAATAGGAGAAAATGTTCCTGAATTTATTGAAGAACCAGAAGAATATCTTCCTAAAAATCTCCCTCCAGTTGATTTTTTAATGGTTGTAGGAATTCACCAAGATTTACTCTCTGGTCTTCCTTATTATCTAAAAGATAGTGGAGTTAAGGCTGTAATTGTACCAGTCGAGGATCCTAAATGGGTGCCGGCTGGACTTCAAGTCCAAGTTTTAGAAGAATTAGAAAAATATGGTATTCAAGCAGCTTTTCCCAAACCTTTCTGCTCCTTAAGTAAAGAGTTAAATGAATATAACAAAGTTGGCTTTCATTTAACAGAAAAACATGATTTTATTGATGAATTTATAGATTACTTTAAAATTGGAGAACCGATTGTCTCATTTCTATTGAGTAATGATGGGGAATCAATTGAGGATACTTGTGTCCTTCAAAGTGCTCCATGTGGAAGTAGTTATTATATTTGCCAACAATTGAAATCAAAGTATTTTAAGAATGGAAAAAGTGGAGACCTTTCTTTAAACGAAAGAATAAGTAAGGCTCATCATGCATACCCCTGTAATGCCTCGATGGATCAAGATTCGATACTAAAAGATTCGATACTTCATATTGGAGGATATTTAATCAGAAATGCTATCAGACGAGAGTTGAATCTAGAAGAAGAAGAAGGTCAAAAACTAGTTTATGTTATAAAATGAGATCTTCTTTAAATGCTTAAAATTTGCCTTACTAAAATATCATGCTAATGACTTTTTATAGAAAATAAAAATATTATAGAAAAACCATTAATATAGGTCATACATGGAGTTAATCTTTTATACTCCATAAATGAAAAGCAATCGATTAGTAGATGTTGCTGCAGGAATGTTGATTTTAAAAGAAGCGGGTGGTAAAATTTTTTCTTTAGATGGAACTGATATTGACCAAGCATTATCAATTGATGTAAGATTTCCATTTATAGCTTGTAATGCTAAATTAGAATCATTTCTCAAAAAAGAAATAAGACTATAGGAAAATAATTCTTATTAATTTGAAGTTCTAAGCAAATTATAAAAATAAAAAAAAAAAATAGGAAATTTTCAAAATTTTAACTTTTATGATTTGGATTGTATACGTCTCTTAAGTAAAATTAAAATTATTGATGTTATGCTAATTATCCCAATTAGAAAGAAAATTCCATATCCAGGAACTGCTGGGTTCCCAGCAACACAATTGTTATCTTCGAAAACATTATCTTTACAATTAAGTTCCACCCAACATTTATCATTCCCACTAAATTGATTTCCCGAAACCATAGTGTAATTACTTCTTTCTAAATAAATACCATATTGATTGTAATTTGCGGTGTTTCCCGAAATCGTGTTATTATTACTCCAATATAAATGCATACCATTCTTACCATTGTTATTTGCGGTATTTCCTGAAATGATGTTCTTATAAACTTGAAGTAGGAGTATCCCATGATCATTATTGTTATTTGCGGTATTTCCCGAAACCGTGTTGTTATAAGAATCTATATATAAATTAATCCCATTTAAATAGTTGTTATTTGCGGTATTTCCCGAAATGATGTTATTATATGAAAGAGATATTTGTATCCCATCCACATCATTATTATTTGCGGTATTTCCTGAAATGATGTTATTATTGGATAAATAAAGATAAATCCCCTTAACTAAGTTATTATTTAAAGTATTTCCAGAGATGGTAATATTACTACAGTCCCATAAAAGTATCCCTTGATCGTCAAGGGAACAATTATTATTGATTAATTGTCCATTGGTAACATTATTCAATCTGATTCCCGACTGATACATATAACCAGTTCCCGAATTGTAAGCTGTGCAATTTTTGATAATAAAATAGACGATGGAATTTTCAATCCATATGCAAGGTCCCGATTTTTCACCATCTATTTCCAAATTTTCTATGATATAAGGAGCGGAATAAGTGCCATCCCCCGTACATATTCCCGCAGCCTTAGCATCAGTCCAATTCTTCTTAATATGAATTCTTCCAGATATTTTTGAGATTTTCAAATCTTCGTTTATTGCGTTAATATCATCGCTATATTCCGTAATTTTATTACTATTCGCTGTATTAAAATTGAGATTGCTGGTAAATATAGTTGATAAAGCGAAAACAAGTCCTAGAGCTATTAAAATTACAATCTTTATTTTTGCATTTGATTTCATTTTAGTTTAACCTCTTTTATTTTTTTAAAATATGATAATATTGCCCATCCTACGGTGGCTAGTACAATTAAATTTTTTATTGATTTTTTCATTTTTTTTCACTTTTTGTTAAATTTCTTTAGGACCATCGAAATGATGATCAATAAGAAGTTGTACATTGAGTATTTATATAGTTCTATTACATGAACTTTTCACGAAGTTCGAATTTAAAAGAAAGTTTTAAAAGAAATTTCTATCTTATTAAAGGAGAGGCTACCAGAAGTATACCCTTTTATGAACGAAGCTTGGCAACCTTTCGTTATGTGTTATGTATTCAAGGGGCAATCTTATTCTTCTCAGCAAAGGATTAGATTTTTCATTGAGGAATTACAGAAAGATATAGATGCCTTGCAGACTTTTAGGGATTCTTACTGCCTGAATAAGGAAATTCAAATAGAGTATATCCATTCGCTTGAACCATTGATAAAAAAATCTTTATTGATAACAGTGTTCCTCTTAATGCGTAGATTCAAGTTTTTATCGATAATTTAATTACATTTAAAATGGAAATTTTCTTTATATACAAATTGTATCTGAAAAATTATAATCCAAATTTTTCTAAAAACGGTTTTAAATGTCCCACTTAGAATCTGAGGAGCTAACTCAAGCAAAAAAACTTATTGATGAATGTAAGTTTAATGGAGCTGACCAAATACTTAAGAGTTTCGAGGAAAAGGGAGGACACGTTCTTCATGATATAGTTTTATGTAATCTCCTCAAGTGTGAGCTCTTATTTTGGAGAAGTTTATATAATGATGTTGTCAAGCTTGCCGAACAAACATATAAAGAGAGCTTGGGATTAGGAAAAAACCTTCTTACAGTTGATATCTTACTAATAATGGCTGATTCTTTAACATTTCTTCATAGAACAGATGAAGCTTCTGATATAATTACACAAGGAGAAGAAATGCTAAAAACCTTAACCCAAGAATTACCAACAGACTACAAGCAAAGAGAGGCTTATATAGCTTTTCTTAAAGGAGTG
>JBHLMQ010000067.1:10647-14427 GCA_048938005.1 Promethearchaeota archaeon | reverse complement strand
AGATGGGAAAAATTTTAATTTAAATGAAAAAACGCAAATAAAAACTGCTTCAATTTGAAAAACTTATCCAGCAGTTAATTAAAACTTACAATTTTCATGTGGAGTTTCTCTCCAGTGGCTATTTTACTTTTTTTTAATGCTTATATTCTAAATTAAGAGTGTTACTTTTTTATCATCATTCAGTTATAAAATAATAAAAAAAATATTAAAAAAAATAGTTTATTATACTGGAAGGGAGAGATCAAATGATCTCCTTTTTATATCTTTTTTTGATTTCTCGAGTTTTTCCTTCATTTCCATTAACTCTTTTAGCTTTTCCTCATCGATACCATCAGGATTGTTGATTTGATTATCTATTACTTCCATAGCTTCATTTACCTTCTTTAACAATTTCTTTCTTGACGGTGACAACTCATATCCCTCTTTATTTGTTATCTATCATTTAAGTAAGGAGAGTATTAATAGTTTCCATTTTTGGATCAATTTAATATACTGTATTAATAAAACAATAAAAAAAATAAAGCAATTTATTAAATATAAATAATAACAGTTGTTATTTTGATTTTTTAAATTATGTATAAATTAGAAAAAATAGGAGAAACTCATTTTTATTTAAAGGTATTAGGTACTTTTCCTCCTTCAGTTGCAGAAAGATTTATTACTGAATTTAATGAAAAGACAAAAGAATTAGAAGAATTTTCCGTTATTGTTGATGGATTAGATTTTATATTATTAAATCTTAAATCATTCGATATTATTTTAGATTTCCTTAAAAAAAATAATGAGAGACTAGTAAGATCTGCCTATATTGTTGCAGATAATCCAGTATTAAATAAAGAAGCTGAAATTTTATTATTAAGAGCGGATTCTCCAAAAAGAAAACTCGTGGCTAATTTTGATGAAGCAAAAGAATGGATTGGAATTGGGAAAATTCTAATAGAAAAAGATTAGTTATTGTATATTTTTCTAATAATTTTTCATTTTATTTCAAATAATGTTTAATCTTAACTTACATAATTCAATAGCTTTAGAATTATTATCAACGCCAATCCATTTTCTATTGAGCTTGTGTGCCACAGCCAGAGTTGTACCGGTACCACAAAAAAAGTCAGCTACAAGATCACCTTTATTTGAGGAGGCTAAAATAATGCGTTCCAATAGTTTTTCAGGTTTTTGGGTGGGATAACCTAAGTATTCTTTAGATCTTGTTGTTGTCTGGAAAGAGTATATTTCATCCCATACATCACCTAATGCATTTCCCGGTTTTTCATCTAAGTATTGTTTTCCTCCCCGCCTTTTTCTGTAAAGACGCCCATCTTCATCTTTATATCTGAACATTTTTCTTATATATTCCTCTTTATATGGAGTGAATTGTTTATTAAACGTATAATTATCTGATTTTGTATAGTACAATATTGTATCATGTTGTCGCACCCATCCTTTTACTTGACTCTTAAACCCTGAGACACTCCCCACATTCCAGATAATTTCTCTTCTAAAATATTCTTTTCCAAAAACTTTATCACATAGAGGTTTTAAATCAAAGACAGCATTTGCATCACAATGACAATAAAAACTGCCAGAAGTTTTCAGAACTCGATGCATCTCTTTTATCCTTAAATACATAAACTCTAAATAATCCTCGATTGAATTCCAAATATCAGAAAATTCTTTATAATCTACACCACTAAAAAAGGGAGGATCTATGTAAATTAAATCAATAATCTCTGATTCTAATTTACTTAAAAACTCTAAATTTTCTACTAAGTAAAATGTGTTAAATTCCATCCTGAAAATTAAAAAATTATTGATATTAGTATTTATTATGGAAAAAGAACGATTAAATAAGAATTTCTTGGATGAGTTCAAGGAATATGACTTTTCAAAAATAAAAGAAAATAGAATATATTTAGTAGGATCAATTAGATTTAGAGATTTTTTAATCAAAATTGAGTCGATTTTACAAATAAATCATAATAAATTAGTTTCCATTTGCTCTATTGATGGTCTCTTACACAAAAAAGATTTTTCTTCAAAAGAATGGGATAAATTACAAGAGATTGCTTTAAGTAAATTACAATATCAGGAAGCTATTTTAGTCTTGGATGTTAATAATTATATTGGAGACCACTCAAGAGAAGAAATAGAATATTTCAGAATTAACGTGAATAGACCAATTTATTATTTATCGAGATTAAAAAAACTAAATTAACATCAAAATGATTTTGGTTTTCTTGTTTTTTGTCGGAAGATTCAAAGAAATTATTAAATTGATTAAGTGGCGACATTTTAAATTGAAGGTTGAATTTAAGTTTTAGACATATCAAACTATAAGGATATAGTAAAAAGCATAAAGGTTCAAATTGAAAATGGAATTGTTCCAAGTTTTTTGGGACGATCAAAATAAATTATTTTTAGAATTTAAAAAAGATGAGAATGAAAAGCAAGTTTATATCCCAAATAAAATAAGAAGTATAAATTTGCAATTTGAAATTTCAAAGCAAGAAATATTATATAAAGACCCTCCTTACCTTATTTCTATAAAAAAAATTTATCATTCGGATGATACATTTGCTTTCACAATTGATTTAGATTTAATCAATAATCTTGAAAATCTTCAAATTAAGATTTTACGTTTACATATATTTTTACATTCAGGGCAGCGTATTGAATATTCATTTAAAGAAACCTTTAAAATATCTGAAATTGAGTTTAATGAGGATTGTTATGTTGGATTTGAATTTGAAGATTTAAAAATAAAGAAAAATCTGAAAAGTACATTTACTCAAGAAAAAGTTTATGAAGAAACTAAGACAAACTTCAATAAAAGTGAACAAAAAAGAACTGTTGTATATGAAAAGAAGAGAGTAGAAAATAATCCTGAAGATCTTTCATTAATTTCAATTGTTAGTGAGAGTAATAAAACGTTAAAAAATATCGAAGAGCAAATAAAAAATTTAGCAGTTATTTTAAAAAATATGAGCTTTAACAATGCACAATATATTCCTTCAATTTCTTTAGTTAAAAGGAGTCAAGAACAAGGTATTGAAAGAATAAAAGGACTTCCTTTAAAACCTAACTTAATTCCTAATGGAGCCCCTTCAGCAAAAATTTTGGTAATTAAAGAAATGAAGTCTATTTTTCAAAATTCTATAGAAAAAAATAATGGTTTTAGTATAAAAAATATTTTAAAGCCCATGAGTGAAGACGAACTTAAAGATATAACACTTTCAGACAAAGAATTAGAGGAGAAAGAACAAGAGGCTATAAATAATCAAATAAAGCGATTAGAGAACAAACAAAAGCAGCAAATTTCATTAAAGGATTTAAAAAAACCAAAATAAAACTTTTAACTTAATCGCGCTCTAGCAATTAAATCATATTTGGATTGTTTTTGAATAATTATGACTTAACGAATTACTAATAAATCTTTTATTTTTTTCCAGTATTAAATTATTATTAAGGCTTGTCAATTCAATTGAGGTTAAAAAAAATTTTATTAAACTATTTTATAGGAACAGCAGGTAGTGGAAAATCAACACTTACAGGTGAATTAAAAGATTATATCATAAATCGAGATCCTGAAATAACTGCTATTACTTTAAATCTAGATCCAGGGGTAAGGATTCTAACCTATGCTCCCGATATAGATATTAGAGATTTTATTGTTCTCGGAGAAGTTATGGAAGAATATGGATTAGGACCTAACGGAGCTATGATTTTAGCTTCTGATTTGATGGTAAATTATTTAGATGATTTAAAAAACGAGATAGATGAATT
>JBHLMQ010000067.1:0-10547 GCA_048938005.1 Promethearchaeota archaeon | reverse complement strand
GTATTTGTTCAAATGGGCTCAACTGCAGAATTAATTCCTTGTACTACTAAAGAAGAAAATGGTCTTGACTTAATATTTGGGTATTTACAGAGGATTTTTGATTCAGACAAGTCTAGATTTTATTAATATTATTCCATAATATTCAAATATAAAACTTATTAATTTTTTAGTGAATATGAAAATAATTGGTCCAATTGCAGGAATAGGGAGTAGATTAAAGCCCTTTACACTAAGTAAACCGAAAGCATTCTTAACAGTTGCAGGAAAAACTGTTTTAGATCATAATCTACTTAAATTCACTAATACATTTGATTCAAATACAGAATTAATTTTAATAGTCGGTTATAAGAAAAGACAAATAATGGAATATATACAAAAACACTATAATGAAAAGTTTAAATTAACATTTATTGAACAAATACCACGAGGATACGAAGAAGGTATCCCATATTATTGGGGTTTAGGAGAAGCGGTCTATTTAGCACATTCGAGATTTAAAGAATCGAAATCGAAAAATCTGAAAGATGATAAAAAAGAAGGATCGCTTATTTTCTTAAGTGACATGATTCCTATTGATGAATATTCATATTTAATGTATAAATATTGGGAATCTGATGTAGACGGAATAATAACCGTTATGAAAGTACCAAAAGAGGATGCACATTCATATGGAATAGTTACTATTGATAATAATAATTTGATTCAAAAATTAGTTGAAAAACCAAAGAAATTTGTATCAGATCTTGCTATTGCTGGCCCGTACGCATTTTCAAATACAGCTACTTGTACATTATTCAGAAACCTTAAGAAATATCTGGATCAAAGAACAGATAACTCAAAGGAAATTTATATGACACAAAGTTTACAGGATCTAGTGAATCAAGGTTATAAAATTGCAGCTGTTAAATTAAAACAAGGGGTAATGGATTTTGGGAGACCTTCCGAACTTTTAAATGGAAATAAGTATCTTTTAGAACAAAATTCTATTAGAGTCGAAGATTTTCAGAATTTAAACATAGCAGTGGAAAAATCCTTCTTAAAGAATCCTATTTATATAGGAGAAAATACAAAAATATTAAATTCTGTAATCGGACCATATATCTCAATAGGCGAAAACTCCTATATTGAAAATTGTATTTTAGAAAATTGTGTTATTGAAAAAAGAGCTCTCCTAAAAAATATAATATCACAGAACTCGATCATTGGTAGTAATGTAAAAGTTGAGAATATATGCAAAGATAACTTAATTATTGGAGATAAAAGTGTTTATTAAAAAATTTTCCACTTATTTTATAATATAACTTATAGAGTGAGAATTATAACTTTCATGTAATACAGTTAAATATTAATTATAGAAATATTAAAATACAACATAATAATTACAAGAAATTGATTAAGTTAAAAAAAATACATATTTTAAATGATTAATAATGCCATATCATATCGCTTTTGATATTTCTCATAAACCAAGAGGAAGAATTGATGAAAATCTTACTGAGCTCCGAGATTATTTGAATTCAAATGATTTTACTTGCTACAATTTTTTAGAGGTACCTATTACAGAAGAATCATTAATGCCATATGACATTCTCGTTTTTGTATGCCCTGATTTTGCCAGAATCTCTTCATTTGAAATTTCAGCGATCGTAAATTGGGTTAAGAATTCAGGTGGAGGATTATTATTATTATCTCATGCAGGGGGAGATAAGGGTCGTGGAAGTAATTTATCTGAAATATCAGAACAATTTGGAATTGCTTTTGAAAATGATCAAGTTTTAGATGAAATAAGTAACTTAGGATTAGAAAATATTCCACTCGTTTCTGCATTTAATATACCTCATCCAATTACAGCTGAAATAAGTTCCTTGTGCTATAGATCAGGATGTTCTCTTTCAATTATCGGAAGTGGAGCATTTTCTATAGCGGATTCAAATGAAACATCCGAACCCTTTTCCTGTCCTCTTATCTGTGTGTCAGAAATAGAAAATGGAAGAGTTTGCTGCATTGGAAGTTATGAAATGTTTAGAGATAAAATTGGAGGAGGTTTTCAATGTAATAACCATCCTCAATTAGTATTAAATCTTTTTCAATGGTTAATTTCTGATTATCGTATGGAGTTGAGAGCAAACCTAGATCTACCTACCCCTATTGACCAAAAATCTATTAGTCAACCTACAATCTCTGAAGAACGTATTACTTCTGCCCCATCTATTCCAGCTGAAAAGAGATCAATAAACATTGATTTTTCAATGAAGATTTCTAAAAAAAGTGAATTAATAGAATTATTAAAAATCTTTCAAAATCAAATTAATACAATAAAAACTACAATTGACAAATTGGTTGAAAAATCAATCGATTCAGATGATGAAATTTTTGATCTAGAAAACTCTGAGACTATTCAAAGCCCTGATTCTACTTACACCATTAAACCAAAGGAGCAGGTTGATATAGAGGATTCTGAAGTGACTGAAGAAATAAGTATTCAAGAAGAACCAATATTAACAGCTTTACCTCCCAAACCAGAAAGTTTGAAAAAAGATGAAGATGAGATAGAACAATTTTTAAAACCAGCGCCCAAACTTAAAACAAAAGCTAAAACTAAAAGAGAATTAAAAAATGAAAAAGAAGGCCTAGAAACAAAATTAACATCTGTTCAGGATTTACTGGAATTTATTGATAAGAAACACTCATCGGGAAAATTGAATGATGAGGAATATGTAAAGCGCTCCAAAAAACTTCAAAGTGATTTAAAGAAAACTAAAAAAAGGATTAATGTTATCAATAAACTTTTAGAAAAATAATTTTTATATAAATTTTTAAAATAGAATAAAATCCTATTTAATTACATCAGTTATAAAACAAGTCTCAACTATTTTAACTCCCTTAATCTGAGAGATCTTTTCTTCAATAAGAGGATTAAATTGTTCAATTGAGGGAATTTCTACTTTCATAAAAAGTCCACAATCCCCTGAAAGTCTCCAAACATCCGTGATTTCTTCAATTTCTAATAATTCCTTTAAAATTCTTTTAATTTCTTTAAAATCTGGTTCAACCTTTACGGTAGCTCTAGTACGCGGTTTATTATCAATACTATATTCAATGGTGAATTTTTTAATAATTCCCTCATCAGTCAATTTTTTAACTCTTCTTCTTACAGTAGCTTCAGTTTTCCCAACATTTTGAGAAATATCATTAAATGACATCCTGCTATTTTCTTTAAGCAGTTCCAATATTTTAAGATCAACAATGTCCATGAAATCACAAATTGAATTTTGTATTCTTTATTGGAAATAATATTTATTCTTTATTAAATATGATCATTTATCAATTTTTTTTTAATCAAAACTTCAATTTTATTCTTTTTTTACAATCTTTTGTATATAATGTTAAATACTTATGTCTAAAAAACTCTTTATAGATTTATCAATCTCTTAATATTTTTTAAACAATTTGTTAAAATTTTTTATTAAACATATTTGTATAAAATTTGTGATAATAAGTTATAAATTAATACAATCAATAATCAAACATTCGTGAATTAAGGCATAAAATAGGATATTATTTTCATAACAAATTTTAAATGTTTTAGGACTTTTTTGAAGTGTTAAAATAAAAAAATGAAGGAAAAAATAAGAAAAGTATAAAATTCCTACTTTCGACGTTTAGATAATTTTGTTATAATTGCAAACAACACACCGCTAGCAGCAATAACAAATCCACACACGGTAAATCCAAGGATTAATAAACTTCCAAACTCATATGCGTTTATTGGTAACCCCATTTGTAATTTCGAGTAAATTAGGGTGAAATCCTCTCTAATCTTTATTAACCACTCAAACATTCCTTGCATTTGACTGTCAGTAAACTTGAAATAGTTTATCAGATAATTATACACTTGAGGATCTTCTATTGCATTAAACCAACGGGCAATTCCACTTTGAGATACTAGTGAATTACGATTTTCTTCATCCCACAATCTCATACCCATAACAAGATCTATTCCACTTGAAGTTGGAATACCCAGTTCCCACCCACTGAGAGACGGGAGTCCAAAGGCTGGTCCAGGGTCAAGTCCACTAGTAAAAAGTGAACCATTAGCCCATTGACGATAGAATTCCAATCCTGCAATTTCAGTTAATGTATATCCTGTTATATTAAAAGTAATAGGAATAACATTATTTCTAAATGTTGTGAATAACCAGTTTAAGATCAAGTCAAATTGATCCGTTTCTAAATCAAAAGTTGTGATTAATTCGGTTCTAGTGATATTATCTCCATTTTCGGCATCAATCCATTTTAGAAGTCCATTTTTATGAATAAATGACGATGAATTTTTTAGATCGAAGAAATCTATTGCTGTAGATAACGAAATATTAGATTTTTCTGGAATACCTACTTCGAAACCTTTAACTCCGCCCCCAAGATCGAGTCCAGCAGGAATAACAGTAGCATTTGCCCATTGTTCTAGAATTAAAATTTCTGCATATTCAGTGGTTGTTATTCTGAGGCCAGTTGGTCTCAGGAGAATAAAAACAATCGGCACAATAACATCTTTTATAGTTGAAAATAACCAGTTATACATTTTTTGGAATTGCGTATTACTAAAACCAAAAGTTATATTCAATTCGTTTTGGATAGTTAAATTTCCTTTCTCAGCACTTGACCATTTTTGAATTCCCACATCATTTACGAAACTAGATGAATTGGCTGGGTCCCAAAGAATTGCGGCCGCACTCATTGAAATCCCTGATGGTGTTGGAAATCCTATTTCTAAACCTTTTTGTGTAGATGCTCCAACTTTTTGACCTAACATATAATTTAAGAGATATTGTCCCATAGGGAAAAGATGATCAACCCAAGTCGCATTATATGTAGTCTCCATTAAAGTTCTGTTGGCCCCGAGATCTAGAAAAGCCAATAGATAGAAATCCAACCAGTCGAGTAAACCTATACCAGTATCAAACGATTCTAATATTCCTGGTGCATCATTATATCCATCCAATATTCTTTCTTGAGAGCTAATTGAATAGTTGAGACTATATGTGCTACTAGAATTAAATTGAGAGACACCTTGTATGTTTACTGTGAAATTCCCTGTTAAATTGAAATCATTAAAAAACCTATTTCTCGCAAATTCTAAGGTTGTACCATTTACATTTACTATTTTAATAATATTACTTCGAATTAATTTAGCTACGGTTGACATTCTAAGCTGATTTCCGAGTTCAGTGCTTAAATCCCTGAGAAATATTCCACGGGTGAAAATCGAAGCATTTGCCCACTGACTATAGAAATCCCTCAATGCTGCTGTCTCTAAAGTTAATCCATCTAATCCCAATTGTTCAGTTACAATTACTTCAAACATATATTTAATTAGATAAGAAGTTACATTTTTTAATTGATAAAATGTGGCATCATACAGAGATTGCATTATAATATCCCCAGAGGTTTGTGCATAAAGATCAAGAAAATCGAGAACACCTGTGCCTAAATCCAGTTCTTCTAGAATACCTGGAGCGTATAAATAACCATACAAGATTCTTTCTTGAGCGGCGGTCGAAAAACTTAGGTTATTCACCCCTCCTGTTCCATATTCTGAAATACCCTTAATAGAAGTAATATTTTTTGTAGTAGATGACCAATGTTCGTCATTAAAGAAAAGCTCTCTCGCTTGAAATGCTGCATATTCTGATGGTGTCATACTATAATTTGCGGAAATTATATTAGGAACTATAGAATTCCACAAATAATTTGTGATATATCCTGCTAATGCTGTAAGTTGCTCCCATGTAGAATTATAAGTTGTTTGCATTGTCTGATTGTAAGTTAAGGGATCTACCGTTGCATTATTGTAAAATTCCATGAAATCCAGAACACCAGTACCATTTTCAAGATCTTGAGTTAAACCTGGAGAAGTCAGATAACCATCTAACAGTCTTTGTTGAGCAGTAATAGTATAATTTAATTTATTCGTACCGCTTGTAGCATATTCCGAGACACCCAATATCGAAGTTGAATAATTATCTTGAAAAGTATAATTATTGAAGAAAACCTCTCTAGCAAAAACTTCTGTGGTTGAATTACTAATCATGACTTGCTTTATTGTTGAGTTTATTAGCTGAGCTGATATTGAACCATAAATTTTATCATTTATATCATTAGATACAACATCTAGACTTCCGCTAATATTTATACTTGTCATCGAACCGTTTATTCTTTGTAAAAATAATGGCATTGATAGATTTTTAAGGTATAAAAGAGTACTTGGAATAGATAGTATTTTGACTACTTCATCTTCAATATATTCTGTTTGTTGGTCCTGAATAATGGGTAAATCCTCGCATATTCCTAACCCAAGAAATTGTGATTCAATTTCAGGTATAACAGTCTCCTGAATATTCAAAAGAGTTTCAGGAACATAGGAACGGACTTGATCTCTATAATATCCATTTAAGAAAAACCCAGTTGGTACAAGACCAATACCTATAGCTAAAACAATTACTGAAATATTAAATTTTGTTTTATTTAACATAATATTTATTTTGAATTGTTTTATATAAATATTTTCACTAAGAAAACACTTGAGTCTTACTATTCTATAAAGTGTTTTAGGAATTTTGATTGTTTTAGAAAAGTATTTTTTTCTTATATTTATACTAGGAAAGAAAATGTTACTTCATTAACTCCTTCCAAATATGAACTTCTTCTATAAAAAAATTATTCTTTTAAATTTAAGATTTTAAATGTTGAAGTCTGGATTTATAATTTTATTGTTTATTTAAAAAAAAACTTTTATATGGATTTTAAATTAAAATGATTATTATGGATAAACAAATAATTTTTAGGTTTATATTACCAGTTGTTATTTTATCTGGCATTTTTGCAGGTGCATTTCTCAATTTTTTATCATTTCTTTCACCTTATATAATTAATCCTAGTGGTTCTTGGATAATCACTGACATCAGATTTGCAGAATTACTCCTTTTAGCCTTTCTCGCATTTGCTGTGTTTCTATTCATAACAATCCGTTTAACTACGAAAGTTAATAAACAACTTTTAATTATTGGTGTAATATTTACAGGCTTTACTTATATTTATATGAGTATTACCTGGAATTGGGTAACATATTTTATAATTTTTGTGATGTCAAGTGCGGGAATTGGATTTATAACGCCCTTTTATGCAATTTTACTATTTAGAGCTTTACCTTCAGATAAAAAAAGGGATTACTATTTAGCATTCGGTCTTTTAACCATAGCAGGGTGGATAATTTGCTTCTACTTTCTTTTTAATTCTATTGGCGTTCAATTTTGGAGATTATTTTATATCATAATAGGTGGGATTTCTGTTTTGTCATCAATATCAATTATATATTTTAAAGGACCTTTAGAAATAAAATAAGATCCTTTCTTTATGATTTTTTTAACTTCTTTTTTCTTTTTAAATATTAATATTATCAATAAGAATAGCAACCTAACTGAAATTAGACTATTTAATTCAAATAAATTTAAGAAAAGAATAACCTTATTATTATATTAAGATTAATACATTTTATATTATATTTTAAAACAACAGATTGGGTTCCAAACCTTTCGAAAATATAAAAAGCAATGAAATCATGTCTAAAGAAATTCCAGAAAACGTAAAAGAATCATTAAGATCAATTGGACTCACTGATTATGAGATTTCTATATATCTTACTTTGATAAGTAAAGGGCCAATGGACGCAAGAGAACTTTCTGAAGCTTCGGGAGTCCCTTATTCGAGAATCTACAACATTTTAACTCAGCTTGAAAAAGAAAAAATGTGGATTATTAAGGAGGAGGAGTCACGCCCTTCAAGATATTTTGCTAAGAGCCCAGATGAAGCATTGATTATCGCAAAGAAGCAATATAGTGATAGTTTTAATGATTATTCGAATAAAATTATTCAAACATTAACACCAATTTATCAATCTCACGATACTCCTATTAAAATTGCCTTATATATTCATCGTGGTAGGGACGTATGTATTAATAGGTCTTTATCATTGATTAATTTAGCTAAAAATTCGATCTATTTGGTTTTTACCAATTATGAATTTTTGGATGTGTTCTATGAAGATATAAAGAAAGCAAGAGCAAGAGGTGTAACAGATCTTAGGCTTCTAATTGAAGCTCAAGCATTAAATGATAAAAAATTCAGAGCACTTATTAAAAAATATAACTCAATTTGTGAAATTAGATGGAGGGACCAAATTTTTGGGAGTTCCATTATTATAGATGAAGGTGAAGATGCTTTTATTATGCTTTCTGAGAGTTTTTTCCCTAGAGAATTAAGTTATTTTGGAGTAAATGCTGATTATTTAGCTTTTGGACCTGCTAGCAATTACTACTATAATTATCTATATAAAACAGCAAAAGAAGTAAAATTAGATTAGTTTAATATCAAAATTAAAAGTTATATATAATTTTACATTTAATCTAAAATAAAATATTAAAATAACTCCCCAATGGGGTTCACTTTGTACGCGTTGTTTTAAATGTGTTGAAATATGTCCTGAAACTTAAACAAAAGTGCAAATAAAAAGAGAAAAAATTTTTTTATTTTAAAAATGTTCGTTTCCCCAAATAAATAAAAAGCTCAGATAATTCAAAAAGTGTTAAGGGCATTACTAATTGAGCCATGCTAGTTCGAAGATCTGCTTTATCTTTACCAGCAAGTATTAATTTTCTTATATCTTCAACATAATCATCCATATTTAAGAATAATATTTCAATTTTATCTACGCCTGTTAATTCCTCAATATCTTTATCTAAATGTTCTTCTACTCGATTTAATAGACCTATTTTTAATTTTGGATTCAAATCATGCTTAATTATAAGACGATTCATTTCTTCGATGATAATATTTAAACTTAAGTTCCAATCAGCATTCTCTTTGTATTTTGGAATTAAAATATCACTAATTATCAATTCAAAAAGGGTAGTTGGTGCTTTTTCATCAAAATCTAGCTCTGTACCAGTACTTAAATGGATTTTTATAATTTCGGACATTTTAAATCTCAACTTAATTGAATATTTTTGTTAATTCTTAATAATTAATGGACTGAGATATAATAAATATTTTTATTATTCACTATATTTAAAAAATAAAAAGTCAATAACAATATTTTTTTTTCTTTATCACTTTATTAAAGCCATTAATTCCCATAATTTTAATGAAAGTTTTAGTTTTTTAATTGAATAAATCAAAAATATACTATTTTAATAAAATTAATTACAAACCATTTAATGATTTGATATATGGATAAATTTGAAAAAGCTCAGCAAATACTCCAAGATGTAAATGGCGATGGTTGGTTAATAATATGTAATGAAGATAGCGATGTAAATTCTCGATTCTTACTTGGTGTTGCATCTCATGCTCGTCATTATATTTATATCGCAGCAAATGGATACCATCAGATATTCGCTGTCGAGATGGAAGTAAATATGATTAAACAATCCCTTAAAAAGAAGGGGATAAATGCTCAGGTAACTCCTTATAAATCAGTAGAAGAACTAAGATCTTATTTAATTCCATTGGTTAATAAACAACGTATAGCTCTTAATTTTGGAGAAAATATCTTAACCCAAGAAAGCACTGCTTATGCAGATCATATTAGTGTTGGAGATTATTTTTCATTAAAAGAATTATCTCCAAACACTGAATTCTTTTCAGCAGCTCCCATAATATTTGAACTTAGAAGTGTAAAATCTAAGGATGAACTAAATGATCTGAGAAATGTGTGTAAAATAACAATCGAGATATTAGAAACAATTCCAGATTGGATAAAAACTGGAATGACTGAAAATGAAATAAAAGCTAAATTAGAATATGAGTATTTAAAGTTAGGTAGATCTGCATTTGAAACCATTGTGGCAACTGGAGCCCACTCAGCAGATCCGCATCATAATACTTCCAAGAAAAAGATTGAACGAGGTGTCTTGCTAATCGATACGGGATTACAAATTGATGAAATGTGCTCAGATATAACTTGGACGTTTTGGATTAATGGAAAGCCCCCAGATGAATTTATACAAGCTTATAGTGCTCTTTATGAATCTAAAGTTATCGCTAATAAATATTATACCAATGATACTCCAAACTTTTTGGCAGCTAAAAAATGTCGTGAATATTTAGCTGAAAAAGGTTTTGACCATGAGAAATTATTTTTTCACGGTTTGGGACACTCTCTTGGTTTTGAATCCCATGACATTGGTCCTAGAATAAATTGGAAAGTCCATGAAAATATTAAGCTCAGAGAGAACATGGTGTATACAAATGAACCAGGTCTATATTGGATTGGTAAATGGGGAATTAGATTAGAAGATGATATCATTATAGGGAAAGAAAACTGCGAACAAGTAACCTATGTGCCCAAAGATCCTATTCTAATTTAATCCAAATCTTTTCATATCCTTTTCTGGGATTTATGAATCTAAAAATTATAAATTGTAAAATCTACGATTTAAATTTAGAAAATATATTAAAAAGGTAGATTTTAGAGCAAAAACCTTAAATTA
>JBHLMQ010000002.1:171883-173224 GCA_048938005.1 Promethearchaeota archaeon | reverse complement strand
CCTAGCATTTAATAATTTCCTATTAAACAATACAATTCGTAAAGCTCTTTCTTATGCTATAAATTACTCACATATTACTGATGTAATGATGGAGGGAACTTCAATACGATTAAAATCTCCAATTCCCTCGGGCATTTTATATTCTAATACAACATTTAATTATCCTATTTTCAATATAACTAAAGCTAGAATAATTATGCAAAGTACAGGTCATGGAACTACATTAGATCCAAACTATCCAGGATTGAATGAAACAGATTGGGATGGCTTAGCAGATCGTGGAATAAACAATTTTTCAATGTGGGTACTTGATATTGATCAATTTCGCAGCGATCTCTTTAATTTATGTAGTAAAACTTTCAGAAAAATAGGAATTAACCTCTATAAAAAAGAAACTGACGGGATTACATTTAATAATATGATGGAACAAGATCCTAATTGGGTAGATATGTGGACAACAGGTTTCGTCGCGGATTATAACGATCCTAGCAATTTTATTAATTTCATGTTCTCAAATATATCTATAGGGAATTTAAAACATTTTGGGCAAGTTAATGATTCTTATCTTCAAAATCTCATAAATTTGGGAACAGAAGAATTTGATCCAGTTTTAAGAAAGGGAATTTATGATGAAATTCAGAGATATCTTGTTGAAGAACTTATGCCATCTGCTTGGCTTTATATTGATAAGATGTATCATGTTCATGGAAATTATCTTACTGGTTTTAGTCAAAATGTAATGGAAAAAACTTATTTCTACTATTGTACATGGCTTCCACATACATATAAAGTTAGTATTGAATCTTCAAGGGATTACATTTCATTTTTAAAGGGATCTACCGGAAAAAATATAACTTGGACAATCGCAGCTGAAAATGTTGAAAATCCAACATATAACATATTTATTGATGACGTTTTAAATGAGACTAGAATTTGGCAAAATAATGATTCCATAATTATTAAATTAAATAATCTTCCTATTGGTATCCATGAATTAAAAATCGAAGTTATCAATGCACCACTCAAGCCATATGCATATACAGTAGAAGATGTTGTAATTGTTAACATTTACACTAATGAAATTCCATTTCCTCTTGAAATGGTAATAATTATAGTGGTTCTTATTGTTATTACAATGATTATAGCAGGGATGGTGGTTACAAAAAGAAGATCATCTAGACGTAGAGTTATTTTAGATGAAGGAAAAGTTGTAGTGAGTATCCCAGAAGAAAAATCCGAAGAAGTAGAAATCGTAGAAGAGGCAGTGGAAGAGATCGTTGAAGAGAAACCCGAAGAAGTAGAAATCATAGAAGAGGCAGTGGAAGAGATCGTTGAAGAAAA
>JBHLMQ010000002.1:0-171783 GCA_048938005.1 Promethearchaeota archaeon | reverse complement strand
GTGGAAGAGATCGTTGAAGAGAAACCCGAAGAAGTAGAAATCATAGAAGAGGCAGTGGAAGAGATCGTTGAAGAAAAACCCGAAGAAGTAGAAATCATAGAAGAGGCAGTGGAAGAGATCGTTGAAGAAAAGCCCGAAGAAGTAGAAATCGTAGAAGAGGCAGTAGAAGAGATCGTTGAAGAGAAACCCGAAGAAGTAGAAATCATAGAAGAGGTAGTGGAAGAGATCGTTGAAGAAAAGCCCGAAGAAGTAGAAATCATAGAAGAAGCAGTGGAAGAGATCGTTGAAGAAAAACCCGAAGAAGTAGAAATCATAGAAGAAGCAGTGAGTATCCCAGAAGAAAAACCAGAAATGAAAAAAGTCTTAGATATTATTCCTATTCAAACTTTTGAAGGTCATCTAAAGGGTGTGACTTCAGTAACCTTCTCTCCAAACGGTAAATATGTTGTAAGTAGTTCGAAAGACAAGACAATAAAAATCTGGGAATTATCTACAGGTAAGCTTGTAAGAACACTCGAAGGGCATAAAAAATACGTAAATTCAGTGGTCGTTTCTTCTGATGGAAAATACATAATCAGTTGTTCAAACGATAAAACTGTGAAAATATGGGATTTTTCTAAGGGAGAGTTAGTTCGAACGCTTAAGGGGCATACTTTTTACGTTTTATCTGTAGCAGTCTCTCCTGATAACAATTATGTAGTTAGCAGCTCATTTGATAAGGAGATTAAAGTATGGGATTTAGCCACTGGGAAGCTCTTAAAAACACTTAAAGGCCACACAAAAGATATAGGCTCTGTTGCAGTTTCGCCTGATGGTAAATATATCGTCAGCGGATCAAACGACAATACAATAAAAATCTGGGAATTACTTACAGGCAATCTTGTAAGAACACTCCCAGGGCATAAAAAATATGTGACAGTGGTAGTTATCACTGCTGATGGAAAGTATATAATCAGTGGATCAGGGGATAAAACTGTGAAAGTATGGGAATTTTCCACAGGTTATTTAATTCGAACTTTCACGGGGCATACTTGGGATATTTTATCTGTAGCTGTTTCTCCCGATAATAATTATGTGATTAGCAGCTCATTTGATAAGGAGATTAAAGTATGGGATTTAGCCACTGGGAAGCTCTTAAAGACACTCACGGAGCACAGAAAAGAGGTTGGCTCAATTTCCATCTCTCCTGATTTTAAATATATCATCAGTGGATCAAACGACAAGACAATAAAAATTTGGAGCGTTAAATAGACGTAATTACATTGTCAATATCCTATTTGAGATATTTAAATAGAATATCCAAATCTGCTAGCTTGTCAATAGGTTTAAGAATTAAATCATCTGCTCCAGTAGATTTTAATATCTCCTTTTTTTCTTTTTCTGAAACAACGGCAGATATTAATATTATTGGAATTTTACTATATTGTGGTTTTGATTTTAGCATTTGACATAATTTGTCTCCATTGATATTACTAGTTTTTAAATCTATATCTAATAAAATAGCTCGAGGAGTAGAAACTTTTAAAATGTCAAGCCCCTCTTCAGAAGTTTCTATAGATTTAATATCTAAATCTTTTCTCTTGAAGTAGGTATCAACTGTTTTTCGTTCTAATTCATTATCTTCGATATACAAAATATCGAATTTTTTCATATGTCTTATTAGTTCTGGTTCCTCAAAACGCCGTTTTATTGAATTTTCTAATTCAAAAAGAGCGATTTTTATATTTTCAAGATTTTCAGTCAGTTTATTTGGTTCATTTAAAAAATTATTTAACATCAGAATTGATATTTTAAGGGGTGAAAGTTTCTGTTTTAACTCTTCATAATAATCAATGTTCATTTCATAAACATTAATAGCTTCCTTTATAAAATCTCCAATATATTTATCGTCATAACTTTTTCTATCAGTAGATTTTCGTAATACTTGTTTAACATAATCTATATAGTGAGAAACTGAATCTCTTATTATTTTTGCTTGTTTTTTAATATCATATTGTTCCATGAACTCCTTTAATTTACTATCGAGTTTGGAATCTACATAAGTATACCATTTTACTTCTTTTTTCGATTTTTTTGTTTTTTCAGGAATCTTCTCGTTCATCTTTAAATAACTTTTTATGATTCTTGGTTTTAAAATTTTCTAAATTATGATTTAACTAAGCACTTAAATTATTTTACTTCTGGTATTAAAATAACAAAATTACTTCCTTGAGTATAATCTCCTTTTATTCTATCTTCAACCCAGATTTTACCTTCGCATAGATCTATAAGTTTAGCAACCAGAGAAAGTCCAAGTCCCATACCTTTAGATCCAGTTCTTTTCTTGTAATTCTCTATGAATATAAGACTTTTTCTATCATCATTTATACCAATACCATTATCTTTAAATTCAAATTTAATATACGGTTTATTATTTTCTCTCAATTTTGAAATGCTAATTTCAATCTCTATAGGTTCATTTTTATTGTAAAGTACAGAGTTAATAACAATATTTTCGAATACGTCAAGTAACAGATCATTAGCAAGTACATAAATTTCATCTAAATCAGATTCAATATTAATAGTAATCTCTCGTTTCTGGAAGTTTATTTTAACAAATTGAACAGCGCTTTTCAATTTCTCAAAAACCTCTGTAGGTTCTAAGGGCATTTCAGATTCTTCAATTTCTGATAAATTTCTAATATTATTTATTAATTTCTTCCCTCGATTGATTTGTTGCTCAATTACATCAAAATATTCAAGCATATCAATATTTTTTACTCCCTCTTTTAATAAAGTATCACATAAATCTATAGAATTTCCAATCGTATGAAACATATTAGAAATATCATGAGTAAACAATCCTTTATAACATTTTGCTCTGTTATATGCCCTTCGATATTTTATTTCGGAATTTTCCAGTTTGATCGTTCTCTCTTTTACTCTGGTTTCTAAATTTTTCCTTAAAACCTCTAATTCAATTTCGGCTAACTTTTTCTCCGTAATATCCTTAATAAAGGTCTGAATCAATCTTTTTTTACCTATTTTGACAAAGGACGATTCCAAGGTTATCCAAAATGGTTTACCATCACCTCTATAAATTTCGAATTCGATAGGTTTAATGTACCCTTTTTTTAATAATACTTTAAATCTATCTTTCATAAGTTTCTCTAAATTATCAAATCTGGGATCTCCTTCACGTGCAAACATTTTAAGTACATCTCTGAAAGATTTTCCTATTAAATCAGTGTATTTAAATATTGCTAAGAATTTATCCATAGTTTCATTGCAATCAATAATCTTCCCTTGTAAATCTACGAGCCAAATTGCATAGGGTGTAGTATTAAATAAATTTCGATGCATTTCTTCAGATTCTTTTAATTTCTGTTCTGCCTTTTTACGGTTGGTAATATCACGGGTGATGCCACGATAGCCTAATAATTGCCGATTTTCATCAAAAATTGGCACTCCACTTGTTTCAAGAACAACTACGCTTCCATTTTTATGAAGGTTTGTATTTTCAAGGATTTTAAAAGATCTATCGGATTCAAGTTTAGTTTGAAAAATATTATATACACGTTCTGCCTCATCTGAAGGCATTAAATCAAAAGGTGTTTTGCCAATGATTTCTTCTGGTTCATATCCTAATATATCTTTAATTTTTGGACTCGTGTAAGTAAAGATACGATTCGCATCCACTTCCCAAATCCAATCACTCGTAGTTTCGACCAGAGAGCGAAATCTTTCTTCACTCTCACGTAATTTTCTCTCTGTCTTTTTGCGCTCGGTAATATCTTCATGCATAAAAACGTAATTCTTAATCTTTCCCTCACTGTCATGTATTGGGAACGCAACAGCTTTATGGTATATTGGTGAGCTTGGATAATCTTCTAAATTAAGACCAGCTTCTATTGCGGAGTCACGAACATCATACCAATGTTCTCCCATTTTCACAACTTTCCCTTCCTTTAATTTTAAAATTTTATCCAATAGTCCTCTTTTTTTAAGATGAGGATCTGTAAAGATTGAATATTCAGGTGGAGCAACGGATTTAAACATATCTATAAATGCTTTATTAGCACTAACATGTCGACCCTCAGCATCCTTAATTTCAATAGCATAAGGATTTATTTCGATTGTATTTTTTAATGTGTTTCTCTCTTCAGCTAGCTCAAATTCAATTTTCTTTTGATCGTCAATATTTCGAAAATTAATGAGCATACGCTCATTAGCTAGCATAAAAATAAAAATATTGTAAAAGCCAATTTGACTGTTTATCTTTATACTATGTTCAAATATTTGAGGTTTCTTTTCTAAAATTTTTCGTTTCAATTCTTTATTTCGCTCTTGTTGAATTTGAGATCCGAATAACTTGAAAAAATTTTCTCCTTGAAGATACTCCTTATCGAAATATGAATTAAGAAGTTTGTCTTTAATCTTATAACTCAAGACTATATTCTCTTTTGAGAGTAAAAAATAGGCATCGAATATTGAATCAATACTATTAATATATTCTTCTTCAAAATTTCCTAATATAACATTTAAGGAAGTCAAAAACACCTACCCTTTCATGAAATCAATTTTCTTCTGAACTGGAAATATAAATATAACTATTATAGTAATTTATTAAAATTTTTTATATATATATACACTTTTTTTTATAAAATTTCACACCATTTTAAAATAAAAGGAACATAGGTCAGTTTCTTATGAGAAGTGTTAAAAACTAACCCGCACTTCTTATAAATCGATTGTAGTAAATATAGTTAGCTCTTTTAATTTTACTAGTAATTCGTAAACTTTTACCACCAAAATATATTTTTTACCACTATTTTTCCAATATATAGTGGTAAAGTTCGACATAATCTTTTTAATTCAAATTGAAGTAACCAAATTTTGATCAATATCGATCAAGTAATCTATAAAAAAATAAAGGTGAGTTAAAACGCAAAAAAAAAATATTAAAATAAGTCTATTGGTAATTATACTTACACTTTCATTTACTTTTCCTATAGTAGCTATAGTTGGAGCTAAACCGAAATATTGGATTCTAGATCCTTTAGTTATAGATGATTGGGGCTTTGGAGATTATACCTGGCAGCAAGCATCCTTACAACCATGGTGTAAGGGTTCCGGTACGGAAGAAGATCCGTATATAATAAGAAATGTTATTATAGATGGTGAAGGCTTTTCTTATTGTATGGTTATCATGAACTCTGAAGCATACTTTAAAATAATGGGTTGTACATTTTTCAATACCAAACCACCACCAGTAGAGAGAAACGCGGGACTAGCATTAATCAACACTCAAAATGGCGTAATTTTCAAAAATCAATTTTCTTGGGTTGGATTGCCAGGATCAGGACAAGGATCTGGAATAGCACTAATTGCTTCTCATAACAACAAAATAAAGAAAAATCTCTGCTACGACAATGAAGGACCAGGTATTTATCTTGAAGCCTCCAATGATAATATAATGACACAAAATTTATGCTCTGGGAATCTATATGGTATTATCATTGGAGAGGGATCATCTAATAATGAAGTAACAAAAAACGACTGTTCTAATAATGTTTTGGTAGGTATTTTTTTGTACAATGACTCGAATTTTAATTCAATATCGAAAAATAAATGCAACAAAAACGGGCATGGGATTCAACTTATATACGCTCATGGAAATGATGTTATAGATAATGTTTGCTCTGAAAATTTCTTCGAACAAGGTATTCTTGTCATGACCTATTCATCATATAATATGATTACGAAGAATAGATGTTTTAAGAATGCACGATCAGGGATTGTGTTATTCAATATGGCATTTTATAATACTATAAATGATAACCTTTGCTATGATAACTTTGAATCGGGAATCGTTCTTGATAGTTCCTATCAAAATACAGTAGAAAATAATCTTGCGTACGGAAATGGGTTTACTGGGATGCAAGTATATAATGCCGAATACAATAATATTGCCTGGAATACTTTCAGTGAAAATTTTATAGGTCTACATATAATAAGCGATTATGCCCATTGGATGAACTCCTATGGTAATGAAATAACGAATAATGTTTGTAACGAAAATCATGCTTCAGGAATTTCGGTCGAATCTTCAGATGGAAACTCTATAGTCAATAATAACTGTAGCGAAAATGGCGAAGCTGGTATTAATCTTGAAAACTCCTATAATAATTTAATAATACAGAATTTGTGCCCTGGGAATCTATGGGGTATCTCTATGGGATACGGGTCAAGTCATAATGAAGTAATAGAAAATGCTTGTTCCAATAACATTGAGTTTGGTATCTTTTTATTAGGTAACGCAGACTATAACACAATAACTGATAATAACTGTATGGAGAATCTTGGTTCAGACCAATATCCTGGTTCAGGCATTGTACTATCAGGAACGAATGGAAACATTATAACCGATAATTATTGTGCCGGACACGGAGGGGCTGGTATTGTCATCATTGGCTGGTTTGGTCCTGCAGAAGACAATATACTCGTTGGAAATACACTCGAACAAAATTCTTACGGAGTCTATTTCTCCTATGTAAATAATAACGACATTTTTAGGAATACAATTAATAATAACATTGTCGGTATATTCTTAGAAGGATATTGTCTACAAAATCATATCTATCACAACAACATAATAGAAAATGACATACAAGCATCGGATGAGTATCCAGGGCTTAATAATTGGCATAATATCTATATGCTAGAGGGGAATTATTGGTCGGATTATAGCGGTGATGACACATCATGGCCAGGACCAGGATATGATAATTATCCATTCCTAGCAGAAAATGGATGGGATATTACTACTCCTGAAGAAGATGAAATCATCAACGGGTTTTTCGACCCAGCTACGAATCGGTTAAGAGGATTGGCCACTGTTATAGATGATGAGATATGCTATATTATTGCAGTTTGGAAAGAATCATTTTCAGAAAGAACACAGCGTATAGCCTTTCCTCCCTACACAATGAACTATCAGTTTGACAGTATAAGATATTCCTATGACGGTAGTTTTTGGGTTTGGGATGAGCTAATGCTTGGTTTACCCGGTTACGCACAATTTTTCTATAAAATAGTTGAACCTAACTATTTCACAGTTGATTTAGATCTTGACCTTGGAATAAATTATTTTGCATGGATAGTTGGTTATCATGACGACTATGGATTCCACGAATTGGTACTTAATCGATCTTTTTATCTAGTCTAATTACGGCTCATAAGAGCCAACTTTTTTTTTATATTTAATTTATTAATCTCAAGTTTCTTTATACCATTTACTAATTAAATTGCGTTTCTTGATATACCTAAGAAGATAAAGAGCTATAACTAACGTAATAACGGTTTCAATAGTCCATATAAGTTGATATACCGTTAAATTACGGTCGATTTGCAATGGACCTATATAAATAGGACCAAAATCTACAATAGAGTATAATAAAAAATCAGGAGATTGCATAATTAGTGGAAAAAATAACTCTATGTATTCATGTGCGGGAAGATCGAGTAAAAGATGTGTAAATGCTCCAATAAGCGAAGAATAAGATGCAACAAAGAAATATCTCCTATTATATTCTTTTTTCTTTAAGTTATCCCATTCATCGATGCCAAAATATTTCAAAGGATAATATATCTTGCTATTTTTTTTCGCAAGGTTAGAAACAAATGGACCAATATATTTACAAAATATTATAGTTAATATTATAGTCAACGGTATAGTATATATGAATAATCCCAATAAACTATGAGTAATATTTCTAAATGAAAATGGTATAAATAGGTCTATAATCACATTAAAATCAGGAACTAAAGTACTGAGACAAAGAGCTGTTCCGTCAAACCTTTTGGGATATTTTATTTTTAACGCTAAACCCGGTGCTTGGTGAGAAATTACGCCACTTGGCATTTGAATAAACTAATCTTTTTAATGGTAATAATTTTAGAATTGGTTTTAACTTTTTGAAAATCCTCCATGATGAAATTCAATACTATAATTGAGTTTCTTCTTTTCGCAATATTCCCCAATCTCGCTCTCAAGAATATCCCAATAACTCCGATCTTTTTGGATTTCTTTATATTTTAGTAGCAATCCTGGATAATATTCTTTAATTACTTTCATAATTCGTGGAATATTATGAGGTCTGAAATTCAAGTTCTCAAAGCTATAACGATCGGAATATTCTAATGTCTTTTCAATAATTGCTTTAAAATTAGTAATTTCTGGAAAAAAAGGTGATATAAATGTATAAGTTTCAATTCCTGCTTCAGAAATTTGCTTAATAGCTTCTAATCTATCAATCGGTTTAGACGCCGCTCTTTCGATTATCCTTGCAAAATTCTCATTTAGAGTGCTAATCGAAATACCAACTCTAACATTTTTAAATTTCTTAAATAAATCAATATCTCTAACAACTAATTTCGATTTAGTGAGAATAGAGATCTCCGCTTCAGTACCAACCAGTCTTTCTAATATTTTACGAGTATTTCTATATTTTTTCTCTAATGGGATATATGGATCTGTTACTGAACTTAATAAGATTGTTTTTCCATTGTATCTCTGGGGCTTAATCTTATTCAAATCAAAGGTTTTGATATCTAAGAAATGTCCCCATTTATCCCCTTTATGGTTGGTAAATCTAATCATAAATTCAGCATAACAATAAATACAACCGTGCTGACAACCAGTATAGGGATTTATAACATAATCAATTGAAGGAATATTGCTTTTTGTTATAATACTTTTAGCTTCCCGAAAATCAATTTTCACTTATTATTTTCTCCAAAAAAGGTATATTTAAGAATTTATTTGGGGTTGTTTAAAAAATAAACTCTTTTATAATAAAATTAAAATAAAAAATAAAATAATCTAAAAGTTTACTAATCCAATGTAGAAAACTTCAGATAATCTCAAGAAAGTTTTGATTTGATAAGCGTCATTATTATTTTTAAAGTATATAGTTTTAAATCTTAATGGGTAATCTTAAAACTAATATTGGATATAAATGAAATAATTTGAAACTAAGGGAACGTTTAAATTTAATAAAGAAAAAGAAACTATTCCTAGGTATCATTCTAGCTAGTGTTTTAATAGGAGCTAGCATAATTATTACATTTGTATATGTTGAGAATTTCTCTGAAAAAAATGTGGACAAATTTCCAGATTTCATAACCAAAAATGAAGATTATTTTACAGCAAGAATAGGACCTATTCCTGAGATTGATTCAAATACTTACAAACTCGTTGTGTGGGGGCAAATAAATAACCCAAAAAATTTCACTCTTTCTGAACTTCAGGCTTTAGATCTAATTGATCGAACATTAACAACAGAATGTATTGGTAATTTCCCTAAAGGGCCACTTCTATCTACTGCTGTGTGGAGAGGTTTTTTATTATATGATCTCTTGGAGTCGCTTGGTTTGAAAGAAAATGCAACAGGAGTAAGATATATGGCAGCAGATGGATATTATGTTTCTCATACACTTGATCAAATAAGAGATAACGGAACTATTGGAGCTCTCTATATGAATGGAAAAATCTTACCTCTCGTTCAAGGTTTTCCTCTAAGAATTGTCAATCCTGGTTCATATGGAGCAAAGCAACCGGCATGGGTAATAGAAATAGAAGTTATGGATAGACCACTTGAAGATTATTGGGATGATAGAGGTTGGGACACCTCTCCACCTATGGACGTTGATTCAACAATTTTTTTTCCTAAAGATGGTGTTAATGTAAAAGTTGGAGTAGCTTTTGAAGTTGGAGGGGCCGCTTTTGGAGGCACAAGGATTTCTAAAATTGAATATACACTCAATGATGGTTTGAATTGGAGTAATGCTGATATTGTCAAAAGCGTTGATTTAGATCATGTATGGGTCTTCTGGAAAGCTTTGATTACTATTGAATTACCAGGAACCTTCAATATAAGTATTAAAGCAACTGATATCTATAACAATACACAACCAATGATAGATTCAAATTTGGTTGATGGAATTAATAGTTGGCCAACATTAATCGTTATTGTAAATGACTAACAATTGTAACTAAATTGAAATTTTATATATTAATACAACCTTTAAACTAAATAATGGATATTTTATAAGTTCAATATATTAGATGAATGTTACTAACCAAATAGAGACGAAAAGACTTATCCTTAGATCAACTAATCAGGACGATTTTGAATTTATATTAGAAATTTTTGAAGTTAATGATATTGCAGAAAACCTAAAATTCTTCTTGAAAAATAAACCAGAAAAGGATAAAAAGACTTTACTCCGATCTATTATTGCTTCAAATAATACTTCAGGACCAATGGTTGCCTTAATAATTATAAACAAGGAAAGCAATAATCTTATTGGGATTTGTGGATTAATCCCTTTAGAAAGTAGTAATGAGGTAGAATGTTTCTATGCTCTGCTACCTAGATATAGAGGTCAGGGATTTGCTATAGAATCAATGAAAAAGCTTATAGAATATGCTTTTACCAAATTAAATTTAGCTAAAATAATAGCGTTTATAAATCCTAAAAGCGCATCATTATGGAAAGTTGCTGAAAGAATAGGAATGAAATATATGGGTCAAATTCAATACAATAACATTACTTCAATGGCCATGTTTTTCACAATTGAAAAGTCAGAATACGAGATCCAAAGATTTTATTAAAGATTATTTAAAAAAGAGTGTACAAGATTTTTAAAAGTACCATAACTTTCTGAAAATATTTAAATACAACTTTATAATCTTGAATTATAGACTTCTCTATTAAAAGAGGGTTGAAAATATGAAAATTAGAGAATTTAAATCTATATTAATAGTACTATTAATGATTTCAACGTTAACCTACATTGGGATTTCCTTAAACCTCTTATCAAGCCACCAAAACATTGTATCTAGGAATAAAATTAATAAAATGGATTTGAAGACTTCTACTACTTATACTAATTCAATAACTATTGATGCATTGCTTACTACTAGCACTACAACTTCTGGTAATTGGACATGGGCATTCAATCAAGGGATATGTACTGGTTCTGGAACTCCTGGAGATCCATATATAATTCAAGATGATATTTTCAATATGGTGGGGGGTATATGTTTATGGATATTTAATTCAAGAATCCATTTTAAAATCATCAACTGTAAGTTTAGATCATCAGTTTTAGGCATAGGGATTTTTATCGAAAATACAACAAATGGGATACTAGAAGGGAATGATTTATACAACTTGATTATTGGGATGGATATCGTCAATTGTAGCTCTTTAACCCTTTTCGAAAATAATGCAACTTCGTGTGATGCAGGATATCTTATAGATGGTGGGAAATTTCTAACAATTTCAAGGAATTTAGCGTCAAAAGGTGGTCTTGGTATAAGTTTTAATGACGTTAATTGGAGCACTATAGATAAAAATGAAATATTTAATAATACAGGTGATGGAATTTTTTCATTCATAAGTAATTCAAACGAATTTTCAGAAAACGTACTATTGAACAACTCGCATGGTATTCATTTGGTTTCTTGTGATAAAAATATATTATCTAAAAATACAGCAAAAGAAAATCCTAATCATGGATTTTGGTTGGAAAATTGTGATGAGAATACTGTTTCAAAAAATTTAGCATATGAAAATGCTAACAGTGGAATTAGCATTGACTCAATTGATATTGATTCTAATATAATTTCAGAAAATATAGTATATTCTAATGGTTTTGATGGTATAACCTTATCCTTTAGTGATAATAATACTATAGAAGGCAATAATGCCTATGATAATGGTAGGGATGGAATAAGGGTTAGTACTGGAAGCAATCACAATTTTCTAAGAAATAATTTATTAAATCATAATATGGAAAGTGGTATCTATATCTTTAGCAATAGTGATAATAATATTTTGTATAAAAATTCAATAAAAGATAATATTAACCATGGAATCTTCATAGATACTAGTGATAACAATGCTGTTAGCGAAAATTATATAAATAATAACCAACTTTATGGTATCTACTTATTAAATAGCGATGATAATTTTGTAGACTCCAATACCGCCAATAACAATGAAATTGGATTAATAATAGACACTAGTAATAATAATATGATTATCGGAAATACATTACTACATAATACATATTGCATCAATGAGACTGGAAGTACCGGAAATATTTTTGCTGATAATAACTGCAATGTTGTAAGCACTCCAGGATTAGACTTTTCATTGTTTCTATTAATAGCAAGTATAATAGAAGGTGTAGCTATTATTGGGTTGGTCGCTTTACTTATAATAAGGAGAAAGAGAAAAAGTTAATACACAAATTCTAATCTTTTTTTTTTGTTTTATTTTTAAAAAGGGCACCCATTTATAATGTTCCTATTTTAATATCATCACCCTCTTGTAAAAATTATTGTAAAAGTAATCTCAAGTTTATTTACCATACCCTATAGGTATAATATAAAGTGGTTCAATTTTTTTAGGAAGTTTAAGAACTTCTTTTACTTGGTCATCTTCAAAAGCACCAATTGGTACTGATGCTAAACCTAAAGCAACTGCTTCTAAATGAACATTTTGTGCACAATGGCCCACTTCAATGAATACATATCTAAGACCTCTTTGTCCATATCTCCAAGTAGTTCTTGAAAAAATTGCGCAGATTATTATATTTATATATGCTTCAGCAATAAAATATTGATCCAAGGAGGCTCTAGCAAGTTTATTGCTCAAATCTTCTTCAGTAATTAATTCTAATGCATGTTTCTTAACATTATAATTAAAAAAACCTTTATCCTTAAGGGTTACATAAATTTCCAATGGATAAGTTGCTCCCGCAGACGGAACAGTTCTTTTTTCACCTTTTTTCCCTTGAGTTGCCCATAATATCTGTGAAATTTTTTCAATCTCTACGATATCATCCTTATAACTTCTCACACTTTCACGCTGATAAATACATTCTTCAAGACTTTTAATCCCTTTTAATATTGGTTTTGGAAGTTGGATGTCCATTATTTCACCTTGCTTTTAAGATTATTTAATATAATAGAGGTTAATTGAATAATATTATTTCTGCGATAATAAGAAATTTTATTTTAAATAATAATAATGATTATCTATGTCTTCAACTCCTGAATTAAATAAAATGTTCCAAGAATGGAATGAGTTAAATACTAAAGCCCAAGAGTTAATGGGGCAATTTGATTTCGCGAATATTAAAAAAATCCGAAAAGATCAGAAGAAAATTGAAGATGCCATTTATGAGATCTTAAAAGAGAATGCGCCAGCAAATATTAAAAAGATCCTATCTGATGACTGTGGAGAGATGGAAGTTGGATACGATACTGAAGGTAATACGTTTTATTTTGTAATGATGGATCCTGAAACTAAAGATGAAGAAGAAATAAAACTTATCGCAATAACGATTGATACTGAAAAAAAAATCTCTATAATCGAGGATTTTGAAATAGAATAGAAAAAGAATATATTATAAAATTTTTATTTCTTCTCTCTTCCTTTAAGCCTTTTCAGTGCTGTACGTTCTAATACTCTTGAATATGTCTCCCATTTATCTTGTTCTCCTGGTTTTTTCCGTTCTATAACAAATCGACAATGATCAGCTCCAGCTGGAATTGTTGATTTAAATTCTATTTGAAAATCTGATTCTATTAAATGCTCTCTGAAATAATTAATAATTCCTTGGACTAAATATCGTTGTACACGGCAATCAAATGCAGAATAAACATCTTGGAGTGGACACCAAAGAATATCAAATGAACACTTATCTTTATTTTCGACTATAGGATCTTCGATGGATGTCCATGCTTGTGTGTTAATAATAGTTGCTAAGAAACTCATTAGTTCTATATCTGAAACCTCTGAGGGAACTTTAACATTTTCAGCTATTTGTTTTCCTACATCATATCCTGTCTTTACTAATGCGTCATTTACGGCTTTTTGACCTTCAACTCCAAATCTAGCCTCATTCTCTTTTAAGATATTAATCACGGCCATAGACATAAATAATCCAAATTGAAGTAATGATGTGGGATCAAAATCACTTCGATTCTGAACATCTTCTCTAAATTTATCAAGTGCTTTCCTAAATGGTTCGCCAAATTTGATTTTATTCCAATTTTTCTCTTGCCGTGGAGCTCCTTTTAAAATTCCACCTTCTTTCACTATAAATCCTTCCTTTAATTCTATTCTTTTTTAAAAATAGTTTTATGAAATAAAACGTAAAAAGATATATATTAAGTTTTAAAATAATTACATAATACTAAGAAATCTCTTGCTTTAAGTTTGGCCTAATTATCTTTTTTTATGCTGTTGGTCAATTCTGGTAAAGTTTTGGAGAAAATATGGAAAGAATTAAATATATTAGTATTTTTTACTATTCTGACGTTTCAAATCTCCTTGTTAATAGTAATTGGGAAGCAATTCCTATAAAAATCGTTGTTCTCTCAAGTTATATAATTATATTAGCTTTGGCTTCAATACTAATCTTCCATAAAAGGGATATCCTTGTATAATTATTCAAATTTTCTTTTTTTTACTTTTAAAATTCGCGTCAAATGCTCACCATATCCATAATATTATCTAATTCAGATCCTATTGCCTTAAGAAAAGATTTAAATGTTTACCTTGAATTTTTTTAAATGATTAAAGAGGGTTTAATAGTGAAAAAATTTAAAGTAGTTTTACTAGTGATTATTATTTTTACAAATGTAATGAATTTTAATTTTTTAATTCCAAAGGTTCACCCTAATCCGTTACCACTACCAGAAGATTATTTTGCGGCAGGAATAATTCCTTATAATATTTCTTTAAATCTTCTTAATGCTAATGTGGTTTTCAATATAGATTCTACAAATTATTACAATAATATTGGTGTAAATTTCGATGGAAATTATACTATATTTAATCCAAATATTGATGCTAATATCACTTTATATGCTCCATTTGCACTAGATTTTAAAGTAGTAAATTCCAGTTGCGATGTTCAGTTAAATGGTTCAACTATACCTTTTGAAATAGTCGAAATTTATGAGCTTAATTATAACATTTCTTCATTAATTTGGGATTTTTTATCGAATGTGTATTCTTCACGTAGTCCTGTTATAATTGTGTGTAATATGACTCTCTCAAAAAACAGTACGAAAATTATTAGATATAAATTTAATGGTGCTATATCAAATCCTCTATATCACAGTGATCAATTTTCTATAAATTACGATATAGGAACCGCACGAGCATGGGAAGGGAACTTAACAGAACACATTGAATTTAAGGTAAGTGGAAAAATACCTAATTCATATAGAGAATATACTAATGGTATCTCTGAAGACCGGTGTAAAATAACAGATATTGGTAATGGTAGAATTTATATCTGGGATTGGAATAATGAAAGATCAAATGTTCTGCAAGTTGGGATAATTTATAATGGTAGATTATTCCCATTTGATATTAATATCTTAATAATTGCGGGAATAAGCGTTTCAGTGACATTAATAGTTACAATGACTATTCTGTTAGTAAAAAGAAAAAGACGACTAAAAAGAAACATAGATCACTAACAAAAAGGATAAAAATGTTATTGAAGCAAAGATAAAGGGTCAAAATCACCTCGATTCTGAACATCTTCTCTAAATTTATCAAGAGCATCCTTAAAAGGTTCACCAAATTTGATTTTTCTCCAATTTTTCTCTTATCGAGGAGCTCCTTTTAAAATTCCGCTTTCTTTCATTGAATATCTCTCTTCTAATTTTATTCTTCTTTAAAAATAGTTTTATGAAATAAAAACTAAAGAGATATATATTAAGTTTTAAAATAATTACATAACACGATAACCATAATTTAGGAAAATGATTTGGAATGTATAAAGTAGTCCTTTTAAGACATGGGGAAAGCACTTGGAATAAAGAAAATAGATTTACTGGATGGACTGATGTAGACCTTTCAGAAAAAGGAATTCAAGAAGCAAAAGAAGCTGCAAAATTATTGAAAGAGGGAGGCTATACTTTTGATATAGCTTACACCTCAGTATTAAAGAGAGGAATTCGAACTCTATGGATTGTTTTAGATGAAATGGACTTAATGTGGATTCCTGTGTATCGATCTTGGCGATTAAATGAAAGACATTATGGTGCTTTACAGGGTTTTTTCAAAGCTAAAATGGCAGCTGAAGTAGGTGAAGACCAAGTGCTTATTTGGAGAAGAAGTTATGATATCCCTCCTCCTGCTCTAAAAACAAGCGACCCTAGATTCCCTGGAAATGAGGCAAAATATGCAGACTTAAACGCCGATGAGATTCCCTTAACTGAATGTTTGAAGGATACAGTTGCAAGAGTGTTACCTTATTGGCATGATACTATTGCTCCAACTATAAAATCAGGTAAAAGAGTCTTGATATCAGCACATGGTAATAGTTTAAGAGCACTTGTCAAGTATCTTGATAATATGCCTGATGAAGAAGTAGTTAAGTTAAATATTCCTACTGGAGTACCTCTTATATATGAGTTAGACGATGATTTGAAACCAATTACCCATTATTATCTTGGTGACCAAGAGGAAATTGAAAAAGCAATAGAAGCTGTTGCTGCTCAAGGAAGAGTAAAATAATTTAACTAAAACTGTTTGAATATTTTTTATTTGATTAAAATAAATTTTAGGAGTAAGAAGCTTATTTGAAAAAAGAAGCAATTTAAAATACTCTCTTTTATTTACATTTTGATGTAAATATTGAATTAATTATAATTGTAAAGGTCGAAAAATTGAATTCAAAATTTGCTCTAAGATTTTTTAAGCCTAAAAATGCATTAATTCTTTCTGTTGCGATATTTTTAACATTATCAATAACTCAAATACCAGTAGTCCTTGTCAAGGCCCAATCATATACTGATATTTCTGTGCAGACAGCTTATGATATGATTAATAATAACACGTTATATCCTGCTCTACTTGTATTGGATGTTAGAGAACAATGGGAATATAACGAAAACCATTTATATAATGCAACCTTGATCCCACTTGGTGATATCGATTCTAGAATCAATGAACTTGCCCCTTATAACAATACGGAGATAATTGTTTATTGTATGTCAGGATCAAGAAGTGCAATTGCAAGCCAAAATCTTGCTGATGATCATAATTTCACAAAAATATACAACATGCTTGGGGGCATTAATGCATGGATAGGAACAGGGTATCCTGTTGAGAATGAAACAACGCAATCTTTAACTTATACGGACATTACTGTTCAAGAAGCATATAGTATGATAAATAATTTTACTTTTTATCCCGATTTAATTGTATTAGATGTTAGAACGCAAGAAGAGTATGATTCTAGTCATATTTGTAATGCTACTCTAATACCACGTGGGGAGCTTGAATCAAGAATCAATGAACTTCAGCTTTTTAATGACACCGAGATAATTGTCTATTGCGCAAGTGGATATAGAAGTCAACAAGCAAGTGAGATCCTTGTATCTTATAACTTTACCAAAGTCTACAATATGCTTGGAGGTATCACTGCATGGATCGACCAGGGTTATGAAGTTTGTACAAATGGACAAACACAACCTATAATTAGCTCTTCATTCATCGTATTTCTTGTATTATTTTTGTTAAGTAGTGTAATCCTAATAACATTTTATAAGAAAAAGATATCAAAAAGTAGAAATTATTTATTTATAAAAAAAAAAATTAATAGTTGATTTTAACTACCACTTCATTCCAAGCATTCTATAGGTATCGGATACTCCCATTAAACTCTCAACCTGCCAACGGAATCCTTCAATCTCGTTAGAAAATGGCATAAAATATTTCATAACCCCCTCTGCAGCCTCTTCTGCTTTTCCCCTTTCTGTATAAATTATGTGGTATTGTTTAGCACCATCTACTCCTCCTGCTGTATTATAAACTCGCCATTTTGTTACATAAGGTATTTCTCTTGGTTGTTTCAAATACAATTTTGCCATTTCTACTCCTTTATGGTTTGGAACCCAAATAGTTACCATAAAAATTCCCATAATTAATTATTACCTCGTTTTATGTTTTTAAAAATTGGATTTAAAGGTAAGTAAATCCTTATATCAATTTTATTTAAAAGTTTCTATTTTTATGAAAACATTTTTTCAACAAAAAATATAAACATTAGACCAATTTTATAAGGATATAATGAGAGGTTTTCTAATATGGTAAAAAAATCATTTATTGATAATCCTGCAGTTTCTAATGTTGTTTTTTTTCCTCGAAAAATTCGTGAACCAACTATTTTAGACTCATATATTAAAGTATTAAAATTCAAAATTAAAAAAAACATCTTGATTGGGGGATTTTTCTATTTAAATGATGAAAATTTTCCATCAATCTTATTGTTTCATGGGAATGGGGAGATTGCCGCGGATTACCAATATTTTTTAGATTTCTTTTTTGATTGTGGAGTAAATTTAGCTGTGGTTGACTTTCGTGGTTATGGATTCAGTACAGGAGAACCAATCTATAGTAGTCTAATTACTGATGCAATGCCAATTTATGACGAGTTTTATAATTGGCTGATTGAAAACAATTTAAGGGATTCTTTATTTTTATTGGGACGTTCACTTGGTAGCGCTTGTGCTTCAGAAATTGGTGCTCATAATCCAAATAGTTTACGAGGGATAATTTTTGAAAGTGGATTCGCAAGTATGTATAATATGATGACAAGATTGTTTAGAGTCAGCGGACCAGCTATCACACCTGAAGGATTAAGAGAATATTCAAATGATACAAGAATTAAAAAATTTCAAAAACCGGTATTAGTGATTCATGGTACTCAAGATTGGATTATTCCATTCGAAGAAGGAAAGCTAATATATGAAAATGTACCTGAAGGAATTGAAAAGAAATTAGTTCTAATTGAGGGTGCGGGCCATAATAATATTTTTTCATTTAAGGAGGAATACACTACTCCATTGAAAGAATTTATTCAAAAACACAAATAATTCTTAGACTTCAGTTAAAAATTGGACTAAAGATCATTTTATTACTATTTTTATTTCTACTTACTAAGAAATAAACATCTTATCTTTAGTGAAAAATATTTGTCTGAGAGAAATTATAATTTTTGTCCTTATTGTGGGAAAAGATTACCTAAATCTAATAAGTATGAGACTAATTTTTGCTGCTTTTGTGGTAGTAAATTAAAGAATAATAAAGAAAAGTTGATGAAGAAAGTTCAATGTATAATTTGTCATAAAATGGTTGATCCAAATAGGCATGAAATTATTAGTTGTTCTTATTGTGGAAGCATGTATCATTCTACATGTGTATCCTCTTGGTTGCTAAAATATAATGCATGTCCTATGTGCCAAAATGTTTTTGTGTTTCCACATAAAACTATGCCAATTGAAAAATAATTAAAAAAAAAAAGAAATTTTATACTATTTTTTCAAGACAAGAATTCCATTTTCAAAGAACCAAAATAAGTTTGCAAAAAGAAATAGCCATTCTGTTAAGGTCTGTGCTTCAGGAAGTACATCATGTAACACTCTATTTACAATTAGCAAAATTAAGTACAGGATAAAAAAGAAAACTACTATTAAATTGAATATCGATTGTATTTTTGAAAATTCTGGAGATTTCCATTCGATATAAAAATAAGAAAATAAATATAGTATTCCCATGAAGAAGAAAATTAATTCAAAAATGTAATGAAGATTGAAAGCCTCCTCTGTATTAAATATTGCCATACCCATAATTCCTATTACTGATAACACACCAAAGGCAAATGCAATCCACGCTTTTTTAACGCCAATACCTTTTTCCTGTAAAAATCGTGTAAATCCTAGTAAAAAGAGTATTATGAAAATGGCTGTAATAAACCAACAAACATTAAAAAATATGTAGAGACTATTTGTTGGGCCTCCTAAATAACTAACGTGAGTAACAAAGAAATTAAAACCTGGGTGTACTATCATAGCAGGTATAAGTCCAATGAAAAATATTATAAGCCCAATAAAAGCAAAATAACTTGTATGAACTTTTTCATATATTTTATCTACTTTTTCCATGATATCTCATCTATTAATTTTAAAATCAGTTCTTAAAATTATATAGATCCAAAGTCATATTTATATTTATTAAAATAAATAAGCAAGAATTCTCATGGAGTTTTTAATCTAATAGAAACTCATTTAATAGAATTTGTTGAAATTTTGAGTCTCGTTCCTTAAAAGGGATAGTTTCCTCTCCATTATAGATATCAGGTGGGGTATATTCTTTAAATACTAATGAGAAAGGGATAATTAAATTTGAGATATTAATATGATCTTCGGAAAGTTCAATTTCATTTTCACTAACCTGAAATTTTTTATTTAATACATTTAATCCCATTTTTCATCTCACACTGAATTCTCTTTAATATCTCAATAAAATCTTGTTCATTTAAATTGGAAGTCTCGACAGATTTAGTGATAAATCTAAGAATAGTTATTATTCAAGGAGGAATTCTTCCTTCAAAATTTGTTTGTATTTGGAATTATGTTCTTTTAGTGAATTTTCTTTTACGCTTGAATAAATATCTACTGGAAACTGTTCATTATAAATATTCAAAATTAATATTATCAAGCTTGAAATATTATTAAAGCAAACTCGTGAATTTTTGCTATTGAATAAGTCTGCTACGAGTTTAGAAAGTAAAATAAATTTCTTTTTTTGATAGTACTCTTTATTAAGAGACTCATTGGATTTAAACAGTTTACTCAAGAAATTTTCTACCTTCCTTTCAATAATCTTAGAATTCAAAATACATCTGGATAACTCTTTTTATGGTTATCTTAATCAAAATATAAAAAGTAACTGATTTTTTTGATAGAAAAATAAAGCTTAGATGTAAATTTCAAACCAAAAAAAAAGATACAATTCTATTAAAAATAAAAAAAAAGAAAATCTAGTAATAAATTTAAGATTGATTTGTCTTTACAAAGGATATTATCACTATTCCAATTCCCATTATAATTCCAACAGAGATCATCGCCAAACCATAAGCAACTTTACCTATTATATCAAAAGTTAACATAACAGCCCCCCAAATAAATGGACCTATTGCTGAAGAAAGTTTTCCACTTAACTTAGAAAAGCCAAAAAATTCTCCAAATTTTTCTTTAGGGGCAAGTTCTACCACCATGATTCGTTGTGCTGTCCATGTTCCTCCTAATGCGGGGCCTGCTACCACACCCATGATTATACTCATTATAAAAGGGAGATTTGCACCAACATCAATACCATCTGTAAAAAATACTAATATTATGCCGATAATTAATGAAATTCCCCACAAAGCGCCTACAAGGTAAAATGTATTTTTTGCTCCATATTTTTGACCAAATTTTCCGACAAAATAAGTGAAGGCAACAGCAGAAAATGTAGAAATTATTATAAAGAGTATTGCAAATAATGTTGATCCACCAGCAATAATTAAACCATCAGTAACTATTGGTGTCATATAAAGAACTATAACATTAGCAATATCAGCAACAAAGAAATAACCTATAATAAAGATAAACATTGATTTATGTTTTCTAATATCCTTAAATGTTCCCTTTAACTGTTTAAAAGTATTACCAATTAACTTGCCGATAGGAGGTCTTTTGCCCTTTTTCTGCTTTTCACGAACATAGAGAAAGGGAATAGCACAAATTAAAAATAAATACATTGGTAAAACAAACGGTAACCAATTGCCTGTATAGCCATAAGTTGGAGTTCCCTGAGTAGGATCCGATACCATATCACCCAATAAAACTATTAGAGGGTACATGATAAAGAGAGAAAGTATTGTCCCAAAGTAACCCCAAGCAACTCCAAATCCTGCAACCTTTCCAATATCTTCTCTTTTAGCAATGAATGGAAGCATAGCATCATAAAAAACCAAACTAAATTGAAATGCAACATTCGCAATAACGTAAAACATCAAAACAATTGTAATATTATCCTGGAAAAATCCAAGTAAACTCGCAAAAAGAAGGATAATACCTGTTAAACTTATAACGAAAGGTTTACGCTTACCTACATTATCACTGAGCGCTCCTAAAATTGGCACACAAATAGCTACACCTAACTGCATAATCAAGGAAACTGTACCATAGAGAAAGCTAACACCACCATAAGACATTCCATATTGTACTTGTCCAATCACCAGCACATAACGATTAATAATTAAACTCACAATTACCATAGAGTAAATCGTGTTTGCGAGGTCATACATCGCCCAAAAGAATATATTTCGTCTTGAAGTTGTAGTTTCATATTCTACTTCTTCACTAGTTAGAATTTCAGAAGGAATTTTTACATCATTATCTTCTTTTGACATATAAATCACTTTTAATTAGATTTAATTGATGAATATAAGTGAAATTACATTGTTTAAAAAGCTTTATGTAAAGTGTTTATATGCTAAATTTTAAATTTATTAATCTTAGAGATTTTCTTTAGAAAAAATCCTTGAAATAATTATTCATTTTAGGAAAAAGATTTTGTAGTATTTCAAATTTTTCTTGGTTTATTGATATTAAACCGAATTCTAATAGTTCTTTAACTGTTCTAAATCCTACTAGTAATTGTGCTAAATAGCTAATATCAATTTCAATATCAACAGATTCTTCTGATGCCTCTTTAAATTCTACATTTATTATTGCATCATTTGAAGTCAAGGAGAAAAATCCGTTATTCCAAGGACAGAATTTATCGTGAATATGAAGCGATATTGAAAAATTATTGAGGGGATATTCTAGATTTCTTAAAACACTCTTTACATTTATTATTCTTAATAGAGAATTTCCTACTATTTTACGATTTAAAATCCTATGCGAAATTAATAGATCTATTATATTTTCATTGACAGGAAAATATCCCGCTATATATTCTCGCTGATCTCTATGAGTCCATAAAAAATTAATAATTGTTTGCTTAGCCATATGATTAAGCCAAAATGCTTCCATAACGAATATCGTTCTCTCAAGGTGTTGAATGTTTTGAAGAAAAATTGATTCAGTAGTTTTTTTAGGAAAGAATAAAATTACATAACCAACAGGTTGATCTCCGTTATAACATATGAATTTAAAGTTCTCTTTATAAAATCTTTTCCACTGCATTTCGGCTCGTTTCGCAATATAATCATATTTTTCTATTACTTCATTGTATACTTGGATAATATCTTCATTTATTCTTTCATTCTCTTTCATGTAATATTTAGTTTCTTTATATTTGATATCCGAAATTTCAAATTGATAAAAGATCTGCTCATCAACAGTTTTATATCCTAACTCCTCATAAAAAGCAATTTTAAAGGGATAAAGTACTGAAATCGGTATTTGATTTTCATTCATATCATGGAACATTCTTTTAAAAATTTCTCTCACAATACCACGATTGCGATATTCTGGTTTCGTCGCAACACCATCTATTCCTCCCATTTTTAAAGGTATGGATCGAAATTTAATTTCAAAAGGATTTATCCCACATCCAGCAATCATTAAATCATTATCAAAAGCACCATAAAATTGATCCATAGGTCTTGATTTTATTGGCCATTCTAAATTCTCATAGGTATTTTTCGACGTCTGAAACGCATATCGAGCTAATTTGCCATAAGCTTCACGGTCTTCTTCAGTAAGTTTTCTAATCTCCATTTTTGTTCTGATTTCAATCTTGTTTATCATTCTACTTATATAATGAACCGTAATCTTCAATCTATTAAAAAATTTATTAAGCTTGTAAAAGAATTCTTAAATTTTCAGTTATATTAAAAAAAGCCAAAAATACAAGGCCAGATATTAAAAAGAAGGAAATTATATATTGAGGATCTCAGTGATTTTTTGAATTTGAATCTGCTTTGATATGTATTTTAATTTTTTTAATTTTCTCTTCCTCTATATTTAACTTTCATAATTATACTAAGAGTGGTTATAAAGATAATTGTATAAAAAAAGCAAATATCATATCCAGGAATAGCAGCGGTGCATGGTTCACAAACATTATCTACAAAAATATTATCTATACAATCATATTCAATAAAACATTCATAATGACATTTAAGGTAATTGTGAGAAATCGTATTATAGTGACTGTTAGATAATTCTATCCCTATACGATTATTACTTAATGAATTATATGAAATCGTATTATTATTACTCCCACTAAGGTGTACACCACATTCACTTTTTTTTATATTATTCAGTGAGATATTATTGAAATGGGAAAACCATGATATAATTCCCCATGTCTGATTATTCATTACATTTTCAAAAATTTTACTATTGTTGCAGTGGGTAAAGTGGAATGCATAATCATCATTATTAGATATACTGTTTTCAACAAACGTACTATTATCAACATCCCTCACTTCAAGCCCGACCTCATCATTATATATTATTATATTATTTGATATGTTATAATCGCTATAACCATTTAAGGCAATACCAGAATTACCATTGTGATTCATTTCATTATCTGATACTGTAATGTTTGTGCTCCATATTATATTAATCCCATTATATTCATTATAACTTGCGTTATTATTGGAAATCTTAATATTTGAAGAACGAATTATATAGATACCATCATAATTGCCACCAGAACAATTATTATTGATTAATTTTCCATTAATAACAAAGTCAATTTTTATTCCACAATCTCCAAAACCTGTACCAGCGTTATAAAATCGACTATTTTTAACAATAAAATAGACAGTTGTAGATGTGATTGAAAGACATATACCAGAATTTAAACCGTTAATCGTAATATTTTCAATAATATATGGATCAGTTAAAGTACCATTTCCAGAACACCAGGAATAGCTTGTTAAAGATTCCCATGCAAAATTACTATCAATTATTAAAGGCGTTATATCCCAGCTTGGATTTTCTTTTGGAATTACTTTGTGTGCAATATTTCCAGTAAATAAATTCCTCTCTGTCTTAATATAAAAACCAAACGTTATATAATGAAAAACTGAATAGGAGACAAACATCAGTAAAATTATGCGGAAAATGTGATTTCTTCTTTTCTTATTCATTATTAGATTTCACCTCCTCATTTTAAAGAAATTTTATCATTTCTTCAAAAACTCAGGTTATGATAACTAATTCTTTATTAATATTTAACATTTTTGTATATTTTATGCAAATCTCTAATTCCTCAAACCTTTGTACTTTATATAAAGTACATATAATTGTATGCTAATGCTAGCATATTACGTTAACGATAATTACCCGCGTTGTCATTTGGAAAGAATAACTAGGTTTGATATTAAAAAGAAGGAAATTTTACAACTGGTTTAAAAATTTTAAATTCAACTTTTAAGGTATTAGCAAACTCTTGCCTTAAAATCATTTTATACTCAGGATCTCTTTCTTTAAATGGAATCCTTTCTGTTCCTGAATAAATATCTGATTGTTTTTTACCTTTGAAGATCTTAGAAAATGGTATAATAATAGTTGACAGATCATAATGACCATTAGACTTCTCATTGATCTTTGTTTCTACAAATGGTCTGCCTTTCAGCTTTAAGGGCTCCAAATTTTTGTTTTCACTTCCTATTATAATTTCATTCTTTGTAAATTCGATCTCCTCTATATTTAAGGATTATTCCCGTTTTCTTGATTTTTTCACTGTGAGTAAAAATTATATTTTTAATCGCTTTAACACTAACATCAAAATGGTCTGCTAAATCGTCTAAACTCACATCATCTACCATTTCAAAAAATTGAGCTAATTCTGATATTATATCTCTCTCATATGGCTTTAAAGTTTTGTTTAATGTTATACTTGCCGTTTCTAAAGCAATTTCTTCTGAAATTTCTTCTACTTCAATTCCATAATTATTTTTTAATAAATCGGGATTATCTTCAATCCATTGATGGACTATATTTCTCATAGTATGTGATAAAGATATATTTCTATTTGTTGCCATCTTACTAACGACCTTACGGTCAAATCCATCTAGTTTAACAGTAATTCTTTTCTGTTTTTCTTCAATTTCCTCTTGAGTTTCAGGATCAGATGGCATCTTAATGTTAACCCGACAAAATTAAATTGCTGAGATAAAAATGATCTTCTAAGTATATAAATATTTGCACTTTTGATCCTTAAATGCATCAATTGTGATGCATACATTTAAATATGAAATCTGTGAATAATATCTTAATAATATTGAAATGTCATACCGATATTGCCAACATTTAAAATTAGGTATAAAATGTGTGTGTGAAATGTTAGAACTCTATACTCCTCAATACGAGGAAATTAATACCAAAGAGCGCATCACAATCGATTTAATAAAAGATGGTCAAGAATTCTTACAACAATTTGATATCAACACAGATTATATGGTAGATACAGTTTCGGTAATTTACAAATATTTGAGGAACAATGGGAAAATTCCTCATAACTTATATAAATTTTTTATTGCAGCATATTATATTATCTCAAGGCATCCTTTCGCGTTTCCAGAGCATGAAACTAAGAAAGATTTTTGTCAGAAATTCGGTCTTCCAATAAGTTCATTAGATTATTGTGTAGAGAAAATAACGAATTCCTTAGATTATATTAAAATCTTGGATGATATGAATTATCCTTATTTTATTGATCCGCAAAGAGATATTAGTTTAAATTTCATAAAAAATCTCATTAGATCAAGAGTAGAAAAGGCAATGATGAAATTTTTGGTGTGGCATCAGCCTATTAATTCACAAATATTGACTGAAGAATTAATAAATGAAGCAATATTTAGGCAAAAAGCTTTTCCTGAGGAACTTTTCAGACAATTATTTGAAATAGCTTTTGAGTATGTTGAAAAGGAGTTCCTGGATTATAATGAATATGTGAGGCTACAAAAAAAAGTTTTCATATAACTTATATATAATATCTATAATGTAGTTGCCTTAGAATCATTTAATTCTTTTTTCATTAAAAAATGGCGAAAACTATAAATAATCAGATATAATCCTCCCAATGCGATTAATATAGTATACCATCCATACTGCACTAACCATAATTCAAAATAGTCTATTGGATCTAATGGAATACAGTCTGGCCCATAAGGATTAGGAATACATGGTATTCTAACGGGATTAAATAGTGATATAACAGGATTAACAATAAAGAGATAAAATCCAAAAATTAATAAGATTGCTGCTTTAACTTTTTCTCGCAAAAATACTCCCATTTTTTACATTATTGTCGATCATTAAATAGTATCAAAAATAGCTATTTAACCTTTTTTCAGGAGATTATTATAATTCATAATTTTTTGTAAATTAGCTCTCTTGTGCAAATTTTCATCTAATTTTTCTTTGAGTAATTTTTACAATGACTTTTTGATATCCCATTCTTGAAGAGCGAGAACAATATTTAAGAATTGTTTTTGAAAATTTAAAGGCGTTGAGAATTCATTAAATCGTAGGAATGGGCTTAATCCATATTTAGATATTATAGATTTTCTTTTTCTTGGAAGCCATCTAGATCCTGCTATTTTTGTATATATTCTTTTTTTGTATTTATCAAATTTAAAAGCAATCCTATTTGAAGTTAAATATATTCCAATAAGCTGATAATCTTTAACTTTACTTTTTCGGATACTATAATGAGGATTAAGAAAAACTTGGTAATTCCCTTTTATTGGAACAATTAACCCATCATAGTAAAACCGCCATATTATCGGAGTAATAATGCTTATTATTAAATAAATTATCAAAATTCCTCTAAAAAGCGTGTTAAAAAAGAGATTATGAAAATAAATAATCTTAAGCTCCATTAAAAATAATAATAAGACAGCAATACTATTTAACACTAAAAATGAAATCCAACTCTTTCTTTTTTCCTGAGTTTTAAACCCTATATTTTCAATCTCACTTTTAATATATTTTTTTAGAGAGGGAGTAGCTCTCATAAGTACAATCTTAATAAAATAAAAAATTAAATAAGTTCCAAAGCTAAATAAGGTCCAATTTATAGTTAGACCGAAATCAGAAGGCTGTAATGTAGTGATTCCAGCATTTTTATTAGGAATTAGAAAAATTGGATAAATTATGGCAAAATAAATAACAAGAATCATTAAAACAGTAAGTAGATATTTGAGTTGTTTAATCCCTTTTTTACGAAATTCCGATCTAATTTTATAATAAGAATTTGATATATTCTCATCATCTTCAAAATCTAATTCTTTAGAAGTTTTAGTAGATTCAATTATTTTAAATCTCCCCATTTTTTTACTTTTTCTTTATCTTCTTCAGGAGAAGTCCAAAATTTTTGAACAATTTCTTTAAATAATGTAAAATCTGGATTATCTTTATCATTTAATTTGATAATATGAAATTTTTTAGTTTTTCTTTCAATTTTAATATAGTTTTGTTCTTCTAAATAATCAAAAGCGTGCATTAATTTCTCTAACCTATCAATATTAAGACACCCTTTAACATCTGTCTTATTAATGACAGATTCAGATGCCTGTAATTTAGCTAAACTCATTAATACTTGACCCCCTCTAAGAGAGGATATTGTTGTTAATTTATCAAAAATTCTGCAAACAATTTTTAAGATCTCATTAAATTCATTGTAAAAATTTATTTTTTCGTGCCCTTTTAGTTCTAGTCCCTTTTTAAAATCATCTAATTGGTACTTTTTTATAAAGGCTTCATAAGATATCGTCATAATGATATTAATATATCACAGAAATTATAAAAAAATACCATAATTGTATTGTACTATTTTTAATAAATATAAATAATAGACAGAAGCTATGTTTTCTATTACATAACTTTTGTATTCTTTTTTATAATTATAAACTCACAATAAGCTGAAATTGAAATATTCTTTATAAGAATGAGTCTACATTTATCCACTCAAGTTTTTTTATTTAATTTTCATATAGATTTAAACTTTCTAATATTGAATTAACTTTAGAGAATAATCCTAAAATGAGGCTCAATTCTTTTTTCGACATGAAGCTACGCCCAAATATGTTCTTAAATGCGAAAAATACATTTTCTTTTTTATAGGAGCGAATTTTTAATTTCTCTATTACTTTTTCTACTATATTATATAACATTAAACGATCTTCTCGATCAGCAATTAAAACTGGATTTTTTCCTCGACCTATATTTAGAATATTGACTTTTTTAAATATTTCATATAAAATAATTCCACAAGCATGAGATAAATTTAATGCGGAATATTCACTACTTGTTGGAATTCTTAAAAGTATATTCGCTAAGCTGATCTCCTCATTAGTTAACCCTCGAGATTCTTTTCCGAATAGAAGAGCAATTTTAAAAGGTTTATTAGATATTGGGAGGTTTAAATCTTCAGGAAAAATTGCTAATCTTCTTATATTTGAGTATCGTTTTCCCTTAGCCGTTGTTGCGATAATATAATCAAATTTTTTGAGAAAATCCTGAAATTCAAGTAAATGATTTTCTTGTGTATTAATTTCTATAATTTCTGCATTAGAAAGAATATCCTTACCATGCATGGCAAATCCTTGAGTTTCATAACTTAAAATATTTTCCACACTTTCAATTGGGTTAAAAATCACGAGATTATTAAAATCAAAATTTTCCATTATCCGTGCTATTGACCCAATATTTCCTGCGTGTTCAGGTTGGACCAAAATAATAGTAAATGATAAATTTTTATATTCAGGAGCTCTATAGGTTTCTTGGAAAGATTGAATTACTTCTTTTTTCTTTTTTTTATTCAATTAAGATGCAACCTCTTTATTTTAATTTCATTATAAGCAAATTATTATTCACTTTTTAAGAAGTCTAAAATTAATTTATTAATCTCAGGTGCTTTTGATAAAGTCATAAAATGACCTGCATTTTCAATTACTTTAAATTTGCTATTTGGAATCCTTTTATGAATTTCATCCATAGATGATTTAGGGATGAGCCTATCATGAGAAGCAGCAATTAATAGTGTCTCACTTTTTATTTCATTTAAACGATTAAATGCACTATGTAATTTCATTGCACTTCCTTGATTTTTAATATCTTGAGGTCTGGATGGATATATTTTACTTTCTTCTATTAGGTCTTCTAGAGAAAAAGCTCCATAGAATTTCTTTTTAGGATTTCGTTTGAGTTCTTGCCTAAATTTTTGATGGTATAAAAACCTTGAATTATTCCAAAATGCCTTATCTGGATCCTTCTTTAATAATTCAATATTCTTTATCCTATTCTCTATAATTAAGTCAATTGTAGCTTCATCATCAAATTTTGCATTAGTTGCTATTAACACAAGTTTTTTCACATATTGAGGATATTTTAAAACAAAATTCTGAGCAATCATTCCACCTAATGACCTACCAATGAGGTGAGTTGATTCAATTTGTAGGTAATCCATTAGACCTTTTATGTCATCGGCAAACATTCCCATAGTATAAGGATAATTTGGTCTATCAGTTTTCCCAGTTCCTCTTAGGTCAAATGTAATTGCTTTAAATTTTTTACTAAAATCTATAACCTGGGGCCTCCAAATTTCCTTTTTTGAACCAAATCCATGGATAAGTATTACTGGAAATCCACTTCCACTAACTTCATAAGAAATTTTTATTCCATTTGTATAAGCAAAACTCATCATACAACTAAATAATTCAATTCATAATTATTTTTTCTATAATTAAGATATAAATATGAGAAGTCCTATTAATTGGTTAAAGTATCAATTATGTAATTATAAGGATATAATCTATTATAAAACAGAATTTAAATTTATAGAAATTAAATCAAATTGATTTGAATTTAATGCCAGTCTATAAAAATATTGCGGAGTTTCTTGAATTTATTAATATTAGTAATGAAAAATTTACTTTGTTTGAGTGGAAACCGGAAAGATCATTTAGAAGATTTGATTTAGATTTAAATATTGTTAAAGAAAATCCTATTAGTAACATTTTTTTTCATAGAGATAAGGGAAACATGAAACTTGTATATATCCGAAAACATAATTTAATATATACAATAGGGGCAAGTCCAAAAGTACAATATCAATTATTGGAAGCATTATTGGAATATGTTGATTTAAAATTTAATGAAATATACGATGTAGCGGTAATATTATCATATGGTAATTTTAGCCCCAGTATTTTTAATGGATTTAAGGAAGTTATTGAAGATATCATAAAGAATTTTGCAGATTTAGATTTAATTATGAAAATTCATGTAGAATGCAGAGTATGTAATAAAATTCTCCCTTTGTTTGTTAAAAAAAGTTTCATTGAGAACGCAGAATCCTATCCCGTTCCTATAGTATATAATCATAAAGGCCATGCCATTCTCTGCTTTATTGATCAGGACTATCAACAACGTGGTGTGGAATTAGTTAATATAAGTGGTTAAAAAATCCTAATTCTAAAAGCTTAAGAAATTATTCTTAAATCCTCAATAATGAATTTTAAAAGGATAATTAAAATAATATACATATGGAAGAAAATCAGAATTCCGATGATCAACCGTTTTTTGAAGAGATAGTAAAGAAAACTAAAACAGGAATCACCTTTCCAAAAGACTTAAGGGAATTATTATTTGAGGATGATACTGATGTATATTTCAGATTGTTTGTCCCAAAAGAAAAAGACAAAATAATTCTGGAGTTTTTATCTGATGTGCAAGTTAAAGAATTAACTGAAAAATTAAAAGCAAAAAAACCTACAGCATTAAGAGTTAAAAGTGCAGTGGGAGAAAATAAAATAGCTTCCGTTAAGAAAGTTACGGGTCCAAGTCCTGCTTGGGGTGAATACTTTATTTATGATTTTGATGCCAAAGATAAAATCATTCCTATTCTAGAATCTGCTTTTTATAAATTTGGCGAGACACCTCTCAATTTAGAGGACGCTATGGGACGTGTTAAATATGCTCTTGTTTCTTTTCTTTCTTCAACGAAGACTGAAAATGCAAAATTATATTTTGCAGTGGAAAAGTTCTTAATCGATATAATTGATAAGTTTAACCAACCAAATCTACTTGATTGGATTTTCGAAAAAATTATTCCAAATATTGAAAGTAAATTTCTCTATGAACAGGCTTTATTAGCATTAGTGGAGGCTAGTTTAAAGTTCAATAGATGGGAAAAAGCAGAGCTCTACATCTTCTATGTATTAAAAAACATTGATAGCTATGCTAAATCCGAAATGTATAACATTATGAATTCCTTTAAAATGCTTGTAAAGGCGGTTAAAGGGTCTGAAAGATCTGATAAAATTGATATTTTACTTAAGGAAAAATTGATGGAATACAGTGAAGGTGCAGATGATATAGATTATAAAATCCAGATCATAGAATTTCTCGAAGATCTACAATATATTGAATTAGCTTACGATCTTGCAAAAAAAATCCAGCTTAGTTTGCCACCTGAGAGTATGAAAATAGAAGAAATTAGAAAATTGGTAAGAAGGTTGCATACTACCCCAATTAGTGAGAATAAACCAGAATCAAGTAGAGAATTTGAAGAAGAAGGAGAGGAAAATGATTAATTTTCATCATTATGTTGTTCTTTTTCTTTTATTTTTTCAAGCTCTTTTTCAACTCTTTTTAATTCCTCTTTTTTAATTTCCTGTTCTTTTTCTTGAATAGATTTTTGTTTTAGTTCTAATTCAACTAGAGATAATTCTTTTTCCTTTTCTATTAACTCTTCTTTCAATTTTAATGCCTTTTCTCTCTCTAGAATCTCTTTTTCTTCCAATTCCTTCTCTTTTTCGTCTAGCTCTAATTTCTTTTTCTTTATTTCTAAGTCTTTCTTTTTTAATTCAATTTCTTTATCAATTATTTCTTCTTCCTTTTTCTTGAGTTTTTTAGGGATTTTTTTTTCAATTTCTTCCCCTATTTCGCCCTCCTTTTCTAAAATTTCTTTTTTAAGCTTTAAAACTTCTTCTTTCTTTTGAATTACTTTTTCTTCAATTTCTTTCTCTTTTTCTTCTATTTCTAATTTTCTTTTCTTAATCTCTAATTCTTTCTTTTTAAGCTCAAATTCTTTATCCAATATTTCTGATTTCTCTTTTCCCAAATATTCCTTCTCTTCTACTTCAGACCGTTCAATTTCTTCTTCCACAATTTCTTCAATTTTATCAACAGTAACAATTGATTTTAAAATTTGATCTATAGAATTTATTAATTCTTCATTTTCAGGCATCTCAGAAATCTCTTTAGCGTAATCAGTCAGAATTTTTGTCATTAATTTGGGAGATTTCATTCCAATAGTTTTTAAAGCTTGAATTGCTTTTTCTGCTACGAAATCTTTTTCATCACTTAGTTTTATTAATATGGTTTTAATAAGAGTGTCATCATCTATTATTGCCTCTCCACCGGCCATATAAATTAATAATTGTAAAGCAGCTTCTCGAACATTAGGATCTTCTGAATTCACCAAATCTTCACTATACGGAAGAAAGAGATCACATTCTTTTTCACAAATCGTTTTTAGGAGTAATAAAAACGTGAATCGCAAAACAGGATCTCGGTTCGACAGGTTTTCCAACAAAGATGGGATATCAATTATAAGATTTTCTATTAAAAACCGTAATACAGTACGCCCGCCATGTAAGGTCAAAAGGGTTTCTATTACATTTTCAAGTCTATCTAAATATTCGCTTTCAAGAGCATCTCCAATATATAATGCAATAATCTGTACGGCATCGTCAAATCTCCCATCATTTACAAAATCTTTTATTTGACTAATTTCTATGGCTTCTTTTTCAGTATCATTCATCTTACAAACACACTTTTTTAATTCTTATTCAATTATATCCAAATTACATAATATTCGGTATAAATTCGAGTTATAAAATTAAAGATTAATCTTAAGTCTCTAAATCTTAATTTTAACCTATTTCCTCTTTCAGTATAATTATTAGTTAAAGTACTTACATATAAAATTATTTCTAAATTTTGGTTTTTATCCTCATGTAAGTTAATTTGATCACAGTATTGGGTTAAAGCATTAAGATCTTCCCAAAAAGTATTCCAAAAATATTTATCTGCTTTGGAATCATTTTTGGAGGGTTCTTCTGATATTTTTGTTAATACATCATAAGGAACTTTAAGAGCAATTTCGATATATTTAGAAGAGATTAATTGCAAATTTACTTCAGGAAAGTAGATTTTAGCATAGAGTTGGCAAATACTGTTTAATAACTCAATACTCGTGATGTTTTCACGATTCGCATTACAAAGAACATATTTTTCATTTAAAAAGACAACATGAATACGATCTTCAAATTTGAAAATAAAATAATTATCTGTTTTAAGATAATCAAAATTTTCATTCCTATTATGGATCCTATCGTCAAAAATCTTAAAGATTTCTTCCCATTTATTAAGGGAGAAAAATTTATTTAATTTACGATAATCTCCATGAAAAAATACATCTAAAAAATCAATTAAATATAGATATGCATCATATGGTCTATAAATAATCGTTTTGTTCCTGAAATACCTCTCAATAACTCCTTTATGGACACTATAACAAAACTGAGGCAAATCCTCCATGTTAAGGCCGCTTTTAATACGTAATTTTAAAAGATGCCTTTTTTCACAGAGGGGTGATAATGTACAGAGAATCCTATCGACTTGGCACTCCTCAAAGCACAACTTGTCAATTCTTTTCCTTAATATATCAATTAATTCTGAATTAATTTTAGTGTCTGATTCATCCATTAAATATTTTAGAATGTTTTCTGGTTGTAATGGCATCTTGTAAATTTCTAAATTACAATTTTATTTGGCTTAATCTATGAGAAAATAATTATTAAAATCTAATATTTTTTATTATTTTTCGATATTAATTTACAAATGATTCAAATTTATAATCCAGTAATTATAAAAAATTATTAATTAGTTCTTCTTCTTTTCTTATAAAAATAAACACTTCCTAACAAATAAATTAGGTTCAATAGAATATGTTGAGACAAATCCTAATTTTTTTAAATGGCGAATTGTTATTTGTCAAAGATTATGCACGAGCGCTTGGAAGCGAAGAATTAAACAACGTAAAAAAAATAATACAAAAATACATTGATATGCCAATGCCAGGGAAGACTTTTCAAAATAATTTAAGAAATTTTCAAATCTTTCATAGAGCATTTAATAATTCATATTTTCTACTTATTGCAGATATAGTTGATTCCCTTCAATATATGGATGAGATTATAATAAGAACAATTGAAAAGTTTAGAGAAATATTTCCAAATCCTCAAGAAATGAAAGAATCTATTCCTTCTAATATCGAATTTAATGATTTCTTGGATCAGGTTCAAAGGGACCTCCATTCTAAAATTTCAATAATTGGGCCAGCATATGCTGGTAAGACGACACTCTATAATATGTTAAAAAGCGGTGAAGAAAAAACTATTATGGATTTCGCGAAAACATCAACTATAGAAGTAGATGGTATTGCTTTCGACCTATGGGATTTTCAATTACGAGATAATTTTTCTCTATTATGGTCTAAATTTGTACGTGGATCTGATTTGGTAATCCTTCTATTTAATTTAGCTAATTATAATTTAAAGATGATTAACCATTTTTTAAAACTTCATAAATTAGAAAGTACTTATTCTAAACTATTAATTATTGGAAATAAAAGAGATTTAGTAGAGGATGCGGATATAAAAAGAATAAAAAATGAATTGGGTATTTCTGATTTTAAAGAAATCTCTTTAAATGATAATGATGCTAAATCACAAGTTCATCAGTTTATAATGGAGATTTTAAATCTAAAGATAGGAATGCCCCGAAACTTTGGAGAATTAGTAAAAGAGGCAGACAATTTGGTTCTTGAGGGAAAAAATATTCAAGCTTTAGCAAAATATAAAGAATTAATTTCTTTAAGCGAATCATACCAAAATATCATGTATTCAAAAACTCTTAAACAGAAAGTAAGAGATCTTAATAATAAAATTAAAAGAGATAAGGAGAAAAGAAAAGAATTTGAAAAAAAGAAAGAATTTGAAGTCGCTAAACCATTAATTTTTACACGGAAGGTTACAGTAAAGGCTCTTCCTAGTGAAGAATCTAAAATTCAACCTCAAGAACAAGAGTCATTTGCTGAAGAATTACCTCCTGCTCCTTCTAAACCTCCTAAAAAATTGGTAACCTTTCAAAAATTAGATAAAGAGGTAGAAATAAAGCTGCCTAAAGTTCCAAAACCTCCTATAAAATTTATAAAAAAGACATCTCTCCCCACGGATACAATTAAAGAGCTCAAAATTGCTAAAACTGATGATATCACAAAACCTAAACCAAAAATGCCTTTGGAATTATTTGAACCACATGAAGAAATAAAAAAAGATATGGAAAAACCATTGGTTATTGATTTTACCCAAGAATTGCAAAAAATTATAAAAGAAAAAGGAAGCTCTCTCAGTCTAAAATTATGTGAAAACCTAATAACTGAATTGGAGAATTCATTAGGTAGACCTTTAACACTTGATGATATTAAGTTAGCAGCTGACTTTTTCATAAAACAAGAACAATTAACCTAATTCAAAGAATTTCTAATTTCGTGTTGTTAGTTCAATAAAAGTTCACAACACACTTCTTTTAAAGTAATTCAATATTAAGATTAATCAAAAAATAAATTCATTTAATTTCAACTAAAAACTAATATTGATGTTTTTAAAATGAGTGAAATCAAAGAACTTAGAGATTATTTTGAAGATATAATGCGATTAAACTATATTCAAGCTGTTTTATCATGGGATCAAGAAGTAAATATGCAAAATTATAAATCCCTAGAAGGCAGATCGAAACAAGTCTCTTTACTAGAAAAATTAATTCATAAAAGAGTAACTTCAGAAAAAGTTGGAAAATTAATAAAAAAAGCTGAAAAACTTTCTAATCTCAACGAAATTGAAATTGCTATGCTACGAGAAATTAAAAGAGAATATGATCTCGCTACAAAATTACCCGAAAAATTAGTCACCGAGATTGCAGAAACCAGTATATTAGCCGCAAAGGAGTGGAGAGAAGCTAGAGCAAAAAGTGATTTTTCAATTTTTGAAGAATTATTAATCAAAACTGTCGAATTACAAAAAGAAAAAGCGGAAAAACTCGAAACCCACCCTGATTTATATTCAACCTTAATAGATTTGTATGAACCAGGAGCAACATATGATTGGATTGCCAATATTTTTAATCCAATTAGACCAAAACTTACTGAATTAGTTAATAAACTAAATTCTTCTTCTGATAAACCTGATGGTTCTATATTTAAGAAACATTATGATGAGGATAAACAATTTGAATTAAGCCGTAAAATTATTGAAAAATTGAACTTTAACTTTGGTTATGGACGCCAAGATAAGGTAACTCATCCATTTACCTCGTCTCTTGCTTCTATGGATGTAAGAATTACTACAAGAACAACAGAACCTTTTCCAGATTGTATTACAAGTACAATTCATGAGTTTGGTCATGCAATGTATGAAATGGGCATTATAAAAGAGCTTCATGATACGATTTTGTGCGATGGTACATCAATGGGAATTCATGAATCTCAATCACGAATGTGGGAAAATATGGTAGGACGTAGTAAAGAATTTTGGATATATTGGTATCCAACTTTTCAAAAATATTTCCCAGAAAATTTGAAAGATTATCCCTTGGAAGAGTTTTATAGAGCCATTAACATTGTTCAACCATCATTCATCAGGGTGAATGCCGATGAAGTGACATACGGTTTACATATCATATTAAGATTTGAAATTGAAAAAGATCTGATCGAGGACAAAATTCAAGTTAATGAGTTACCAGAGGTATGGAATTCTAAATTTGAAAAACTATTGGGAATTGTTCCACCAAATGACGCCCAAGGAGTTTTACAAGATGTTCATTGGAGCATGCAGAGTATAGGATATTTCCCGAGTTATTTTCTTGGAAATCTTTATGCAGCACAGATTTATAATAAAGCTCTGCAGATATTACCATCTCTACCTGAAGATTATAAAAAGGGTGAATTTTCAAATCTACTATCTTTCTTAAAAGAAAATATTCACCAATATGGCAAAATCTATCGAGCAAATGAATTGATCAAGAAAGTGACTGGAGAGGATTTGAATTCAGACTATTTTTTAAAATATATTGAGAAAAAATTTTATCCAATCTATAAACTCTAATTTATCTTTTTTATTTTTATATTTTTAAAAAAGACATTCTTTTATTTTATATCATTTTCATAAAACTAGAAAAATGCTATTACAAGTAAAAAAATTCTCAGAAAAACTATTACTCCCTTTAGCGAGGAAGTTAGTTAAAATTCCTGCGAATTATTTTACTTTATTTGGATTAATATCCGCTATTATTACTTTTTTTGGATTTATTTTCCATTTTTTAATTATAGTAATCGTTTTTCTATTTATAACTGAATTTTTTGATCAATTAGATGGAGTAGTAGCTCGGCTCCAAGGTCCTACATCGTGGGGAGGATTTCTAGATTCTACATTAGATAGAATTGGAGATTTCTTTTTATTTTTTGGAATAATCCTTAGTGGATACACAACTGTAGAAATTGGCATCATAGTTTTTATTGGAGCATTCTTAACATCATATACTAGAGCTAAGATTGAAGCTTTGGGAGTTGATAATTTATACGGTGTTGGAATACTTGAACGTACTGATCGTGTGCCAATTTTATTCATAGGCGCTATCCTACAAGTTTGGATTCCTACAGCAATTTGGTGGACGATGATAATTTTAGCATTTGGAACTAATTTAACTGCATTTCAACGAATTATATTTGCATATCGCAAATTCTCGAGGAAAAAAAAAAAGTAGTGAAAGTAATAAAAAAATGTAAAATTTCCCTATTTAAAATTGTTGCCGGTTAAATAAAATTATATTAATACCCATTAGTAAAATGGTGATAAAAGAACCTAAAAGAGGGGAGACGATAAGGGGATCCATAAAATCTAGTAAAAATGTAGGCAATATTAGAACTGCAGATAATTGATTCCCTAAATAAACAGACAAAATAGCGGCTACCGAAACTGAAGAAACTAAAACTCCAAATAATGTACCTAAAGAGCATGAAATTGCGATTATTGCCATACTAGTAAATAGCGATCCAAAAATCGTATTCAATTCTAAGGGTATTTTATTAATAAAAACATCAATGATAATACCAATTCCAATAGAAATACCAATTGCGATTGTTAAACACAGATAAACTGCTAAAAATTTTGCTATAAGCAAGTTCCTTCTTTTAACCGGTCTGATGAGAAATAATTCGTAAACATGGCGATTCTTTTCATTTACAATTGAAGTACTTAACATAACTGAAGAAAGGGTTCCCCCTATGCTCGAAATAATTAGGGAAACTAAAGAAGAGATAGGAAAACCTTGAGTGTCTGGTTGAAAGTAATGAAATAAAAGAGCAATTAAAGGCATTCCAATCCATAAAACAATCATAACTTTTGATTTATAAAATCCTTTTAATTCATCAATAAAGAGTATTTTTAGGCTCAATCAATCCCCCCTCGTACATATTTTAAATATACTTCTTCCAAACTAGGTGTTTTTATATTAAAATGTCGTATTTTGCAATTTTGTGTTATAATTCTATTAAAAATTTTGTTTATACTTATATCAATATCTACATCAGATTTCAGATGAATAATTTGAGCATTGGGCTTAATCTTTTCTACATATTCGATTCCAGAAATTTCCTCTAAACCTTCAAAGAGTGAAGAATCTTTTGCTACACTGATTTCAATAATATTACCTACTTGAAAATCGCTTTGAAGTTCTTCTGGAGTGCCAATTTTCATAATACGACCTTGATTTAATATTCCAATTTTTGTTGCAATATCTTGGACATCGCTTAGAATATGTGATGAAAATAAAATGGTTATACCACTTTTTGCAAGTTTTTTTATAATTTCTTTAAACTGAAATCGGCTAGTTGGATCTAGCCCAGATAAAGGTTCATCTAAAATTAAAATTTCTGGTTCATGTAAAAGAGCTTGACCTAGCCTTAATTTTTGAAACATACCTCCTGATAAATGAGTAATTTTCTTGGACCTAACATCTGAAAGATTTAGTAGTTCCAAAATTTCTTGAGTTCGATTTTCAATACGTTCGAAACTTAGCCCGGAAAGACGACCAAAAGTTTTAAAAGCATGATCAACCGTTCGCCATTCTTGAAACCCCGCTTCTTGTGGATGATATCCTATTAAATTATGTAATTCTTTGTTACTGGTAGAAATATTTTTCCCGAAAATATAAACATCTCCCTTATGATCCCTAATTAAACCTACTAAAATCTTAATTGTAGTTGTCTTACCAGCTCCATTAGGACCAATATAACCAAAAATTTCTCCCTTCTGAATATTAAAGGAAATATTATCTAATGCAAGAACTTGTTTATACCTTTTTGAAACATTTCTAAATTCGATACAAATTTCTTTTTCCATTTTAGATAAATGAATTTGTTAAATCCTTTAAAGTCTATAATTATTAGTCCTATAATTAATTTATCAAAATTTATTAAAATTAAAAAGTAATTAAGAAAAAAAGAATAACTTTTTAGAGGAGTCTAATCTCTTAATTTGGGAGGAGGGATATAAACCTTTCTCATCCCTTCTAATAAGGATATAGCATTTTCAGAACAAAAGTGAGCACATATACCACAACCTATGCAATATTTTGTATTTACTTCCGCAATATTATCATCATTTAATTTAATCGCATCTACAGGACATTTTTCTACACATGTACCACATCCAATACATAAACCACTATCTATACATGACAAATAATTTGTCCAATTAATTAAAGAAGTCATTCCAATCCTCCACCACTCAAGAGTACCACAACAACACTTGCAACAATTGCAAATTGATGTCTCAATTTTAGTAATATCTGAATTAGAATGAAAGGCTTTATGGACCAGACCTGACTCTTCGGATTTTCTTAATATTTGTAAAGCTTCGTCTTTTGAAATCATCCTAGCAAAACCTTGTTCACTTGTATAACGAGCACTTTTCCCAAATGTGAAACAAGTTTCTCTCAAACTAGTAGTTTTACAAGGATTTTCCAATAAATCTTGATGATGTCTACAGAAACAATATCCTACAGCAATATCATCAAACTTTTGTATAATCGCCTCAACTTCTTGAGTTGGAATTACTTTTTCTTCAGGGACTTCTATTTCTTCATTTATAGATATGAGAATTTCTTCTCCTGAAATAGTCTTATCCAAAATAGACACGGTACGATCATAAGGACGTGAATTTTCAAAAATTGCTGGGACAATTGTATCGTAATTATCTTGAATAAAACCACTATATTCTTGAAATAACTGAGTAAAAAGTTTGGCTATTTCCCTTTCTTTTTCAGTAAAGTTGATTTTTTTCATAAATGTATATTCAAATATTCCAATCATTAGTAATGGCATTAATCTATAAACCATAATCCCTGTTGAACTTGGTTGATTAAAAATTATTCCTTTTTTAGCAAGCGATTTCGCATGTTTTTGAATTTGTTCTTCTGATATTTTACTTCTTTGTTTAAGTTGTTCTATGGTTTGTGAAGAATTTCTCTTAAAAGCTAGTATCAGATCTAATTCTTCTTCAGTTATTAATTTCTTTAAAATTTTAAGCATTGTGTCATTAATGGGAAAAGGAAATGCTCCAGCTTTAACAATAGCTCTCGCAGCTTTTTTATATTTTTCATCTAACATTCTTATCTTTTTTAAATTATTTTTATATATAATCCAATCTAAGAATATTTAATAATATTTTATTATGGAAAAAGTCTAATATTATAATTTTTTGGATAATGGAGAAAGATAATGGAGTATAGAACTTATCCGGAATTTAGTACTCACTATCCCCTAATTCTCACGACATTTATGAAAAGACCGGTGGAAATTTATCCAAATGAGATTGGTGTAGTATATCGAAACCATGTCTCTGGTGAATACCACCGCTTTACATGGATTGAGTGGTATAAACGTACTTGTCGTTTAGCTAATGCTTTGAATTCCCTTGGTGTAAAGCCAGGAAAACCTGATGAACCAGGGGAACGAGTTGCTACGATGGCACTAAATACTCACAGGCACTTAGAACTTTATTATGCTGTACCATGTAGTGGGGCAGTGCTCCATCCGATCAATGTGAGACTTGCCTTGGATCACATTGTCTATACTATAAATCATGCCGAGGATAAAGTCATATTTTTTGATGATCTACTTCTACCTATGGTTGAAAGCATCTACGATCGAATAAAAAATACTGTAAAGAAGTTCGTATACATGTCAGATAAACCAGGACTGCCTGATACAAAGATAGAAAATCTTTACGAGTATGAGTTATTGCTTAAACAGGAATCTGAAAAATTTGAATGGTCTTATTTAAGTGAGGATAACTATGCTACTCTCTGTTATACTACTGGCACTACAGGGCTTCCAAAGGGAGTTATGTTCACTCACAGAGCACTTTACCTTCAAAGTTTGCATTTAATAGCCAGAACTACTTTTGTTAATGATCCGACACATGTACATCTTGGTGAGAATACTGTTCCTATGGTGATCACTCCCCTATTTCACATCCATGCCTGGGGCGCGCCTTTTTTTTATGTATTCATGGGAGTAAAATTGGTGTTACCAGGCACATTTACGGTTGAAGGGTTCTGCGAACTAGTTCAGACCGAAAAAGTAACAACTGTGGCAGTAGTACCAACAATTCTAGCCCTACTTCTTCAGTATAAAGATTTGGATAAATATAATTTGAGTAGCCTTATAGATGTTAGTGTAGGGGGTGGAGCTTTGCCATTAGGATTAAAAACTAAGGTCGAGAAAAGGATTGCTGGATTTACTGCAAGTTCTGGATATGGCATGACTGAAACTGCACCAGTCACTATAATGGCTTTTGTAAAGAAATATATGGCAAATTGGTCAAAGGAAAAACTTGATGAAGTTAGGGTAAAGACAGGATTATCCGTTCCTGGGCTTGAAGTTGAGGTTATAGACGAGGATGGAAAACCAATTCCCCATGATAATAAAACTATTGGACAGATCGTTATCCGTGGGCCCTGGGTAATGGAAAAATACTATAAGAACCCTGAAAAGACTATTAATGTATGGTATGATGGATGGTTTCACACTGGGGATTTGGCAAAGGTTGATGAAGAAGATTTTATAGTAATTGCTGATCGGATGTCAGATGTCATAAGAAGCGGTGCAGAGATGGTTCCGACGGTTTTACTCGAAAATTTGGCCGCTATGGCTGATTTTATACTTGAAGCTACCGTTGTAGGTGTTCCTGATGAAGTGTGGGGAGAAAAAGCCCTTGCCATTATAAAGCTTGTACCTGATTCTAAAAAAAAGGAAGAGGACCTGATTGAATTCCTTATAACTGAAGGTGTGGAGAAAGGTAAGATAACCAAATGGATGCTTCCCAAACTAGTGGTCATTGTCGACGAAATACCGAAGACCAGCGTCGGAAAGTATAATAAAAGGGAGATAAAGAAGAATCTAAAGGAATTTCTGGCTAAAGCTAAAGATATGAGACAAGGTTGAACGACTTTAAGCACTAATTTTATAATTTTACTTTTTTTAAAGCTAAAATTCATTCTGAGTGTCTAGTAAATAATCTAAATTTAAAATTCAATTACATCTTTGATTTGTTAAGTTATTAATTATTTGGTTAATAATTAAGGTTAAAATTATTTGTAAACCTAATTAGTTAATATTAAGAATTAAAATAAAAATATTCTCAATATTGGTTGATTATGGTTAATAATTGCTTAATTGTTGGTCATGGTGCGAGAGAACATGTTATTGGCGAAGCTCTTGTTAATGGTGGGGCAAATCTATTTACATTTATGAGTTTTAAAAACGCAGGATTAGAAGATCTAAGTAAAGATATTAAAATTCATTCTGAAACAGATTTTAAACAAATTATTGAATTTTGTAAAGAAAAAAATATAGATTTTGTTGTAATTGGACCTGAGGCTCCCTTAGTGGTTGGAATAGTTGATGCTTTAGAGAAAGGGGGGTTCCCATGCGTAGGACCTAAAATTGAAGCGGCTCAGTTAGAGGGATCAAAAGTTTTTGCAAGAAAACTGCTAGAAAAATATAAGATTCAATCAAACGTGAAGAGTAAAATGTTTAATTCAATGGAAGGAGTAGAGAGTTATATAGAAGAAATGGGAGAAATTAATATTGTGGTAAAACCTGAGGGTTTAACTGGTGGTAAAGGAGTAAAAGTTTATGGAGATCATTTATTTTCAAAAGAAGATATTTTGAAATATTGTCAAGAATTAGTTAATCAAAAAAGCAGGTTTCTCTTAGAAGAGAAATGTGATGGTGAAGAATTCACTCTACAAACTTTCGTTGATGGAATAAATGTCCTTGGATCACCATTAGTTCAGGATCATAAACGAGCTTATGAAGATGATGAGGGGCCAAATACAGGAGGGATGGGTTCCTATTCTATGGAAGATCATCTTATGCCATTTATTACTCAAGAAGATTTAAATAAAGCACTTGAAGATATGAAAAAAACCATCGCAGCAGTAAAAACAGAAATTGGAGTAGAATATAAAGGATTTTTATATGGACAATTCATGAAAACTGCAACAGGATTAAAATTAATTGAATACAATTCTCGATGGGGCGACCCTGAGGCTATGAATGTTTTACCTCTCCTTAATGGAAATTTTGTGGACATTTGCTGGTCGATCATAGATGGAAAATTATCTCATAACTTTAAATTTGAAAATAAGGCAACTGTGTGCAAATATTTAGCTCCAGAAGGATATCCTGTTAATCCCAAAAAGGATGAATCTGTTCAAATAAATAAAGAGAAAATTGATAAGACAGGAGCAAAATATTATTATGCTTCAGTTTATAGAGAAGGAGAAAAGATATATACTACAACTTCAAGAGCAATTGGAGTATTGGGAATTGCAAATTCATTAGAAGAAGCTGAAAAGATTGCTGAAGCAGGAGTAGAGTGTATTAAAGGTAATTTATTTCATAGAAAGGATGTAGGTACACGAAAATTATTACAAAAACGAATTGATCATATGAATTCTCTTTTAAATAAATAAAAATTACTTTTTATTGAGTTAATTATCTATTTATTAGAGTTTTATATTCTATAATCATCAAATTATAAAATAATTATTATAATTTTATTCTTAAATTATGAATTGGCATGAAAAGAATAGAGAATTTAACACCTTAATAAGACAACTCTTTCATGATGATGAATGGCAGAAAAGAGCTGAAGCTGCCCGACAACTTGGATTATTGAAAGATGGAAGAGCAACAAATTTACTTTGTAGAGCTCTCAGATCTGAAAAAGATCATATGGTAATCAATAAAATAATAGAGGCTTTAGGAAGAATTAGAGACGGGAGAGCAACATTAAGAATTATAGAATTCCTTAAAGAGGAACAAGAGAAATACAATCCAGATAAATACAGAATAATATATATAATTGAAAGTTTGACAAGAATTAAAGATAGAAGAGCTTTAGCATATCTTGGCCCTTTATTAGATTCTTCTGATGATGATATAAAAGAATTGACACTAAAAGCTTTCAATATAATAGAACCAAATTGGAAGGAGATAATTGAAAGAGAGAGAAATAAATCAGTCCAAGAAATATTTAAAATTAAGGATTAAAATAATAATAATTCATTAACTTATTCTTTAGGTTCTTCTTATAAATAACATGAATTTACTAAATAGTTATTTAAGAATGCTAAATTCTTTCTATAGTAAAATATTAGAAATTAATCCATAGAGAGATAATTTTTCTTAGAGTAGCTTATATATAATATCACCAAAAATTCTAAATAGATAAAAATTATATTTTACTTTTCCAATTTTTATAATAGGAAAATGTTAATTTTCTCTTTTACTATTGTATGATTTAAATCCTAAAAAGTTAAATGGGGTAATCATTAAAGATGACAAGCACGTTTAAAAGTCACAGTAAAATTGGTCAGATTTTCTCTGAAAATATTGATGATCTTATATTTATCCTAAATGATAAGAACCGATGTGAATATACTAATTTTCAAGCTTTTACCGAAAAGAAAAAAATTGATGATTTTATTCGTCTAGAGGATCTCAAACGAGTAATAACATTAATAAAAGATATATTCAAATTTGGTCATGGAATGGGAGAAGCTCAAATCAAATATGATAATAATCCATTTAGATGGTTTGAAATTAAGGGAAAAAGTTTCATAGATTATGAAGATAATGCTAAAAAAGTGTTCTTAATCTGTAGGGATATTACCAAGTTTAAAAAATTTGAATTTGATTTAAATAAAAGTCACGCTCGCTTCGATGAATTAGCAGATTCTTTACCAGAGATACAATTTTGGAAACTTCTTCAAACAAGAGAAGGAAAAACTTTTGTGCAGAAAACAAGAGAAATGTTGGAATTAATACTGGATAATATACCTCAACTCATCTATTGGAAAGATAGAAACTTGGTCTATATGGGATGCAATAAGAATTTTGCTCTTTTAAATAGAATAAAAGAGCCTACGAATATTATTGGAAGAACTGATAAAGATCTAATTTGGCTTAAGGATCCTGGCAAAATAATTCAAGATAGGGAAGCTGAAATTATGAAAAATGATACTCCCGAATATAATGTTATCGAATCATTAATTACTTCAAAAGGTGAGCAGACTTGTTTTGAGATTAACAGAATTCCATTACATGATTCAAGGGGGAAAGTAATGGGGATACTCGTTACCTATGAAGATATTACAATGCGTAAAATTGCAGAACAAAAATTAAAAGAATCTGAAGAAAAATATCGGGGAATACTTGAAAATATTAAAGAAAGTTACTTTGAAGTTGATCTGAATGGAAATTTCACCTTTTTTAATGATGCCCTATGTGAACTTCAAGGAACTCCAAGAAATGAATTGTTAGGAATGAACTTTCAGACTTTTGTAGATGAAGAAAATAAAAATAAGATTTTTGAAGTATATCGAATTGTATATGAAACAGAGCAACCAGAGTCAGATTTCCAATACCAATTTCGAAATAAAAGTGGAGATTTAGTAACATGTGAATCTTCGGTATATTTAAGATACGATTTAGATGGAAAAAAAATTGGATTTAGTGGTTTAGCACGAAATATTACTGAAAAATTCTCTCTCGAAGAAAAAATAAAGGAATCTGAAATTAAGTATCGTCATTTATTTGAGAGTTCACCATATAGTATATGGCTTATGGATGAAGAAGGAATTATAATTGATTGTAATTCAATTATGAGTGATTTACTCTCTGTTTTAGAAATTAAAGATCTAATTGGAAAAAAATTTTCAGAAGTTTTATCAGTTCTCAAAAGATCTGAATATCTCATAAATATATTGAAAGATCGATTTAAGCGATTTTTAAAAGGTGAGAGATTAGGACCCTTAGAATTTCAACTCACAAGAGTTAATGGGACAAAAATTTGGTTGTCTATCCATAGTTCCTTGGTTAAAATTGGAGATAAAACCCTTACTCAGGCTATAATTCAGGATATTACTGAAAAGAAAAATGCTGAGCAGAAGATAAAAGAATCAGAAACAAAATATCGTCATTTATTCGAAAGTTCCCCATATTCAATTATTTTAGTTGATAGAAAAGGAAAAATAATAGATTGTAATCCTGCTACTGAAAAATTCTTTAATAGGAAAATTGAGGAAATAATCAACCAAAATTTCTTAGATATAGGCATAAAACCTGAAAAGGTTTTACCTCTTTTTAAAGAAAGATACCAAATTGTCTTAAAAGGTATAGTCCCAGAACCACTTGAGGTTCAAATTTCTAGATCGAAAGATGGAAAATTAATGTGGATAGGTATAAATGATTCTCTAGTTGAAATTGGTGATGAAACTTTTTTTCAGGTAATAATACAAGATGTTACAGAGAAAAAAATTGCTGATCAAGAATTAAAGAAATCGCAAGAAGAATTAAAAAAATTAAATAGAGAATTAGAGCAGAAGGTACTAGAGCGGACAAAAGATCTAATAGAATCTGAACAGCAATATCGTACTACAATTAATTCATTAAGTGATCCTCTACATGTTGTCGATAGAGATTTAAATATTATTTTATCCAACTCTGCCTTTAGCTCTTGGCTCATGAATTTAGATATTGATAAAGAACTTGTTGGTCAGAATGTTTTTGAAGCATTTCCATTTTTACCTGATAAAGTTCGGGACGAGTACGAACATGTTTTTAATAGCGGGGAGACCCTTCTTACTGAAGGGAGTATTACTTTAAATTATATCGAAATTTTTACTGAAACTCGGAAAATTCCAATCTTTAGCGAGAATAAAGTAAGCCAAGTAATAACGATTATACGGGATATCACTGAAAACAAGAAAATGGAAAATCAACTTATAGAATCTGAGGAAAACTTCAGAAATATGATAACCAATTTGGATGAAGGATACTATATGGCACAATGGGAAGGAAATCTATTATATCATAATCCAGCATTTTGTAAAATAGCGGGATATGATCTCCGTGAAAATCTAATTGGACAACCGCCTCCATTCTCTTGGCAAAAACCGAAGGATCATGAAAAATATAGAAGACAATTAGAAAAAAACGGAGTAATTCGCAATTACATCGTACCTTTAAAAAAGAAAAATGGAGAGAATATTGTTGTACAAGTAAATGCGCATCTTATAAGAGATGATAATAATAATCCTATGGTAATTGAAGGAACTTTTTCTGATATTACAGAAAAATTCAGATTAGAACAAGAATTATTAGAGTCTGAGAAGAAATTAAGAGAACAGAATATTGAATTGAAAAAACTTGACAAAGTCAAAAATGATTTTATAACAATGGCAGCACATGAATTAAAAACACCATTAATTTCAATTTCAGGATACACAGATTATATCCTTATGAAATATAGGAACCAATTAAATCTTGAAGTTACACAGGATTTAATAACCATCCAGAGAAATATTAAAAGATTAGAAGTTTTAATGGATCAGCTTTTAGATGTCTTGAAAATTGATGAAGAGGAATTAAAATTGCAGAAGGAATTAATAAATGTCACCAAAATTATCAATGATTGTCTTGATGAGTTGAGTTATTTAATCAATGAAAAGAATCTTGAGATAATTTTAAATATTGAACATGAAATCATGTTGAATGTAGATCCTACGCGTATTTTTGCGGTTTTTACTAACTTGATTTCAAATGCGATTAAATTTTCTCCTGACTATAGATGGATAGAGATTTCTGCAAAAAAAGAGGATAATGAATATGTCTTTGAAATAAAAGATAATGGAATTGGGTTAGCCAAAGATGAAATTGAAAGGTTATTTAAAAAATTTGAAAGAATTATGCCATCAAATCTAAATGAAGATCTTAATATTAAGGATGCAGGGACTGGTTTAGGTTTGTATATTACTAAAGGAATTGTTAATGCTCATGGAGGTAAAATTTGGGCAAGTTCGGAAGGGCAAAATAAAGGCTCAACATTTACCTTTACATTACCAATTTAAGTTATTATATAATATTTTTAATTTCAGTTTTCTAAAAACTATCAAAACCTTAAATTGTAATATAATAATTAAAATTCTATAGTAGTTAATTTTTCTTTAATAATAACCAGAAATTTATTTATCTGTTATGAAATATTATTGCTTTTTCAGAGATTAAATTAAAGTATTCTTTTCTAAGTTCAAAAAGTCAAATGGCAACATTAATTATTACTGAAAAAAACAAGGCCGCAGAAGCTATAGCAAATGCATTAGGGCAAGTCAAAACAATTAAAAAAACAAAATCATTAAATATATATTGGATTAATTCAAAAAATATCTTTGTAATTCCTTTACGTGGCCATCTCCTCGAATATAGAAATACTGATGCTTTTAAAAGTTGGGCAAACCCTCCTCCGCGAGAAATAATAACAAATCCGAAATCCATTAAGAAATTCCAAATCAGTGGTTTGGGACAATATATTAAAGCAGTTAAAGAATATGCGAAAAAGTGTGATCATTGTATCATAGGAACTGATGCTGATATTGAAGGGTGTAATATTGGATTATTTGATGCACTTCCATTTGTAAGACAAGCAAATCCAAATATACAAATATCGCAATTATGGCTTAGTTCCCTTCAAAAAAATGAAATAATAAATAAATTTAATAATCTAATAATACCTAAATATAGTTGGGGTGAATCAGGAGAAGCAAGATCAATTATTGATGCATTTATTGGATTTTCAGCTACTAGAGAACTAACAAATACTCTACGCCCATTATTAAATAAATTTAGAGTAAGGTTTACTTCAATTGGTCGCGTCCAGACCTGTCTTTTATATTTAATATATCTTAGAGAACAAGAGATTTTAAATTTTATTCCAGAACCTTATTTTCTAATTGATGCTGATTTATTTCACGAAAGTGGTGTTTTTAGAGCGCATCATCAACTTAATCCTTTCAAAAAACAACAAGAAGTAGAAGCAAGACAAATTTTTCAAAAAATTAAAAATGAAAAAATAGCAAGGATTATTGATAATTCCAAAGATGTAATTAAAAGGTCTCCACCAACTCCATTGAATACATCAAAAGCTTTAGTTCTGTTAACAAAAAATTTAAGAATTTCAGCAAATGTGGCAATGCGCACCATGAATGCTTTGTATTTGAATAAAATAATTTCTTACCCTAGAACTGATAGTGATGTTTATAAATCAGATTTTAATCATCGTGAAATTTTACAAAAATTTACTTTACATACTCAGTTTAAGAACTATACTATAGATTTATTAAAAAATAAGAGAATAAAGCCTACCAAAGGAAAGAGAGATATGGGAGACCACCCCCCTATCACTCCTCTTGAAAGTTTAGAGCTAAATAGTTCAAGATTCGAAAACAATTTACAAAAAAGAGTCTATGATCTTCTTGCTCGTCATTATCTTGCGCTTTTTGGAGAAGAAGCTTTGGAATCAAAACAGTTCTTAAAAATCCTAATTAAAGAGGAGCCATTTATTGCTCAAGTTGTATCACTAATCTCTCCAGGATTTTTAGAAATTGCCCCTTTTCTTAAACCGAAATACGATGAAGAAATCCAAATCATTGGTGATAAAATCCCAATAAAGGAGATATTATTTATCCAAAAAGAAACAAAACCCCCTCCTAGGTATACTGATCCAACATTGCTAAAACTAATGGAAAGAAATCACCTAGGCACTAAAGCAACTCGACCAATAATAATAAAATTATTAAAAACTCGTGAATTAACAGAAAGAATAAAATTTCATTATATTATAACGGATCTAGGTAAATTTATTATTGAAAATTTAATTGAAATATGGTTACCATTTTTAAAACCAGACTTTACTAAAAGGGTGGAAATAAAACTTGAAGAAATTAAAAATGAGAAAAAAAATATGAAGGATGTTGTAGATGAGACAAGAAAAGAATTTTTACAACTATTTGATAAGTTCCTAATAAATAAACACACATTAGTTTCTAAAGTTGATAATTATAAGATTGATTATACAATCCCACTCACATCTTCAAATTGTCCATTTTGTAATAAAAATCAAATGAAATTCATTAATATTAAAAATAAAAGATTCTTAGTTTGTTCTGATAAAAACTGTAATAAATTTTTGTCTTTACCTAAGAATGGAAAATTAGAATTATTAAATTCTACCTGTTCTATTTGTAATTTTAATATTTTTAAAGTTAGTCTTAAAAAAAGTAATAAATCATTTACTTATTATTTATGTCCTAAATGCTGGAATGAGAATCGTTCCAAATTTTGTTCAAATTGCGAAGAATATAAAATTTATAAAGATCAATGCATAAAAAAATGAAACGCTATTTAATATTATTAAAGAAAATCGTTTGCATCGAATCTATATGCTGCTCTTGTTAATCCAACATAATTATCGTTCAACTTATAATACATTTTACCATTTACAATCTTTTTTTGAAGATAATTATTTTTAATAGTATGATTTAATACGTGAATCATTGTCCCTAAAGTTACAGCTCCGACAAATACATGTTGTTTTTTAGTAACTCTTATTAATTCCAATTCAGAATGCCATTGCCCATCAAGAAGAGCGATTAATATTTCATTTTTTATTGGGGTTTTGATATCTTTAATTTTGTTAAATAAAAGTGAATAGCTCGGTTTATAAAACCTATCTTCACCAAAATTTTCCATTTTCTAATTTACCTTTAAAAGGAGTGGTTATAATATGAATTAATATTGAGAATTCTTATTTAACAAATTATATTATCTTAATATTATCTGGATATTCTAAAAAATTAAGATAGGATATATCATAGTAAATTAGGTGGTATCCCTTCATTAAAATACTTAGCGCGAGTAATCCAATTTTGGGAAAATTCCGGGATCATCGCTAAGATTGATCCACCAATCCATACAGAAAAGGTTCTTTCCATCGGTGCTATTATTCTGATCACTTGATCTTTTTTCTTTCTTCGTGCTAATTCCAATTCTAATTCTTGATAAATGCGAGATTTTAAATTTGGAAACATACTGGACCCACCCGATAAAAAGATGTTATTCAACAATTCCGGACGAATGTCTAAATCACACGCTTCAATTACATCCATAATAGCTACATGTAATGCATCTTCTTCTAATTCTGATGATGGCTTAAACAATAATTCCGGTACAATAAATCTTTCTTTATTAAGTGAGATTGTAGAACCATCAGGTAAAGAATATTCCTTCTCATATTGTTCACTTCGCTTTAGATCTTCATTATAATCTAATGAGACAAAACATGATTTTTCTTTTAAAACCCTTACCAACTCTCTTCGTATTGAAGAATCAACAGACCATCCAATAGATTCTAGAGTCTGTTCCATATGACGAGTTAACACTCTTCCACCAATATCCAAAATCCTTACTGCATGTTCTAATTTATATCCTTCATAAATCGGAACTATTCTTGTATTACTATCTCCAATTTCTATAATTAATCCCGTTTGGAAACCGCCTGAGTATAAAGTTAACATGGAATCTAGTACAGGATAAAAACTCATGCACATATATTTTTCTAAAAAAAGTTCAAATATTTTTTCTAAATCTTTATATGGAAATAATGGATGCACAGCAAATAAGATATTAACAAGTGTAGGATCTACTCTTAGATTATAGAAAATGTAATCAATAATATTCTCAAAATGATTCCAATCAATAACAATTCCTTTTTCGATAGGATGAAAAATTTTATATAATCCAATAGATTGAATTTCGTCACCTACATATATTTCATTTTCACGAGAAGCCTTAGATTCATAATTGGCACCCACACTTTGATATTTTGGTTTTCCAACCATCGTTAGAAAGACTTGTGAGGGACTATCCTCTCCTGCGAATCCAATTTTGGTACTAAATTGACCAATATCTAGTACAACTGTTAAATTTCCCATACTTTATTATACTTCAAATTAATTAATAAGATAACTACCCAAAATGACACTATCTAATATATTATTTTATTTACTAAAAAAACCTTCCTACTTCTATGCTAATAGAATCTTTAATGGATAATAAATTCACTTAATACAAAAAAAGTAGAAATCGAAGTCTTTTTAAGATAATATTATCACATTTGCGCGTAATATCTCTATATCTTTTATCCTCTCTATATCTAAATAATAGAAATAAGATTTTAAGGAAAAATGAAGATTAAAAATCTTAGGGGCCGTTATTCGCCTCTCATAATTTTCTTTAGACGATTTAATTCGTCTAACATTTCGTCTCGAAGAGATCCCAACCCTCCTCCTACTTTAACCGCTGTTGTTGGTGCTGCCGCTGGTGCAGGTGGTCTTTTTGCAAATGCTGGGGCACTTGGGGGACTCGCGCTTGTTGGTCCACTAGGGGCTTTTGGGGGGCTTGCACTTGGTGCTACAGGGGGTGCACCGCCTGTTGGAGGTAATTTTGGAGCTGGTGGTAAACCAGGCTTTCTTGGAGGCCCAACACTACTTGGTGGTGCAGTTGGTGGCCCAGCTTTTGTAGGTGGTCCTGCGCTAGGGGGTTTTGGCGCAGATGGAGGCCCAGCACCTGGGGGTGCGGGTGCTGCTGGGAGTGTTGTTGCAGGAGCAGCTGCAGGTACTGGAGCTCCAGCACCTCCGCTAGTACTTAATAAACTAAATAATGTACTAGCAGCAGCTGTTTTAGCTTGACCATCAGTTGCTGCAACAATTTTTTTAGAGGAAGTACTAACGGTTAAAACTTCTTCACCAACAGAAACTTCCTTCAAATCCTTCTGAGCCTTTGCTAAAGATTTGATAAAATCATTAATTCCCTTAACTGTTTCTTCCAGATCATCAGCAAGAGAATTTAAACCCTTTTTCATAAAGTTTATAACTCGTTCAATTTTCTTCTGTTCTTTTGAGACCACGTTCTACTCAATTCCTCTAATATTATTGAAAAATTGATTAAAATTAAAATTACTATTTATAATCTTTATATTTTAATTATATAAAATATATTAATATGTATTTATATTTTTATTCCATTCTTAATTGAGTCTATAAATCCCAATATTATCTACATCTAGAAAAACGTTAATTATTAAAAAACTTAAACTAATAATATTATATAACATATTTCATTAGTAAGTTTAAAAATTATTAAAAATTCAATTTTCTAAAAAATTCTTTAGAATAGAATAAATTAAAAAGGTTTATGAAAAATGCCTAAGCGAGAACTCTTCATTAAACGGGTTTATGAAATTGTCAACGAATTAAAAATCCCTCTAATCGATGAAAGAGTATATGATAAGGTTAGTTTCAATACGGGATCTGCTATAGCCGCTGTAATTTTTAGATTTGAAGAAGATGAGTCAGTAATTCGTGGATTTCTGGGGCTTGCTGAATATTTTCACACTGTTGTGATAAAGAAAAGAGATGAGTTCTATATTCCTCATGCTTCAATATTATTCCGTTTGATTAGCGCTTAAATTATAAAATTTTTTTTTACTTTTCTTTTATTAAACCTCCTTTCTGTAATTTCTACCTTTAGCCTAACTCCCAGTTAATGCTATAAAATGTGATTTTAACATTTTCAAGCTCAACAAATTATTTAAACATCTAATTACTATTACTAATTCAAAACTCATTATAATTAAGTTAAATAGATGGAAAATAACAAGAATCAAATGTTAATCCACAATAAAAGGAATGAAGCAAAATTAGAAAGCTTTTTTCGAAGTATTACTTCCATACAAGCCATAGCAATCATAGGAATAATAATATGGCATATAGGGCAGCTTTCTGATATTAAAGATCATTCGAATATATTCATACGTACCTTTTTCGAAATTATTGAAAGCACCGGAGATATTTTTATATTTTTGAGTGGTATGTTATTAACTATCGGAGTAATGAGAAGTAATAAGAAAGAACATTCTTGGAAAAAATGGTATAAAAGAAGAATTGTTAGAATTTACCCACTACTGATTATATCTACATTCTTCTTTTTAATTAGTAATTATTATCTTTTTAATGAAAATTTTGATGCCAATTCAATATTAATTCATATGAGTGGATTACAATCTATTCCAACTAACCCTAATTTTTTTATTATCGCTCCACCCCATTGGTATATCACATTAATTTTAAGCTGTTATCTACTCTTCCCACTATTTTATTTATGCATAAAAAAAAATGTTAAATTAACAGCATTTTTGGGTATTTTGCTTTTTATATGTTATCTTTTCTTTGCTAACGTATTTGCCAACACTATTTTTGAAATATCTAAAGATTTAGTTACTCAATTACCCCCAAAACTAGACTTTTTATGGTATTATAGTTTATTTGCGCTTCGATTTTTCGTTTTTCTTTTTGGAATGTTGCTAGGTTTTTGGATAGGGAAAAATCCTAATAAATCTATAAATATTTTACAGAAAAATGGTGTTGGATTAACTGCGCTTGTATCATTAATTATTATTATATTGTTTTACTTTTTTTTCCCAATAACAAATTACACTCTTTTAGATTTTATTAGGATTTTATATCATCCGTTAATAACAATTTCCTTTGTTATCTTTTCAATTTGGTTCTTTAAATATACAACAAAAATCAATAAAATGCTTGAGATTCCTGGAAAAGAGACTCTTGAGTTATTTTTATTTCATCAGCTTGTAGTTGATGTATTCTATTATAGGATTATTGTGTATTTCTCACTTCAATCGAGAATTGAACTTTATTTAATCTTTATTCCACTGATAGTTATTGGATCTATTGGATTAGCCTTCCCTTTTTACTTATTAGGAAGATTTTTTAGGAGAGAGAGTAAAACACATAAATCAATATTAATACTAAGTTTTAGCCTGCTTATATATGCTTTAATTATTATTATTTTTAATCTTGAATCAATAATAAGTAATCTATATAGTCTAATTTTGTTTAGTTCAATACTAATTATTATAAGTTTGATTAATATTCTTCATTTTTTTTTAAAAAAAGAAAAATATCAAACTGATTTATTGGTTAGATAAAAAAGTCTAGTTTAAATAAGGTATTTATATTAAACTTGAAATATATCATGTTTTATGTAAAAGTATAGTTTCTAATTTTTAATTTAATTTAAATCTAGGTTTTCCATTTTTAATGGGATTTCTTGTTTTCTGAGATTTAAATTTGTTTTAATTATAAAAGCAAGAATTAACCAAATTATTATCAAATAATACAAACGTGGTATGATTATAATTATAAGAGAACCAAGTATGAATATTAACCTCCAATTTAGTTGTTTACTTCTATCACTAGATAAAATGTCATTGAAATGAACGCAAATCCAAAGAATGACAAGAGGGACGTGAAAAGTAAAGTAATATTTATATACTCCCCTTGGAAGGAAAAGATGACTTATAAAAGCTACATAAATGATCACATCAATTAATTTCTTCCAATTCAATTCATCATTATGGTGCCACTTAAACAATAAAAATAAAACAATTATTTCCATAAGTATTATCCCTATAAAAGTAAAGGTGAGAAAACCTAAGATATACAATAACCAATATGGAGCACCTAATCCAATCAAAAAGCTATACCAATGTACTGGAAAATTATACCATGGATTAATAAATACAGGATAAAAAGTTATAGATTGATTGACAAGTAACGCCTCAATATAATTTTTTGGAGTAATAATAATCCATGGTAATGATCCCAATAATATTATTGCCACCAATATTCCTGTATATTTAAGGAAGCTTTTGGTATAGCTAAGAAACCCAATTTTATTTTCACTTGACTTATGTTTTAAGATTATGTATGCTAAAATTGGAGGAATAAAAAAAATAGCTGTTTGTTTAAAAAGAAAAGAGATAGCTAAAAAGACTGTTGCTGATGTAAATCTATTAATTGAAATAAAATATAATGCCAGAACGAAAAAAAGAGTTATATAAGATGTATTTAGTAATAACCCCCCATTATAAAAAATTGAAAGGGGACATAAGGTTGTAGTGATAAAACCCCATTCTGCTATATTTTTTCCATAAAAATTATTAAGAAATTTATAAATTATAAATGGTAATAAAAGATTTGCTAATAATAAAGGAAGAAACACTAAATCTATACTGATTAATGCTGGAATAATTATGCTATAAAAAAAGAAAGGGGGATAAATGAAATTTAACTGCCCATTTCCGAGAATAATAACTAAAATGTACTCAAAAATATTTCGGTATTTAGAAGGGTCTTCAAATTGTTGAATGTATGGTAACCAATCATCATAAATAAACTGTTTGGCAAAACCTTGATACCAAAATTTGTAATCTGAATATGGTTCCACTGTATTCATCAATAGATTAAACCATGAAGAATTTAACGATTCCTGGGAGGTCCAATCAAAAACTTGAATTATTAAAAATACTATAATTTGTATACTAAAAGAACCAAAATAAATAATTACCAGACGTTTATTTGATTTTAGGAATTCTTTTAATTCAATATGCATCTTTCTAAATCTTAGTTTTTTTTACTGAATGAATTCTCTCTAAATACTATTATTTTTTATATATTTTGCACATAGTATTTTGAATTATTTAAAATTTCTACAACTTCAGATTCAGGTACATCGTACCAATTTTTATATGCATCTGCAACAGCAAACCACAGAACCTCTCTAATATTTGGGCAAAAAACATCATCAACATTTTCTTTAATTTTTTTAACGGTTCTAAGAGGAGCTGTTGGAACAGCAATAAAGACCTTTTTTGGATGATATTTTTTTATCATGCTTATTGCAGCTAACATTGTAAAACCTGAGGCTAGCCCATCATCTAGAATGAAAATGTGTTTATTATAGATACATTCCTCATAAAAATTCTCAAGTTTTAAATCTTTTTCATAAAATTTAAGTCTCTCTTTGATTTCTTGTTTAGTTAACTCTATAGAATCATTGATTGCCTTTTGGGATAAGTTTAAATGGTATAGCAGAGATTGATTTATTAATATAGTCCCATCGGGAGTGACTGATCCAAAACCTGCTTCAGTATTAAATGGTATTTTAATTTTACGTACAATTAATATATCATAATTAATATTCAATTTAAAACAAAATCCTTCAACAACAGGGATCCCTCCATTAGGAATCGCAAAGCAAAAAAATTGATTTGGATCATCAAAAACATGTATACCAAGGGTTTTATCCTTATTAAAAACAAAATCTGCTAATATTTCTCCCGCTTTAAATCTTGATTCATATCTTGAAAATTTCATTATCAATTATATTAATAGTAATCCAATTTAAATTATCTTTAAAAATGAAATTTGATATCAAGGTACTAATAAAACTGTTTTATTAGAATCAAATAATTGTATAATATAAATATATTTTTATAGCTTTATATATATAAAGAATTGATATTAAGAAGAAGCAGCAAATTCAATGATAGATTTAAATAATTGTATTGAAATTATAATTGTAACTTTTTTAATTTCTTTAAAAATAGAGGATGAGAATATAATATGAAGAATAAGATTAAATTAATCGGTATTAGTATAGTCGGTTGTTTATTATTTTTATCATCTATAAATGTTTCTAATGCTCTTCCACCTGATTGGGTAGGAGTAAGCGCTGGTGATAGCTTTACATGGAAAATTACAGTAAACGCAGAGCCTTTACTAGATTTATATGAAGACTTAAATATAACTGGTGAGATGCCCCCTGATTATTCAACTTATTTTGTTGGTTCTGCAAGTATTAATGTTAAAGTAAACGTTAAATCTGTTTCAGACGAAATGGATTTTATGGGTACAAAATACGTAAACGTTTTATGCTCGCTTTCTTTAGTTTTTCCAGGAACTACTACAATTGAGGATATTGCAGAATTTAACCATATTATTGTGAAGTTCCAAGATAACTACACAGGAGGAATCATGGATCTTGCAAGTGGCGTTTTTTTTCCTAATGGAACCATCGGGGGCTTGTTTATGCCAATGAATATGAATTGGACAATACTTGAAGATGAAATTAATACTCTTAAATCAATGGTTCCGGAGATTCCAGGAAACATTTCGATAACTGCGCTAGAAAATGGAATGAATGTTAATTATCCCGGTGGATACTTTGAATTTAACGTTAGCAACTATATATTCAATGGAACTTTTGGTGAAGTAGATGCCACGGTTAGATATAATGCTAATGGGGTTCTTAGTGATGCTCTCATTAAGTATGGTGGAGCAACCATTATAACCGTAGGATTCGCAGAAGAAGAAATTTTCGGATATGAGCTTTCAATCATTTTAATAATTACTACTAGTGCTGTAATAGGTTTAATCTATTATACAAAGAGAAAGAAAAGAATAAGTTAATCAAATTTTTAAATCCTTTTTTTTTATATATTTTAAAACATAGATTTTTTTGCTAAAATGGAAATTCTTGAATCTTTTCTTTTTTTAATTATTATTTTAATATATTTATCAACAATAAAAGCAAATACTTTTTTTCTCGTTTTTGGTGCTGCTATTTATTTATTTTTCATAATCCAATTATTTTTTTTCGATCCATTTGAAGTTCTCTCAACATTTATTAAAAATATTTTCATTAATCCCCTAGGCTTCTTCTTATTACTAGTTCCTTTAGCAATACATATTTTAATCAAAGGACTGAAAAAAATTTGGGGTATTAAAAAGGATTTTAAATAGGTTTATTCAATTTTCTTTAAATTATGAATCCCAAATGAAAATATTAATGATGCTAATCCTGTGGATATACCAATATTAATTAGAAGTATAAGAAAAAGACCAGAAGAAGTATCAATTGTACCTATCATAACGGGGATAATTAAATAGAGAGTTATAAATAAAGAAAGAACTTGTAGGGCAAGTAAATAATAATTGTTAAAAATCATATTTTTACGACGTTCCTCGAATAAAGGTCTGATACATTGAATCCCTATTGCTTGAATAATGATAATAATGCTATTTATCATAAATATGAAAAAAAAAGTTAATGAAACTAATATCTCGAGAATAAAAATGAATGTGAAAAGGATTGTAAAGAAAATATCTATCAAAAGTAAAATATATACCATTTCGTATAAATAAGATTGAAGAAATGCTTTTAGACCCATTGGTGATTTTTTATAAACAAATAATACATCTTTAGAATCAACAAAAGCAGACATTCCCATTAAAATTCCAAAAATAAAACTTCCCATCCATGAAATAAGTAACATTAAAACATTTTGATTTAGTATGATTTGAATAATTATAGGAATACCTAAGAAACTCGTTTCAAAAACAAACGGCTGATTTTCTAAAGCTAAATATAAAAAAATGCTAAACATTGAAATAACTCCAATAATATAGACTAATTTTACTTTATTCTGCTTTTTCCGAAAAAATTCTTTAAAATGGATAACGACCAATCCTTTGTAGTTCTTATGCGTAATTCTTTTAATAAAATTGTAGAATTTATGCTCCTTATGAATGATTTTAAATTTTTTATTAAATTCAAAATTTAAATCATAAGTATAATTACTTATTTTATAGAAAAAATAGAAAGATAAAAGAGGAATTATAATAGCGAGACCAATATTTACCCAAATATTAAACAAAGATAATTCTATAAACTTAGGATCAATAAGGTATAGAATTATATTTGAATACCATAAAGATGGATAAAAAAGTAGAAAGTTTTTAAATTCTGGATAAGTCCTAAATAGACCAAATAAATATTGAAAAGAATAAAATATTATTAAAACTAAAATTGCCAATAAGATTAAAAAGATACTCCTTAATTCTTTTATCTTCTCGCTCCTAGCTATTCTGAATTCAACCCAATTGGCTAAAATTGTTCCAATAAATGATCCAAAAATTGATAATGAAAAAAAAATTAAATAAAAAATGAGATAATGGAAAATATTCATTTCTGGATTAATCTGTAATATCAATGTTATACCAAATGGACCAATTCCTAGAATAAGTAAAGCGTAAAAAGGCAAACGCCCTATAAATTCACCAAGAATAATATCACTGCGTTTTATTGGAGATGCTAATATGATCTCTTTGTAACCAATTTCTGCTTTTCTAAAAAGAATAAAGAGAGGATACATTACATACATTAAAAATAAGGTACTAAAAGTATACTCAATTAATGGAATAATTATTCCTACATAGTTGGAGGAAAATATTTTTATAATTTCTGGCAATATTGCATCAATTAAAATTGGTCCTAAATATGATGACCATAATAAAAATATTGAAAAAATTACAATAAAGAATAATTTCCGATTTTTCCTAAATCGACTTGTTTTTAACCGAATTTCATTTTTTGCTACAGGAATCCAGAGGCTCAATAAACTTTCTCTCTTAAAATTTCATATTTTCATTAAAATTAAATAATTATTAATTAAGAATTCATATAAAATTTGTTTAAGTTTAATTAGATATCATTTATGGATATAATTAGCAAAAGAATATCTGTAAAATTAATTAGATCTTTCTAGAGTCTCTTAACCTTAAAAATAATCCCATCGAATTTAAAAACTATAATTATGGTTAATAAAACTACCCTGTTATTTAAAATTGAATCATAAGTTTAAAAATTATTCTAATGAATTAGGTATAACTAAATTCTTAAATATAATTATAGATAATATAAATAATAGAAGGAAAATAAATCACTTTATATTAAGAAATGTTTCAAGAAAATAATATTAATTCAACGGATTCTGATGAGGATGGTATATGGAGATTCATGACTCTAAAGGAAAAATTGTTAAACAAACCTTCCCATCAGAGGTTATCTCTATTATTGGGGATATCTTAGCGGGGATAATACTTTCATTACTCATTTTGCCATTTAATAGTTTTCCTGTTTTAATATTGATGATTCCGGCTCTTTTATCTTTAAGGGGTAATTTAAGTGGACCATTTATAGCTAGAACATCTCGTGATTTTGTTATTGGAAATTTTTCTAGGAAAACATGGGTTGAAAATGTTTTGGCCACTTATACACTCTCAATTATAACAGCATTTTTCATAGGTATCTTCTCTATTATCTTAGATTTTGTTTTCTTCAAATTATATATTCTTCCCATTCCGTATTTAATTATAATTCCTATAATTTCAACAATCTTAACACTCGCTATTTCAATTCCTTGTTCCACAGGATTAAACTATGTAGCTTTTAAGAGAGGATTAAACCCAAATAACGTCGTTAATCCCATGATGACGGCAATTGACGATTTTTCTACTGTATTATGCTTTTTCTTAACTATTATAATGCTAGGGGTGCCCTAAATGAAGTATTATATGAAAATTTTTAAAGAATCTATAATCATAGTAATTCTGTCTTCTTTGTTTGGGCTCGTCTCTGGTACTTTATTATCTTCAAATAAAGCCGTATTAACCTCTATTCCAATATTACTTTTAATAATTCCAGCTTTGAATTCTTTAATAGGTGATATATCAACTGTTCTTGTATCGAGATTAACCACACACCTATATATCGGTACATTACCTCCAAAAATTCAGAAATCTGATAGATTAAAAGAAGACTTTTTAGGATTACTCATTACCCTATTATTGAGTTTAATAGCCTTGTTATTAATAGGATATGTATTTAGTATCATCTTAGGTATTAAGATTGTAAATCCCTTATTAATTATTTTTATTATTACGCTTACAGTTTTATTGATTTTTATAATAATGTTTGTAGCATTGTTTGTTAGCGCTATTTTCTTATATAAGCGTGGTAAGGATCCAAATAATTTTTTAATTCCATTTCTTACATCTTTAGCTGATTTTCTAACGCCTCTATTCTTAATTTTATTTATAATAATATTTATATAAAATCAAATTAATATGAAAAGTGAGTGAATAGGACTATATGACCAAACCTAGTAAAAAATTTAAATACAAGCCTCTTTCCCTAAGAGAAATACTTCGGGAAATGAAAAAAAATATCGATTTAATGATTGATCTGGCTTATAGTGCAATTAAGTTCGGAAGTAAAGAACTTGCTGATGAAGCCTATAAAATGGAACAAAGAATTCATGAACTTACATTTTTGCTTAATTTCCAAATTATTCAAGCACATCCAATAGGACTAAATGGAGCGAAAAAATTAGAACCCCTCGTTGTTATGGGTTACGCTATTGACAAGATTTCTGACGCATTATCAGATATTGCGAGGGTTGTATATATCAATAATGATATCTCCTACTTTAGTCAATTATTTAGTGATATTAGTTATGTACCTGAACCTATAGTTAAAGTTGTAGTTAACAAGGGCTGTGAGTTCATTGGGCAAGCAAGGAAAGATGTACATTTTAGATCTAAACATGGAGTTGATTTAATAGCAATACGTAGAGAAGATAAATGGCTCTTTGAAAGAGATGAAAAGGTGTTAATAAATGATATTTTAATTGTTAAGGGAGAAATTCAACCTATTATAGAAATGAAAAAATTATGTAGGGATCAAGATCCTTTTTCTTTTGATATTGGAGAACAGGAGAAAGAATCAATAATCGATCTTGAAAATACAGAAATCTGTGAAAAAATTGAGGAGATACAGAAAAATTACGTTTTAATAACAGATATTTCAGAAACTATGATTGAATTAGCATTAGCTGCCTTGTTTTTTAAAAATGAAGAGGTTGCTGAAGATGTTTTAGAAATGGAAGAATTAATGGATGGTTTAAATATCGCGATAGAAAAAGATCTTCTTGATTTAGCAAAATTAGTAGAAACTCCTCGAGATCTCACAGGAATAATGAGAATTGTATTTAGTTGTGAATTAATATCTGATGCCGCTGCTCACATTGCAGAAAATATTCTTAAAGGTTTCGAACCACACGCAATTCTACAACAAGCAATTCGCGAAACTTCAGAAATAGTTGTAAGGGAAAGATTATCAGAAGATTCTTATTTTAAAGATAAAACTTATAGTGAATTACAAGATAGACGTTATAAGAGAGGATTTCATATAATTGCCATGAAAAGAGAAGATAAATGGATCTACAGTTTTAAACCAGATTTTATTTTCGAAGAGGGTGATCTCCTTATAGGATTAGGCCCTTTAGAGACCGTTATGCAATGGCGAAGGTGTGTAAATCCAGAAAAATATAAAGAATAAGTTTATTCACTATAATAATCTTCTAAAATTTAATATATATTTAAGTATAATCATGCATGAATATATTGAAGTAAAACCGATTTCTGAAAAGAAAGGTAGAGGAGCATTTGCTAAAAAACCAATTGAAAAAGGGACTGTAATTGAAATTGCGCATGTAATCCCTATTCCAAACAAAGATTATAAGAAAATATATAAAACAATATTGTATAATTACTGTTATATTTGGGAAGATCCAGAGCATATGCCCGCATTTAGAAATGCTATAACTCTTAGCATAAGTCAATTTATTAATCATTCATTTGAGCCCAATTTAAAATACCTGTATGATTATGAAAATAAAGCAATAGAATTTTCTGCTATTCGGGATATTACTCAAGGAGAGGAATTAACAGTAAATTATAATGGACTTGTTGAAGATAAAAGTCCTATGTGGTTTGATGTAGAATAATATAAATTTTAATTCTATAAGATTTATCCATTTAAATACCTATTAGTATAATAATTACTTAGTGAATTCCATGAAAAATCTTTTAGAAGTAAAATTCATATCTAGAAAAAAAGGAAAAGGTGTATTTGCTAATATAGATATTGCAAAAGGAGTGATTATAGATATTGCCCATGTTATTCTTATCTCTAACAAAGAATGGGATTTAATTAAAGAAACAGTTTTATCTAATTATTCTTTTGAATGGGATGATCCTCAGTGGGTTGGAGAATATGATTCTGCGGTTTCCTTAAGTGTTAGCCAGTTTATAAATCACTCGTATAATCCGAATGTAAAATATATCTATGATTATAAAAATAAATGTATTAAATATATCACTATTCGAAATATATCTAAAGGGGAAGAAATAACTGTAAATTACAATGGCGTACCATCTGATGATTCCCCTATGTGGTTTAAAGTAGAGATTTGATTTATTTCTTTCTTAATGACTTAAGAGTTTTTATGTTCATAATATCTTCTTTCATATCTTTTCCTTTTGGAGTTTCCAATATTCCCGGCATATCCTTAAATCTTTCATCATTTATAAAAAAACCAAAAGGTTCTTTCCCGATTTCTCCTTGACCAATATGAGTGTGTCTATCAACTCTGGAGCCACATTCTTTATCAGTATCATTTAAATGAAATGCAAATAAATATTTCAAACCAATAACATCATCGAATTCATTCCACATCTCCTCATATCCCTTTTTTGTTGTAAAATCATATCCCGCTGCAAAAGAATGGGCTGTATCAAAACAGATCCCTATTCTATTTTTATTTTGTATTTTATCTATTATTGTTTTAAAATGGTGGAATTTATTCCCTAAACCTTTTCCTTGTCCTGCAGTCGTTTCAAGTAAAATAGTAGCTTTTGAGGATTTTGTGGCATCCATTAACTTATTTAATTGATCAGCAATTTGAGTTAGTGCTTCTGCTTTAGTAATTTCTTTCTTATCACTGATAGGAATAACCCCAGGGTGCATGTTCTCGTATTCTATTCTTAATTGGTCTACTTTAGTAAGTTCATCAAGCATAGCATTATATGATTTTTCTAATTTCTCCTTATCTAAACTTGCTAGATTTACTAAATAACTGTTATGTGAAATTATCGGCCAAATTTCATCTTTTAATTCTTCTTTCTTCTCTATAAATTCACCTATCTCTTTTTGTTCTAGAGGCTTAGAAATCCAACCACGTACATTTCTAACAAATACTTGAATTGCTTCGCAACCCAATTCTTTTCCAGTCTCGAAAGCCAAATGTTTACCCCCAGAAACACTCATATGTGCGCCAATTCTCAATATATTCACCTAATTAATTAGTGTTTTTTGGTTAGTATATTTTATATATTTTATTTTCTTTTTTAATGATTAATATTATTCAATTAATCCAATTTTAGATAAATAAAAAAAATATGCTTTAAAATAGATTATGAGTGAATTATATCAACTTGAACAATTGCAACTAGATCAAATTGAAAAAGCAAGTAAAGTAATTGGTCGAGCTATTCAAGATGATCCTTTATTTGTGTATTGTTTTCCAGATCCTATTGAAAGAAAGACTAAAATTATTACTCACTGTGAACTTTTAATTTTAGTTGGAATTTTATCTGGTGAGGTATATACAACATCAAGGGAAATTGAGGGTGTTGCTGTTTGGTATCCTTATAGAATAAAAAATCGGATAATAGGTAAACAATCTAAGGAAATTAGTAGAAGATTGCGAAAAGTTAAAAGAGCGGAAATTTCTGATCCAATATTTATGGAGAGGTTGGGCATCTTTGAAGAAATTGCTAATTCATTTCAAACGGAAAATGTGAATTTTCCTCATTGGTATTTAGCTATTATTGGTGTAGATCCAATTCATCAAGGTAAGGGTTATAGTAGTAAATTATTAAGGATGAAAATTGCTGAAATTGATGAACAAAACTTACCATGCTATTTACATACTGAAAATGAAAAAAATGTTCAAATTTATGAGCATTTCGGATTTGAACTTATTGGAAAAATACAGGTTCCAAATTCTGATTTTTATTTTCATGCAATGCTTCGAAATAAGAAAAAGTAATGTTAATGATTAAAACTCATGATTATCTAATCTATTCCAAAAAGATTTCAATTCATCAAGATCAAAAGTAAATTTTAAATCTACTGGTTCTGAGGGTTGTTCTCTGAAGAATTCGGGAACATCGTTCATTTCTGGAGTAATTCCTGCTTTATCATTAAATTCAAGTTCAGTTTTAATGATTTGTATACCAATGTTGATTATATCTTTTCTTGTCAAATTTAAATTGTACATAGCATTAATCGCACTTTTTACAATTTCTATGTTTTCATAACTAGGACCTATAAAATAACAACACCCCATCGAGTCTAATATCGCAGTGTAAATTTGTAATTCAAAAGATAAATCAAGTTTACCCTCATTTTTGGTTAATTCTCCATAATCTTTATGCTGACTCGCAACTCTTCCAGCAATAGCTGCCCCAGATGTATGATCTGCTCCCATAGGTGAAGTTGCATAAGTCACTCCCATTGCCTTAAAAACTCTACAATCGTAAGCTGATATTCCTTGTCCTTTTATCTGGGGGATTCGTTTTGCATTAAGCTTATCTCCAATGTTTTTAACACCATTACCATACAATTGACCCTCTTCTGTATTTTTTCGTATTTCATTATCTAAGATTTTTAAAACTTTTTCAGCATCTCCCCACTCTACTCTTCCACAATCCATCGCAACCCCCACAGTGCCTCCAAATTCAATTGTATCAATACCAATGTCATCGCATAAGTGATCAATCTTAGCTAAGCTATCTAGATCTTCAATCAACAAGTTAGATCCATTTAATGCCATGGTTTCATATTCTAGACTAGATGTTATATGGTTTCCATGCTCATCAACAACTAAATTTGAACATTTAATCACACATGTTGGCGAACATGCTAATCTCTTTTTTCCGCCTCTTGCAACAACAAGTTCATGAAGTGCTTCTCCTGAGATGTTTTCAATTTTATCATATGATCCCATTTGGAAATTTTTTGTTGGAATGCCTCCGTATCCACTCATTCCTGCCATCATCATTGGTGTACCGAATGTTGAGAATTTTTCTTTAGATTGAGCCAGATTTTTCGCAAATGGACTTGAAGCTTTCCTAAACTTTTTTAAATCATGCATTGCAACTTTTGAGGTTTTTGGGGGTATGATAACTACTGCTTTAATCTTTTTAGAACCCATTACAGCTCCTAATCCTCCTCTAGCAGCATGCCTACTTGGGTACCCTTCTAAATCATTAGCACCTATAGTTGCTGATTTCATCAAATGCTCACCTGCGGGACCAATAGAGTAAACTCCAATATTTTCTCCATATTTTTGTTTTAATTTCGAATGAAGCTTATAATTACCTAAACCTCTATATTCTAATGCAGGTAAAATCTTAACATTATCCTCATCAATTAAGATAAGTTTTAATACTGATGATATATCTTCTAATACAATTGCCCTAATACCATGTCTTGCTAACATCATGGCAGGTCTTCCTCCCACATTGGCTTCTTTTATACCATTAGTCAAGGGACTTTTAGCGCCTACTGATGTACGAGCAGAACAAGGAAATGGACTGCCACCAAGAAGACCGTTGGCAAGAATTAGTTTATTTTCCCTCCCTAAAGGATCAGATAATGGAGGCACGTCATCATGAATAATCTGAGAACTTAGACCTCTAGCACCAAGCAGGAAATATTTTGAATTTTGAGTTATTTCTTTAAATTGAATATCTTCATTCTCAATATTGATTCTTACAATGTTCATAATTATGAATTTTTATAATAGCTGAAAATATTTTATTTTTTCTTTTATTTCTTTTATGTATGGATGAAATTGATCTTAAAATTATTCTACTTCTAATGAACAATTCAAGATTAACATATAGAGAGATTTCAGATTATTTAGGTTTGTCTGTTAATGCTGTATATAAAAGAGTACAAATACTCATAGATCTAAGAATTATAGAAAAATTTGCTGCAAGATTGAAACCTTATGCGATAAATGCCATCTATACATTTATTTTTGGACAAAGTAATGTTCAAGATATGAATAAAGTAATAGGTGAATTAGAGAAACATGATAATACTTGGCAGATAGCATTATCAAGTAGGAATTATATGTATATAGGAGCAATGTTGCAAAATATTCATCAATTAGATGAATATTCATCCTTTGTATCCCAAGCCACAAAAATTCAATCTCCAAAAATTGGACTACTTTCAGGAGTACATTATATTGCGCCAATTCCTTATATTGTTCCAAAGTCAAGAGCAATGAGCTATGATAAACTTGATTTAGAAATTATTCGATCACTACATAATGACTCTCGAAAACCTATAGCCGAGGTCGCAGACGAAATTAACAGTACCTCAAATACAGTTCGGCGTCGCTTAAATAGAATGATTGAGGAGGGTATCATTGAATTATCCATTAATTTTAATCCTGAAGCTTCAAGTGATATTTTTGCAACATTCCAAATAACTGTAAAACCTTCGGTTGATAAAAACGAAATCGCACATTTATTAAATGAGAAATTTTATCCAAATCTCTTTTATTGCTGGACTTTTAGCAATCTTCCTAATATAATTCTATGTTGGGTATGGGTCAATAATACGAAGGAACTAACGGAATTAGTTGATAATATAAAAAAGGAAAATGTTGATTCAATTATTTTTGATATCATGTATAAAGTATATTATTTTGAGACTTGGAAAGAGAAGATATTATATAAAAAATAATGCAATATAAACAGATTTTATAAATAAAAATATACTAAATTTATAAATACTAGTTAACACCTTTTTTTAATTATCTTGATATATAATAGAGGATAAGCGAAAAACAATGAGTAAAATTAAGTTTGGAATCGATATGAGTATATTTAAGGATACAAAAAGCTGGAAAAGTTATAAGGAATTTATTGAAGCAATTAATGAAGATATATGGGATGGTATTTGGGTTGGTGACCATTTAGGCGGACTTCCGCCCTCATTTTCATTTCAAAATTATAACGTATGGGCACTCTTTCCTGTATACGCGGAAATGAAATCTAAAGCTGAACTTGGTTTAGCAGTAACAGATCCTCATCGATATCTGCCTCAGATAGTAGCTCAGATATGTGTTACAATTGATCATATCTCTAATGGGAGATTTATATATGGAATAGGGCCTGGTGAAGCATTCAATCTCGATAATTATGGGATTGAGAAGAATAAACCAGTCTCTAAAATGGAAGAATATATTGAAGTTCTCAGGAAATTATGGAAATCAAATGGAGATAGAGTAAGTTTTAGTGGTGATTTTTATAAGTTTCAAGAAGCTATTTTACAGCCTTCACCACTTAAAGGAAATATACCAGTGTGGGTAGCTGCCAATGGATCTAGAACTCGGAAATTAACTGGGAGAATCGGTGATGGATGGCTTCCTTACTCATTTAATTCAAAAATTTATAAAATCGAAATGGAAGAAGTAAAAATAGGGCTCAGTAAAAGTAAAAGAAAACTAGAAGATTTTACATTTGGTTATTGGAACTTTATTTATATTGATGATGATGAAAATACTTTAGCTGAACTCACTGCAGGTAGAAAGAGATCTCTGGCTATTTACAGTCCTTACCATCTAAAAACATTGGGCTACTGGAACGAAGAAATGCAAGAATTATATCAGAAACTTGGTTATAATCCAGAAACCTCTCCACTACCTAAACTTTCATCATATGATAACTATGATTTTGACATAATTAATCAAATTGTTAAGGATATTCCTGATTCATTTATTCGTGATTCTTCTTTAATCGGTCCAAAAGAAGAGATTATTGCTAAACTCGAGAATTTAATTAAAGCAGGAGTTCAGTATTTTGTATTAATGATAAGTAATCCTTTAGAAGATAAAAATAGTAAATATAATTGGGAATATGCAAACCAATTAATGTGTGAGGAAATCATACCTTACTTAAAAGAGAATTATTAGAAAAAATTAAGGAATTTATTGATTAAACGGCTTATATCCCTCATAAACTTAACCAAATTGCGACTCTTATAAAATGGATAATATAGGTAGTAATACCTGCAAACAAGACTGTTTTCTTCAAATAATTTTTATAGTGTAATTTTATTTGATGTTTGTCTCTATTCCAGGATATTAAGCCAAGAATCCCCGCACTTCCAGAAATTGCTGAAATACTGATTTCTGAAAAGAGGAGAAACCAAGAAAGAACTGGATTTACTGTGCTAAAAGTATCCCCTCCTGTGCTTGCGAGATATATTGCTCGTATAAAGAAAAATATGGGGCCCCCTCCTAAAAGAATCCACTTCAACTGATTTAATAAAATTTTAACCTTTAAATTGTTCAAATTTTTATCCCTCCTTTAAGTTCTGATTCAGTATTGATATTATTTATTCTTTCTGAGATATTTAATCCAATACGTTCCATTAAATCTAGAGTTGCATCTTTTAATGGACCTTCTTGATCAAGTACAATCCCAGTAATAGTGTGATGGATAATCTTAATTTTTAACTTATTTAAATATCTTGTAATTCTTTTGGCAGCTGATCCAGCTAAGCGGAATTCTCCTTTTGTCTCAAAAGCAAATCCATATTTATCCTCCATTTTGAGATGTTTGATTCTGTTTAAAAATGATTTCATTTTTTTCGAAGCTCCACGATAGTGTGTTGGACCACCAATTCCAATGATATTATAGTATTTTAAATCTTCTATATCAAAATCTTGGATAGAATTACTATCTACATAGACTCCTCCAGCTTCTAATCCTCGACTCAATGACATCGCTACCTTTTTTGTATTTCCATATACAGAATCATATAGAATTAGTGCTTTTTTCATATTTTCCCCTCACTTTTTAACATTTGAACCATTTCATAATTTTTTCTATAAAAAATTTTTGTGAAAAAACCATGTTCGCGTTGGCAAAAAGGCAAGCTGTTTGAAGTTGAGTGATATTTGGTACATTCTTCACAATTGCCATGGTTCGAACATCCTGTTTTTGGGCAAGGACAATTAAAACTAATCATTATCACCTCATAATTTTTTAATTTATATATGGAATGCTACTCGATATAATTCTAAGTTTAGGTCAGCGTGATTAAATTAACCTATTTCATTACCAAATATAATTAGATTTTCAACCAATTAGTTGATAAATGAACTATATAACTCGTAGTTTTTTGACTTTTCAATGTAAAATATTATTCTTTCTTTTGTTAATATTAATTATTTTTTCTAATTCTCAGCGTACATGGAAATATATGAGGATGATTTTGAATAATAAATTAACTCAAACCTAAATTTGGTGAAAAAAGTTGGAAATAAAAAAAATATTAAAAAATATCATAAAAGTATTCCTATTATTATTCTACATAATATTTGTAGTATCATTAGTAATAGGTGGAATTTCTGCTGGGATTATGACCTTTATTCCAGATGATGCAAGTAAGCCGTGTTATCTAGGATATTATGCACATTGCTCATTTACTCCTTATAGTACTTTAATTTTATTCACTATGGCAATAGTAGGAACAATTCTTCTAATAAAACTAATAAAATATATTAGAAGAAAATATAATGAAGTTGTTGAAACTAAACAAAAATTAGAAGCCGTAATAAAAAATTAAAAATAAAAAATCCTTTTTTTTCTATTTTTCAATTAAAACATTCTGTAGAATATTGACCTAATCACTAATAATTAATAAGAAATTAAACACTTTGACAAATTTTTTATTTTATTTTTTAAAAATTGATAAAATAGCCTTATCTCTTTATAATTTATTAAAAAAAAATTCAGAAAAAATCACATTCAACAATCTTTTTTCAAAATATTTAAATACATAACTTTGATCTATAAGCATATCACCGTATATTAATAAATTAATAGCTGTGATATGATGTAGTTAGCGCTTTTTTGACAATTTGTTACCCCGTGATCACTATGAATGAGCAATATCGTGACTTTTTGAAAAATACTAAAATCGATGAAAATCAATTACCCCAATCTGAATGCTGTGATAATCCGTTTATTGAATCTCGGGATGGAAATAAAGTTTGTCTAAATTGCGGAGTCATCTTCGAAAGAACCTTTGTCGGAAATGAAAGACGCGCGTATACAATCGAGGAAATACAGAACCGACGTAGGACAGAACCTCGTTGGAGGGATTTTGGACCTCGCACTATGCTCCCGAACACTAAGACAGACAGCAAGGGGAAGAGTATAGGTGCCAAAGAGCAAGCCCTTTTCTCTCGACTCTCAAAAATTCAAAACTCATTAATTTCAAGCATTGAAAGGAATTTTTGGGAAGCAAAGCCTAAATTGAAAATGCTAACTTCTAAACTCAATATCCCAGAATATATTGCCGAAACTGCCTGGAAAATATACAGTGTAGTCGCGAAAAAGAAATTGACTATGGGGAGATCAATAAATGGATTTATTTCTGGGTCATTATATGCTTCTATTCGCGTTCATGATTTTCCACGATTATTAGATGAGATTTGTGAAGCATCATTAACACCAAGAAGGACTGTTCACAGAAGTTTAGCTATGATTATTCGAGAGGTGTTACCAGAACTTAATTTAAGATATCAGCCAATAACTGCGGAATCATTGGTATTTCGATTTGGGAATGAGCTCGACTTACCTATTCAGATTCAAAAAACCGCAATTAATATGTTAAAAGACGCTTCTAAAAATGGGTTAAAAAGGACTGGAAAAGACCCGAAAGGATTAGCTGCTGCTTGTATTTATATTGCAGCTAAAAATGGTTCAATTCGTAAAACCCAATCAAAAGTAGCTGATGTAGCTAAGATTACAGAGGTTACTCTACGTTCTCGTGCAAAACAAATAAAAAGTAAATTATCTTAAACTTATTTTTTCTCTTTTTGAATATTTAATTTAGATTTTTCAGCTTGTTCTTTTAGGAGAGTCCATTTTATTCCAACTGCTGTTACTGCTAGTCCAGTTATTAAAATCGCACAATTTACTGAAATAAAGAAAGTCCAGAATATTCCAGGCATAAGTGGAGTAATATTACGATCAAAAAGCGCAGTTTGAAAAGGAATTGAGCCGGAAAGGGTTGTAATCTTTTCTTTTCCTAATAGTACTAAATAATTCATTTTAACAAAACCTACTAATAGAATCACCATACCATTAACAACTAAAAATTTTGCTAATGGGTTGCTTTCAATGTTTTTATCTGAAGCTATCTTATACATGAAAATTCCAAGGATTAAAAAACAAACCATAGAAGCATTCAGGAAAAGCCATAATATTGTTCCTGAAAGTGGGATGATTGAGGCAGAATAAATAAATTCTGATAACATAAGTGAGGTACCATCAATATTAAATTGAGTAAAATTTAACAAAATAATATATGCAATCTCGATTATTGAAATAATTATAAATATAGAACCAACGATTTCAACAAATTTAAGAACTTTTTTATATTCCATTTTAAATCCACTTAAATTGATTAAAAAAGCAAGAAACTTTTTTATGCAATTAATCTTATTATTGTTTTTGGAATTAATAAAAATTTTTAATATTATTGTTTTTTTACCAGATTCTATTTTAGTAAAACTAAAAGTTTTAAACTGATTGTCTTTTGAAAGATAAAAAGAAAGTTATTTCGGAAATCTCTGAGTGCTCTCATAAGAATACCAAACAAGATAGTGGTTTTATTGTTTGCCAAGATTGTGGCTTAATTATGGAAGATAAAGTTGCTTTCGCGGATACAAGATCAACAAGTGAGTTTTTTACAGAAGCACAGAGAGATTATGAAAGAAGAATTAGGGTAGGTGATTCTAAAGCACTTCAAGATCCTGTAATCAAAGAAAAATATGACCGAATAAAAACACTTGAAAAATGGTTCAGAGACTATGAATCTGACTTTACTGAGCAAAAAAAAACAATTGAATTACTTAAAAGTCATGGGATTGGATTAAATATTGATAACGTAAAGTATCAAGAAATTAAAGATCGCTATTTACGCTATAATAAATACCATCGCCACAATTATCAAAATATGGTTATAATTTTTCTTGCTATTGTATGGATGCAAATAAAAGATACTACAAATATACGAATCGAAGAATATATTGATGTATCGAGAGAGTTAGGTCATAAAATTAATAAAAAAATGCTTAATAACGCTATGTTAAAAGTGAAAAGGACGGAGAAGATGTTTAAAGAAAAGATGAGCCCTACAGATTTAGAAAAACAAATTAAAAATAGAATAAAGATAGTTTTTCAAAAAGATTTAAACAGTATTCCTTTTGAAGAGGTGCAAGATTTTTTTTCAAACAAGGCTCAATTCGAAAAGATAAAGCTTAATATGCAGTTATCAGCGGATAAAATTCTCAATGAAATTACATATGAAAACATTCAAAACATTAATTATAAGGCTTTTGTAGCAGGATTAATTTATTATATTTCACAAACTCTAGAAAACAGGAAGATTTTTACGCAAAGCCTTATCGAGAAATATAGTAAATTCTCAAGTACTACAATTAGAAAGAAATATCATACTTTAAGAGATCTCCTTGGAGATCCTTGAAGACTTATAATCAAATTTGTCTAGTATTGAAAACTTTTTTATTAAATAATAAACCATTAAAAACTGTAGAAACTTTATTATTAAATATTTAAAGTAAATTTTATGGTTTAATTATTTCAAATATGTCAATCAAACTTGGATCTGATGAATTTTATTATAATCTACCTATTAATGAATTATTAGAGAGATTTAATACTGATCCAGATCAGGGATTAAAATCTTCTGTATTGAGTGAAAGATATCTAAAATATGGTTACAATGAATTACCTAAGATTAAGAAAAGTATATGGAAAATTTACCTTGCACCTCTTTTCAATTTCTTAATAATGATTCTCCTTATAACTGGAATCATTATCGTAATATTAGGTAGGGGTGACACACAGATAATAACTTTTACAGTAGTTATAATTAATTCGATCACCGCTATAATCCAGCAATTTCGAGCACAAAAAGCATTAGAATCCCTAAGAGAAATTTCTGCACTTAAAGCAACTGTCCTAAGAGATGGTAAACATATTGAGGTAAATACGAGAGATTTAATTCCCGGAGATATAGTTATACTCACGCAAGGGGATAAAATTCCTGCTGATGGCCGTATTATAGAATCTATGAATTTAAGTGTTGATGAAGCGCCTTTAACAGGTGAAAGTGAGCCGGTAGAAAAATATAGTGATACTTTAGAGAAAAAACAATTACCTATTCAAAATCAATCCAATATGGTATTTATGGGAACTTACGTTTATACTGGAAATGCAAAAGAATTAATAACAGGTACAGGGACTAAAACAGAAATTGGAAAAATTTCCCAGACTTTAAATGAAATGGGTAGTATAGAAGATATTCCCCTAACCAGAAAGTTGAATAGACTCGGAAAAATCCTTGGAATTATTGTAATAATCAATCTAATTATTTTAATATCCTTCAAACTCACCATTTTAGCTATTCAAAATAATCTTATTCAAGATGAAATTGTAAATGCTTTTACTGATTCTATAATAAGGGCAATGAATGTTGTTCCTATTAATTTACCATTACTCTCTACATTAGTTCTTATTACAGGTGTATTAAATATGGCTCAGAGTGGAGTGATCATAAAGAATTTATCTGCTATTGAATCGCTTGGGCGTGTGTCTGTAATTGCTTCAGACAAAACTGGAACAATTACAAAAAATGAAATGACTGTTGAAAAATTTTGGCTAAACGAACAAGAATATAATGTTACCGGGGCTGGATATGATGCAGAGGGATTGATTTTAAAAAATAGTACACCTATTGATTTAAAAGCTGATAAAACTTTTAATAAATTTATTGATTCAATTGTTGTTAATAATACTGCAAGACTTGAATTCGAAGATATTAAAGTAAAATTAAAGGGTATGAGAGAGAAAGCAGTAAGGAGAGCTTATGGATCTCCCACAGAAGCAGCATTACTGGTTTTAGCAGAAAAAGCGGGAATATTCCCATATGACATCAAGAATAGATATGATAAAAAAACCGAGTTTTCATTTAGTTCAGAAGTTAAAAGAATGACTACTATTTGCACTACAGCTGAAAATAATCCAACAGTTATTGCTTTTTCAAAGGGTGCTCCTGAACGAATGTTGGAAATATCATCTCAAATTGAAATCGATGGAATTTTAAAAGATCTTGATGAAAAATCTAAAAATCTAATTTTAAACAAAATAATTGAGCGTGCTAATCAAGGATTTAGAACATTAGCAGTTGCTTATAAAAATATACAAAAAGTTGATGATTTAAAAAGAGAAGAAGTGGAAAAAGAGTTAATTTTCTTAGGTTTTGTTTCAATAATGGATCCACCCCGACAAGGAGTTAAAGAATCTGTTAAAGAATGCCAGAGTGGGGGAGTTAAAGTTGTAATGGTAACTGGAGACCATCCAGCAACGGCAAAAACTATTGCTTCTGAAATGGAGATTTACAGAGAGGGAGATCTCGTTGCTGCGGGCAATCAAATAAAAGAATTACCTTTAGCTGAGTTTAACAAAACAACTGTTTTTGCGCGTGTAGAACCAACTGATAAAGAAATTATTGTAGAAAATTATCAAAAGCAGGATCTAATTTGCGCTATGACAGGAGATGGTATCAATGATGCACCTGCTTTAAAACTGGCTAATGCAGGAGTAGCAATGGGAATTACTGGAACCGACCTCGCTAAAGAAACTTCAGATATGGTAATAACTGATGATAATTTTTCATCCATTAAGCAAGGGGTTAAAATTGGGAGAGGAATTTTTGCTAAAATAAGGACTATTATTTTTTTCTTTATATGTATTAATATTATGGAGGGAGTAACATTTTTTACCTTTGAACTTATCGAACCCTTTATTGGATTTGAGCTATTTGCTTCGAATTGGCAACACATATATATTTTTGGAATTATGCATTCTCTCCCTTCATTGGCGCTCGTTATTGATATACATCCTAAAGATGTTATGAAAGAACCTCCAAGGAATGAAGAAGAATTATTAAGTAAAAAACTCTGGATTTTACTTTTAATACAAGCTTTATTAGGAGGACTAGGTCTATTTTTAGCTTTGCAACTGACTTTAGGAGGCATTATACCTTTAAATCCTTGGAATACAAATCCATCTTTAAGTTATATCCCAATAGGATCTACTCCATTAGAATTAACACAGATGAAAGCAAGGACAATGTTTATTACAACAATATATGTTTTCGAAGCATTTTTTGTTTGGACGTTTAGACGGCCAAATAAATCAGCGTATAAGAGTATAACTGAAGAATTGTATAAACCACTTCTTTTCATTTGTTTATTTGCATTGGCAATTCATGTCTTATTAGTGTGCTTCTCATCTTCAGTAAATAGTTTTATAAATAACTTGCTTGGTCTTAATTTAAATTTTTTATTCTTAAGTTTTGACGATTGGTTAATTTGTATTTTACTTGCTTTACCTGGTATAATCGGTATTGAGATATTTAAATACATTGTTAGAAGGAGAAATATTTATTTTTAAAAATACTTCTTGATAAGAAATATTTAATTTTTTAAAGCATGATTATTATTGGTTATTTATTATATTGATTAGAATTTTGAATTCAATTATCTTTAAATTATATTAAAAACTGTGGAAGACTCACTATGGAATCTGCAGAAGTAAGTTATTATAATCTTGAATTAGGGCAAATTTATCGTGAACTTAAAACTGATCCTAATAAAGGATTGTCCGAAAGGGAAGTTAAAAAACGTTTAGAAAAATATGGATTCAATGAAATCCCTAAAGTTTCAAAAGGGTTTATTAAAATATATTTAGCTCCTCTATTTAACTGGTTAATCGTGATTTACTTAGTTTCATCAATAATATTATTCTTAGCTGTGCTTTTTGGAGCAGAGGGAAATTTGACTTTCATTGGTTTAACTCTGTTCATAGTATTTCTTAACTGTATGGTTGCTATTATTCAACAATATAGAGCTACAAAGAAATTAAAAGCACTAAGAGAATTAACTGCTCCAACTTCAACAATAATCAGGGATGGACAAAAACAGGAGATTCCAACTAGAGAAATTGTTATTGGTGACTTGTTAGCATTGAACCAAGGAGACAAAATTCCTGCGGATGCTAGAATAATTGAATCACATAACCTCGAAGTAAATGAAGCATCATTGACAGGAGAATCTGAACCTGTAAGAAAAGGAGAAAGAGGAAAAGCGATAAACAAAAGAGATATTGCTATTGGTGAACGTAGTAATATGGTATTCTATGGGACCTATATTACAACTGGAAATGGAAAATCTATAGTAGTGAAAGTTGGTGGAGATACAGAGATAGGAAAGATTTCTCATGGTTTAGAAGAGGCAGGTACAAGTGAAATTCCTATAAGACAAAAAATGAATAATTTTGGTAAATGGCTAGGATTAATTATTGTAACTTTTTGGTTGATAATACTTTTAATAATTTGGGTAGCAAGTAGTTTTACACGACTTGAATTTGTTGAAAGCCTGAATTCTGCCCTTGATCTTATGCCAATCAATATCCCACTTCTTGTGACTATTGTTCTAATCACCGGAGTCTTAGCTATGGCTCGAGTAGGAGTCATTATAAGAAATCTAGCATCTGTAGATAGTTTGGGAAGAGTAAGTGTAGTTTGTTCAGATAAGACAGGAACTTTAACAAAAAATCAGATGTCTATTCAACATGCTTGGACGAATGGTTCAATATTTAGAATTACTGGTAGTGGTTATTCTCCAGAGGGAGAGATTATTTTAATGGATGATCCAAAAAATCCAGTTTATGTGAAACACATTGAGGAATATCCTTCTCTTAAATTATTATTAACTTCAGGATTCTTAAATAACAATTCAGCATTAATAAAAAATGAAATCACGGTTTCTGGTAGAACAATTCCTAAGTGGGACGTAGTTGGTTCTCCCACAGAAGGAGCACTTATGGTTTTATTTCAAAAAGGGATGGGAGATTATCTTCTTGATGATTTTGAGTCTATAACAGAATATCCTTTTGATTCCACATTGAAAAGGATGACTAAACTTTATAAACGGAATCACTCCTATTATTCTTTTTCAAAAGGAGCAAGTGAAATTCTAATCCCACTTTGTGCCAAGGCTTTATATAATGATATTGAAATTAATTTTACTGAAGATATCAAGAGAAAGGTAATGGAAATTGTAAATTTATATGCTAATCAGGGTTATAGGATTTTAAGTTTATGTTATAAAGTAATGGATACAATTCCACCTGAAGGAGATGAAGGAAGAAAAGTAAGTGAATCGGATTTGATTTTTATTGGTTTTGTAACAATATTGGACCCTCCAAGAGAAGGGGTAAGAGAATCAGTAAGGCAGTGTCATGAAGCGGGTGTGGGTGTTGTCATGATTACAGGGGATTCCCCTACTACAGCAAGGGCCATAGCATCGCAAATTGCCATTGTAACTGATGAAAATGAAATAGCTGTAGAGGGAAAGATGGTTAAAGATATTAAATCATATGAAGAATTCAAACCAGTAAAAGTTTTCGCCAGAGTTTCTCCGGAACATAAAGAGGATATTGTAGAAAAATATCAGGAGGAGAATAAGGTCGTTGCGATGACTGGAGATGGCGTAAATGATGCTTTAGCACTTAACATGGCTGATGTAGGAATCGCAATGGGTATTACCGGAACAGATGTAGCTAAAGAAGCTTCTGATATGGTTATTTCAGATGATTCTTTCAACTCGATTGTTACAGGCATCAATCATGGAAGAGGAATTTTCGCAAGAATTCGAGCAGTAGTATTTTTTTATATTTGTATAAATGTTTTTGAAGGAATAGTTCAATTCATCTTAGCTATAGTACTTAATTTGCCATACTTTTTAGATGAGCCTTTCTATTATCAATGGATATTTTTAGCGATAACTTTACATGTCTTTCCGGGATTAATACTCACATTTGACACTACGTCTAAAGATGTAATGAAAGAAAAACCACGTGATTCGGAAGAAATCCTTTCAAAAAATACTGTTGGTCTCTTATTCATATATGGAATATTACTGGCTGTAAGTATGCTTCTAGTTTATTATATAACTTATAGTGGAATTTATGGTGTTAGTTTTGAAAATTGGAATTTTGGTGCACTCAATGATTTATACCTGTATTCAGATGGTGTTAATTTGAAAGTGGGAAAAACTCTTACAATGTTAATGACAACCCTCTTTTTCTGTGAATCTTTTTTAGTTTTTCAGATTAGACGTCCCAATAAGTCTTTAATAAAAAGCTTTATAGAAGACAGTAAACGAAGAAATTATCTAATTATAGGATTTCTTTTTCTTGTTTACTTAATGCTGATGTATATCCCTGGAGTTCAAGTTTTTTTGGCGGATTCAGGTATTAATTTCATGTTTATGTTTTTAACTGGTCTCGATTGGTTAGTCTGCTTTCTAATCTCATTAATATGTATTGTATCCTTCGAGATAGTTAAATACATAGCGCGAAATAAGGGTATATCATTTTAAGATTCAACTTTATCTACCAATTTTTTTGAAATCTACTTAAATAATTAATTTTTTATTTTGATCTTGATTTTTTTCTTCTATGTTAAGAGGGAATAGAGTTAAATTAGGGCCTATTAAAAGAGAATATATAGATTCCTATCTCAAATGGTTCAATGATCCAGAAATTACTCAATATCTGATAATGTATCGTCCAATGACGAGAATGATGGAGGAAGACTGGATTGAGAATCTTAAGAACAGAGAAAATACCATCAATTTTGCCATTATGATTCCAGATGAAAATGGTAAAGATAAAATTATCGGAAATTGTGGAATACATAATATAGAGTGGAAAAATCGAGTAGGAGAAGTAGGGATCGTAATTGGGGAAAAAGAGTATCAAGATAAAGGATATGGCACTGAAGCATTGGAATTATTGATAGAATATGGATTTACTACCCTTAATTTAAACAGAATCGAATTATATACTTATGATTTCAATATAAGGGCTTTAAATTCTTACATAAAAGTTGGATTCGTAGAAGAAGGAAGAAAGCGACAATTTATTTGGGCAAATGGAAGTTACCATGATGCAATAATAATGGGTCTCTTAGCAGAGGAATGGAAAGAAAAAATAAAGAAATAAGAACTCCCTAATGTATTTTAGTTATATAATGCTTAATTATTTTTCAAAATAAATTAATTTTTAAAATATTTAATATTCAAATCATTATATTAGAATAATAAAGGTATAGGTGTGATTACGTGAGTAAATCATTAGTATCAATTGTAAAATATGAAAAACCTCTAGAATCAGTACGTGAGGCTGTTGAGCTTGCAAATGGTTTTGAACATTTAAAATCTAAAGCAAAAGTGTTTATCAAGCCCAATATTGTTTATTGGAATCGACACTGCGATATTCCAAAATGGGGTGTAATAACAACTTCACGCGTTATTGAGGACATAATAATTTTACTTAAAGAGCAAGGAATTGATGATATTATCATCGGAGAAGGCATCGTATCGGAAGGCTTGAAGGATAATGAAACTGCTGAGGATGCTTTTGAAAAACTTGGATATAATTCTCTCAAAGATAAATATGGAATTCAGGTATTCAATACATTCGACAGACCTTTTGAAAGCATCGAATTAAAAGAAGGATTAACTGCTAAAATGAATGCTGATATGCTTCATTCTGACTTTCTTGTAGATATTCCTGTACTTAAAACTCATGCACAATGTGTAGTAAGCTTAGGAATGAAAAATTTAAAAGGTCTTATTAATATCGCTTCACGAAAAAAATTTCATAGTGCTGATCCGGTAAAAAATCTTCACTATAATGTAGCTCAGCTTGCAAATAAAATCCCACCCTGCTTTTGTATTATCGATGGAATTTACACTCTTGAACGCGGACCTGCAATTGATGGTAAAGCTCATAGAAATAACATATTAGTTGCCTCAACAGATATATTTGCTGCTGATGTCGTAGGTGCTAATTTATTAGATATTGATCCATCATCAGTTCCTTATCTTCTACAAGCTGCAAAAGATAGAAATCGTCCATTAGATTTATCTGATATCGATTTAGTTGGAGAAAAAATTGAAGATTTAGCTTCTCCTCATGAATGGGATTATATTTATTCTAATAATAACACATTACCACTTCCATATCAAAAGGCAGGAATATCTGGTATTAAATATCATAAATATGACGAAACGATGTGTACATACTGTTCAGGCCTTAATGGGATTCTTTTATCTGGTATAAAAATGGCTTGGAAGGGTGAACCTTTTGATAAGGTTGAAATTTTAACCGGAAAAGTTATGAAACCCACCCCCGGAATGAATAAAACGATCTTGTTTGGACAATGTATGTATAATGCAAATAAAGACGATCCTAATATTAATGAAATGATTGCTGTTAAAGGATGCCCTCCATCCCTTGAAGATATACAAGCAGCATTAAAGCAAGCAGGGATTAAAATACCATCGTACTTTTTTAAAAATCTTGATAAAGCACCTATGCTTTTTATGAGAAGATATCAAAACAACCCTGAATTTGAAGAATCTTTTTTCCAAATCAAATAATTCTTTTATATTAAATTAAGTGGTATTGTATGGATATTTCAGATATAAAAATAGGAACCGAAACCAGCATTTTTGGACCAGTTGAAGAAGGTATAAACCGAATCACAAGATTAGAGGAGATTGGCTATGATTCCGTTTGGATGGCGGATCATTTAATGGGTTGGACCCCAGAATCAATCTGGACACCAGATCTTATCAAAGCAGCTACATTCCAAGAAAATCCTCATATTTTTCATGAAGTCTATTCAATAATGGCAGTCGCAGCATGGAATACAAGTGAAATATTACTGGGAACTAGTGTAACTGAGACATTTCGAAGACATCCCGCGGTTTTAGCGCAAACGTTGATCACTCAAGATAATATATCTAAAGGGAGAGTTATTTTAGGAATAGGTACAGGTGAAGGAGAAAATGTTATTCCTTATGGAATAAAATGGGATCGCCCCGTCAGTAGACTGGAAGAATCTATTAAAATTATCAAACTTTTATGGGAAAGTGATAAAAAGGTTGATTATAATGGAGAGTTTTGGAAACTCAAAAATGCTGTTCTAACAATAAAGCCTTTCAAAAAAAATGAATACCCTCCAATTTGGATTGCAGCACATGGACCAAAAATGTTAGATTTAACTGGTAGATTGGGAGATGGTTGGTTACCCGCATATTCAGATCCTCAAGCCTATAAATATCGGTTAAATCACATTCATAATGCTGCAAAAAAAGTTGGGAGAGATCCTGATGAAATTACACCAGGATTTTGGTCATATTTAGTCATTGATGAGGATCATAATAAATGTGACGAATTAATTGGGAACCCTTATCTTAAAAATATATTGTTAACATTTCCAAACTCAGTTTTTAAAGAATATGGATTAGAACACCCATTGGGGAAAGATTTTTACGGATTACTTGATTATATCCCAACTCATTATGATCGAACAACGATTTTAGAGGCACTTAGTAAAATTCCACATAAAATGTGTGATGATTCCATCTTACATGGTACACCTGATGAAATAATAGGAAAAATAGAAGAATATGCTAAGGTTGGGATGAAACATATTGTTCTTGCAAATGCGACTTTTCTAAATGATTTATCAAAAACTAAAAGTTCATACCATCATATGCAAAAAGTATTAAATTATTTTAAAAACTAGTTCTTTAATTCCTTTTTTTATTTTAAACCTTGGCAGAAAGAATTTACATTTTTCGGTAAAACATTATGGTTGTAGCCTCCTTCTAATAAAGCATATCGTCGTCCTTTACATAATTTTTCAGAATATATTTTCATTAAATTACCTAATTCGAAATAATCGTCAGGATATAATTTGTGGCCCCAATCATCAATACCTTCATCAAAACCAGCGCTGGCTACAAAAATATCGATATCCTCTAAACTTTTCATATACCCTTTAACTTCTTTGATATAACCCGTTCTCCCACTAGAATAGGGATTAAGAATTTTCACTTTAAAATCATCTTCCCTATTTGTTAATATATTTATATTTCCATCACCAGTATGCAAGTCAAAATCCAAGACAAACGCAGACTTTATTTTGTTATCAGAATATAACTTTAATAAACTTATACTTATGTTGTTAAAATAACAAAATCCCCAACATGAATCCGCTGAAGCATGATGACCAGGAGGTCTTATCACTGCAAACGTAGGGTTTCCTTTATAAGCTTCTTCAGCAGCCAATATTGCCCCACCCGCAGCTAATGAAGCTAACTCAAATAATAATGTATTTCTTTTTATATTTTGCAAATGTCTATGAGTATGAGCTCTTAATATATCTTCTTCGGTCGCAGGTTTAGGAATAATTATCTTATATTCTTCATTTTCTGCAATTTTATTCATTATTCCTTCTAATCGTCCTGGAGACGCAGCTGGATCCCAAGCATACTCAGAATTATAATATTTTTCATGAAAAACAATTTTCATACTTTTCTCATCCATAATTAATTACATTTAAAAAAGTATATGATGAATATTATTTTAACCATTTTATTAGATTACAAGAATGTAAAGAATAAAAAAAAGTTATTTAAGTCGTTTGCTTAAGATTTCTATCATATCTTTTGTCATAGAAGCTAGATCATAGGAAGGATTCCAGTTCCATTCTTCTCGCGCTAAAGAGTCATCTATCGATTTTGGCCAGGAATCTGCAATTTCTTGTCGAAAATCAGGTTTATAATCTATTTGAAATTCTGGGATTTGTTTCTTTATCTCAGCTGCTATTTCTCCTGCTGAAAAACTCATTCCGGTAACATTATATACTCGTCGCTTTAATTTTGAATTATCTGCCTCCAAAATATCGATCATGCATTTAAGACAATCAGGCATATACATCATTGGCAACACAGTGTCTTCCCTGAGAAAACAAGTATATTGTTTTTTCTTGATTGCTTCATAGAATATTTCAACAGCGTAATCAGTAGTTCCACCTCCTGGAAGAGTTTCACTGCTTATAATCCCTGGGAGTCTCATTGAACGAATATCTAGTTTATATTTTTTGTAATAGTATTCAGTTAAGAGTTCTCCTGCTACTTTAGTTATACCATACATGGTAGTTGGTTGTAATATTGTAATGTTAGGTGTATTATCTCTAGGTGTAGTAGGACCAAATGCAGCTATAGAGCTTGGCCATATAATATTTTTAATATTATATTTTCTACTAGCTTCTAAAATATTAATCAAACCATTCATATTGATATCCCAAGCTGTTTGAGGCATTTTTTCTCCAGTGGCAGAAAGAATTGAAGCCATATGGTAAACTGTATCTATCTCATACTCATAAAAAACTCTTGAAATGGTATTTTTTTCTAATGCGTCAAGGTAAATTACTGGCCCTGTGTTTTTTATAATTTCTGGTAGGGGGGTTTTTCTACCAGTAGCAATAACATTATCATTACCATATTTTTCCCTCAGGAATGGTACCAATTCACTACCAATTTGCCCCGCGGCGCCTATTACAAGAATTCTTCTCATTTTTATCAGATCTTAAGATATTAAATTGTCAGTATAATTCATAATTAATTCCCTAAAAAAAGTTTTATTCATAAAAATCCAATCTTTGATGTCCATTCCTAGATAAGTAAAACTAAAATACTTTTCATAATAGACATAAATTATAATTTACTCACGTATTATAAAAAAATTTAAGGTGATATGATGAAAAGAGATCCTGTTGCTTTTCTAAAGGAAGAAATGACCCAATTAAGAAAAAACAACCTTGAATGGATTATAAGATATCTTGAGCAAGGTTCCAAACCGCATTCTGTAGTTGATGGAAAAGAAGTTTTAATGCTTAATACCAATAATTATCTTGGTTTAGCTACGCATCCAAAAGTAGTTCAAGCGTCTATAGATGCCACTAAAAAATATGGCGCTGGTGCTGGTGCTGTACCAGTTATAGCTGGCTCGTTTGATCTAACAAAACAATTTGAAGAAAAATTTGCTAAATTTAAAGAAGTAGAAGCTTCAATTCTGTGTCAAACTGGATTTGCTGTAAATTCGGGATTAATTCCAATGCTAGTTGGAAAACCTGATATCGTTGTTTCAGATGAATTAAATCATGGATCTATTATTGATGGTGTTAGATTATCTGGTGCTAAGCGAATTATTTATAAACATAGAGATGTATCAGATTTGGAATCTCAACTTAAAGAAGCTGAAAAAGAAGAAGCAAGAAGAATTTGCATTATAACTGATGGAGTTTTTAGCATGGATGGAGATATGGCCCCTCTAGCGGATATTGCTAATATAGCAGAAGATTTTGGTGCCATGATCTTCGTAGATGATTGTCATGGGGAGGGTGTCCTAGGAAATGGACGAGGAATTGTAGCTCACTTCAATCTACAAGGTAAAGTTCATGTTGAGGGCGGGTCCATGAGTAAAGGATTTGGGGTTTTCGGCGGTACTGTTGCTGGCTCTAAAGATTTGATTGAATTTTGTGCCAATAAGAGCAGAACTTATCTTTTAAGCACAGCACATCCCCCAGGTGTTGTTGCCGCTAATAAAGCATCAATTGAAGTTGTTGAAAGTGAGCCCGAACATGTTAAAAGAGTATGGGAACATACAAATTATTTTAAAAAAGAGGTTCAAAGTATGGGATATAATACTGGTAATTCGGCAACTCCTATTATTCCATTAATCATCGGTGATCCTGGAAAAGCCCAAGAATTAGCACGAATACTTTTTGAGGAGGAAAATATTTATGGGACTCCCATAGTGTTTCCTATGGTGGCAAGAGAATTATCCCGAATAAGGGTACAGATGAATGCATTACTCACTAAAGAAGATTTAAACATGGCATTAAGCGCTATAGAAAAAGTTGGGAAAAAATTAGATATTATTTAATTTTTTTTATTTTTTTTTTAATGTATTCGCTTCCTTTAAATTAATTCAATTGATTTCTACATATTTTTAACTTTTACTATAATTAGACAAAAAAGTAAGATTTTTATAATATTTCATTTTATTAAATTTTGAGTTCTTTTCAGGAAAAAAAATTACATTAAAAATATATAGAAGGTTAAAAGAATGACCGAAATTCAAAAAATTACAAAAATTTCACTTATAGCATATGCTATTGTTACTTTTTTATATGGGATCATAAATGTATTTCTAGCTGATATTTTTATACTGGCTATAACCGGTTGGACAGATCCTTATCATCTTAGAGTCTTTGGGGGAATTTGCTTTCTCTCTTCCATTTTCGCAGTTATAGTTCTTCGTAAAAAGGAATGGGATAAGATTAAATTGATGTATTCGTATTTATTTGGTTTATTTATACCAACAATAATCATTAATATTACCATTTTTGCTATATATGCCCCAACACTTAACATTGGAACTATATTGCTATTTATCATGGGTTTAATCTTAATGTGTATACTTTTTGCTCTTGGTATTTACTCTTATATCAAACAGAGAGGATAAGTGTAATAATTAAAAATATTATTAAAAATTTTTTTTTTCAAATGAAATTAAAGCAGGATCACTTATTTCCAATTTCTCTGCTACTTTTGCTATTTAAATAAGTTGTTTCAGATATGAAATGATAATACTTGAGAGGCTCTTTCAAATTTCTTAAATCAACTTCTTTTGTTATAATGGTTTAGCTAAAATTGCTTTAACTCTTAGTTTATCAAATAAACCTGTAGGCATAGGTTTAATTAAACATACTGTATCTGCGCCTCTTCCAGTTCCCCCTACACAAATTACATCTTTTTCTAAATCTTGAATTAAACCTGCATCAACAGCCATACTCGCTATTTCCATACATACTTTCGTCCCTTGACTGAAATTAGTTCTAAGATACTTAGCCAAAATATCAATAGGCATCCATTGTTTTAAAGAAATCCTTATATTTCTTTCAATTCCTGCCATAGAATGAGTAGCTGTAAAAATCTTTAATCCTTTACTCTTTAATTCTTCCATAAGATTTTCTGGAAATTCTTGTCGGTTTTCAGTGCCAATAAAATAATAAGAATGTGTAATTATTAGTATATTATATTCATTTGGATTGAAAATTTCTAAAGCCTTTTTTGCTGTAGTTCCTCTAGTACTCGCAATTATTATATCTCTGATATTAAATTGATCAGCGTATTTTTTAGCAATTTGTAATGCTTTTTCTGTATTTTGAGGCCCTCCATTTTCAAAATATGTTACTTCAATAGTAAGATCTGACATCATAAATCAAAGTTCTTAATTTTTGAAATCAATAATAGTAATTTACGATTAAGTTAGGATATGATTTTAATTAAATGAATCTTATGGATGCCAACATTTTTTTCATAATCATTGAAATAGTTTTAAAAAGATCAAAATCTAAATACATTTAGTTAAAATTTATTGTTGTTTTAAAACTGAATAAGGGATATTACATGAGTGAAAGAAAAATCTCTCGAAAAGAAAAAGTATTATTTGGTATAAGTGCTTTCCCTGACCAGCTAACGTACCAAGCCTTTACTATTTACATTTTTACCTTCTATTTTGCAATAGTAGGTCTTTCGATGCTTGAAATGTGGATTGGATTCGTTCTATGGGGCATTTGGAACATGGTGAATGACCCTCTTTTAGGGGCGTTAAGTGAGAAAACCAAGCATAAAGGAAAATTAGGAAAACGGAAATTTTATCTAATAATTGCATTTGTTCCTTTGTCATTAATGATGATTTTCCTCTTTACAACACCCCCAAGTTTTAAATTCTGGTACTTTATCTTCATAATTTTTACCTTTGAGCTCTTTTATACAATGTTTTCAGTAAATACAAATGCGATATTTCCCGAAATGTTTCCAACAGAAAAACAGAGGGGGGAAGTAAATGTATACATAAAAATTTTTACAATGATTGCTGTAATATTGGCATCCTTAGTCCCAACTTTTGTCATTGATCCTTTAGTACCTGATACTGAAAATGCAATACCTGATGCTATAGAGGCAGCACGAATTCATCCAAATTATATTATTGCAGGCATAATCTTATACCTTATAGTATTGATTACGGCATTTATATTCATTTTCTATGGTGTCAGAGAAAAAAAAGAAGAAGCATCTGATTTTCAAAAAAGACCGGGATTTTTTGAATCTTTAAAAATAACCTTTTCAAATAGGACTTTTATAAAATTTACATTAGGAAACATGCTTATATGGTATTGTTTTAATGTGTTATTAACAGTTTTTCCTTTATTCTCGGTTCATGTGCTCGGAAGAACTAAAGGTTCTTTATTAATTGGATTAACTTTAATGATAGCGCTAGTAGCTGCAGCCATTTTTATGCCACTTCAAGCAAGAATTAGAAAAAAGATTGGTACACGTAAAGGACTTATGATTGGGTTGGGAATATGGATAATTACATTGTTTCCTTTAATCTTTTTATCCGATAATGATATAAGTAGAACATTTTCAATGGTTATTTTCTTTACGGTAGGTTTTGGATTGTCAGCGGCACTCTTTTTTATTGATATAATTCATGGTGATGTAATTGATCAAGACGCACTCAAATTTGGCGTAAGAAGAGCTGCTAGCTATTATGGTGTTAATGCATTTATTCACAGATTCTCAATGATATTAGGTATTACAACCATTTACATTATATTTTCAGGAACGGGTTGGAGTGAATATTCTCTCATTACTACAAATGAATTTTTAATAGATCTTGGCTTAAAATCGTTAATGTTCGTATTTCCATCAATAGCACTAGTAGGATCAATTCTCTTCTTTAGATCTTACGATTTACATGGCGAAAAACTCGAAAAAATGAGACAGGAATTAGAAAAACATCCTGAACTTAAATAATCTATTTTTTATTTTTTTTTTTGAAGATTTGTACTTAATTTTTATTTTAGTCCTAATTTATTTCTCGCTTCATCTATACTAGCAGGTTCTCTTCCAAGTTCTTTAGCTAATCTAACCATTCTCTTTACTAATTGAGCATTATTTTCTACCATCTCTCCTTTTCGATAATAGAGAATATCTTCTAGTCCTGTTCTTATATTTCCCCCCATGCAGAGAGCAATTGTAGTTATTCGAAGATTTAATTTACCAACTGTAACTACTTGCCAAGTAGAACCTTCAGGTAGTAAATCAACCATGTTTATTAAATTTCTAACAGTTGCTGGTGCGCCACCACCAATCCCTAAAACAATACTGAAATGTAATGGAGGTTTTAGCACCTTGAACGTTGAAACTAATGTCTCAATATTAGCAATATGACCTGTATCATATACTTCAATCTCAATACCAAAGCCTTTTTTGTTACAACCTTCAACATATTTTTTATTAAAAGAGATTGGATTGTTAAAAGTATGGTTAGCATACTTAGTTTGAAATTCAAAGGTACCTGCGTTAATAGTATGCATATCTGGGGGTGGATCTATATTAAGTAGATTCAATCTTTCTTTAAGAGTCGGCATAACTATAGCTTGACCATACTTCCGTCCTTTACTACTAGTTTTAACTCCATATGCTACACGTGCACCAATACCATTTCCAATTTGAACGATAATTGGACATTTTTCACGTATAAGTTTAACTGCTTTATTATAATATTTCAAGTCTGGCGTATTTTGCCCATCTTCACCACGAACATGGAGATGTAATATTGATGCTCCTGCTTCATAACATTCCAATGCATCTTGAGCTTGTTCTTCAGGAGTTATAGGTATTGCAGGATTTGCCCATTTTCCTTGAATACCGCCCGTAATCGCAGCAGTTATAATTACTTTTTCATCGGTTAGTAAATTTGGCTTCATAAAAATCGTACCTCTTCATCTTATATATCCTTTTTCTTGATTATTATTTTTAAAATTACCTTTATTATATTATAATCTATTAATTTGAAATAATAGGGATAATCTTAATTTTATGTTTTTTTTGGTTTTTTCCACGTGTAAAACCCCTTACCAGATTTCATTCCAAGATCTCCCTTTTCAACCATTTCTTTAAGTTCGTCAGGTGGTTTATCTCTAAAATCACCACTTTCATGAAAATAACTCATTTGAACAGCATAAACGGTGTCTAAGCCAATAGCATCCATTAATACGAAAGGGCCCATTTTCATACCCGTAAAAGTTTTCCATGCTAAATCTATAGTTTCAATATCGGCATACCCTCCCACCCAAATTTTAAGAGCTTCTCTTCTCGCTGCATGCCACATTCTATTGAAAACAAAACCATGGCATTCCTTTTTCAGAATAATCGGATAACATCCTATACTTTTAATCCATTTTATGCCAATATCAAATGTTTTATCACTCGTTTTAGTACCTCGCATAACGTCTGCCATCGGTCGTCTAGGAATGGGGGGATAAAAATGGATATTTAATACTTTATCTTTCCTCCCTACAGCATCTTCAATCTTAGAAACGGGAATTGAGGAGCTATTTGTCGCAATTATTGTTTTCATAGGTGCGATTTGATCGATTTGGGAAAACACCTTCTTTTTCAGGCCAATATTCTCTGGTACAGCTTCAATAACCAGATCTACATCATTAACAGCTTCTTCAATCTCATTGTAATAAGATACCTTATTGATTAATTCAAGCTTTTTGTTTCGTTTTAATACTCCATCGATGTACTTTTTTGCTTCTGCTAATATTTCAGAGTTTATATCACAGATATTTACGTTATAATCATATAGAGCTGTTGTGGCAGCTATTTGTTTCCCTGTGAAACCAGCACCAATTATTAAGACTTTTTTTATTTCTCTCATAATCTTTAATCCCTATAATTTACTCATTCATCTAGAGTCATTGTTGATTAAATAAGAAGATTCAGAAATACTACTTAAAAAATTAATATTTCAATTAAAAATAAAAAAATTGATTTAGGCCCTTATTGAACGCTTATTATTACCATAAAAAAATGTCTTTAATTTATCAATTGTTTCTGGATCAAGCTTAGAAAGCGCATAAGAACCTACTGGTACAATACATCCGCAATTAGCACATAATTTTGGAGAATTTCCCATTACACAAAATTTTCTTTTCCCATTTGGGTAATAAGATTTTACTCCGCCCGATTTAAATATACAATGAGGAACAAATTCTTTAGATATATATAATTCAAACATTTTTTTTGACATTAAAATGAAATCACCATAATCACGCATATTCATTAAAACATTCTTAGTTGTTTTTTTGAGAACCTCTCCTTTAACCAATAGGGGATCACCAGAATATCCTGTATACAATAAGAAAAATATGCCAGCAACTCCCGCATCATAAGCGATTTTAACAACAGTACTTATTTCATTATAATTTCTACTGGTTATAGTTGTAGAGATCAAAACCCGCTTGTCATCCTTGATATTTTCAATTACTTTATTAAATATATTTGCCCCCCTAATCAAGTTATGCGTTTCCTCTCCTCCATCTAAACTTACCCAATAAATTGGTTGTTTTTTTGATTTAAATTGGGGTAATTTTATGATTCCATTTGATGCGATTTGTACAGAAGGGAATATTTTAACCGCTTCATACAGAAGTTCCATTCTTAGTGTTGGTTCCCCACCAGTCAAAGCTACACTACGTACTCCCAAATTCCTATGATAATTAAAAACATTAATCCATTCTTCATTAGATAATTCTCTTTGATTTAAATCAGAACCATCATTTATCTCTTCAGCTGAAGAATAAAAATAACAATGTTCACACCTTAAATTACACTGCCAGGTTAAATCATAGTTTACTGCTAAAGGAATTTTTTTGATTTTCGTCTTTAGTAAGTTTCCCCCAAAGATTATTCCTTTTACAATATTCTCAAAAGTAAATATCATATTGGGTTCTACCTTGACTAATAATAAAAATTTAAATGGGATTTCCTTATATATTTTTATTTTTCTATTCTTTAAAAAGATTCATTTAGATATAAAAAAGATATTCAATTACCTTATAAAATAAAACAAATTAAATTAAATCCCTTCTTTGTAATTTAAATCCCCTTATTTACAAAAATCGAGAATAAATTAAACTGAAAGATTTTTAAATTTCCTTGATACTATCTATAAGTAATTAATAAAAAAAATTGAGAAGTTTTATAAAAATGACGTTATGTTTCGTTTTAATGCAAACTAAGGCAGGATTTGTGGAAAGCGTTGTCAGAAAATTGAACAAAATTCCTGAGGTAAAAGAAACTCATCCTGTAACTGGTGGTATTGATATAATTGTTAAAGTGGAAGGAAAGGATGTCGAAACAATTGCTAAAACAATCCTTGCAAAAATCCATAGTATAGAAGGTGTCGATAGAACCGAAACTCATATCGTTGTTCCTCTATGAAAACTTGTATAGAATTAGTCTCTTCGCTTATAATTCATATTAACTTTTTTATTTTCATAATTTACAATATTTATAATTTTTTTCGTACAATATTGTTAAATATTATTTTGCTTTATAATATCTTATAGAGATTAATCGAGCAAGTATTTAGTACTTAAGGGAGTGTTTCAATCCAAAAATTATTTTGATCCTAAAGGAAGAAATATAAAACTAAAAGAAAAATCATTCTTAAAAAATTGAATTTGAAAAATATTGAGTTTAAATATTAGGAAGATTAAATATGTGGAAAAAAAATTTTTTTTCATTTATATTGATTTTCTTATTTATAATAAATTTTAATTTCGTGAATTTAACTAATTATGGACCTCAAATAGGCACATCTACATATAGCTCTACTTCTATAAACTCCTCGCCTAAAGCATCGTCAGGAGTTTGGGATGCAGAAATCACTAAAAACGTTGGAATTCAACCTACTAGCGTTTTTATAGGAGATGCTAACAATGACGGGCAAAATGACATCGTAACTGCAAATTATGTAGATAATACTGTCTCAATACTTTACTGGAATGTATTTTTAAAGGTTTGGGATGCAGAAATCACTAAAAACGTTGGAAATCAACCTACTAGCGTTTTTATAGGAGATGCTAACAATGACGGGCAAAATGACATCATAACTACCAATTCTTTAGATGATACCATTTCAGTATTTTGTTGGAACACTTCTTCCAACGATTGGGATGCTGAAATTACTAAAAACGTGGGAAATCAACCTACTAGCGTTTTTATAGGAGATGCTAACAACGACGGGCAAAATGACATCGTAATTGCAAATTACTTGGATAATACAATCTCACTCCTCTGTGGGAATGTAACTTCTGATCCTCCTTCCTATTGGAATGCAGAAATTACCAAAAATGTCGGAGCAGCCCCAAGCTGTGTTTTTATAGGAGATGCTAATAATGATGGGGAAAACGATATTATAACAAATAGTTTTAGCAATAAAGTCTCAATATTATGTTGGAATGTAATTACTGACAATTGGGATACAGAAATCACTAAAAGTGTCGGATCAGTTCCGAGTTGCGTTTTTATAGGAGATGCAAATAACGATGGCGAAAATGATATCGTAACCTCAAATAGGGACGGCAATACTATCTCAATACTGTGTTGGAATATAAGTTCTGACGATTGGGATGCAGAAATTCCAATATTCGTAGGTGTACATCCCATGAGTGTTTTTATAGGAGATGCAAATAATGATGGGGAAAATGACATCTTGACAGCAAATTATTGGGATGATACACTCTCACTCCTCTGTTGGAATGTAAGTGCTAACAACTGGGATGCAGAAATCACTAAAAATGTCGGAACAGCCCCAAACTGTGTTTTTATAGGAGATGCAAATAATGATGGGGAAAATGATATTGTGACATCAAATGAAGATGATAATTCTGTTTCAATATTATGTTGGAATCAAATTTCTGGACATTTGGCTCTGCAGATGATAGAAAATGGAATTGGTTCGAATAGAATTTGCATTGGAGATGCTAACAATGATGGACAAAATGATATTTTATTTTCACCTTACAGCATAACTACTGTACTTAATTACATTGGAATCTTTTGCTGGAATGCTACATCTGATAATTGGAATCCCCAAATCTCAAAAGGGGTAGGACCAATGCCTACAGACGTTTTTGTGGGAGATGCAAACAATGATGGGCAAAATGATATTGTAGCAGGAAATGGAGCCTTCACTTCAATACTTTGTTGGAACATTTCTTCCATCGATTGGGATAAAAGAATCACTAAAGAAATCAGTGCATATAGTGTATTTGTGGGGGATGCAAATAATGATGGGCAAAATGATATTGTAGGTGTAACTTTAACGTCTAACACCGTCGATATACTTTGTTGGAACACTACTACCAATAATTGGGATAAAAAAATCACTAAGAATGTTGGAGATAACCCATATACTCTTTTTATAGGAGATGCTAATAATGACGGGCAAAATGAGATCGTAACAGCAAATCACGATAATAAAAGCATCTCAATACTAGTTTGGAATATGACTTCTAAGGATTGGAATCCACCAATTACTAAAAATTTAAATGTGGCACCTTTTGATATTTTTATTGGAGATGCGAACAATGATGGGCAAAATGATATTGTTGTCTCAAGTGATGATATATTTGGTTCTATTTATATACTATGTTGGAATGTTACTTCTAGGAATTGGTATACACAAAAATGGCAATTCAGAAAAAATGATAACCCTAGGTGTGTCTTTATTGGAGATACAGATAATGATGGGCAAAATGAAGTAGTAAATGCAAATCGGATGGGTCCTACCATATCAATATTAAGCTGGAATATAATTTCCAAGGACTGGAATATCGATACAAGAAAAACAGTTGAGGTTCGTCCTTTTGACGTTTCTGTGGGAGATGTAAATAATGATGGGCAAAATGATATAGTAGTAGCACATGAATCATCTTCTGGTGAATATATTTCAGTCTTTTTATGGTTAGATAATCCTGATGAATCATTTCCATTTTTAGTGACAATAATATTAATATCAATTGCCATTACAGGAATATTTGGGACAGGTATGATAATAAGACATCGCAAAATATCTAAAAAAAGAGCCATTCCTGAGGGCGAAACAAAATTACCACTCTTACCAACAAAAAAGCTTAAAAAGCCTCTGAGTACAGTTTCTTCTGAGCACATACTAAGCCCTGAGGAATTGGAAGAATTGGAAAAAATAGAAGGAGAAGTTGCTGTAGAAACTGAAAAATATGTCTGTATAGTACACAGGGGAGAAATTGACGGTTTTATATATTTATGCCCTCACTGTAATACACGTTATTGCATGAAATGCGCTATCATCTTAAAAGAAAAAGGTGATAAATGTTGGGTATGTGATAACGAAATTAAGCTCTAAGAATCAATTTCGATAATTGCTTTTTATCACTTTTTTTATTCATCTAAATTTTTTTATTTTCATTCTTTACGATATTTATATTCTTTATGTACAATATTGTTAAATATGATTTTATTTTATAACATCTTATAGAGATTAATCAATAAAGTATTTAGTCCTTTAGCAAGTGCTTCAATCCAAAAAATATATTGATCATAAAGGAGAAATATAGAAGTAAAAGAAGAATTATTTTAAAAAAATTGAATTTGAAAAACAGTAAGAATATTTGTTAGGGCGATTAAATATGAGGAAGAGGAACTTCTTTTCGTTTATATTGATTTTCTTATTTATCCTAAAGTTTAACTTCGTGAATTTAACTGAAAATAGACCTCAGATAGGCCCATCTACATATAATTCAACTTCCATAAACTCCTCACCTAAAGTATCGTCAGGTAATTGGGGTGCAGAAATTACCAAAAATGTCGGATGGGCCCCAAGCTGTGTCTTTATAGGAGATGCAAACAATGACGGGCAAAATGACATTATAACTGCAAATTATTACGATAATAATGTCTCAATACTGTGCTGGAACGTAATTTTAAACGGTTGGGATGCAGAAATTACCAAAAATGTTGGAAATCGACCTACTAGCGTTTTTATAGGAGATGCTAACAATGACGGGCAAAATGACATCGTAACTGCTAATTTTTTAAATGATACGATTTCTATACTTTGCTGGAACATAACTTTAAAAGATTGGGATGTAGAAATCACTAAAAATGTCGGATCAGAGCCGGATTGTGTTTTTGTAGCGGATGCAAACAATGACGGGGAAAATGATATTATTACTGCAAATTATAATGATAATAATGTCTCAATACTATGCTGGAACGTAAATACTGACGATTGGGATGCAGAAATTACTAAAGATGTCGGAGATAGCCCAGCCTGTGTTTTTATAGGAGATGCAAATAACGATGGGGAAAATGACATAATAACATGTGGTTTTGGCAATAAAGTTTCAATACTATGCTGGAATGTAACTACTGACGATTGGGATGCAGAAATTTCTAAAAGTGTCGGATCAGCTCCGAAATGCGTTTTTATAGGAGATGCAAATAATGATGGGGAAAATGACATCGTAACCTCAAATAGTAATGGCAATACTGTCTCAATACTGTGCTGGAATGTGATTTCTGACGATTGGGATGCAGAAATTCAATTATCTGTAGGTAGGCGCCCCCTGAGTGTTTTTATAGGCGATGTAAATATTGATGGGGAAAATGACATCGTTACTGCAAATTACTTGGATGATACAGTCTCAATACTGTGCTGGAATGTAGTTACTGACGATTGGGATACAGAAATAATTAAGGATGTTGGAGATTTTGGGGAGCAGATAGATGGCGATGCAAGTGTTTTTATAGGAGATGTAAACAATGACGGGGAAAATGACATAGTAACTGCAAATTTTCAAGATAATTCTGTCTCAATAATTTGCTGGAAACAAATTTCTGGTCATTTTGGTCGTCTACAGACGATAGATAGTCTTAACGCTCGTAGCATTTGCATTGGAGATGCTAACAATGATGGACAAAATGATATTATACATGCGCCTTATGAATCTATGTCCTCTATCGATTATATTGAAATATTTTGCTGGAATATCACAACTAATAATTGGACCGAAATCACAAAAAAGGTAGAACTTTGGCCTCAAAGGGTTTTTGTGGGAGATGCGAACAACGATGGGCAAAATGATATTGTAGTAGCAAATGGAGGCGTGATTTCAATACTATGCTGGAACACTTCTTCCAACGATTGGGATAAAAGAATCAAGAAACAAGTCGGAGCATATGATGTATTTGTGGGGGATGCAAATAATGATGGGCAAAATGATATCGTAAGTTCAGCTCTTGGAGGTAATAGTAGTATTGTCTCTATACTTTGTTGGAACACTACTTCCAATAATTGGGATAAAACGATCACTAAGAATGTTGGATACACCCCAACTTTGGCAGACATTTTTATAGGAGATGCAAACAATGATGGGCAAAATGAGATCGTAACAGCAAATGAAAATGATCAAAGCATTTCAATACTTTGCTGGAACGTAACTTCTAAGGATTGGAATCCAACAATTACTAAAAATTTAGGTTTGGCACCTACAGATATACCTATAGATATTTTTATAGGAGATATTAACAATGATGGTCAAAATCATATTGTTACCTCAATTAGTGATCCAACTGGGCCGTTTATTTACACCCTATTTTGGAATATTACTTCTAGGAATTGGGTTCCACAAAAATGGCAAAGGCCATCTGGGAGTGATGACCCTGGGGGCAGTTTTTTTATAGAAGATGCAAACAATGATGGACAAAACGATTTAGTATTCAGAAAACGTGGATGTATCTCAATGTTAAGCTGGAATAAAATTTCCGGGAATTGGGATGTGGATATAATAGAAACGGATTGGAGAGGGGGGTCCATTTGGGTTGGAGATGTAAACAATGACGGGCAAAATGATATAATAGTAACAGGAACTGATAAAATTGAAATTTTTTTATGGATAGATAAACCTGATGAACCATTTCCACTTTTAATAACAATTATATTAATTACAATTGCTATTGCAGGAATATTTGGAACAGGGATGATAATAAGACATCGTAAAATATCTAGAAAAAGAGTTATTCCTGAAGGCGAAACAAAATTATCACTTTTACCCACAAAAAAGCTTAAAAAGCCTAAACCTATAATTTCTTCTGAACATGTATTAAGCCGTGAGGAATTGGAAGAATTGCGAAAAACAGAAGGGGAAGTTGCTGTCGAAAAGGAAAAATATGTTTGTATAGTGCACAGAGGAGAAATCGACGGTTTTATATATTTATGCCCTCACTGTAATACACGTTATTGCATGAAATGCGCTATCATCTTAAAAGAAAAAGGTGATAAATGTTGGTCATGCGATAACGAAATTAAGCTCTAAGAATCAATTTCGATGACTGTTTTTTATCACTTTTATTTATAATTAATCATGTTTCTTTTTCCAGCTCTTTTTTCAAGAATTCTATATTTTCTTTTAGAGTTTCTGATATAGGTTCTTCACTTAGATTAAGTTTATTTAGAATTTGAAGTGCGTCTTCAAACTTTTTCAATGCCTCAGGGTATTCTGATCTTCTATAATAAACACCAGGGATGTTAAAAAACTTGTATGATATTAAGTGAATTGCTGTCAATGTAATCCATAAATAAATAGAAAGGGTTAAAATCCATTCAATTATAGGAATTGTAATCGTATACAAAGTTAAAGCAATTGTATTTGTTATTAAAAAGACGATTAATATGCAGCCTATGAAGAAGCCGAGATAAGCTATATATTTTTTAAATTTTGGTCCTTCATACATTTTAGCTTTAGGAACATTATACATTAAATAACTATAAAGAACAATATAGATTGCTGATCCTATAAAACTAACTGATGCTACAAAACCGTGAAATAATACAAATATATCCAAGTAAGTTTTATCTGGAATTATTCCAACCAAGGCAATACATACACAAGTAAAAATTGACACTCCTGTTGCTAACCTTCTAATACTTTCCTTTATATTTATTAATTCTCTTTCAAGATATATGTAAAAAGGGATGCATAATGACCCACTTACAACAAAACTAATACTGAATAATGATTTTACATTACCCCACCCTAACGAGCTTACAGCATCTTTCAATGGGCTATATCCTGGAGAAAGAAAAGCAGCTATAATTAGTAAAATTGCAGATACTTGCGTACCAAAAAAACCAAACAAAACTTCCATTCTATCTTCTGTTCTTGTAACCATCATAATCCCTCTTTATATTATATTTTCTTAAAATTACTTGATAGATTCACAATTTTGTAATATAAACATTGATAAGCAAATTTATAAAGCTTTTGTTATAAAAATAATTGTATTTCACTTTAATACATCAAAAGAAAAGTTTTATATTAAACCATTGTTGATATTTATAATTGATCATATAAGAATTCACAAATTGAAACAATGAATGATATTAAAGACCAGTATATATTCAAAATTACAGTTATTGGAGATGGCTTTGTTGGAAAGACATCTTTAATAAGAAAATTTACACAAGGGAGTTTTCAGGAAGATTATATTAGAACAATTGGAGCTCAATTTTCTGTTTTTGAGGAAATTATCGACGGAGATAAATGTAAACTATTTTTTTGGGATATTGCTGGTCAAGATGAATTTCATTTTTTGCGCCCTGCTTTTTATAAGGATAGTAAAGCTGCTATTATTGTATATACTCTTGAAGAAAACACTCTTGGTAAAGAAAGTTTTAAACATCTAACAAATTGGCATGAAGATATTAAACAGTTTTGTGGTAACATCCCTGTCGTAGTTTTTGCTAATAAAGTTGATTTAGTAGATAAAGAATCTTTAGACAATACAAAAATTCAAAAAATTGTTAAAAAAAGGAACTATCTAGGTTATTTTATAACGTCAGCAAAAACAGGGGAAGGAGTTAATGAAGCATTTAAGGCGATAATAGGAGAATTATATTATAAATATAAAGCTATATTTGCAGAGTTACGAAGTTCCAGTTAAAAAAGTGCTTTAAGTGAAATCTTCTTTATCTTTTTCTTTTAAAGTAATATCATTCTTAATAAGGTTAAAATAAAGAATTTTCTCGCTTGGTGGTCTTTTTTCTAAGATTTCCTTATCTTCAGAATCTATTATTTTAGGTGGTGGACTATTTGATAAAGTTTTTTCTTCTTTTTCGTTCAACTTTGATACACATTCATTATAATTATCAAGGTTTTATTGATTTCAATTATAACTTTTTCATAATCATTTTAATTAATTTTATTATCTTTTATTAAATTAATTAGTTGTAAGTAAAAACGAGAGATCACAATTGATATTAAAGATATTCATAATAGGTCCAGGAGGAGTACCTTGTTATTCTAAGGATTTTATTGAGCAAATTAACATTGATAATAGCATTATTAGTGGATTTCTTACTGGAATTAGCAACTTTGCCAAAGAAATTAAAGGAGGAGAGATAAAAGCTCTTGTTTTTAAAAATTTTAATTTTATATATTCATATTCCATTGAATTCAATTGTATTTTTGTTATTGTTATAGATATAAATGATTTAGAAGAAGAAGCAAGATCTAAAGTTGAATTAATGAAAAAAGAATTTATAAAAAGATATAAACCATACTTAGAAAATTGGACTGGAAATGTTAGTGTTTTTCAAGAATTTGATGAATTCATAGAAAAAAATATATTCATCCCTCCTAAAATCTTATTAACCGGGGAAAAAGGTGTTGGAAAAACAACTATAATGAATTTATTTCCAGGAGAAACAATTATAAAATTAGATAATGATTTAGTTGAGATTATCCAAAAACCAATAAACTTTATAGATTTTAAAGAAATTAAACAATGCATTTTAAGAGAATTTGATCTAGAAGAATTAGTAAATAATTCGAATCTGTATAGAGATCTATTAAATTCGGTTGATGTTATATTAATTGTTACAAATTCTGGAGCAAGCAATTTGGGAAGAACTCAAAAGCTAGTGTCATTATTAAAACCTATAGTCCATAAAGCAGATTTTTACATCATTGCGAACTTTCAAGATTTAAAGGATTCTGCGTTTGATCCAGAAAAAATAGAAGAAATGTTTGCTATAAAGACATTTGGTTTTTCTGCAAATAAAAAAGAATCTAAAAACGAAATTCTTTTTATTTTAAAAGAAATATTAAGAACTTCTATTTTGACCAAGCAAGAAAAGAAACATCTTATTACAGCAGAAGAAAAACCTGTAGTTCATACAAAGGAATATATTGAAATGGAACAACCAGCAGAACAAGTTGAAATAAAGGTTGATTATTCGGAAATTTGGGATCAAATAGGAGAAGCACGGATGTTCGAAAAGCAAGGAGATCATCTCACTGCTGCCGAGAAATTTTCTTGTGCTGCATCTCAGTTCAAAGATCTATGTTCCTATGTAATAGAAGACCAAGACAGAGAAGAGTTAAATGCAATATATTATCTTTGTAAAGCATGGGAATGTATGGAATTCGCTGAAGAATATGATAATCCTGATAAGTTCACAGAAGCCGTAGAGTTATTTAATAAAGCTAGTGAACATTTTATTAATAATAAATCAAAATCGTTAGCTTTAGGAAATTCTGCTTTTTGTCAAGCTTTAGAACTAGGTTCTAAATTCGACAAGGCAAGTGAGACATCTGTTAAAGCAGAATATTATCCAAAGATTAAAATGAATCTCAGGAATGCAGCTAATTTATATCGAAAAGGTGGATTTGAAAGTGAAGCTGATTGGGCACTTGCTACTTCAACTTATTTTGATGCCACATGGTATATTATCAGAGCGGATGAAGAATTAAACCTTGATGAGAAGAAAAACCTTTTAGACATTGGTTCAGGGATGTTTAAATCAGCAGCACAACTCTTTGGAGAAGCAGGATACAAAGATAAAGAAAAGGAGGTTTTAGATCGCTTGAATTTAATCGAAAAAGAAGAAAAAATCATAATATCTGCGCTTAATACAATTAGTGAACCAGTAATTTCTAAGAGTACAATGGATACTTTAGCACCCTCATTTCCTCGAAAGGAAGAAATAAAGAAAGTTAAAGAAAATAATGGTAAAAAAAAGAAATATAAACTAATCTATTATGATTTTCTTAAAAAATATCCTAAAATTCAAAAAAGAGAATTTAGAGTTGGGATTGCTCAAATAGGGGTGTCTAGTACAGGAGATCTCATGAACGAGTATTATGAAGAAAAAGCTTCGGGTTTATTAGGGCTTAGGGAAGAAAAAGTTAAATCAACATTAGATACAGTTAGAAATATGATTAAGAATGCTCATAATAATAAAGTTGATATACTCATATTTCCAGAAATGGCTATAGATCTCAATTATGGTCAATTTTTAGAGGAGATTTCAAATTTAGCTAAATCTTTTGGTATGTTAATTGTTCCTGGCTCATTTCACAACCTAGAAACTAATCAAAATATATGTAGTGTAATTGGACCAGATGGAATTATTTGGGAACAAGAAAAACATATTCCGGCAATTATACATTTTGAGAATAAAAAATTTGAAGAAGGAATAAAAATAGATGCGTTTCCAAGACAAACGGTTGTCTGTAATACTGAGTTTGGTAGAATTGCAATAATAATATGTAGAGATTTTCTTGATATGGATTTACGAGTAGAATTAAAAAATTTTGAACCCCCAGTGGATCTCATTTTTAATCCGGCATACACACCAGTTACAGCTGATTTCAAAGCAGCTCATTTTGATGCCCGAAGATCCATTTATGCTTATTGCTTTTTTGTTAATATTGCTGAATATGGTGAATCTCTTATATATACTCCAGAAAAGGAGAGAATCGAAAGAATCATACCCCCAAAGGAAGAAAATTTAATTTATAAGGACATTGATCTTTTCAAGCTTCGTTCAGAACGTAAAAAATGGGAAAAAGAAAAGAAGAAAAAGCGTCAGTTTATCCAAAGTACGCGATAATAATTTATATGTTATCAATTTTGAGAATTTTAATGAATTAAATTAACTTTATATTTAGAAGGCATGTCAATAGAAGAAGATTTCGTATTTCCAGTATATATATACGAAGAAGTATTAGATCAAATAAAAGACTTAAGTAATAATTCTCAAAAGGAGATTTTTGGTTATTTAATAGGAAAAATATTAAAATGGAAGGAGAAAATATACATAATAATTGAAGAACAATTATTCATTGAGGATGCGGTTCATAGTAATCACTTCTCAACTTCTCAAATTGAAGGAAAAGCCGGCGAATATGAAAAAAGATTTAAAGAATTAAAAAATAAGAAAAAAGATGATAATTTAAGAATCGTTGGATGGTGGCACTCTCATCCTAATTTTGGGTGTTTTTTATCATCAACCGATATTCATACTCAAGAATATTTCTTTCCTGAGTCATATCAAGTAGCATTAGTTATAGATCCAATAAGAGACGAATTTAAATTTTTTACAATTGACAAATCATCAGAAAAGAAGTATAAAGCAGTAAGTAATGCAATAATATCATCCAAAAAGTAAGCAATAAAGCTTAATTTATTAAGTATTGTTCTAAAATTAATAATAAGAATAGAATTTCATGAATAAATGACAGAAAAAAAAGATAAATTCGATATAAAAATAATTGGATTTGAATCAATTGATTCAGATAAATATGATCGCCAAAAACGTATTGCAGGTTGGGATCAATCAAAGGTTTCTAATGCTACTGTAATGGTAATAGGCGTTGGTGCTACTGGAAATGAATTAGTAAAGAACTTAACATTAACGGGAATTGGGAAATTAATTATTATTGATTATGATATTATCGAGAGATCGAATCTTAATCGCTGTGTTTTATTTAATATGGAAGATGATATTGAAGGCAAATACAAAGTTGATGTTGTAAAAGAATCGATTAAAACTTTAAATCCTGAAGTAGAAATTGTAACATATAAAAATAAATTAAATGAAATTGATAAAAATATATATAAAAAATCAGATGTCATTTGCTCTTGTGTGGATAATATTGAAGCGCGATTAGAAGCAAATAATTATGCGCATTATTTTGGTATTCCTTTTATTGATTCTGGTATAGATGAACATTTTGGATCTATTCAAGCAGTATATTCAGAAGTTAAAGATGCTCCATGTCTACAATGCGGAATTTCTGATAAAGATTTAGATTTAATGTGGAAGAAATTTTCATGTACTGGACAAGAAATCGATTCTGAAAATGGAGAAACAACTCGAAAAATGGCAACTATTATAAGTACCACTTCAATTATAGGAGGAATTCAATCTCAACAAGTTATGAAATTTATTCTAAATTTGGATCACTTTAAAGAATATGGGAAATGGGATTCCCAAATAGGAGAACCTGTGATTGGAAAACAAATAAATTATAATGGACTTACAAATAAATTTAATATCATTGAAAAGTTAAAAGATCCTAATTGTTGGACATGTTCATATGAGAAATCTATTAGTTAATATTTGCAAATAAAAAATATAAACACTTCATTATGAAACAAATATAATCAAAAATGCAATGTTTTAATTTAATTTAAATAATAATTTTACTTGATAGAAAATATGCCAGAATTGCCTTTTGAAATATGGAAGGATCGTATTAATAATGAAATTAAAAATTTAGAACACTTAAAAGTAATTGAAAAAGATTCAATAGTCTGGCATGAAAATAGTATAGAACTATTAATTAATATTAAAGCTATAGGATTCATTTTAGGAGATTATAAAGATCCTAAAAATTTAGCTCCTCAGAAATCTCATCGTATTTTTATGAAAATCAACAGATCTTTTCCTTACCCTGGAGGAATCGATTTTGCTTGGTATTCCAATATTTTCCATCCTAATATTCATCCGGTTGAATTAACTACTTCTAAAGACCCCGGTACCGGTTATATCTGCTTAAATGTTTTGAAACAATGGTCTAGGCTTTCAGATTTAGAAACTACAGTTAAGGCATTGCAAAAATTAGTAGAAAATCCTAATCCAGAAGATCCACTCAAATATGATATATGTCTTGAAGCTGCTGAGTTTTTTAAAAAAACTACTATGGAAGATCTTAAAAAACAATATAAAATTGAAGAAATAGAAGAAGAACAGGATGAAGATGAAGTAATCATACTTGATGATTAAAATTAATAATTAGCTCTTATTTTCTGATGTTTTAAGCAAATAAATTTAAATTTTTAACATTAATAAATCATTGGATAATTAATTTATAGATTTCCTCCAATAACTCTTGCCCATAGTGATAATTTGTCATTTTCTTGAAGACCAAATTTATGTACTGCATCTTCAATTGTAATTGAATTAGGCAATTCTTTCTCATGAAGAACTAAAGTATAAGAGCGTTGTTCTGCACTGATAATTCCCATATGTTTAATAACTATGTCTATAATACGTTCAATTGGATGGTGTTCTTTAACATCGAGTTTTATTAACTTACCAGTTCTCGTATCTTCAACGGATATTCTCATCAAAGTTTCATTTTTTATTTTTTAATAGGTTTAACTTAAATATTATTAAAATAATTTTTAAATTTCATCTATTTAATGTTTCTATTCTGTAAAAAATATTCTGTAAATTCTTCAAGAAGATATTCATTAGTCTTTAAACTTTTCTGATTTTTTAAAACCTTCTTCGGCCTCCTCAATTTTAAACGGTTTAGAGGGTTTAGATTTATCAATTGGCTCATTACACGCCCAACAAGCATTTTCCATGTTAGATAAAGCACGTGCACAATCTTCATGATATATAGCATCACACTCGGTACAAATATAAGTATTGAATCCTCCTGCTTTTCCTTTACACATCAAACATATTTTCTGCTCTCTGTAATAAGTTACTTCCTCCTCGGTTATTCGAGCAGGTCTTTTTGCAATTCTAAATATTGAATCTTCAACTTCAAATTCTTTTTTAGTAGTTATTTTTTCAATTTTAATAGGCTCTTCTCTTAAACCAAAATAATTAAACCCAAAACTTACAATAATACCCACCCTAGAAAAAAATAAAGTAATCCCAACAGCGCCGAAGCCTTCTATTGTTGAGAATAAGACTACAAAAATATAACCTGCTGACAAATAAAGATATTTTTTTTTTAAGACATCTTTCGATTGAATACTTTTATACAAATAGCCTAAACCTATAAAAGTTACACCAAATGTTATGTATAGAGTCACTATAATAGATAAAGGTGTGTTAGGAATAAGATTTTCATCAACTAAATCTGAATTTGCGGGTACTGGAACGTAAATATAAATAGAGCCTAGTGGATCTATAAAAAGAAATAATTCATATAAAATCCCTAGAATTAGACCAAAACTAATAAAATACCATTTTTGTTTCGGCATTACTAGAGTAGCACCGACATACCATGCAAAAAATGTTGATGGCCCAACCCACATAAAGCTCATTATAGCCTGCAATTCGTATGAGACACCTATTTCGAAGTTATTCCCTGTAATAAGAATTGAAAAGCTTTCCCAAAAATTTCCCCAATACCATAATCCATTGAAAAAAATAGCCAAACCCATATAAAAGAGGAGTTTAACCTTTGTTTTTCTCCCTTTGTACATAAAGAATATTCCAATTGAACAACCAAAAATAAGAATTCCCATTATTGAGATAACATTAAGCCAACCTACATCAGATAGCATTTACAATTTCACCCAAATAAATATCAAATTTTAATTTTTATTGAATAATATTCATATAATTGAATTCAATCAAGTTAGTTATTAGATGGTATTATATAAATATTTTATTAAGAGCTTCAATATTAAATTTAACTAGATTTTAGTTAACTTACGAATTTTAAAAAAAAAAGAAAAAAAAAATACAAATTTTATTATTTTAAATCTCTTAATCCAAACTTAAATTTTTCTGGATGTAGAAGATAATATCCCAAAGTTTGCTTCCACTTTTTTTCATCTCTTCGTTTTTGAATAGGGTCAAAAACACGCTCTACTGTAGTAACTAATTTTACCTCTTTTTTCAATTCTTTTTCTATTTTATCTAAAATCTCGTATTTAGGGAATTCTTTTAAAATGGGAATTATTTTCTGTTCACTTGCGGTCATTATTAGTTTCCTCCATTTGTTTTTATTTTGTTTTTAATTAATATAGAGTTTAAAGAATTAATTAATATTATGTATAATTAATTAAAGGTAGTTTAAAGAATGAAAAAAAGTTTAAATAAAAAATTTTTTTATCATATAATCATAACCCTAAAAATATTGGGTATTGCGTAAACAAAAACATGGATCGTTCTATTTATTTACTTAATCTTAATATATTTTAAATATAATATCATCCAAAGCTCTTTTTGGTATGTGCATACGCCCATCATCGTCTTTCCAATATTTAAAAGAGTCTTGATAGGGCTCCACGACAGATTCTTCATCTGGATACCCTAAGCTAATAACATGTTTTATGTCGTAATATTCCGGAATTTCAAATAATTCTCGAATTTTATTTCTATTGATATTAGCCATCCAGCAACTCCCTATCCCAAAATTAACGGCTCCAAGCAAAATATTTTCAACAGCAGCACCAACATTAAAATCAACAAGTACAATTCTAATTTTTGTATTTACAAGTACAATTATGTAAGCGGTAGGTTCTCTTCCTTTTTCAGGAGTTCTTTGATCTTGTGGAAGTAAAGATGCAAAATTTACTAAATGGAAAAGTTTTTCTCGTATATCAGCATTCTCAACTATTATAAATTCTAAACTTTGAATATTGATAGCCGTAGGAGCTAAACGGGCAAAATCAATTAACTTTTTTAAGATATCTAATGAGATAGGATCTTGTTTGAATCTTCTGATTGTTCTTCTTTTATAAATAATATCTTCTAAATTCATTCTTTATTCAAACCTACCTTTATTATCTTGATTTAATTATAAATTTAAAATTAACAAAAATTTGTAAATATGATGGTTTTCATACTTATAAATAGAAATTCATGAAACTCAAATTTAGTATAAAATCTATATCCTCAAATATTATAAAAAATACTTGTTTCTTTACCAAATAATTCAAAAATATTAAAATTTAAGTTTAAAATCGGATTTCTTCTTTTTGTTCTCTTTTAAATATTTTAATGCCCTAACTAAAATGAAAGGATTTTCATTAAAACTTCCTAAAGCAGTATTACAATGGTGACATAAAATACCTCTTACTTTTCCTGATTTGTGGTCGTGATCAATTCTGGGTGTATAATACACATGATTTTGTTTCAGATTTCTATAAATATCATCGAAATATCTTCCACATATAAGACACCGACTGTCTTGCTCTATAAACATTTTCTTATACTGTTTTAATGAGATATTGAACTTCTTAAATTTATGATATGTTTTATCATATTCTTTCTTACACTCTTTACACCATGGATCAAGACCATCTTTTCTATTACTATGCTTATAGAAAAATTCAGGAATAGCAGGATAAGTTTGCTTACATTTAGAACATTTTTTAAAATTATTGCTACCATCTATTTTTATAATAGATGTATTAAAAGTTTCTATACTCTCATCTTTCATAGTAAAGTTATATTGTGATATTTATATTTAAATTAATACAGAGTATTGTTTTTACTAATTTTCGTCGTATATTGTAAGTTGCTTGATTATTTATTTGTCAAAATAATACCCTTAATCAATACTAGATTTAGCTTTATGGTGCAAAAAGAAAAGGAATAAGGAACTTATCTAATTAAAATGCAAGAAAAATCTTTCTTTTTAAGATGAAAGTATAATATCTAATCCAATAATTCGTGAAACCGAACTTTTACGAAATAACATACATATTAGAGTAATATTTAGACATTTCTATGGTGTTATAAAATTAGTATAAAGCTGATACCAAAATTAAATAAAACTCAATTTCAATGAATTTTTGTACTGTAATTACATACGTGATTTCAATAAATATTTAGCTATTTTAGAAAAAGCATAATCTACGTTCCCTCCTAATAGTGCCGATGTATCGATAAATTCTAGTTCTAATTGACTTGCTAACTGATTTGCCATTTCGTCGGTTATTTTTCTCTGATCTCCTAAATCGTTTTTATTCCCAATGATAAAACCTATTAATTCCTCAGATCGATCTTTTAATTGATCGAGAACATCAGCATACCATTTGGGAATATTATTGAACGATTCTGGCCTCGTTAAATCAAATACAAGGAAGACTGCATCAGAACCGCGATAAAATTGCTGCCTCATAGTCTGAAATTTCTGCTGGCCACCAATATCCCAAAGTGTTAATTGCACCACAAAATCTTCGATTTTGAAAATCTTGTCACTAACCATTACTCCTAATGTGGGCACATAATTTCTCCTAAACGCATTATCAGTATATCTAAGTATTAATGACGTCTTTCCAACATTAGGGTCTCCAACTATAATTACTTTAAATTGATAATCTATCAGGCTTCGATCTTTAATTTTCTGTACAGGGAATTCTTCACTCTCTTGTTTAGCGATTTCTTGAAGTTTTAATTCTTCCAGAAGAGCGGTTGTATTAAACTCAAGATGTTCTAATACCTTAATAAAATCTTCTCTAGACCCTTCAGTTTTTTCTAAATTTATTATTTCTGGAGAGAGATTATTGAAAGGAATAGATAATTCATCAATATATTTATAGAAAATTACATCATCCATCTCTGGGAATAGTAATACGATGGCAGATTGACCGATACTTCCTCGCCTTGATGGATCATCCCATTTAATATATTTAATTAAACCCTTTAAATTCATCGAAGGAAATGGGAGTATAACTAAAGATTCTGGGATGAGCCCTTTTTCTCCAGAGAGAATAGTTAATGCTTTAATGCTTATGTGGATTAGATCCATTTGTGTAAATTTAGTGGGAAGCCACGCAACTGGATTTGGACCGATCTCATCATTCATTTCAATGTATACAATCCCTGTAATTATTTCCCGCTTCATGATTACCAAAAATTCTTTTTAATGAAGTAATTCTACTTTAATAAACCGTAATATATCGCTTTTAACTAATAATAAAATCTTTTTATATAAATAATAATCGTAGGGAAAAAAAAAAGATTTCAAAATCTATTCTTATAGTCCAAAATACATGAACCAGAAGCTACTTAAGTATCCAATTCTTACCAAAATCACTAAATATCCTGGCACAGTCAAACCTTCTAATAATCCAAAAACGCAGAAACACAATGAGCCAACAGATAATAATAAGAAATTTTTACGTATAATTCCTGAAGATTTAAAACCTTTATATAAAAATCCAAATCCTAAAAAGATTAGAACTGTTAATAACATACCACCCATAAGCATTCCAGCTAATGTTATTAAATTAACATTATAATCAATCAAGTTTACAGGAGGAGGCGTTGGCGGATCAGGGATAAAATTAAAAGAACCTAATGGATTTATGAATATAACGATTTCAAAGATTATTGAAACAATTTCGATAAGGATTATAATATGTATTTTTATTTTAGGAATTAATAATTCTGCACCTATATACATTGCAGTCATTATTACTGGAGCAAACCAAATATAAGATAGAATAGCGACAATACCATTATTTGGGATATTTTGTTGTATTATAATGACAGACAGGAAATCTATAAATACACCTAAGAACATAAGACCAGCAAGCATATTAGCCAAACCTAAATATATTAGCAAATTAGCATTGGTTTTCTTTCCCCTATAAATAAAAAATAAACCAAATATTATACCAAATATCACTACACCTGAGGCAGTGATTCCATCAATCCAACCATTTATATCCAAGGACAAATTTAATATTCACCACATTTTATTCTTTTTTTCATTGGATAAAGAATTTGTTATTAATTAATTATATGATCTTTTAGTTTAATAAATAATAGGTTTAATGGGAAAGGAGGGATTTGAACCCCCGACCCCTTGGCCCCGGACCAAGAATCATACCAAGCTAGACTACCTTCCCTTTAAGGAAAAATCGATCTAATAGAATAAACCAACTTTGATAATAATTTTCATTTATCAAGGAAACAAAAGTAAATGTATAAAAATCTTTTTAAAATAAAATTAATCTTTAACCTTCTCCAAAATAGAAATAATTCTATATACCGTTGTACGCGCATGAAAAGGAATGTTAGCATCTTGAGCCAGATCATCAACCATATACATTACGTTACTGGCTATTACGCCTGGGGTTTCATCTTCTCTATGTAATTGGTTAATACTTCTTTGAGCAATTCTTTTTATATTTCGCGGCACGCTACGGTCATTTATCATATCATTTAAAAGTTGTTCAACATTTTCAAAGGCTTCTTTTTCTTCGTTTTTTAATGCTCGTGGCATTGAAAAAATCACCAAAAAAAGTGTTATTATTAGGTAAGAAGTTTAAAAAGAGAAATTTTTTTTGAAATATAATTTTTTTGATTTTGAAAGAAGTTTTAGTAAATACCAAATTCACGAATTTCTCGTTTTAACCTGGGAATGTTTTCTCCAAATTCCTTTATGTGGTTTTGATAATTATTAAAAAAATTGTGGAATTTCTTAATTTCCCCACCATCAATTTCTTTTACAAAATCATAAGAGATTTGTTGGATAGCACTAAATATTTGATCAAATTGTTCAGTGGATGCCAATAGTTTTTGATTTAGTTTTTTACCCTGCTTTCGTATCATGTTTCGAAGTTTACCACGAGGGATTCGAATTTTTTCAATTAAACTATCACAGTCATTTAGAAAGTTATAAGATTCAGCTTTGTTGTCATCGTCTAGTTTTGCTTCAATTATTTCTGTTCTCCATGTATTTATTCTTCCTCTAGCAAAAGTATCAAAATTTAAAGAAAGTGAATCGATCCCTTCTCGTACTAAAAACCTAAGAAATTCGGGATCATCACTAGGGGCTTGTCCGCAAATCCCTACTTTTCTCTCATAATTGTGAGCGGTTTTTATTAAATGACTAATTGATCTCCTTATTGCTTCACTATTTGTATTATAATTGTAATAGTTCATTAAGGGAATCATTTTTTCGTTGTCTCGTCCTACTCCATACGTAAGCTGTGTCAGGTCATTCGAACCTATACTAAATCCATCAAAAAATTGACTAAATATATCTGCACAAATTATATTTGATGGTATTTCTGCCATGACATATACCTTTAATCCATCTTGTCCTCTTATTAATCCTTCGCTCTCCATAATATTAATTATCTTTTGGGCTTCTTCAGGACTTCTACAAAATGGTAACATAGGTATAATATTTATTAAACCCCAATCTCTGGCTTTTTTAATCGCTCTTAATTCTAATATAAATGCATTTTGAAATTCATCATGTACGTACCGGGAGCATCCTCGAAATCCAAGCATAGGATTATTTTCCTCACCCTCATAAATCCACCCACCAATTAGATTTGCGTATTCATTAGTTTTGAAATCTGAAAGTCTGACAACACATTCAGCAATACTCCCATCAGGTAGTACTTTCCATACACCTGCCGCAATAGTCGCAATTCCTTCTGCTAATTTATCCACATAAAATTCTTCTTTATCTTCATAACCAACTGTTAATTCTCTTATTTTATCCAAAGTTTGTTTTAATTGAAATATTTCTTTATTGAAAGGATCTTTGTGATATAAATCACTCTTTTTAATATTTTCAATTTTTTTTCTTTGATCGAGTAAAATATCATATCTCATAACTAAGGCTTCAAAATCAATTAATGCATTTGGATGAATTTGTATCTCGTCGTTAATTATAAATTCTAATCTTGCTAACCCTGTTCCATCAGGATATTTTCCTGAAGATAGAGCTCCTTTAGGTATTCCTAAATTCACTAGTACTTTAGTTTTTGTTTGAGGGAGTTTAGCAAATTCAATTGTGTCAAAATCATATTCAACATCTTTTAACCATATCCTTGGTTCACCCTCACTGCAATCAATAGTGACATATTCAATCCCCTCACGTTGCTGTTCTTTCATTATTTGCACTATATTATCTGCGCCTACAATTGAGGCTATATTCAGTTCTCTTGAAACAATAGCTGCGTGACAGGTGGGTCCACCTCGCTCTGTTATTACACCACCTAAGTTTTGCATATAAGATGTCCAATCAGGATTAGTTTCTTCGGTGATAAGTATATCCCCTTCCTTCAATAAATGCGCATTATTTATGGATTCTATAACTTTAACTTTCCCAAATCCAATTCTACGCCCAATAGCGATACCTGAATTTTCAACTAATAATTTTTCTTCAGTTAATTTCTCGGGATCCTCAAGTAGATAAAATATTTCCTCTACATCCCCTTTAATACTATGTACCGTTTCAGGACGAGCTTGGACAATGTAAACCTTTCCATTATTTCCAACAGCCCATTCAATGTCCATTCTTCGCCCATAATGTTCTCTAATTTTTTGTGCGTAATCTGCTAGGATTAAAATCTCCTCATCAGTTAAACAATATTGCAATTGTTCATTTTCAGGAACAAGTATAACTTCAGTACCAAGTTTATCAGGACTTTGAGCGAAAATCATCATTTTTTCTTTTCTTACTAATTCACGACGAATAATTTGGAGTTTCCTCGGATCATGTTTAAAAACAATAAATTCATCTCCTTTTTCAACACCCTGAACAATTAATTCTCCGAGCCCCCAAGTTCCTCTAATTACAATAACATTACTATTACCACTATCTGGACACTCTGTAAACATCACACCTGAAGCTTTAACCCCATCTTTACCACCAGCCATTTCTTGGACTCCAACTGAGAGTTTTACAGCGAAATGATCAAATCCTGCTCGTTCACGGTACATTGTTGCTCTGGTAGTGAAAACAGATGCCATATCCTTTAAAATATATTCTAATATTTGTTTTTCTCCAACAATATTTAAATGAGTATCCTGTTGTCCTGCAAATGACGCATCTGGCAAATCCTCTGCCGTAGCAGAACTTCTTACGGCAAATGTGGATTCTTCCCCAATCTTTTCAATCAAATTATTATATGCATCTAAGATTTCATCTGCAAGAGAATCAGGAATTTTTGATTGTTCAATTATATAACGAATATTTGCACATATTTTATCCACTTTTTCTACAGCCTTAATATCTTCTGATTTCAATTCATTAGAAATCTTCTTAATGTCCCTCGCAATCAATTCTCGAAGTGATACCTCTTTCTCTTTTATAGTATAAAAATTAGTATCTAAAACATAATCAAAAGCAGCTGAAGTTACAGCAAAACCAAGTGGAACAGCTATTCCGAAACTCAATAATTCTCCAAGTGAAGCGTTCTTTCCCCCTACAAGAGGTACGTCGTTAACTCTTAAGTTTTCAAAGAACTTAATATATCTATAATCACTCATCTTAAAGAGAAACCCATAAACAATCGTAATTATGAGATTTTCTCAAATAATTATTAATATTCTTCTAATTATAAATTAAACGTTAATAAAAAAAGTAACGTCAAAAATTGTTTATTTTAACTTTTCAAAAAAGATGCCAAAATCTGAAGCAGTATAAAGGCAGAAAATAACCTCAGCAATTTGAGTGTTACCACTTAAATATTCTTTCGCTGTAGAAATCATGATTTCTGAACACCTGTCGATTGGATACCCAAAGATTCCTGTTGATATAGCAGGAAATGCTATTGTTTTTAATTTGTGCTCATCCATTAATTTAAGACTGTTAAGAGTGGCATTTCTTAATTTTTCATCCTCATTCCCTTCACCCATTCGTGGTCCAACGGCATGAATTACATGTCTTGCCTTCAGATTACCTCCGTTTGTAATAACAGCACCTCCAACATAAGTACCACCTATTTTATTGCATTCTTCTTGAATTGTTGGGCCACCTTTTTTTCTAATTGCTCCAGCAACACCACCTCCCAAAATTAGTTGAGCATTCGCAGCGTTTACAATAACATCTGTATCTAATTCAGTTATATCTCCTTGAACCAATTTAATTTTGGAATTCTTTATATTCAATTCTTCCATAGATATCACCAAATTACTCCGGAGTTTCACGGCTCTTTTTAAAGATTTCATCTAATCTGGCTTTATCCTCATCGCTCATTTTACTCATAGCTTCTATATTTTGCCGCATTAAATCCATCATAATTTTCTGTGAAATCATTTGATTTAATACTGGTAATGCAATTCTCATTCGAGTTAATTCATAATGCATTATTTTTGCCGTTTCTCGCATCTCTTTTAATTCTTCAGGAGTCATTCCTTCTTCACCAACACCTGGACAATCAGCATCAACAACAATATAGTTTTTTCCGTCAAATTCAAGTGGATATGTACGACAGCTTAATGGACGATTATCATAAACTAAGCACTTTTTATCATCCTTATTATATAGAGGACATTTAACACTAAGCAATTCTTCTATGGGGACAGTAGCAAAGGGATCCTTTGTCTCTGTTTTTTCTTCATCTTCTTTTTTGGGTGGTGGTAAAGGTTTTAATATTAAATCAATCCCACCGTCAGGCTTGTTGTATATGTCTAAATAGGGCATAAAGTTAGCCACGACTCCATTTCTTGCCCACATCTCTAAATCCCAAAATGTTATAGGAATTGGACCACGTGAAAGACAACATTCATCACATTTAGTGCATTTAAAAGTAAATTTTGCTTTAGGCTTTTCTTTTTCACTATCTTCTTCTTTTTTATCTTCCTTTACTTCTGAAGTTTGATTTTCTTTTTCTTCATCTACCATTTAAACACTCACTTAATATATATTCATGAAGATATATTATTGTGAAATCTATTTGAAAAGAAGAATTCAATATAGAAAAAAAATTTTATTTTATTCTCAAAAAAATATTTTACTTTTTTATGATGTCATAAACAGTTTTTCATCATTCAATAATCGTCCAAGACTTACTAGCGCTGGTTCAATTACTTTTTTCTCACGTACACCTGTAAAAACTATTTTACCTGTGCTAAATATCAAGAAAACAGATTTTACTGGATTAAATGAATGATAAATTAAACCTGGAAAAACCTCTGGTTCATAAATAGTATTGTCCAATTTTAAAGCAGCTAAATCCAAATTAATTTTCTTATAGTAGTTAGCTGTAATTACAATATTCACTATTTTCGGATCTATTGAATTTCTATCAATTTTAATCTTAATTATATCATTAAGATTTAGAATCAATCGCTTTAAAGCTAATTTAATTTGATTAAATGATTTTAATCCTGTTATAATTATTTTTCCATTTCTGAAAATGATGATTACACATTTTGGATATTTGAATCTTATGAAAAGACCTGGAAAATGTTCTGGATTATATTCAGTGTTGCTTAATTTAACATTAATATTTTTTAAAACAAGATCTTCCCCAATATTTAACGACGTTTTAACAACAATGTTTTGGATAGAATACGTTAAGCTTCTAAATTCGTCTTCTGGCGTTAAATCAAGAACCATTAATGGACTCCTAAATTTTTCTAACTCCTAAATTTTAACATTTAATTATTAAGTTTGCATTCTATTTAATTCTAATTTTTCAACTTAATATACAAAAAAATCTTCAATTTCTGCTTTTTCGCTAAAACGGAGTATGATAGAGATGGAATTATTAAAAATAATTAACTTAAAGGTGAGATCTCGTCTTTTTGAACTATTTATTAAAATTAAACAAAAAATAAAGTTAAATAGAATTAAGCTTTACCCTTCCTAATAAAAATTTTTAATAAAGGTTGATTTGTTCCCTTATACTAGAGTTTTAAAATTCTTTATTATGAATCAATTGATCAAAAAGAAAATATATATCTGGTTAATGCTAACAATTAACTTATTATTTGCATTTGTAATTGGTTTATCAATCCCATTATTAAGATCAGAGAATTCTTTTAATCTTGGATTTGTAATGATACCATTACTAATTATTCTTAATTATATAATAATAGATAGGTTTCACTACTATCTTAAACATACAAATGAAGAAGAGGAAAAAACAGATGCAAAAACTTAAGGATTGGAGCAAAATTAAAAAGCCTATTATCGAATATAATGAAAGAAAGTATATTTTTTCTTTCAAATCTCTAGTTTTATTCGCCATTGGAGCACCAATTTCAGCATATCTTATTTATTTATTCTTTGATTTGAGAATCAATTACTGGTTGCATGAAATTGTAGTAAAGCAAACAGTTTATTTTTTAAATTTATTATTCAATATGGGAGCAGAAGCACAATTTGCACCAAGTGGTATCTATGATTGGAGATTTTTTATTCCAGGTAAAAATCCAATATATTTTGAAACTTTTTGTACAGGTATACAAGCAATATGTGTTTTCGTAGGAATTATCGTTTTCATCCCTCACAGTCAAGATCCAACTACAAAAGAAGATATCATATGGCGTAAAACAAAATCCCTTATTGTATCATCTGTTATCTTTTATGTTGTAAATATCATACGAATGGTTATTCAAATTGATCTATATTACATAGGGTATGCTTGGGAGGATATCCATTTCTCTATAAGTGCTGCAAGTTCTTTTATTGCGGCAATAATTGTACTTTTGATGCATAAATGGATTCCTGAATTTATATTATCAATAATTTATATTGGAACACTAGTAAGTGAACCAATAAAGAAAAAAAGGAAGGAACAGATAAAAATAACTGTAGAAAGTTCAAATCAAGTTAAATTAAACCTGATGCGTAAAGTTTTAAGGATGGAAAGAAAAAATTATTCTGAAAAAATTTCTGAATGGGCTGAAAAGTTTGGATATACAATTGAAGAAGATAATTTGGTTATTCCGGATACAAAAGTATCAAATTTTATAGAATTGTTAATGCTAGATAAACCATTTAGCATAGAAAGTTCTGGAACTAAGATAGAAAAGTAAAATAGTTATGTAATCTCTTTATTTATCAAATATAAAAACTAAGGAGTTAATGAAATGTGCTAAATTTTGAAACTGAACAAAAGATCGTACAAATTGGGAATGTTTCAATTGGCGGCCAGCCAGGAGAAAATCCAATTGTAATGATAGGAACTGTTTTTTATGCTAAACATGCAGCTTTATTGGACGAAAAAACAGGTAAAATTGACAAAAATATTGTTGAACAAGAGTTAAATATATTTACTGAAATTATTGAAGATACACAATTACAGGGAATAATAGATGTTGTAGGCTCATATCCAGATGCGCTTATAAGAGAGTGTGAGTTTATTGCAGATACCGTAGAATATCCCTTTTTAGTTGACGGGTTAAATGATACTTCTAGGATCCCTGCAATGAAAGGATTGCATGAAATCGGATTATTAAACAGAGCTATAATAAACAGTATTGATGAAAATACTAACGATGAAAATTTAGATAAACTAAAAGACATTGGAGTTAAAAATGCTGTATTATTAACATTTGGAAATAAATATATATTTCCAAAACAGAAAATAAATTTTTTAAAAGAAACATTAATTCCTAAAGCTCAAAAGGCACAAATTGAGAATATTATTGTTGATACAGCAGTTTTAGATTTGCCATCAATTTCCATCAATTTTGAATCAACAAGATTAGTTAAAACCGATTTGGGGCTACCAGCTGGATTTGCTCCTGCTAATGCAATATATGGATGGAATTTTGGAAAAAAGTATGGTGAGAACGCACGATGTGGCGCTATTGCCTCAATTATGGCGTATTGTGCTGCTGCTCCTAGTGATTTCATATTATTTGGGCCAATAAAATTTGTTAAGTGTATAGTGCCTGCAATTGCTCTTATTTCTGGTGTTAATTCATATTATCAAAAGAGAGTGAATAGACATAAAATTTCAGAACGTAATCCTTTAAAAGTTATTTTTTAAGCAATATACCTTAAGAGTAAGTCATTGGTTTGATTTAAGAAACGTGATAATTCCTTATTAATCAATTTTTTTTTCTTCTCATCCTCTACTAAAAAAAGAAGAAACATTGCATTGTCTTCAATTTGGATTCTTTTAAAAAGAATCACTGAGTTAGCAACTTTAAATATAGCCTCATCTTTTTGTAAAGCCTTAAATTTAGCAAAAATTTTGAATAACATAGCAAATTGGGGCGCAGAGACTTCAAAAACATTTATCACTTCTGATTTGGGAATGTTTGTTAATCGCAATACTTCATTACTATAAAAATCTGCTAACACTAACCCATCAAGACTTAATAACAATGTTAAATAAGTATAAGTCTTTAAAGAAAAATTCCTAAGGTTATGATTTATTAAATCTCTATTAGGACTTAATTTGGATATACCTGATGAGAAAGCTCTTAAAATTGTAAAAATCTGAAAAATACTTGTAGTATATATTTCTAATGGCTCATCAAGTGTAATATTAATTAACTTTTTATTGATATATTCAATGTTTTCTTTAATTTCTACTGAATTCAGAATATCAGCATCTCCTTTTGAAAGGATATATATTATTGGAGTATTTTGATTAAAATCTTTCAGAACAGCTTTTAGATTTTGAAGATATTCGATACTTTCTTCAAACCTTATTTTATTTCTAATATCAATAAAATAGAATAACAAATCCGCTTCATACAAGTAAATTTCTGCCTTATCAATATATTTTTCTCTAAACCTTCTCTGACCACCTAAATCCCATAAAAATATTGTCGCTCCTAAGGCTTCAATAGATTTAATGCTTGCTCCTGTAGTTGGTTTTAATCCAATTAATTTACTATATTTTCGATCTACAGAAAGTAAAAAACTTGTTTTGCCACTATCATCTAAACCAGCGAACAAGATTTTCATCTTTCTATGACTAGTAATAGGTGTTGAAGGACTTTGTTCGATTTCTATTAATTTCAATAAAAGTTCACGAAAAAAATCTTCAACATATTCACGTGGAGGGTAAGCATCAAATAGTTCTTTATGAAAATTTTTGAAAAAATCAATTACTACTGGTTTAATTCTATTAATATTATTATACAAATAACTTCGTCTATTTTCTTCTACTAAAATTGAAAAAGCTGTTGCTACAGGAAATTCAGAAAAATTTGTATAAATATAATGAAAATACGTAAGTGAGGTTGTATTAAAATCTGGATAGGGTAGAATCGCAAAATATTGAATTTTTTGAAGATCTTTTTGTTCAGAAATTATCTTATCGGTAATAAATAAACTTAAATTTTTAATAGAAATTTGAGTTATATCTCGATATGTTAGAATAAGACCATCTTGTTTTTCTGGCTTTTTGATAAGCTCCTCCAATTCTTTCTCATTAACGAAATTAGGGAAACAATAAATTGGAGTTGGTCCTAATTCACCGTAAATACTAAATACGAATCCCTTAACAATTGAAGATTTCAATAATTCTTCCATTGTTTTAAATAGTAATTTATTTATATTAAGTTTTAAATTTCTTAATTTATTTTAAGCAAATTTAATTATTAATAGCTTTATATTTAAATCATAGATGATTCTTAAAAAGATCGCTGAAAGCATTAGAAATAATCAATATATCATTGAAAAAAAAGAGATTAATCCTATAGTTGAATATATTTATAAAAACGCTTTTAAAACTAATAGAATTTTTACTGACATTGGTGAAGACTCTGCGACTCTGCGAAATAATGAAAAGTTAATATTAATTACCACTGATAGAATAAGGACTGAATTTATTGAACAATTTCCTTATGGAGCGGGTTTTAGTTCTATTTTAGTTAGTGTTGATGACATTTATGCGTGTGGAGGTACCCCATTAGCAGCAAGTATAATCATTTCTGTAAAGGATCTTAGAACTTGTAATGAATTATTAAGAGGAATTTGTGAAGGCTCAAATAAATTTCAAGTACCAATTATAAGAGGCCATACAAACATTCATAGTAAATGCTATGAGTTAAGTTCTACAATGATAGGAGAAATTAAAAAGGATGATTATATTTCTGCTGGTAATGCTCAAAAAAATGATAAAATAATTTTAGCTGTTGATTTCAATGGAAGAATTGGAAAAGCTAGTAAACTATACTATGATACAACTACATTTAAAACCTCAGAAGAAATTCTTAATAGTAGGAAAGCTATGAATTTAGTTGCTAAAAAACATTTAGCAAATGCTTCGAAAGATATTTCAAACGGGGGGATTTTTGGAACAATTTTACAAATGATAAAGTATTCAGAAGGAGGTGCAGATATAAATGTTACCAAAATAACAATTCCTCCTATTTTAGTAAAGAATAAATATGATTTGGCAACTTATATCAAGATGTATTTAACTACATCGTTTATATTGACTGCTACAGATAAAAATTGTAAAGAGTTGATTGAACTATTTGAAAAGCATGGATTACATGCAGAAATTATAGGTAAAATCATTGAAGATAAAAATCTCTTGAAATTAAATGATGGATCAGAATCGATTGATGTACTTAGATTTTAGAGATTTTGAGTTTATTAAAAATAAAAATATAAGAGCCTGAAGTGTATGAATTTTAATTATAAAGATCAGTTTAATGGCATTGTATCAATAATAGGATCAAGTGAAATTGATAAAAAAACAGAAGAAATAACATTTGAAATAGGACGATTACTTGCTCAAAATAAATTTGTTATAGCTTGTGGAGGTCTTACTGGCGTTATGGAGGCTGTATGCAAAGGGGCAAAAGAAGAAAATGGATTAACAATTGGAATAATCCCTCACATAGATAAATCTACTGCTAACAAATATGTTGATATCGTTATTCCTTGCCCATTTTCACAAGCGAGAAATATTGTTGTCGTTCTCAGTGGTGATGCTTGTTTAGCTATTAGTGGTAAAGCTGGTACATTATCTGAGATTTGTTTTGCTTGGATATATCAAAAACCTATTGTTGCGTTGTCTAGTGTCAAAGGATGGTCCTCAAAGATAGCAAATCAAAAATTAGATGATAGAAGATATGATATGATTTATGGAGTAGAAACTCCCCATGAAGCAATAGAGAAATTAAAGGAATTATTAAAAAGATAAATAGCTTTATTTTTAATTATAAAGGAATTAATTCAAACAATTGGTAAACCAGAATTAGCTAAAAAATTAAAAATGATTCAAACCAAAAGTGAAATTCCCATTCCTGTGGAAATTCAAAGATATTAAGACTTCAAATTATTTATATAAAATAATTTTAAATGCGAAATCTAAATAAAGTATTATATAATTTTTTATCTTACAAAAGAATATATTTGAAATTTTATTCATGTAACATTAAAGGTGAAATTTAACTTTGGAAAAAGATCTTAAACAATCAATATTGTACCTTAGAAAGGAAGAACCAGAAGTAGTAGTTGCTCCAAATAAGGTTCTTTTTACAGGTTTAGACGACGCAGGTAAAACAAGTATAATATTGGCTCTTCAAAGAGAATTTTCTAAAATCGCCATTTTATCTCCAACAAGGGGGGCTCAAAGAAGAATATTCGATTTTCTGGGTAAAGAAATCTCAGAATGGGATCTAGGTGGACAAGCGGCTTACCGAATTGCATATTTGAAAAATCCAGGAAAATATTTTGAAGGCACAGAAATTGCTATTTATGTAATCGATGCCCAAAATAAAGCTAGAATACCAGAAGCTATTAGTTATTTTAAAGATGTAATAAAACAATTTAAAAAATTAGAGATCGAACCTCCGATATATATTTTTCTTCATAAATATGATCCTGCTTTAAGGAGAAGTGCTCAAAATGAAATGGAAGCCTTAGTAATAGATTTAAAGGATAAAATAAGAAATGCTACAGATTATAAAAAATTATATTACTATGAAACCTCAATTTATGATTTTGGTTCAATTATTACTGCCATGTCTGAAATTCTTTTAAGGCTCTATCCAAAATCAGAATTGATTGAGAAAACAATTGTAGAATTTGCAAAAAAAGTTGATTCACAAGGAGTTGTAGTTATTGACGACAATTCACTTATAATTGGTTCCTATTATAAAGATGATGAAATCAAGCATCTACTGACAGCTTCGACCCCATATTTTTTAACTTTGCACGATTCATTTCAATACACTGGTGTATTGGAAGAAAGTTATGAAACTCGAATGATAGTACAAAGATTCGGTAAAAATTTCATATTTAAAGAGATTACTTTGAAAAAGGATTCATCTCCATATTATTTATTGCTTCTTAAAGAAGATCCTGTTTTCCATAAAGAAGATCTTGAATCTTTTGCAAATTTATTAAAAGAGATTCTATATAAATAGGTTATTCTAATTGAATTTATTCTATTTTAAGAGCATTCTAATTTATTTTATTATCACTAACATTAATAAAATTAAATTTTTATTCATAAATTGTATAGTAAAAACTAAAAAAATTACAAAATTTAGAGCAATAAACCTTAAAGGTTTAGGAAATTAATTAAAGTAATCAAAGAGTTGAAAAATTTTATTGATTATATGTCAAAACTGTGGTACTACAAATAATGAAGCCGTTAGTCACACATGTAGGAAATGTGGCGCTCTACTACCCGTTTCTTCTAAACGATCTCGATCACGGGGTTCTAGAATTGACAGAGAAAAAAAAAAAGAACAGAAACCTATTGAACTGGAAAAAAAATTGGAATTAGAAGAAATTCCAAAAGAACAGAAAGTAACTAGCGAACCAATTGAATTGCATGAAATTCCTTTACCTAAGAAAGAAGAATTTGAAAATGAGGTTCCTATGGATGGTAGAGCAGTATCTGATGTAAATAATTCAGAAGTTCTGCAAGAAATTCCAGCTCAACCATATAAAGGATCTATTATAGATTCCGGTAATAGCATAAGGACTCCTCCTTCTCCTCCAACTCCATCTTCTAGATCTAGGGATGTAATTTCGGATGCTTTTAAGGAGCTTAAAAATTCAGTTTTAGAAGATCAAAATGGGAAACAAGAAATTTCAATTTCTCCCATTCCATTAGAAACTACAGAAAGCGATGAGTCTGTTTTAAAACAAAAAAGACTAGAAAAGGATATGACTGAGGTGCTAGGATTTCTTTCAAAAAAAATTTCTGTTAAGAAACTAGAAATACCCAAAGTGAAAACAATAAAAAAAAAAGAAATCGAAGGGAAAATACCACCCTCCAGTATGAATGAAATTTTAACGCGGTTATTAACGTTAGATTTAAATATTGAAGCTTCAGCAATCATCAAAACAGATGGAACAATATTGGCATCGGCAATATCAAGTAGAATTTCTGATTCTTTATTTGCAACCATAGGAATGAATCTTTCAATGATTGGAACTGATATCATAGAAGGATTAGATGCTGGCGTATTAAAATCTATATCAGTAAGAGGAACAGATGGAGTTTTGGATCTTGCCCCGATAGATAGAGAAAATCCAAGTATTAAAGATATGATATTAGTATTATTTTCACATCCTAAGGTTAAAAGTGGAATAATCTCTTTTGCTTTGAATATAGTAAAAAAGCAATTAAAGGAGTATTTAGGATTAGAAAAATAGGGATATTATAAAAGTATGCATTGAGTTTATTTTTTATTCAAGCTATTCTTTTCTGTTGAATTATCCTATTAATTTTGACTATTCTAAAATATTGTAAGTTGTTTTGTAATTCTTGGAGAAACGAGTTTAATTCGTTTATAGAAACAAGAGGAATTTGATTGGCATTTATCTTAATACTGTTATCCTCTAAGGTTGCCATGACAGGGATAATTATAAATGGTAATCGCTTTTTTAAATTGAATTTTGAGCCAATTAATTTATGGATAAGGCGAAAAAAGATTTCAGGATTTTTTTTTAAAGCAATGGCTCGACGAAATTGTAAATCTGCTGCTTTACTGAGAGAAAGATATGAATCCTTACGCCTCCATTGTTTTGCATCTATAAGTAATATATATTTTAAATGAATTCCAATAATATCAATTTCATATCTTTTTTGGGAAGTCTTAGATTTAAAATTTGATTTATCTGTAAATCTAAAATTTTTTATAGTTATATAGTTGTTTTTTGAGAGAATTTCTTTTATTAAGGATTCAAAACCATCATAATCTAATATCTCCGAAATTTGCCTAATATCCAATTTTAATATAGTGATAGCTTCCATAATGAACAAGATCTTATTTATAACAATATAGTGAAGATAGTTTCCTTTTTGAAGTGAAACAAAATTGAAATTCCCCAAAAAGTCTCTTAGCTCAAAATGATTAAAATGATTAAGAATTGGAATTTCTGAAACTTCCCACCAGATATCAATGACATTTGTATCTGTCTCCTTTAATATTGAATAAATCTCAGCAAAAAACTGTTTCAATAATGAGTCGGTGCATAATTTCATGATTTCATATAAACCGATCTATTAAAATAAAAGAAAGAGTGTATGAAAATTCTGAAAGCTTAATTAGAGGAATTTCAGATAATAAGATTTAAAATAGGTGAATGTCAAAAGCAAAAAAAATTGAAAAGTTTTGCTAGAATTAAATCTTCCTCTTGTTCCTTTATAATAGCAATTCTTTAAATTTAATCCCATAATAATTTTTTTTTTTAAAGTTTCTATAATATTATTGATTAATACAAAATATTACAAAACTAAATACAAATCATTTAAGAAGATAATAATGGATTTATTACCTAAAGTATTTAGAACTGAAGGGAATATTGCAAAATTCGATCCATCCAAGATTTTTGACAGTATATTGAAAGAGACAGGAATGAATGAAACCGATGCAAACCATATAACTGAATTAGTGGTAAGAAGAATAATCAGTTCGGGTATTAAATTTCTTTCTGGTCCACATATTAGAGAAATAGTCTGTTCTATACTTTCAGAACAACACTTCGAAAATGAACGTAAGCTGTATACCCGAATTGGAATGCCGTTGATGGATTATGAAGAAATTCTTGAAAAAGGTCCAAGTGATAAACCATATGAGCGGATAAATCCTGAAAAAATTCATCATTGGGCAGCAGACCAAATAGCTGAAGAATATGCTCATTTAAGAATATTAGATAATGAGGAATCTAAAGCACATCTAGCCGGTGATATTCATATTAATGGATTAAATTATTTTGATTTAAGACCATTTAGTCAAATATGGGATCCTCGATTAATTTTAAAAAATGGTCTTCCTCCAATAGGTTACTCTTCGGGATATATTAAACAAGAACCAGCAAAAGATCTTATTTCTGCTCTATATCATCTCTCCAAATGGCGGGGTATGACTCAAAGTGAATTTTATGGAAATCAAGGTTTTAAATATATCACTTCTTTTTTAGCACCATATGTACAAGATTTCTCTGAAGAAAAACTAATTCGAGAGATTCGGAACTTTATTTATGAGATTAATCAATTACCTATTATAATTGGACATGGAATCTCACAAACATCAATATCTTCATCTCAATCTATTTTTGAAGTGTTTTCAGAGGTTCCTTCTGTTGGACCTAGTGGAAAAATCGAAAATGTTTATGGAAATTATCAAGATGAAGGTATAAAATTATTTAAAGCTCTTATCCACGTTTACAAAGAAGGGTATGATAATAATCCCATAACAACACCAGAACTTCAATTAATATTAGATAATAAGTTAATAAGGGAAATTGAAAATATTTATTCGAATTTTTGGAATGAGATAGGGATAATAAGCTCTTTTTATTTTGTAAATTTATGTTTAGATATCTATAAAGATAAAATTATCAAACAAATTTCTAATAAAAATTACGCGAATGTTGGAATCCTTCAAAATGTTAGTCTTAACTTACCAAGGTATGCATATCTTAGCAAAAATGAAGATTCATTTTTTGAATTATTAAATTCGAAAATAAAATTATGTTCAAAAATTTTATTAAAAAAATATGATATAATAAGAAGGAGAATTAGGTCACATCATTTACCTTTTTGTGGGGGGGTCATCGACGGAAAACCATTACTTAAATTGGAAGATCAAGGATTATCCATTAGTTTAGTTGGATTAAATGAATCAATGAAGTATTTAACTAATTATGAACTTCATGAAAATTCAGAATCAATCAAACTTAGTATGAAAACATTAAATCAAATAAATAAAATATGTTCAGAATTATCGGAAAAATGTAATAAAAAATTTATTCTAAGCGAAAACTTTTCAAAAAAAGCAATCGATAGATTTACCAAATTAGACCTAAAACATTTCCCGAAAGATATTAGATTATTATCTAATCATCAAACTTATACTAACTCTGTTCATTATCGGGATGATGTGAAGATCGACTTATTAACTAGGATAAAAATTCAGGGAGATTTCCATAGATTCATACATGAGGGAGCAATTGAATTTATTTCCTTAAAAGACTTAAAATTTAGCAATTTAACTATCAAAGATTTTATAAGAGATATTTGTAAAGGTTCAAGTATATCACGTTTGAAGTTCTATTCTTAAATTCTGGAAATTCTTTAGAATTTTGGTAAAAAAAGTATTTAATAATAATGATTTTTTTGAATATAGTAAAGTAATATTAAGATTTTATATTATTTCTAAATAAAAGTTATATTGAACTTTTAATATATTAAAAGCTTCCAACTAAAAAAATGGGGATTCTTTGACAAAAACAAAAGCTAAACCAAAGAAAAATAAACCAACTGAAGAAAAAATAGGGGAGTTCAAATCAGATATTATCAAAGCAATCGTTTTAAGCATTTTTGATGAAAATGGACCTGTACCAAAGATTTTTTGGCCAAATGATTTAGATGAAAACGCAGGGCTCCTTATCGCTATGAAGACAATTTCACTTTTGATGGGAGATAGTAAATATCAAAATGGTGTAGGAACAGAGGGTGTAAATTATTTTGGAATATTACCTTTTCCTGACATAAAATTAAATGGATTAACTTATTTTTTCCTTATACCTGATCCAAAAGCTCGTGGTAAAGCTTTAGCAGCAACTATTACAGTGTTAATTGATGAGAGTGATAGGGTCTTTTTCTATGAAAATATGAAATATTTAAGAATCATAATTGATAAAGCTGCTTCGCAAATTCAACTTAACAAGAGTCATAGTGAACGAAAAAATATTATGGATGAATTAAGAGAGGAATTATTTGAATTTACAAAAGAATTAAAAGATCCACTTTCAACCAGACGACAAATTAAAATCCTGCTAACAGGATTAGATAGGGCAGGGAAATCAAGTTTTTTTTTAGGAATCCAAAAAAAATATTCCGAAATCATAAAAGTCTTACCAACTAAGGGTGTAGACAGAAAAGAAGAAAATATTTTTGAAGAGCAAAACACAACCATTTCGATATGGGATATAGGTGGACAAGAAAAATATCGAGAAAAATTTCTTGAACAAAGTAAAATTTATTTATATAATATTGATTTGTTGTTTTTTTTCATTGATATTCAAGATCTAGAAAGAATAGATGAAGCTTTAAATTTATTTGGTACAATTTTAAACTCCTTAATAGAATTAGATGAATTCCCTCCTATTGTACTTTGTCTACATAAATTTGATCCTGATCTTAAAGGATCTAAAGAGATTTTCAAAAACTTAGAAGTAATTGCAGATGAAATCAATAAAAATACTGAGAGATTTTTTATTAAAATTTTCCAGACAAGTATCTTTGATCATTGGAGCCTTATTTCAGCATATTCTTTTGGTTTATCTCAATTAAGTCCTAATCGTGAATTATTTAGAAATCAATTAAAAAAGTTTGCTAAAAAAACAAATTCAGATGCTATATTGTTACTTAATGAAAATGGCATAATATTATCTAATTTCTCAAAAACCGATATTTCTGGAAAAGTTTTTGAAATTTCAGCCCCATATTTTAAAAATTTATATTCTACTTTTAAAGAATTTAAATTGTTAGAACAAGATTTTATAGTATCTTCCGGAATTTCTGAGGAGTCTAAAAAAGTTATCTTTAAAAAAATAACTGTTGAGAAATACAATTTGTATTTACTTCTATTTCTGGAGAAATCTTTAGAAATTGATAAAATTGAGAAAAATTTACCTAACTTCTCCAAGAACCTCATTGATTTAATTCATACTTACATATGAAATTTAAAGATAGAAAAAAAGTAAGAATTTTTAATTTTAATAAGAAATTTTTTTTTTACTTCCCCTTTTCAATAATAGAACAACCGCAATTAAAATAACAGCTGAACCTGCTACAATAAAAATAACAAAAAATATAGGAAATGGACTTAAAGGAGCTAGATTTGATTCAAGAACAGTTATTTTTACATTATAATTATAGAGATATGTATCACCATATATATATCCAATAATAGGATTCCCGAATTCACTCACAGTATCAGAAGGTGGAAAAAAGAAGTTTGCCCCTACATTTAAATTAAATCTAATAAAATCAATTCTATTAAAGTAATTTGTTATTTTATTCCAAGTAGGATCACACGCAATCCAACCGATATCAGCGACATAATACTCGATCCATGCATGCCCTAATATTGTTGTAATCAAATTATTCGTATAGAAATTCCAAGAATCTCCTGGTTTAGGCCTAATTGTGGGATCATCTGATACTAAGAATCCAGTAACTTTACGAGCAGGTATCCCTTGAATTCGTAATAGGGTAACCATTAAACTTGAATATTCACTGCAATCACCTTGCTGATGATTGTAAGCCCATAGAGCTCCTTTTTCTTGAATAGGCATAGTTTTATTATATGTTAAATAATTTGAAACCCAATTACAAATCTTTTCAGCTTTTTCAACAGGATTATCACTAGGACTTACAATACTATTAGATTGACTAATTAATGATGCATCATCTCGTTCATAATAAGGTTCAGAGTTGTTACAATATAAATTAAAAATCTCATCAGAAGTGTTATACACGCCAATATCCGTATCCTCAATATCTTGAAAGTAAATGCTATTCAACTTTACATAATATTTTATGTCATATGTGACACTTGCATCAATCGAGAGAGAAGCATTAAACGAATCATATGTATTGTTAAATTTATCATGATGGCCTTCTTTAATTTGACCAGGTATATTATTGGTTATTTTACTAAAATTACATACACTCTCTTGATAAGGTGGACAATACTGGGTTAATGATGAATTTGGCATGCGAGTATTGAGTCTTGCAAATTTAAAGCAATATAATCCTACCCCGGATTTATGAGTTAGAGTAAAATTGATTACTACTTCATAAGTTACACTCTGGGAAATATTGTAATTAGAAACGCCTTCACCAGAAAGGGATAAATTAGGATACGCTATAATTGCATTAGGTGGTGTGAGCAGAGTCATACCTATTGTATTAATGGATGGAAAAATAAGAAAGTACAAAAAAACAAAAGCAACTTTAATTTTCATATTTCAAACCATAGAACTTTAATATTATTTGCATTAGAAATAAAAATCTCTATTTTTAATTTTAACCATTAAGAAAAAGTAATATAAGAATTCAAAAGCATGAATTTTAATCTTTAAAACGACATTTCTTATTATCTAGATGGTCGAAATAACTTTGATAACAATATGATTCTCTACAATCAGGGCAAAATTTTTGACAGGATCCACATAGATATCTATTGCATATATAACATTCCAAAATCTCTACTGAATTTTCATCAAATTTATAGCATTGCTCACATACTTTTACTTTATAATATCATTCATAACATTCTGTACAATACCAGGCACTATTATGAGGAACCCATACCATATTAAGGTTGATCGGTCGGTCAGAAGGTTCTATTACTCCTTTGCTTACCATTTTTTTATATGATAGGCATGCTACCTCTCTAGAACAAACTAAAATCGATTTCTGACATTCTTAACCAAGGCTAGTGTAAGCATGGGTAATAAATATTTTCCTTTTAAGCTGAGATGGAGTAAGCCAACAATTATTTTGAATATACTTTTTTTGATAAAAATCTATTTTATTTGAAAGGCTTTTATGTTCGTCCAAATAAGCCAATCTGAGAATGGTTCTCAAATTATTTTTTATCCTTTGGAACCTTGGTACTTTCAAAATGATCTTTCTTGGCTGGGATGACCTCATCACTTATAATTTATTATTATCATATTCATAAATTAAATTTTACATAGTTTTATTTTGATATATTTTTATTTTTTTATTAAAAAGAAACGTATATTATTTCATGAAAACAGTAGGTTGGGGATATACATTATATATAAGATTTTTCTCATAGATGCAGATAACGGGATATCTATTTTAGAATCAACATTCAGAGAATTAAAGAAAATTCAAGACGATATTTTAACTGGGTTTTTTAATGCAATTAATACAACAATTGATGTAATTCAAGAGGCGATGTCTAAAGGAAGAAGGGTAGATGAGATGGATAGAGTTTTAGAGTCTGAAGATTCAATTATTTTTATTTATTATCATCCTTTATCAAGGATACTCTTCTGCTCTATTTCAGATGCGGACGATAACTCTGATAAAATTGAAGAAATAATTCATAAAATTGCAAATCGTTTTTGGAAAAAACATCAATCTGATCTTAAAACTTTCAGAGCTACTACTGATAAAAGTAGATTTCATACATTAGTTGCAGATATTGAAAATCTTACAATTGGAGGGCGCATAGCTGAAGTTTTCCCAAAATTATTGGTAGTCAAAAGTGTGTTAGAAAAAGTTCTATCTATGGGAATGATAACAGATTTTGATTTCCAGGTAGCTTTACAATGCAATGCCAAGAATTCTCCTTTAAAAATTTCCAGAAATCTTAGTAGAAAACGTATTGAAATAAATGATATTTTAAAAAAGTTAGAGCAGCTTGATATTATAAAAATTTAAGAGCCAATTTATAAAAATTAGACTCTCCCTATCTCTAAATAGAAAAAAATAAATGCGTTAGAGATTTATCAAAATTACATTTTAAATTTTAGATGATTTTATCATGGAGAGTAAACAAAAACTTATTGCTATGGTAAAAAGTCCCTCTAAAGATGCTCATTTAAGAGAAGGTGAAGGGTTTTCCCTAAATGAAATTAAACAAGCTGGAAAGACAATTAAATTCTTAGAGAATTTGAATATTAAAATCGATTATTTCAGAAAATCAATTTATGCTGAAAACATTGAAAAATTAAAACCAATTGAAGTTCCAAAGAAAAAGAGTAAAAAAAGAGAACCATTTGTTAAAAAAGAGAAAAAGAAAACACCATTTAAACCAAAAGTAGAAAAACCAAAAGTAAAAAGAGTAGTAAAACCTAAAGTAGCTCCAGCTAAACCTGTTCCAAAACATAAAAAGAAACAAAAAGTAAAACCAACAAAAATAGAAAAAGTTAAGCTAGAAGCTGCAGGCATCCCTCTAACAGAATTATCTGGATTAGGAGCTACAACAGCGAAAAAATTTATTCAACTTGGGGTTAACAACGTAGAAGAATTATGCAAAGAAAATCCTGAAGAATTAGCAGCATTAATAACAGGTGTATCTCTACAAAGACTACAAAAATGGATTGATGAAGGAAAAGAATTAATAAAATAAATTTCTAACTTCTTAAGAATTCTCTTTTAAACAATTGGAAATTAGCTTAAAATAAATTTCGTTTGAACAGAAATTTTATAAACAATAAATTTATTTTAGAAATAATTCGATTTCTTGAAATAAAAATACGCAAGCGGGAAATGATATGGAATATAATTATTTCGTCTATAATAAACCAGAATGTGGAATCATAATTAATAAAATGCCAATTTGGTATCGAGAGATAGAATATAATGGCAATGAGAGTCAAGGGTTTATTATTTTACATTCACAAGACGAGTATGACGAGATATGGGGATCAAATTCAAAATTGGAAGTGAGCTGGGAAAAAAAAGAGAGAGCAAGTCTTTTTTATTATAAAGAAGTTGAAAGTAGTATCGCAACATATAATGCCATTAATATTGTTGTTACAAAAAAGGAGAGAGATTGGTTAATGAGCCATGAAATAACATTTTGGTACGGTCATCGAAATAAAATGATAAGAAAAAGATATTATCATGAAAAAGTAATACATTGTATATTCTATTGCGACATTACTGAGAGGCTCTTTAACATTCATGCGTCAGTAATTGATGATAAGTACGAAGATTTTAAACCATATATATTGAATTCTTATAATTCAATAGTATGCCATTAATTTATGGATTTACGAGCAAAAATAAAAAAGTTATCTCTATTATTAGGACCACCTGTTATATGCAACTCGATAATATTAAAAGCCTTCAACAGTTTTTTAAGTTCATATTTAGAAAAAAAGTGATAGAACCTGTTATATGTTTTACGTTCTTTTGAGAGTGTCCAAGGGACAAATTTATCCCCAAATTCTTCTAGACCAATAAGTTTTTGCTGTTTTTTAAATTTAATAGAAAAGTTTCTTTTAAACCATTCTAAAATGAAATAGCTTCTAAATTTTTTTTGCCACTTGCGCCATACTGTAAGAATAAGACTCCCATTTTCCCTTAATAGTTCATGTATTTGAGCTATTACTCTTTCTCTCTCAGATTTTTTCTTTATATGATGTATTGTTGCAATTGAGAAAATGGTATCCATTGATCTTTTTCTTATAGGAAGATTAACTATGTCTCCAAGTATAAGTTGAATAAAGTTAGATTCAAATTGAGAATATTGCGAATTATACTTTAAATTTGATCTAGCTATCTTTAATAATTCAAAAGAGAGATCTATTCCTATTAATTTATTAGGAGGTATACTGATTAATTCAAAATTTCTCCCATTAGCGCACCCCAAATCTAAAATAATCCCCTTAAAAATATAACCCCTATTCTTTAAATGTTTTAAAAAAAACTCAAGCGGTCGCCATGGTTTTTTTCGTTTCGAATGGTAATCTTCTGCAATATGATTAAAGTTAGACCACTTGTCCATGAAACAAAAACTCATAATATTCGTTATAATATAAATAATAATATTGATATATAACTTTCAATATATATTATTGGATATAACTTTCAATATATATTATTGAATACAATAAAATTTTTAAGACATGAAAGAGATTGCAGATATTCTAACTGATTTTTTAGCAACGTTGAGAAATGAGATTTTAGATTATTACGAAAAAAGTTATTCCTACTTAAAAGATCTTATTGCCTACAAAAAAATTGATTTAAACAAAAAGACTCAAAAAGAAAGTAAAAAGCATTTAAAAAGCTCTCTTGATAAGATGCTAAAAGCAATTAAAACAGGCTTAAACACTATTGGTGTACCAATAGATATATTAAATGAAAATCAAAATAATTTTATAAACTCTTTGAGTAAAGATACAACAGAATATCAAAATTATAATTCTTATTTTGAGGTTTACTTAAAGAATAATGTGAATAAAATACTATTCGAAATTCTATTTGAATATCTCCTTGATATTGATACTAAAAAACTAGAGAATGTAAATTTATTTGAATTAATACCACCGAATTTTATTTCAAAACTAAATGAGTTTAAAAAGAAGTATTTTACTGTTCCAAACAATAAAGAAATGTTCAAACAACTAAATTATGATAATTATATTAATTTCACGGATTTAACTATTGAATCAAAAAAAAAAATTTCAGAATTGAATATATTAACAGAATTACGGGAAGCTAAACAAGATATAATTGAAACATTAAAAACACCTAAGAAAGATCTATTAAAATCGTCAATAGTAGATCTAGATAGAGAATTGATTTCAAAAGAAATAGCTTCTCAAACTAAAATTATACCTCAGAAAGGTGAACAGGCCCCCATTGAAACTGAGACTGACACTTTCCTTGATTATTTCGGACAATTTACACCCATTCAAACAAGTATAAGTGATCAATTCAAAATTGATAAGGTGAATTTAATAAACTCAAAAGTAGTAAACCAAAATTTTTTTGATTTAGAGAATCTGTATTTTTTTGTTTCTATCCTAAAAATGTTAAATATTGAATTTCCTTTTACTAATACAGAAATATTTGAAATTTTAAAGAATTTTGTCTTTGGAAAAATATTTAGTTCATCAAAAGTCAATATGCCAGATCCAAAAAATATCTTTTTTGGACTAGCGATTCTTTCAGAGTTGGATTTATTAAACAATACCGATTTAATTGATCTTCCCGTTATTGAAAACTTTCTCAAATCAAATTTAGAATATTTCATTCCAGAAAAATTAGAATTGAATTTATATTCACTACTTAGTTTAAAACTAATAGCAAAAAAGCAAAAGGTTACCTTAGATAAAAATTCTATTTTAAAAATCATTTTTAGTTTAAATTTATTAAAGCTGGATAAATTTAATCCACCCTTAGACATATATAACCATTTAACATCAATAAAGCTGTTGAAAAAAGAAGCAAATCTCATTGAGTTTAAAACAACTTATATTAAAGAGATAAAAAAGTTAATAACTCCAAACAACTCTGTAGGTGATTTAATAACAGAATCAGCACAAGTATTATTAATTTTAGATTTGCTAAATTTAAAGGAAGAGGAACCCGAACTATGCAGTAATTTATTAAATTTCATTATAAATTCAACAAGCTTTTTCAGTATGGAAAATCTTGATAATGATTTTAATTGGCGTAAAGATATACTGGGTTATAAAATAGAGTTAAAGATGTTATATTGGGCATTATTAGCAAGTTCCTTATATGCCTCTATGAATTTTTAAATAATTTAAAGAGGAAAGTACTAAAAATTATTTAAATCAAAAATTGTAGTAAGAAATTTTTTTGTAGTCGGTTTTATTTTTCCCTTTCTGACTGAATCATTCCATTTTTTTATTACTTTGTAATTCTGTTTGAGATCTTTTAAAGTTCTTCTGCCTATTCTAATCCAATAATCATTATTAATAAGAGGTGCTTCATTTTTAATTCCAGGACAATATTGTTTGCCTTTTTCCGCGTAGAATATATTTATATTGTTATTAGTTAGATCTTTATTCTCATCCAACAGCTTAAACGAAAATGGAAATGTTTGACAAAACATTGGTCTCAATTCATAAATTAAACACTTTTTATTTTTTGAATCATAGAAATAACATCCTCCTAAACTATTTTTGAGAAGCCCTATAAAAGCTAAACCTCTTTCGGTTTCCATAGGAGTTATTATCATTCTCTTTTTATCTTCTTTAGTTAAAGGTTTATTAAAAATATAAAATCCTATTATATCGAGAATCTCATCAATGTCTAAATTTAAACCATTCTTAATTCTTAATATATCTAAATATGTAAGATTTACTAATGTATTCTTATCAGTACAGCAATTACCACATCTAATACAAGAAAACCTTAGACTTTTCATATCGTTAATATAAAAAGTGAAAAAAAAATTGGAAATTGATACTTTGATGATCCCTAATCGTTAGTAGATATTATAATATTTTGCCTGATTAATGATTCAATAGCTTCAATAACTAAATCTTTATTTTCTTCACTTATTAATTCAACTATGTTATTTAAGTTAACAATAATATTAGTATCTTTTGACATGGATTGAACTACATTTATTACACGCATTTCCATTTTTGATAAGGCTCTTTCTTTCTTCAACTTTATTAGGTTTAGACTACCCACTAATTTAAATGAATCCTTATAATATAGCTCAAAATACTCATTTAATATTTTTGGAATTATCATTTCAAAATCATCTAAAGCTCCATTCCACATTTCTAACTCTTTAGATAATTTTAGATTTAGAGCTAATGCAAGATTAGAAACTTGACTTTTCAATCTTTCGGAGGATTTTTCCTTAAGAATAAATACAACCCGAATATCTTCTATATCTGTAATAAGACAATAGAATTGTTTAAAATCCAGTTCAATAACTTTTTCAGCACCATAACTTTTTTCTAATTCAGTAGGTTCTATTTCAGTTATTTCTTTTTCAGAAAACTCTTCGCCAATTGTTGTAATGGCCTGAATAAATCCTGAGAATAGTTCTTTTTTATGTTTCTCTAGAATTGAATAACTCTTTGAGTAAAGGGGTATCCCACTTAATTTATGAATTACTACAATAGCTTGTATATTATTGATGTCCTTAAATCGTTGAGTTTTTGATAGCAACTCTGATTCTTTTCTACGTTTTCGTGGCATAAATACATAAGTTCTTAAGCTTACAAAACCTAAAGCACTTACAATAATTACTAAAACCCCTATTATTATCCATAATAGAAAGCTTGGAAACGGGTCTTCAACAACAATGGGTTCACTAATTACAACAATGAAAGAATATTGTGTTGTTCGATATGTTGAATTTTCAGGAATTATTGTAAGTTCAAATTTGTAATTCCCTTTTACATTATCAGGTAAAATTATAACTGCTTGATACATACCAGGACTAGTTTGATTAATTGAGTCTACTCCATATCTCCATGAATAAGTTATAGATGCATTTTCAATACTATTATTTGTATTAGGATCTAGTAATTGTAATTGAATAATTATCGTTTCGCCCATTTCGGCATCAATTGTATCTTCAAAGCCAATTGGTTGGACGATTAACTCAAGAATTAATTCAACACTAATATTTACTTGCGTATTAGTATATAAAGAAGAATTAGCATAAATTGTTAATGTGTTAATGCCAGCAATTCCACCAGTAGTATTAAATTCAATAAAGTAATAACCAGGACTTATCTCACTAAAAAACTGTCTCGAATCAAGAAAATTATCTAGATATAATTCAGCATCTTGTATTGCATCAAAATTTTCCAAATCGTTAAATGATACTTTTAAATTTATTACTTCACCTTCAGAAATATCTTCGTAGTAGTTTTCATCAGGAGTCAATATTGACTCATGGATTATAATAAACTTTTTATATATAATTCCTGTTTCATTCAACCCATAAGTAGAATAAGAGTTATTCCATGTTACTATTGCTTCATATTCTCCTACTTCATAATTGGGTGGTGAAGTAGGTATCTGAAAATAATCAAAATAGACAAAACCATTAATATCAGGTGTTTTTAATTGGCTTTGCGCAGACCAAAGTGTACCATTAGGAAATCTTATATTAAGTTGAGCTTTAGTTTGTAGGATATGCCCAGAGATCAATGGTGAATCCGTAATTTTCGCCGTAATATTAATATAATCTCCACTTAGAAATTCATTATCAAGGTTCCATGTTCCTGTAGCATTATTACGTATATCTAATTGCTCACAATAATTTGGTGATATTGCTTCGAACTTCCAAAAACCATCAGGGGTAGTAGAGATGGTTTCTACTGGAATTATAAGAAGACCTGGAGTTGAATAATCAGTTAAATTCAATCTATTCATACTTGGATCTTGAGGCTCAGATACCCATGTTATGTTTACATCTGGAGTAAAATCAAGCCTCATTTCTGTTTCTTCATATCCATTTGGAACAGAAAAATATGAATAAAGCTCCCAATTTACGGGACTACTATTAATTATTGAGAAACTAGTTCCTAATGACCCAACATTTGTTTCATAATTCGTTTCTGGAGTATTTTTTAATGCATAAAGGTTCAGATCTGTTTTCAAATCGATTTTGTAGCTTGAATTTTCGACATTGAAATATTCGGAGTTATAAATATCTGATACAACAGCCTCACTACTAAAATTAATATAAACCTTATTAGATTGCCAATTACCTTCTATTTCAGCAGTACCTTTACCCCATTCAATATCATCAACATATGTAGAATTTGTTTTTAAATTAATTTGAGAGGGTTTCACTTCTGTTTTTGTTATTAGTTTTATATTATCTATAAAAAGTTGTTGATACTCACAATTTTCAAACCCACTACCATAACCAGCACCAATTATATCATATAATGATACATTAATTTTTAATGCTGAATTTTCTACTGGATTTGTAAAGATATGAGAAGTATTAATCCAAAGCCCTTGAGGTATTTTATAACTACCCCATGAATCTTCAAATTGTTGTTTCATATTAAAAGCACCAATAGTATAAATTAAAATATCATTAAAATAAAATCTCAATTCAAAATCATTAAAATCCATCAAATGATAAGGTCTCACATCAAATTGCAATTCACTATCAATAACTCGCCCTCTTGGAATTGTAACAGAACTATTCCACCAACATGAGTCTCCTGTATCATACCAATAATCACTAGCAAAAGAATCTCCATCTATTCTTAATTCTAAGCAGTCATGACCTCCACTATCTGCTGCTGATTCGTCTAGATAATTTCCACTAAAAGCGGGTTGTAAATATTCTGCATCATAATAACCGAATGTCCAATTTTGAAAGTTATTTATTACATCATCCGTATCATCTTCACCAGCAGTATAAGTTGTGTCATCGTCTCCGAAACTAAAACTCCCATTATTCCAATTGCGTGTTTCATATAAGTCTCTTATATAAGAATTTAACTTATATCCTTCCCAACCACTCCCTAATGGCATTTCTACAATGTCATATGAATCATTCGTAAAACTTACTGTTAAATCACTGTCCGTTCGATTAGCCCAATGAGTTACATTCCAAGGGGCGCCTATCCCAGTATACGTATTGTCGGAAGCTAAATCTTGAATCTTTAAATCTTTATTTTGAAAATCTATGTTAGTATTAGAATTTTGATTGCTGATATCTAAATTTTGATTTTTATTTAAATTTATTAAAAATATATTAGATGATAGGAAGATTAAAATAACTAATACAAAGAGAACTCTTTTATTTTTACAAGTTTTAGATTTCATCATAAAAAACACATCTAATTATAGGTTTTATTCAATAATATCCCGATTAATATAAGAAAACAATATATATTCTTATGTAATAAAAATAATATTTCATAAATTTAAATGAATGCTACGTAGAGTTTGTAAGGTTTATAATAAAAGTAAAATATGAAAAAGAGGATCTATCGCAATAAAAATTAGATTAAATTTTAATTTTAATTTGGTAAGAATTCTTCCTTTAATTCTTTAATTAAAAATTTTTTATCCTTTTCAGAAATACGGGCGATATTAACGCCACGATTATTGTAAGTATCAGGAGGGATATCCTCAAATAGAGAGAGTATTAAAATAAGGGCATTTGTTACGAAAGTTCGATTTTGAGTCCGTTCTAACAAATTCATTAGTTCTATTATTGATCGATTTTTCCAAATTTCCTTTTTCTCCCGACTAATCTTATTATCTTGAAAATAATTAAGTATTTTCAAATAATAGTCTAATTCAAAATCTTCACTATTGCTATTAATTTCCATCTTTTCCTAGCTTTTTCTAACAATCTATTTATTTAAACTTAAAACTTATTTTTAAGCCCATATATTTTATCAATTTTGTGTGATGATATTTCGCACAAATCAGTTTCTTATTAATTTTTCAACCCAATATATGTATAAATCTTTAATCTTTAATGAAAATATTTTGTGTGTAAAAATTCTTGTGATATCCTAATATTAAATTTTCTAGCTATTTTATTTTCTTATATAATATATAGATATCATTTTCTTTCAAAAAGGAAAGAATCTAATGAAAAACTTCGACATTTTTACATTTTAGATTATATTCAATCAAGAAAATTATGAAAAAAGGTAGATTTTGTTTTTAATTATTCTTATGGAAAATCAACTTTTCTTAAGAAAGCTAGGGATAAAAAAAAAGCAGAAAAGAATTTTTAAAATGTGGGGTGTATATAGATTTTTTTTAAAGGAATAAATGTATTTTCCTGTTTTTGTATTGAATGTACTTACTTATGAGCCTAATGTATGCATTAGCTTTTTCGGTACATTGTATATACGTATTGTTCTATATATCACCCCTTTTCAATAAAGAATGAATTGTTTCCTGCATTACATTATTAAGACAAATATGTATATAAAACTTATCTTCAGATTTTAAAAAGCGTTATTCATATGTATTTTAAGATCATAAATTCAAATCTGCTGAAATTATCTTAAATTTCGTTTAATAAATTTTAATTACAATAAGTAAAATTATGATACTATTGGTGCTTTTAATTTTTTTTTTTGTTTTTTTTCATCAAAATGTTTTTCTTGAAGATAGGTATAAATACCTAAGCTAATCAGGAAGATCGAGAAAATTAACCAAGAAATCCAAAATGTAAGACCCACTGTGAACCAGCCCGGTGATTCAATCCCTTCTACTATGGCAAAAAAGATAATACAACTTAAAGATATTATTGCTGAAATAGAACCACATATACAGTCAAAATAAATACTTATTCGAAGATTTTTTTCTTCACTTTTTCGTATGAGTTCCACCACAATTTGCTTAAATAGTTTATTTTAAAAAATCTTCTAAAAGATTATACACAGTATCTAATATTTCTAAATCTGGTAAGAAAGTAAATCTTATATGGTCTTTTCCGTAGTTTCCAAATCCCGAACCATATACACCGCAGATCCCAGTTGTTTCCAATAAATTTATGGTAAAATCTTTATCATCTTTCCATTTTTTTAACTCTTTTAAATCAAGTTTAGGAAAAAGATAAAATGCTCCATTTGGCTTTACACATGTTATTCCTTCGATTTTCCTTAATCTATTGTATGAAAAGTCTCGACGTTCTTTTAATGCTTTTACCATTTCCTTCGTATGAGTTCCAGGATTTTTTAATATTTCGATGGCAGCATATTGGGCAATTGAACTCGCAGAAAGTCTTGCTCTTGCTAATTTTGCGATACCCGCTTTTAAATCTTCAAGTTTATTTTCAGGATCATGATAATACATATACCCTAATCTCCAACCAGTAGCAAGGTGAGATTTAGAAAAGCCATTCAAGCCAATTATTGGAACATCCTTGCTCAGCGTTGCAGGAGAAGTGAAGGGTTTTTCATATATAATTTGATCATAAATCTCATCAGATATAATTGGTAAATTAAATTCTCCGGCAATATTAATTATTTCTTTTATCATCCTTTCGCTATACATTACACCTGTAGGATTATTTGGAGAACAAATTAAAATTGCCCTTGTTTTATCTGATATTTTGCTTCTTAAATCATCAGTATTAGGTTCCCAATCATTAAATTCATCTAATTCATATTCTACAGGAATTCCGTTAAAAAATTTAGTGTAATTAATATATAATGGATAGCTTGGTCCAGGAATAAGAAGTTCGTTTTTATTTTCTATATAACTAGCGAGTATAAAAAAAATCGCTTCAGTCACTCCTGTGGTAACTAAAACATCATCTGCATCAATATTAATGTTGTTAATTTTTGTTATATACTTACTTAATTCTTCACGAAGTTCAGGAGCACCTAGTGAATTAACATAATAATTCTTTCCTTTAAACGTAGCATCCGCGACAGCTTGAGAGATATATTTTGGAGTATTAAAATCATAAATTACTGGGTCACCTATATTTAGGTGAAAAATTTCTATTCCACTTTTAGCAACTTTATCAGCAACAGCAGCAATCTCTCTAATGGCATATTCAATCTCATTTACTCTCTTAGTAACCATTCCAATTCACTTATTAGAAAACTTGTAAGTATTAAAATATCTTATGATTGGAATTGTCATATAAAATTAATTAAGTTTGTTATCTAATTAAAAATCAATAATATTTCTCTTTCCAAATAAAATTATTTAGAGAATGATTATATATATGATTGGGATAAATAGATAATTCTTCAATTTATTATGCTTAATTTGTAAGGATATAACTAATGAAAAGAATTATATAATTTTAAAAGATAAACTCATTCTTATAAAAGAAAAAAAAAGTAATTTAAAATTGATCGAGTTAAGGGATTTTAAATTCAAATCCACACTTTCCACAAAATTTGGTACTAGGGTCTTCAATTTTTGCTCCACATTCTGGACAAAAATCAAATTTTGTCTTTACCGGAGGGCTTGGTTCTTTAGTGGGTGCTATAACTTCTTTCTTTTCAGGGATTTTCACTGGGCGCTCTTTTAAATAATAATGAGCTGCCCCCGTACTACCAAAAGCTATAGTTGCTGATAAAATCACTCCAATAACTCCAAATCCCACATTATGAAGCGGAATAGAAACGCCCATAGAACTCAAATTCCAAAAAGTTATAGTAAATGTAATAGGATCAGGATTTGGAAAATATGTGTCTATTGGAAAATTCATGGGTACCATGATAAGCCATAAAATATCAGAAATAATAAATAAAACGCCACATAATAATGACAAATTTCTAACAGTTTCTAGTTCAAATCTCCCTGATTTATTAGCCATACCAGATAATAGCATTAAAATTCCACCTGTTGCGAGTATACCCGTTGTAATAAGGGAGAAAACTAGAACCATCGTTTCTGTAACAAATACTGTACCTGTATAGATAGTAAGAAAATTATAACTGTACAAACCCCAAAACCAAAGATTTGTTGAAATATAACCAAAATAACTATTAGAAAGTGCTGGAGCCAAAAGTGAGGCTATTGTGAGAACTCCAGCGACAATTGGAAATACCCAAATATAATTTCTTATTTCTGTCATAGTTTTTCAAATCAAAATTGAGTTTCGTTATTTTTTTATTATCTAATAAACCTATAAAAAGGTTATGAAATTAAAGAAGAATTTTTCAATTCTATTTATCTTAGATTATGAACAAAAGTATTAGTACAATAAAAAAAAAAATAATTTAAATAATTTAATTATCTTTTATACCATTTATTTAATAGCAAGGGGAAGTATTCCAGCAATAATCGCAAGAATTGAACCAATTAATGGTAGGAAAAAACCAATACTTAAGCCAACAGCCATACCCATCATTGCTACGGGTATAATCACTCCTACAAGTACTAAAATCCCACTTACTAGCCAAGCTATTGCCATTGTTTTTAAATTTTCACGCGACTTAGCTAAATAACCAGTTGCTATTCCTAAAATTGCGCCGATTATAATAAGGATTCCTCCAATCATCAAGTCAACTGAAAACCCTGACCCCATAGATGTTACTATTAATCCCCATGACCATGTCATAGCATATACTGACCCCATCTGGACCCATATATATGGTGTGCACCACCCAATCAAGGAAAGAACGCTTCCTACTAAAGTAATAAGCCATGCTTTATCTTTTATTGCCATATTTAAAAACCTTTTTTTTTATATTTATTTTTATAATTTATTTTTTTTTGAATTTCTATTGTTGCTAGTTATATATTGTTTCTCTATAATATTTAAAGATTTCTGATTATTGGGGAATTATATTTTTCAATAAGATAGAAAGCTGATATTAAAAGTTTATTATGTGTAATAATTTACTATTAAGTTTATATTCAAAATATTAAATCAAATAGAAAAATAAAATAAAATATAGAATAAAATACTTTAAAAATCAAACTAAATAAAAATAATTTATTATAATAATAAATTCCAATCAATTTCTTTTTCAATCAAATTTAAAACTTTTTCAATTTCATCTTCTTGAATTCCGGGTTTTAACCTTTCTAAATTTCTCATGGTAGTGTAAGTGTCAGAAGGGCTTAATATAATAGGTATACCCTTCTCATTCGCAGCAGTAATTACACCCATGTCGGGGTGAATAAAACCTGTTAAAATTAGTGTAGAAACATCTTGATCTAATGCTGCCATGGCTAAATCAGTTCGATCACCCCCCGTAATAAATGCTGCTCGTTTAACTTGTCTTAAATATTTTAAGGCAGCTTGTGCATTCATAGCTCCTATAAGGTATGTTTCTACTAGATTATTTAAACCAGATGACGCTTGTTCATTTATTAATTCTCCTCCGATTTGTTCTTTCATTTCATTAACTCGAGGTGAAAATAATTCTAAACTTTTTTCTATGATACCTAACACTGGGATATTATATCTATTTATATGATCTTCTGTTAGCTCTTTAATTCTTGCTATGTATTCATAATCTATTTTATTAAAAAGAATACCCAAAATACTGACTTTGCGGAATTCAAAATAATTCTTAGTGAAAAAGAAGTTATCTATACATCGATCTGATGATTCTGTAGAAACAAATATCAATTCATTTATCCCTAGAGTTTGTGCGATACTGACATCATCGATTCCTACTCTAATAAACTTTCTAATACTTGGATTGCCTTCAATAACTATATATTCCACATCTTTAGTAATTTTATCATAAGCTTTTTTAATCTTTTGTAAATATTCTTCCTTTTTAATTGCATCAATTAAATCAATATAATAGGCATCTGGAATTGACACAGGGGAAATAAAATCATATGGATGATCTGTTTGATATACTGTATTTAAGATAAAACCGACATCAGGATCTGCTTTATTTGTAAAAGCGCCTTTAGGAACACCAATTGGCTTAAAATATACAAATTTTTTTCCTTCTTTCTTTAATTTTTGGATAAAACCTATTGAAAGAAAACTCTTTCCAGCACGTTCTTTTAAGGAACTTAAATAGAAAGCTTTTACCATTCTTTTCACTTTTTTTCTAATTTTTTATTATCTTTTTATGGTAATTTTTATATCAACCGCACTATACCCTTTAACAAAAGCTAATAGTGGATTAATATCTAACTCGACAATATCAGGAAAATCATTAACTAACTGTGAAAGTCTTAATAACACGTCAATGATCGCTTCAATGTCAGATGGGGCTTCTCCTCTGACACCATGGAGAAGAGTGTAAATTTTAGTATTTTCTATTAATTTTTTTGCATCATCTTTAGTAAATTTATAAGCTAAAGCAAAAGCTACATCTTGCATGAAATTTGCATAAATTCCACCAGTACCAAACATAAGAAGTGGTCCAAATTGAGGATCTCTAGACATTCCAATGATTATTTCGTTTACTTTCGGCTCACTTTTAAAATCAATCATTTCTTGCACCTCTACACCATAAATTTTTGCATTTTGAGGCCCAAATTTTTTTGCATTATTTAAAATTTGTATATAAGCCTCAAAAGCATCTTGCTCTGTTTCAATATTTAATAAAATTCCTCCAATATCTGTTTTGTGTATGATATTGGGGCTAACTATTTTCATGACAGATTTACCGATTTCAGATTGTAAAATCATTGCTTCTTTTGGAGTTTGAGCCAAACGTGATTTTGGAGATTTAATACCATAACAATCAAAAACTTCACTAGTTTCATAACTTAATAGAACCACCCTACCATCTTCACGGACTTTAGAGAAAATCTCTTTTACCTTTTTTTTATCTACTTTGAATGATTGAATTTCAAGCTCATCGATAGGAATACTATTCAAATATTCACGCCGTTGTATTAATGTTCTTAACGAATGAGCGGCTCTGTCTGGAAAGTGATAACACGGAATCTGATTTTGCCTTAAATAATCTGCGCCTTCAGAAATGTTTTTGCCGCCTATGAAAGAACATACAATCGGTTTTTCATTTAAATGATTCTTAGATATATTATAAATGAGTTTGGCAACTTCAGTAGGTTTTGTTTGAGCTTGTGGTGTTACAATTATTAAAGCACCTTGGGTTGTAATTTCACCAAAATCTTGTCCTGAATTTAACCCAAAAACAGTTTTTATTGTAAAATCATACCGGTCTGGAGAAGCATCTCCTACAATATCTATTGGGTTAAAGATTGATGCTTCTAAAGGTAAATTTGCTCTTAAAGTGTGAAGAATTGGCTCTGATAAACTTGCAAACTTTAACTTTTCTCTTTCAAATGCATCAGTTGCTACAATTCCAGGACCTCCAGCATTTGTAATTATCGTAAAAGAATTATCTTTAGGAACTGGCTGATAAAGAAAGATTTCTCCATAATCGAATAAATCTTCAGTTGTTTTTGCCCTAATCACTCCACATTTCTCAAATGCTAAATCGTAAGCAATATCCGCTCCTGCTAATGCCCCTGTATGACTTGAAGCTGCCCTAGCACCAGCATCACTTACTCCAGATTTCAATATGATAATTGGTTTTTTTTTGGTGGCATTAGGGAGAATCTCTAAAAATTTTTGTCCATCTTTAATACTTTCCAAATAACATAAAATTACTTTAGTATTTTCATCATCAGCTAAATACTCTATAAAATCTACCGCGCCTAAGTCTGCCTTATTCCCTAAACTAATATTACAAGAGAATCCAAAAGCCTGTGTCATACTGTAATCCATCATACCTGTAAGCATAGCACCTGATTGTGATATCATAGCAATATCTCCTTTTTTAGGGGTTTCTGCAGCAAATGAACCATTGTAATTTAGGCCAATAAATCCTAGGCAATTTGGGCCCAAAATTCTTAAGTTATACTTTTTACATATCTTGATAAGCTGCTCTTCTCTTTCAACACCTTCACCACCGATCTCTTTAAAACCTGCTGAAATGATAATTAGTCCTTTTACCCTTTTTTTACCACATTCTTCTGCTACTTTATTCACGAATTTTCCTGGTATAACAAAAATAGCTATATCAATATCATCTGGTACATTCAAAACACTATCATAACTTGAAAGCCCACAAATTTCATCAACTTTAGGATTTATAGGAAAAATTTTTCCTTTATAGCCTGAGTTAATAATATTATTTATTACAGTATTACCTACTTTACCCTTAGTATCACTTGCACCAACAATTGCTATGCTCTTAGGACTGAAGAAAAATGAGATATCTATATTAGCCATTTTTGTATTTGAGATTAAATATATATTCTAAAGCTTGTATAAAATTTTATTACTGTAATTATTTTTAAATTTTTCATTGATTAAAAATGCATTTCTAGAATTGGATCTCAAAAACATAATAATTAAAAATATTTCATCTTTTCATCTTCTATGACGAGAATTGTTCTAGAAACAAATAAAGGCGAAATTAACCTCAATTTATTTGATGATGATGCTCCAATGACCGTCGCTAGCTTTCTATATTTAGCAAAAAATGGGTTTTATAATGGAATAATTTTCCATAGAGTTATTGAAGATTTCATGATACAAGGAGGAGATCCTTTGGGTAAAGGTTATGGAGGTCCAAAGGATAAAGGCTTTACTTCATTTCCTTATAAAGGTCGGAATGTAGAGTATCCCTTCCAAGATGAATTTCAAAGTGGAAAAAAATTTGAAAAACCCGGAATTTTAGCAATGGCAAATGCAGGTTCAAATACAAATGGTTCTCAGTTTTTTATTACTCATGTCCCCACCCCGCACCTTAATAATAAACACACTATTTTTGGGGAAGTAATCCGTGAATCAGATCAAACCATAGTTAATTCAATCGTACAAGGGGATAAGATTCTTCGAATAAAAATATTATAAAATAATTAAATTGGATGGAAATCTCTTGTTTATACCTTCTTTTTAATTAAAAATAATAATTGAAGAATTCCAGATAGTAAAATAGTTGATTTTTTCGCTATACGATATTTAAAGATAATACTAAAAATTTATAGAGATAATTAACATTATAAAGATAGATTGATGAATATTTTCTATAGAGATTAGATTAATTGGAAATATAGATCATGAGCAAAGATTTGAAAGACTTAATTAATACAGTTGAAAAGGAGACACAATCACAGGCCGAAATAGAAAAAGAAATTCATTCTCTAAAAGAAGAAATAAATCGATTGGAATTTACAGTAAAAGAACAGAAGACCTTAATTGAAAATCTCAAAAGTCAAATGAAAGATGAACAAATTGAAAAAAGTGAATTACCTAGTGAATATGATGTCTTAAAAGATATGATAATTTCACAACGACAAGATTTAAGCCAAAAGGAAGATGAAATTGACAAATTACATGAAAAAATTGAAGAATTGGCTCTATCTTATGGTGATAAGGAAACAGTTAATTTCGGAACAAATGATAATCAAGAATTTCTTAACGCACAAGACTTGATTGTCCAATTAACTGATGAGATCGATCAATATAGAAATCAAATAGAACTATTACAAACTCAAATTGAAGAGATCCAATCGAAACAAGGTAATGTTGAAGATCTTATTGAAGATACTGTTAAAAATGAAATAAATGAAGAATTAATAAATGTTAAAAGGCTGAACTTTCAATTAATGGAAGAAAATGGTTTATTACGTGTGGAGATAGAATCACTAAAAGCTAAATTGCAAGAACGCATAGATGAATTAGATTCAGAAGAATTAGAGGCAGCCAATAAAAAAATTGCAATTTTAACATCAGAAATAGAATCATTAAAATCAAAATTAGAAGAACTTAAAACTATAAATGCGGAAAAATTAGAATTGGCAAATGGTACAATTGACACGTTAACATCAGAATTAGAAGATTATGAAGCTCAAGTGAGATTTTTACAAGAACAATTAGTTGAATCCAGTGAACCTACAATAATCACTACCGAAGATACATTACAATTTGCAGAGATGAAAGATGAATTAGATGATGTTAAATCCAAATTAATAAAGTCTCAAAAAGATAATAACGCCCTCAATGAAATTTTAAGCGAATTAAAACAAAGACTATCAAGTAAAGAAATTGGAAAAATAGAGATAGAGCAAAATCTTCCAAAAATGCTTCATCTCTCTCTTTTTTATAGAATGTATAATTTACTTGATGAAGATAAGAAAATAAAAATAGTAGATTCGCTAATTCAGGACCTACAGAGTAATAATAATGAGACTAAGAGAAATGCAATAAGAATATTAAGTGTAATAAAAAACAATAAAGTTTATGATGCTTTTCTTAGAATGCTTGATGATAAAGATTGGTTAGTTAGATATAGTATTATCAAAGCTCTTAGTAAATATGAAAAGAAAACTGATGAATTAAAGCCCTTATTTAAAAAATTCACTGAGGATATTGATGTAGACGTTAGAGAGCTTGCTTTAAGAATTTTAGATGATCTATGCTTATAACAAATTAATTTTACAAATATGATATAGAAAATAGACTTATTCATAAATTATGATACTTTAAATTTATATGGATATCTTTCATAACAGGATTCTAAACCATGGGAAGAAGGTTATTTACACCGAATAGATGGAATTGGTCACAAAAGGCAGAAAAATGGGTATATGTTGAGATAACTAAAGATGGAAGGAGGAAATACCAATATCGAATAGAACCACCACAAGAATTTATTGAATTGACATTAAAAATGAAAAATCTTAATGAAAAATTGTTAAAAGCAATAGAACCTGAAGAAAATGTGAAGATTTTCAATGAATTAATGCAGATTTCTAAAAAAATGCAAGAGATGGGAAAACCTATCTAAAAATGTTCATTTACTTCTTTTTTTGAAAGAAAGTCAGCTAAATAAAGTGGTTCTGGCTGGCGATGTCCTTTACCAGTATTTAAACAGATTTTTATGGCATTATCAAGTGTAATTTTATACCCTTCACTTATAAAAATGGGCTTTGAACCGTCGTTGAGGCAAACAGCGTATCCTAGCAGTTCATTTGATTGCTCTTTATTTGTATTTTTTGGATCGATTGCCCATATAGGGGCTTTATTACCCATAATTTTTTCAATTCTATCCCATTTTGAATATCCAATAAATGGATTTTTAGCTATCCCTATACTAGGAATATCTAGAGCAAAACCAAGATGGGTTGCTTCTCCAAATCTTCTTGGGTGTATTTTTCCATGACCATCACACATTATAAGATCTGGTCTTCTTGGAATTCTTGAAATTACTTTTGCTAAGAGTTTACATTCCCGAAATCCTAAAAATCCTGGTTTATAAGAGAAATTAATACGATCATGGGAAAAATAATGAGCTTCTTTTTTATCTTGATTTAAATCCCATATTACTGCACAAGCGACTCCATATTCATAATTTTTTCTTTTATAGTATGATATATCTACTCCAACAACAGTTTTAATTGACTCTATACTCATAAAATAATTATTTTTTGGTAATTGACTAATTAAATTTTGATATTTGATTTGAATAGACTCTGCTTGTTTAAATGAATAATTATCTCTTAGTAACTCTTGAATAGTTGGCATTATAATTATATAAATATGCAAATCCTATGTATTATTTAATTCAGATGGCTTAATATTATTCTAGTTTTGTATTTTATCCTAATTTGTTTATACTTATAAATAAAAAATTTAATTTATTTCAAATTATTATTTAACTCAAATGAAAATCGCAGTTAGTGGAAAGGGTGGAGTTGGAAAGACATTAATCGCCGGAACTCTGGCAAGATTTTTTGCCAAGGATGGGTTTAAAGTTTTAGCAATCGATAATGATTCTGCTATGAATTTGAGTTATACATTAGGAATTGATAAAAAGAAAAAAGAAGAAATCATTCCTATCTCTGAAATGAAAAGATTAATCGAAGAAAGAACTTCTGTTAAAGGAGGAGGACCAGGGATTTATAATATTAATCCTAAAGTTTCTGATATTCCTGATAGATATAAAGTTTCAGGACCAGACGGATTACAATTATTGGTACTCGGCTCGATTGAAGAACCTGCAACCGGTTGTCTCTGTCCTGAAAATGCCTTAATTAGGACGTTATTATACCACCTTTTTGTAAAAAGAGACGAAGTTATAATAGTTGACTTTGAAGCGGGATTGGAACATTTGGGAAGAGGTACCGCGAAAGGAATAGATATCATGTTAGTTATAACTGAGCCATCCCAAAAATCCTTAGATTTATGTGAAAAAATAGTAGAATTATCTAAAAAATTAGGTATTATCAATATTTACTTAATAGCGAATAAGATAATTGATGATTCACAATTAGATGTTATTAAACAGCGAATTAAGGATTGGGAGGTTCCACTCTATAACTCAATTCCATTCGATTCAGAAATCGGAAAAGCAGATCTAAATGGAGAATCCCCTATAGATTTTAATCAAAATTCTAATGGAATTAATGCAATTAAAAGCCTTTATAGCCAATTAAAAATATTAAAAGAAGAATTATTTGATTTATAAGATTATAACTATTTTATTCTCTTTCTTCTTATTAATAATACACTTGCTAACCCTATCACTGCTCCTCCAGTAATAATTGAGATTAAGATAATCATCTCGATAAGAATTGCTGGTTGTTCTTTCCCTAATTTATTATATCTCAACAGAAATATATCATAATTTCCCGACCCAAATCTTTCTGTAGTTCCAGTAATGTAGAGATTATTTAATGAATCTATTGCTATTCCTGAACCCTCCTCATCATTAATTCCTCCCCATGTATGATTCCATTGGGGAATCCCACCATTATTATATTTTACCAGAACAACATCACGATCTCCCTCTCCTTTGCTAGTTGATCCAATAAGGAATATATTGTCTAAGGAATCTATTGCTACTCCAAAACCTTCGTCATAATCAGCTCCACCCCATGTATAATTCCATTGCAATACACCAGAACTGTTCCATTTTACTAGAACTATATCATAACCTCCCATGCTAAAACTTTCTGTACCTCCAGTGATGTAGATATTATTTAATGAATCTATTGCAATTCCTAAGCCCTCATCAAAATTATTTCCACCCCAAGTACGATTCCATTGGTATACACCATAACTGTCATATTTTACCAAAACTATATCATAAGACCCCGTCACGGAACTCCACATGTATCCAGCAAGATAAATATTGTTTGAAGAATCAAGTGCAACTCCATAACCACAATCAGCATTACTCCCACCCCATGTCCGATTCCACAGGTATACTCCAGAACTGTCATATTTAACCAACACTATATCATAAGAGCCAGTCACGAAACTCCATATATATCCAACAAGATAAATATTATCTGAAGAATCTATTGAAATTTCAAAGCTCACATCTGTATTATTTCCACCCCATGTGCGATTCCATTGATATATTCCAGAATTATCATATTTTACGAGAAGTATATCAAGCGACCCTTCTGTTCCATAACTATTTGTTGCTCCAGTAAGGTATATATTATCTGAGGAATCTATTGCTACTCCAAAACCCTCATCATCATCAGCTCCACCCCAAGTACGATTCCATTGGTATACACCAAAACTATCATATTTTACCAAAACCATATCATAAGACCCTGTCCCAGAATTCCATATATCTCCAACGATATAAATATTATTTAAAGAATCCAGTGCAACTCCATAACCGTAATCAGCGTTACTCCCATCCCATGTACGATTCCATCCAAATGCAACATTATCAATTGTAGATAAATAAGGTAAATTATTCATATTATTATTATTGTGTCCATTAAAAGGAGAGTTTTTTTCTTGTATAATTAAATTATGGCTAAAGATTAAAATAATTATCATTAAATAGCTCTTTTTATTTTTCATTTAAACTGCGCATAAAAATGTTTTGGATTATATTAGAAATTAGTAGTTTTTATTTAATGTTTATGTGATAATTTAATTCTATAATAAAAATTTAAAGTGATTAATTTCACTATGCCTTTTAATTTATATTGCATGTTCTTGGTCAATATAAATTATCTTTTTCTAGATTTAATTTTTAAATTAATCTAAAATTAAATTCTGATATTATATCATATCTGAAAGATCTAAATCTTGATCTTCTGCGAGCTCTTTCCATTGATTTATTGCATCTTGGGCTTCTTTTTCATCCATAATTTCAATTGCATAGCCAGCATGAACAATTACATATTTACCTACTTCTGGATTTTGAATTAAAGCTATGATAACTTTTTGTTTAATCCCATCAAAGTCTACTAATGCAGTATTCCCTTCCATTTCTAAGATTTTACCTGGTATCGCAAGACACATAATATTTTTCAGTATCTTCTCAATCTATTATTTTATAAAATATTATAGAATATTATTGATTTTCCCTTTAAATTAAAACTATTAGTTTTATATAATACAAAAAGAATAATAGTTTAAAGTTTTGATTAATTAACAATATCCTCGTTCTAATTCAAAGGAAAAAGACGGAAACATAAATCTAATCATTGAAATTATTTAAAAAACGCTTTATTCACTTTTCCGAATAAAAATCTATTAAATCATCAAGCCAATTGAAGATTTCTTCTTTTGTAAGATTGTCAATATTAAACTTCAGTCGTTCTAATTCTCTTACTATATTTTTTACATCTAATGGCACTGAAGTCTGACAAAGTTCAAATAAGAACTCATTACTTTTCGATATTAAAGACTTAATTTCTGAATCCATAGGTTCAAAGATAGGTGTATTATCTAATTCGTCTAAAGTTTTATCCAAATCTACAAGAAGATTAATTAAATCAAATAATCTTCCAGTTTCATTTCCTTTAAATGAGCTTTGAAATTGGAAGTAATACCCTTTGTAATCATCCAAAGGGATTAATTCGGAATATTTGTTATCAATTTTAATCACAGATTTTATATGTCTATATAGATTTGAGGGTGCCCATGCATAAATGTCAAAACTTGATTCTAATTCTTTACTTCTTATGTCCAAATTAAACTTATGCTCATCTTTAAAATACCCAAAAGGTATAATAACAAAATCCAATGTATTTATTGATTTATTATTTAAAGTAAAGTTAAGGTCACTAATTTTATGAGTTTGATCTATCGAATGTTTATATAAATCAAATTTGATCTTTTTCAAATCTGGTTTGTACATATAGAATATTAATCCTTCAAATCCTTGGAGACCCAATTCTACCAAAAAATCTATACTTTTTTTAGTATCTGTGCCATTGTTAAATCTTACATTAAGAAATAAGTGATAATAATTTTCCAAGTATTGGAAAAACCAAGGAACATCACGATTTAAATTAAACATTAGTATTTTAACTCCACATTTTTTTTTCTTTTACTTTATATTAATCCCTTAGATAAATACAATAGAGACATTCCAAATTATTTAATGTCTCTTTATTATTTAAATCTTATAGAATAAGAATTCGATTGGTAAAATTATTGCAATTGATATAAAAATATTTATAATATCATTTTAGAGTTTTTTTTTATCTTGATTTTATTGTTTCTTTTTTTTTGGAGAGGACTCAAAAAATAAAGACTTTTTCACCTTGAACTCAATCTTTCGCAGAGTATCTTGTAGATCTAAGGTATCATAATCTTTCATAAGTAAATCTATTAAACTACTCTTTAGAGCTTCTAAATTATCCACCCCACATTGATAGTAGACACTCTCAGGGTCTAATGCTATATTTAAAACTTCAAATAACCCGTAAAGGGCATCCTTTACTTTATCATAATACTCCCAAGCATCAGTATTAAAATCATCGTCTGAATCACACATAGGCGCTCAATAAGAAAGAATTCTAAATATTATATAAAAATATTCAGAAGAAAATAAAAGATTTGTATTTAATTCTCATATGTTTTAAAACTCACATTTTTAATAGTTTTATATTTAGAATTTTTAATTTTTAAAGACTCTATTGAGTAATTTCAAATAATTCTCAATATGATAAAATATTAGATTAAAAAAAGATTTATAAATTTCAGATTCAGATGAAAATCACACTTAATCTTAAAATTAGTAAAAATAAATAAAAAGAAAATAAAAAAAATAAAATTTTTAAAATTTTCAAGTATCTATAAACCAAGCTTTTCTAATACTTCAGATAATCTCGTACGATGAAATTTTAATCCTAATTCATCAGGACTAAATCCCATTGCTAAAGCATATAATTCGGTTAGATATAGAATAGGGATACCATATTCAATTTCAAACATCTTTGATAGATCTCTCTGTTTTGTATCAAATTGTTGAAAACAAGCAGGACAATTTACTACAATTACATCTGCTCCTGCCTTTTTAATACTATCCATTTTTTTCTTTAAGTTTGCCATTCCATGCTCTTCATAAGCATTAGTTACAGCTGAACCGCAACAAAGTGCTAATTCTTCATAATCTACTACTGTAGCACCAGAAGCAGCCACCATGTTTTTTAAATTTTCTGGTCGCAACGGATCATCAGATTCCATCCATTCTGCTGGTCGCATATAATGGCATCCAGGATGGCAAGCCACTTTTAGACCAGTTAAGGGTTTTGTAATAGCGCCTTTAATTTTATCCACACCTACTTCATCTTTTAAAACATCGACAAAATGCTTTACGTCTATAGAGCCCTTGAATTCTTTTCCGATTTTTGCAAGTTCTGAGTTGATTTTCTTTTTCTTTAAACTATCATGTTTTAATTGATGTTGTACTCCTCTTAAAGTATTAGCACATCCGTTACACAGTGATATAATATCTTTTCCTTCCGATTCTGCTAAACAAAGATTTCTAGCACCAATTGCTAACCAAGCATCATTATCAAAGCTTTTTATACCCGTAGGATCTGGGCAACAAGAAAAGGGTGCTTGCGAAGTTTCAACACCAAGTTTATCAAAAACTTTTCTTGAAGCAGCCTCAATAAAGGGAATTCTATTACCAATCGTACATCCTTCAAACATTTTATATTCTGTCATTTTTTCTTACCCTCGAATTATTTTAATTTGGATTCGGCTCCTATATTTTTCATTAAGGTTTGAACTTCATTTACATCTGGTGTTACGACAGCCGGTAAACCTAACTGTTCTCTTCGCCTTTCAATCGCAGGCTGTGAGGGAATTGCTTTGGCATTATCGAAAACCATCTTAGCTTGAGAATAAATAAATTCTGGTCCCTGGCCTTGAGAAATACTTTGATTCTTTAGAAACGTAAAAATTTCTGTGAGCTCAATTTTTTGTGGACAAACCTCATCACAGGTATCACAGACAGTACAGCCCCAAATTGTTAATTCATCCGCACCAAGGAGCAGATCTTTATATCCCAACAATGCTGCTAATATATTATTTCTCGGATTATATCCTGTAGTTGTGTAAAAATCTTGTGTTACTGCAGTTACAGGACAATTATCAGCACATCTACTACATTGATAACAGTATTTAATTACATCAGGCCCAATATGATAATCCATTACTTGTTTCCTAAATTCAAAATTCGCTTCCATATTTTTTCCACTTTTTTTCTTATTTTTTGAATGATTATTTATAATTATAGGCTTTTACCCCACGCAAGGGGCAGTTATATCCAATTTCTATTATTTTTATTGGATATTCATCCTAAGCCTACGTTCATCTTTCGAGAGTAAATCTCAGTGCCCTCTTCATCAACAACTGTGATGTGAGCAGCACATGATAGTCAACAGTCAAAACAGCGAACTACCATTTCTAAGAGATTTACCATACCTTCTGGTACATCACTCATCTTTTTTGTTCACTTTTTTCTTTAATTTTCTATATTTTTAATTTATTTAATCCATGGGTCTGGTAATTTTAAACCATCAAGTGCCTTGTCTTCAAATACTTGTTTAGCAACATGCATTAATGTCTTTTCAATCCCGGCAATATTATGGTTCGTTGCGACTAAAAGATTTGCCTTTTTGCATATTCCTTCTGCATCTGACCATATATTATACAAAAGCAATCCACGTGGAGCTTCAGTGATTCCTACTCCATTACCTTCTCTAGGTTGTACATCTAATGTTTTGCAATCTGGATTAACAACATCATCATCTTGAAGGAGTGTTGCTATCATTTCAATAGACTCAACTAATTCAATTAATCGAGCCCAATGATAAGCAAACGTATGATGAATAACATTTGTACCTACTTTCTCTCTCATTGCCCGTAGAGCTTCATCAGCTAAGGGTGTAGCCATTTTATCAGCACAATTTATCATAGCTAATGTATTTGCTCGATATATCCCTTCAGGATATCCAGCGGGTTTATAATACATGTGTGTTGCATAAGAATGCTTTGGTATATGTTCTCCTAAGGCGTCTAGATATTTTTGTGGCGGATAATCAAATTTTTCTCCATTAGGGGATACAACACGAATATCTCCATCATAAATATCATGAACTCCATTTTTAGTCATACCAACATAATATGTGGGAACAACTCCTACGTTTGCTACAACATCCCAGTAATCTTCAACAACTTTTAATCCAATCTCAACCGTTTTTTTTGACCATTCAACCTGATCCTCAATTTGTTTTAAGAACAAATCACGTACATCTTCATCCAAGGGCTTTTTCATACCACCAACAATGGCAGAAATAGGATGAACTGATTTACCACCAACAGCCTCACATAGTTTTTGGCCAAAATCCATCATCTTTAAAGCCATAGCACCCACATCTGGCATCTGATTGATTACATGCACTACATTTCTTAAAGCAGGATCAGCAAAAGGTCCTAATAAGAAGTCAGGAGCCGCTAATGCATAGAAATGTAAAGCATGTGATGAATATTGTTTTGCGTTCTGTAACAATTCACGTAGTTTATATGCCGCAGGAGGTATTTGAACACCCCAAGCATCTTCTACTGCTTTTGTAGGTGTTAGGTGATGTGGTATTGGACAAATTCCACAAATTCTTGGTGTGATTCTTGGAATATGTTCACAATAACGACCTTCTAGAAATTTCTCAAAAAATCTTGTAGTAGTAATACTAAATTGAACATCTTGCACATTTCCGTCGTCTCCAAGAATAACTTTAAGCATATTATGCCCTTCTAATCTTGTAACAGGTTCTACAACTATTTCTTTTCCCATTTTTTATTCGCCTCCTTTAAAGTTTCTATTTGCTGCTAAAGTAAATTTCTCAAATGTACCTATATGATCTTTCACTTGACTCAATAATTCATCTTTTGATAAACTCACATTAAATCCTTTAATCACTGTATCTGCAAATCGCTCTGCTTGATTAACACCCCATTCTGTTTGACCAAAACAACCAGTACAGGGTGAATTAACCTTTATACACATTCCACCGCAACCAGCATTAGTAACAGGTCCCATACAGATATAACCTTGCTCTATAAAACAATCCTCCATATTTGGAAGACCTTCGTAATCACGCTTAACTCTTGTCATTGTTGATTTACTTCCAATTATTCTTGGACAAGTGTCACAAACATTTGATTTTTCTGTGAAATCTCGATTATCTCTAAGGAATCCCATTAACTTTCCAGCTATTTCTTCAGTCGTAGGAGGAAGATTCGCTAAAGGAGTTTCAGGAGAACCACGCCTTTTTATTTGTTTTAAAATATCACCCGCAAGATCAAATCCAGCCATAAGAGGAACATTTAAAAATAAAGGTAAAAATTCGTAAAGACTTTTTTTATCCCCTGAATCGAGAGCTCCAAGATTATTTGCCATATTATTTAGCTTTTCAGCTCTAGAATCAACAGTCTTAGCAGGACCAAAACAACCAACACAAGGCGTACCATCACTTGTACATTTTAAACTGCAACCGATACTAGTAATTGACCCAAAACATAATGTCCCTTTATCCAATAAACAATTATCTTTGATACTACAATCGTTACAAAATGCTAAATCATTCATTGGAAATGGTTTTTGCCCTAATAAGAAAACAACTGCACTAGCAATAGCTTCTGGTTTTGGAGGACATCCAGACATGTAAGCATCAACTTTTATAATTTCATCCACAGGTACTATCTTATCTGTAAATCCGGGAGTATTAATCATCGGTTCTCCTCCGCTCTCATCAGCTATACTTTCAACCTCAGAAAATTTGCGTTTGACTAATTCATCTTTACTCCATTGGTTAGCTAATCCATGCACATTCCCATAACATGCACAACTACCAAATGCGATAATTAAAGCACTTTTTTGTCGGAGTAGTTTCGTCTGAGCAACATCATGTTTAGTTCGTAAACTTCCTTCAATAAAACCTACCAGAATCTCACCATCTTCTCTTGCTTTCAACGAATCATACTTGAAATCTACTACAGCTGGCCAATAGACAATCTCTAATGCTGGGAGAACATTGAGTAAACCTAAATGCAAATTAAGCAAACTCTGATGACAGCCCCAGCAATCAGAATTTTGTACGAATGCTACTTTTACAGCCATTTTTTATCAATTTTTTATTGTATTTTTTATATAATTAAGTTAGCTAATTTGTAATAAATTAATTAGTTGAGTTTATTTATTCATAACTTTATTAAAAACTTCTGATTAATCTAAAATTTAGTTATATTTATTTAAATTAATGAATATGAATAAATATTCAAAATATTTTATTGACTCTTATAGAACGCTTTCTTTTATCAAATTAGAAGTTAAATTTTTATTTAAACAAATAATAAAATTTTGTATTAATCTGATCAATATTCATCTTACTATTACTAAAAAATATTGTAGGTAAAAGTTAATTAAAGGTTTTAATTTTAAAAAATAGTCAAAGATGCTAAATTAAAGCTAAGGATTCAAAATCCAATTATAATTTTCATCTATTTGAAATATCGAATGTTTATTCAAAAATTAAATGACAAAAGAAAAACTAAATCTTTTAAATTATATACATTTTGAACCTAAATAGCTTATTATTCCTTTAAAAATATATATATTTAAAAAGAATTGAAAACCAAGATGCCAAGCCTATAATATTTTGATTTAAAAATTAGGAATACCATTTAGAGTATAAACTTAAAAGTTACCACAACCATTGCATTTTCCATCAAGAAATGCTGCACAATCATTACATATATTCCCACATTTCTCTTCTTGACTTTTTTGGCTGAATAAATTAATTGGTAAAAATCTTGGATTGATGAGATCGGATACAAATATTACAGCAGAGTGAAGTATCCCTTTTTTATTTGTAGGTCCGCAATAATTGATATATCGATGAAGCACTTCAACATTTTGCCCGATGATTCCTAATATCAAATTATATTGTCCCGTAACTTGAGCAAGCAGAAAAACTCTTGGGCACTCAGAATAGGCTTTAATAATATTTTGTACTTCATCAAAATTACTCATTTCGATTAATATGAAAAGAGCTTTATATTTTAGTTTGTTAAGGTTTAAGTTAGCTTGAACCTTGAGTACTTCAGATTCCTCTAATTTTGAAATTCGTTTTGCTATTCCTGTATGACTCATAGTTTCATCACCAAATTTATAAATTACTTTTTCTAAATTTGTTAGGCTTTGACGACCTTCTTTAAACAATTCAGCTATAATTTGTCGATCAATATTATCTAATAGCATTTTTACAAATTGAGACTATTTTAATTAATTATAACTTTATTACTAGTTTTTAAAATTTGTTGATTATAAAAATTCAGTTTGCTAATATATTTAATGATTAAATAAGCAGATTATTCTTTTATATTAACAGTTCCATCGCTCCTAGAATATTCTTGAAATATCTCGGCAACTTTTTGTTTGTATTCATCATTCTTAATGATTAGTAATAATTTTCACATCTTTATTTAAAAAAAAAGTATCCGGTTATTGATTTTTATTATTATATAAATTTTCAGCTTTCAAATTGAAATTTTTTATGGATTTTTGTTGTAGAATGAAAGTAAAAAGCAATATACTGTTTACATTTTCCTAAATCCTTATAGAGAATCATTCTTTTTATATATAACCATTTCTAATAATATAATTATGTCTTTAGATCAAATTGATAAACAAATTTTAAAATTTTTATATGAAAATGGTCGAGAAAGCTTAAGTTCTTTGAGTTTAAACGTTTTAAAATCAAATAAAGAAACAATGAGTCATGCTGGTATAGCAAAACGAATTTCAAAATTAGAAGAAGAACGTATACTTAAAATACAAGGAAATATTAACATTAAGAATTTAAACTACTTTATCGCATTTATCTTAATTGAGATGGAAAATTATGAAGAACTGAAAAAAATGGTTGAAGCTTATTCGGAATGTCCAAGAGTATTCTTACTTGCTCAAGTTACGGGGCAATATAATTTGGTATTTGGTATTTTAGGACAAAGTATTGATGTAATTCATCGATATATCAATTATTGCGGACCTACAAATAAAAAAGGAATATTACACTCTATGGTAATGTTCACATCCGAAATCCTAATACCTCAATTTCTTCCCCTTAATCTTTTTAGCGGTATAAGCAAAGAAAATAAATGTGGGAACATTTGTAATGATTGTACGGCATTTCTCGATGGAGAATGCAATGGTTGTGGTAATTTTTAAAATTAGAATTAAATCCTAATTAAATTTACATCCACCAAATATTTTGGTTATTTTCTTTCCTATTTCTCTTTAAAGGATAAAAATTTGAACTTTTACATAAGAATCTATATGATTTTAGGATAAATTAAAAAAATTAATGGTTAAATAATAATAAAAGAGTGAAATCCGTGTTTCATATTTAAACTTTTTACTTAAAATTGTCGCTATTTGAAACAAGACTTATTTCTGAAGTTTAAATTATTCAAATTAAGTAATGCTTATAAGTAAGCTATTTTTTTTTAAGTTTAAAGTAATCTTTTTAAAAAAAATAAAAATCTAAAAATTAGAAAGTGATTAAGAATATGAACAAGAAATTTTTGCAATTGTTCATTCTATCCTTCTTTATTTTTGCAATTGTAGGAACTGTTAGTGCTTGGCCTGATTATCTAACTGAATGGGAAGAAACTGACCATGGCGGAGCCAATTGTCATGCAGGAACATATACAGAAGCCGCAGGTACATTATCCGCTACTGTTACACCAGCAAATACTACATCAGTTATCTTAGAGCCAGGGACACAATTTAATGTAACCTTAGACATAACGGGTTTTACAGTAGCAGCAAATATGCATGTAACTGTAGGTGTATCAGCTCGAATTGGGGATAACCATGGATTTTTTTTTGGAGTTCATAATTTAACTGGTGAATTTGCTTCTACCATATTTGAAGTTGGATTAGATGGCTCTGGGAATGCAAATAATACAGTAACTCTTATAGTTTATGCCCCAGTCACAGGAGGGTCTCATACTTTAATTTTAGTTGCAGTAGAAGGTGGAGAATCATTTGGTGATGTACATGAATTCAATTATATTAAAACAGAAATAACAGTTACAGTTAAATCTACAGCTGGTGGCGATATTCCAGGATTCAACATTTTCTTCATTATTTCTATAGGATTTATTACTACTGTTCTTGTCATGATTATCACAATTCGTAAAAGAAAAAAACAAAGGGAGTTGAGTACAATTGAAGAAAAGTAAAATGATTATATTTGTTGTTTTGACTACAATGATGCTGGGAATAATAGGATATACAATTGCACGTCCTTCTTACATCATTGAGTTTGAAGGAGCATCGCATAGTGCGCCTGGTTGTCACAATTCGAGTGGAGTTGCTTCTAGCGGAACACTTGAAGTATCATCTTCTACTTCTGGCAAATTAATTACACTTATTGCTTCAATACAAGGATTTACAGATGCGCTTCCATCAAATAATAGATCGGGAACATTTTCTATCGGAATTCCCTATGAACTTGGTGATAATAAGGAATTTGGACTAGGAATGGATCAGAATACAGTTAATGGCGTAACTGATTATTGGGGTATTGGTATATGGGAAATTGCCTTAGATTCAAACGGAAATACAGTTAATCCGTTGAGATTTAGAGTCTTGGCTCCTGAAGCAGATGGAACATATGATTTAGTTGTTGCTGTTATAAATGCTGCAAATATTACAAGCGGTTCGGAGCCTATTATTTATTTGGCTACTACAATCTCAGTCATGGTAACAGATGGAAGTTTAACAATAGTGTCTCTCACAATGATATATCCCATTAATAATATTTTTCTTTACGTAGCTTTTGGGTTGTTTGGTTTTGGGATAATCATTTTTGTGGTTAAACATAGAAAAAAATAACCAAAAATAATTGAATTTAAAAAATTAATTACAATTTTTTTTTTATAAACCTTAAAATTTTAAATAAAAAAATAAATGTTTTAAATGTCTAAAATAAATGAACTGAAAAAATATAATGCAAACTTAAGGAATATAATGGAGTTAGATAAGAAAAATCAATCAAATTTATTGAATATCCTTAAGGATCATTTATTGTTAATAATTTCACTTGTAATGCTAATTATAAATTTATCATTAATTTTGTTATTAACTTCATTTAACCTAATTATATGGGGGTCACCTAATCGAATTGTCTATGCTATTTTTTTTTACCATGTATCTGGAGCATGGCTTTCATATTTTTCATTTGGAATTAGTTTTATTTTTCATATTCTATACTTAAAGTCTCGTAAAACTAATTGGATTCACTGGGGTAAAAATAGTGTTCTTGTTGGAGTTTTTTTTTCTGGATTTACTCTTATAACAGGATCGCTCTGGTTCAATGCTACATCGGGAGATTATAATAATATTTTTTGGCAATGGGGTGATGCGCGACAGACTATGACATTAGTATTATTCATTTCTTATTTATCTTATTTGATATTTGGTAAAATGATTGAAGATAAGGAAAAAAAAGCGAGAATAACAGCTATATTAGGTATTGTGTTATTTCCAACAGTTCCATTAAGCTACATTTCAGCAATAGTTTTTACAAGTTTACATCCTTTAATTAATCCAAATCCTGGGGAACCTGGAAATATTTATTGGGATCCTTTGAAATTGTTTATGTTATTTTTCAATTTAATTGCAATGACGATCTTATTTGTGTATATTGTAAAAGAACTTGTTTTATTAGATGATAAAAGAGAAGAATTAGAAAAAATTAAACAAATTCGTTTATTGAGGGAATAATTAAAAATGTCAATAGAATATCTGAGTCAGGATTTAATAACAATAGGTATAAGTTATTTGTTATTCTGGGCTATTTTAATCATCCTAATTTTATATCCAAAGCTAAAGTTAAAAAAAGTTAAAAAAAGTATTAAAAGTTTAGAAAACTTATAAGGCAGGTGTAAAATTTGAAAAAATCTAAAATCATAGCAATTGTTGGTGTAGTTATTTCTATTAGTGTTATAATTGCATTAGTGTCAATAAACACACGTCCCTACCTTAAAGTATCTCAAGTAGCGTCAAATCCTGCTCAATATCATAATAAAGAAATTCAAGTTATCGGTATTGTTGAGGGATTCATCAACAATGATTTTAATTTAACTGAAGGCGATTATAGTATTTTTATTGATATTAATGGTATTACTCCTCCTAGTGCGCTAAAAAATGGAATTGAAGTTGTTGTAATAGGGCTGTTTAGTTCTAACCTAATTTTAGTGGCAGAACAGATTCTTACCCAGTGTAGTTAGAGATTTTAGTCATATAAAAGTATATGAGAAATTAAAGTCAAGAGTGAAATCATAAGGATTATATGAGCAAACAAAAATCCTATTTCATAAATTAGGGCAGATATCAATACGCCTTCTAATAATTTTATATTTAATGAAACTATTGGAGTAGTAATAGGAATAATTAAAGGAAATAATAAAATCGGTAAGACAAAAGACTTATTTTTAGCATACATTGATAAAGCTGAAACCAAACTTCCGCATATAGATAAATCAAAACTAGGTAAAACGATTCCTAAAATTATATAGGTTAATACTTGAAGAGAATTTATATTGCCAACTAACGGTGCAGATAAAAAAAAACTAAATAGATAGAGAATTGACTCTATCGAAATCAATAAAATTAAACAGTATATAGTTTTACTGAAAAGAATTAAATTTGGAGAGATTGGAGATGAAGTTAAGCCACCAATTGTGCCGGACTCCTTTTCTTTAATGAATAATTTTGCCATAATATAGATAAGAGTAAAAAAGATAATTAACCAATTTTGTATCACAAAAATTTCTAAAGGCATATTCTGATATTGGGTACCAAAATTATAAACAGATGAAAATATAAAAATTGAGATTATATTAAAAAGAATTACGGATAACAGATCACTCAATTGTCGAACTTCAGATTTAATATCTTTCACTAGTATAGTTCTAAATTGTTTCAATCTTAATTTTACCGATATTTTTTCTGATTTCAAAAAAGCACCTCTTTAAAATAGCGACTCAATTTCAATTTCATTAAATTCTTTATCTTTTATAGTCTTTACAATTTTACCTTTTCTTAGGATTATCAAATCATTGCATATTTGTTGAAATAATTCAATTTTATGAGTAGTAAGAATTATTGTAACATTATTTTTTTGATTTTTTTCTTTAATAAATTTAATTAGCTTATCTGTTGCAACATAATCTAAACCAGAAAAAGGTTCATCTAAGAATAATATCATTGGACTATGGATTACTGTTCTTATCAATTCTACCTTTTGTTTCATTCCATGGGATAGATTTTTTACAGGTTCATTAATCCAATCTGTAAGGTTGAATTTTTCGACTAATTCGTCAATTTTCTGCTTAATTTCTCTTTTTTCAAAAATTAAATGTAAATTGCAATAGAATTTTAAATTTTCAAAGATGGTTAATTCCTCATATAGAAAAGACTCATCTGTTGTAATACCAATATTTTGATGTATAATTGTTGAATTATCTTCATAATTCATGCCCCCTATTTCAACACTTCCCAAAGTAGGTTTAACTAATCCTGATAAAATTTTAATAAGGGTTGTTTTTCCCGCTCCATTCGCTCCAGCGATCCCAAATATTGTACCCTTTTTAATATTAAAAGAATTATTTTTGAGGGCAAAAAAATATCCATATTGTTTTGATAGGTTAATACAATTTATTAAAATTTTATCGGATTTAACCATAATTTGAATCCTATTTATTATGAAAATTAAAAATTATAATAATTTGAAGGAATTAAAAGTAAAAAAATAATTGCTATTTAGTTTTTCTTCTAAATTTGGATATTCTTTTTATTAACATGAATTGGAGAGAGATTTCATCAATAGTTATAATTTAAAACCATCGGAGTATGATCTGTGATTTGAAATTCAGTGCTTAACAAAAAGGGTCATTATGATTGATGGAATTATCCCGCTCAATAGAAAAATAAATCCTGTGATATAAAAAATATCTTGAAAAATCCAATAATTCTGATTTATTAAAAATCCTATTAAGATAAATGAGATTCCAGCATGAATTATTGTTTTAGAATTTATTTTGAAAAAATGTTTGATTCCTTTCTTAAAATTTAAATTTTTTATGATAGACCAAATCGAGACTATTAGTGCCGTAAAAAATATTGCTATTAAAGGGTTTATCCAAACATCAAGATAAATTAATAATATGATTGAGAATATTGATTGAATAGCAAAGACTATAATTATTAAGTATATTATTAATTTTGTCCCAATTTTTCCGTAAGTATTACAAAATGTTAATGATAAAGCCAAACAAATAGCTAATATTAATGTAGTTATCATAAAAAAATCTGGCCCTATATAAATTATGTTTATGGGAAAAAAATATGATAGCATAATTGTTAAAGGTGTAACAAAAAGCCCAAAAATGCATACAAACGATAAACTAAATAAAAATATGTAACTCAAGTAATCAAAGAGAAGTTTCGTTTTTCTATATTCCTGTAATACATAATCAAGAACAATGTATATTACATAGAGAGAAAAAACTGTTAAAATTAATCCGATTATAGTTAACCAGATAATTAATTCAGATACTCCGGTAAAAGAATGGATGGGTGATATTCCTGCTCTTGTAATTAGTGTAGAGAAAATAATAGCAATAAATATTAATACCAAATTTATTTTCACTAGATTTGGATTTTTCTTTTGAAATGGCATCGTATGAAAGTAAGCAGTAATAAAAAACCATGGAATAAGCGAAACCGTCTCAACCTGATCCCAACCCCAATATCTACCCCATGGAGTTAAGGCAATTTTAGCCCAATATGCGCCTAATCCAATACTTAATGTAAGAACTAACCATCCAAACTTTAAAGTAAATTTATAAAAATTTTGTTGAAATGGCCCTAAAGGAGTTGTATTTCTTGACAAAATTTCTGCGATAGTAATTGTAAATGGAATGAGAAAAATACCATATGCAATAAATGTGAAAAATGGATGCCAAATCATAAAGGGAGATATTAAAAGTGGACTTAAACCTAATCCATCAGAAGGAGAAGAAGATTGGAGTTTAAAAGGGTTCAAATACAATAATATTATCAAAAAAACGGATAGAATTATTGATGACATAATAGCAGATCGAATAAAGATAAGATCTTCTTTATTTCTATTCCCCATTCTAAATAAATTAATTATTATTGTATTAAATAGCATCCAAGTCATGATGGATCCTTCTTCACCAGCCCAAACAGCAACAATTTTATAAACTATAGGAAGGGTATTATTGCTAAAACTCCACACATATATAATCTTATATATATTATTTAAAAAACTATAAACCATAAGTAAAAACAAAATCAACGAGAAACTCATAGATAAAACTGATAAAAAGTAAGCATTTCTTTTTTTAACAATTAATAGAATAAGGTCTAAGATCACTATTATAATTAGAAAAATGATTAAAAAGGTACCTAGAAACGATATAAAAATAATTCTATAACTTAATTCTATTAAATTGAGTAATAGAGGTATTATAATTATAAAGATAAAAATTAAGCTCAAATTAATAGCGACAGTCTTTTTTATAGATATATTACTAAACATTAAAAAAAAACACCTAGAATTTATTATTTAAGAATTTTAATAAAGATTTTTAAAATTAAAACATATACGCAGAAATTAGGTGCAATTTTTGCTATATTCTTTTAAAAAACTTATGATTTTTAAATTATATAAAGAAGATATAAAAATAATTACTCATAGAGTAATAAAAATATTTCAAATCGGGGATATTAGTAATCATGAGAAAGAAAATTCCTATTTTTTTGACTTGTATTATAGGTTTGATGATTATATCAATTCTTATTTATGGAACTGGAAGACCAGGTTTTGGAGATACGCATGATACATGCCATAATTCAACAGGATATACTATTGGAACTTCTGCTCCAAGTGTGATTCAAGCTAATGCCTCCTCTAACATTACTTTTAACATAACTGCTACTGGGTTAAATTTATTTGTTCAAGCAATCCCTGGAGCTAAAGATAATGATAAATTTGTAATATCACCTACAACAGAAAGAATTAATGAAACTTCAATATATGACTTCGATCCAAATCCTAATTCAATTCTAGTTTCTTTTAATGTAACAACCCCGGCAGATAATGAAGAATATACAATTTTTATAATCGCTGGAAATGACGCGCATGGACAAATAAATTTTGCTTATCAAGAAATTATAATCAATGTTGGAGGTGTCGCGCCTCGTGGATTTGATTGGTCTATTATATTTGACCATTTAGGTTTATATTTAGGATTACCAGCCTTATTAATGGTTTCTATTGCAACTGTCCTAGTTTTGGTTAATGAAAATAAATTTGTAAAAGTTCATGGTATACTCGCTGGTGGGTCATGGATTTTAACAGTTATTAATGTAGTTCTTGCCATAATAAAAATACCTGCGGAAGCTTGGCTTGGGGGCTATGATTTAGTTTATCATCTACCTCATATAATCCTTGGATCGATTGGGTTAATAACTGGTTTTTTAAGTATGCTGTTTGGAATTGCAGCTGAGAGAAAACAAGCAAAAATCACAGGATATATAACTTTAGTTAGTTGGTGGGGTGCTTTCTTACTAGGTTATTTTCTAAACTCCAATTTATTTTTAATTTAATAATTTTAGGTGGTGTTTCAAAATGGTCCAATCTAATAATAATATGAAAAGTAATACTAAGAAAGGTAGAGATAAAGATCTTGAGCATCAATTTTTAGAATTTATATCTCCTTATCATGTGAGCACAAATCCTTTTGAACTCGAATCTGCCTCAGCAGATCTTACTTCTCTACCAGCATATCATTATAAATTTAAGAAAAAATATTTAGCTAGTTATGTTATACGTCCAGCTAGCACTAATGAATTATCACTAGCCATAAAAAAATGCAGAGAACTAAGTGTCCCAATAACGATTCGAGCCGCTGGGACTTCATGTTTTTCCTCAGCAACACCTTCAATGGGGGGAGTAATTATAGATATACGTAGATTAAATAAAGTTCATGAAATAAATCAAGAGAAAATGACAGTAAAAGTAGGAAGTGGAATTTCTTGGCTAAATTTAATAGAAGCGCTATCTGATTATGGACTTGAACCAAAAACTTTCCCAACTAGTTTTAAAACTTCATGTGTAGGAGGCTTTATTGCAACTCCAGGAAAAGCAGGCATCGGCGTAGTTAAATATGGAACAATGGAATCTACAATTATC
>JBHLMQ010000014.1:0-57952 GCA_048938005.1 Promethearchaeota archaeon | reverse complement strand
AGTGATGTTATCCCAAAAATCCTATAATCAATTATTCTGTCTTTTATTATATTTTCTAACTCAGATTCGTTTAAATCGTTAAATTGCTCAAGATCTAAGATGTCAACCGAAATATCATTTAATTCTAAGATTGCCGCTAAATATAATAATCCTAAGTTAGGATCTCTAAAAAAATGTGAACGAACTTCTGAAGGTTTAGAAGTTCTAGGATTAATTAGTAGAATCATCTTGAATATCAGTTTGGTTTTCTTCTTCTTCTTTTCCTTCTTCTTCTTGTAATTTCTTTGGAATTTGAAATGCTTTAATTAATGAGTTTATAGAACCAGATTTACTAAATTTTTCCTCCTGAATAACAGGTATTTCAATTTTTAAAGAAGGAGATCTATCATCTTCATGTATGAATAACTCAATTCCTTGAATTTCTCGCTCTTTTATGATTAATCGAGTCGAGTAATTATGATCTTGAAAGAAAGTAAAACCATTGTTTAACCTTCCCAATTTTATTGACTTAATGATATTTTTTTCTTCTTTAAGAAAAGTTTCAGTAATTTCTTCGTCTGTATATATATCCGCTCCAACTATCAAAAATCTTCTGATAAGATTATCGAATTGCGGTCGGGGAATTTCATTTATGTATTCTAATGCTTTTTTTATTCTTGGAGTTGAAATAGAAATATTTTCAACATACTTGTCTGGTGTGGGTTCTGGAAAATCTTCTTTTTCGATTGCTTTAGCTCGACCTCCACCAATTTGTTTTTCCAATAATTCCTGAAATTCTTTATCTTCTTTTAAATATCTATTTAAAGGATAAACCCTATAAAACAATCGTAATTGCTGCCGAAACTTATAAGCTAAAATACCACCATATATTTGTAGTTTAAAAGAGCTTTTTGGACCATTGTATGTCCAAATTCTCTTAGTATCATGATCGATAAGCAAGAAAACTCTGTCAAGACTAGTCTCGTTTAGAATATCACCTACAATTTGTCCTTGAACCATTTCTCTTGTTTCCATATAGGGAAATTCTTGCAGCTCAATTACTTCAAAAATTTGCATAAGGGAGTGTCCATTATTATCTTATATAATTTTAATAGGTAACGCATTAAAATAAAGTTCATTATCTTATTTATTTAGAAAACAATTCTAAATATTACATTTCCATAAAATTTTTATGAAAAAATACATTTAAGAAGTTAATCTTGCTTTTTTAAGTTCGATATTGATGCATCGTGTCCTCTGAAAAAATTGTATACAAATTAAACGTTAGTGGTGGAAGTGATGGTCCTGGAAAAGGATTATCTAAACTCATCGAGATTGATGAGAAGAAATTCCGTTTTGAAGGAATGAAAATTGGGGATATTATCAAGGGTGGGCTTATAGGATTCGCAAACTATGAGTTTAAAATCACAGGGGGAAGTGATTCTAGTGGTTTTCCGATGAGAAAAGATGTACATGGACCAGTTAAAAAGAGGATTCTTGTTTCTAGAAAAGCGATAGGCTATAAACCCCAAAGGAAAGGAGAGAAAAGGAGGAAAATGGTAAGAGGCAATGAAATAACACATGACATGACATTAATTAATTTAGAGGTTGTAAAATACGGAGAGGCTGAACTTTTTAAAAAGGAATAAAGCTAAACTAATTCTAGGATGAAGATTTATGGTAAAGGTTAAAAAGTGTAGTTTTTGTGGATATGATATCCCCATAGGAAGGGGCTTAATGTATGTACGTAGAGATGGCACAGTTTTGAACTTCTGTACAAATAAGTGCAGAAAGGCGATGCTTGATTATGGAAAAAAAGCAAGAAAAACGAGATGGACTGCCCACTATGGGAAGCAATAACATATTTGGTTTTTTTACTTTTTCTAATATTTAAAAAAAGAATATAACTATTGTAATCTGGGAAATTTAAGCAATTCATCAATTAAATCAACGTGGCCTACGATCATTCTTTTACAACAGAATCGCTCAATTCCTAACTCTTTAAAAGCTTTTTCTGAGCTTTCTCCCCTTTCGATATACTCTAAATATGGTTTATAAACATGAGCGATGAGCTTGCCGCATGAAAAACAGCGAATAGGTATAATCATAATGTATTAAACGAAACATTTTAAAAAAATTTTTAGATTTTTTCCATAAATGAAAAATTTTAATTAATCTCCATAATTACATTTTTCATTACAACTCGATGATTTATGAAAATATATCTAAAATTAAATATATTTGAAGGAGATGATTTAAAATTTCTTATGTTAAATTTAAGGTTCCAGATAAGTTAAAAAATCAAATTAAGAATGCGTTAAATACTATTGCAGAAACTCGCGATTCTAAGATTAGGAAAGGAATGAATGAAGTAACCAAATCTATTGAAAGAGTTCAAGCAAAGTTAGTCATTATGGCTGAAGACGTTAGTCCTCCAGAGATATTATTCCATGTCCCATTACTTTGCGAAGAAAAGGGGATACCTTACGGATATATGTCAACCAAAAAAGAATTAGGAAATTCGGTGAGAATCAATGTCTCTTCAAGTGCTATCGCTATAGAAAATGTTGGAACTGGTAATGAAAGTATATTAGAGGATGTAATTAAGAAAATAGAGGAAATTAAAAAATAATATAAATTGGTGAAATTTTTTGGTTAAATTAGACAAATCCAAAGGGGTCACAGTTGAAGATCTATCTATTCCAGCCCAAGTTATTCAAGTTATTGGGCGAACAGGACTTACAGGAGAAATAACCCAGATAAAAGTACGTATTCTTGAAGGTCCAGACAAAAATCGAATTCTAACTCGAAATGTTAAAGGACCAATTAAAATGAATGATATTGTAATACTTCGCGAAGTTGAGCGTGAAGCTCGTAAAATTAGAAGACGATGATAATTTAATCCTTAACAGAAGTTCAATATTCAAGCCTTTTTCTAACTCTTGATTTTAAACTGAGACTTTTTTTTTTATTACTTCATTCTATTCAACCTTCTTTTTAGAAATAGAAGTTTTTTATATTTCAAGTTTTGTGAAAACATTTAAATATGATAGTTATTTTAATTTTATTGGAGGTTTCACAATGTTTGAAATTTGAATAGGTGATAAAAAATTATATCAAAAAAACAAATAACTGTTTTAGAAGAAACAGAATATTTGATTGGAATAATAGAAAAATCAAAAAAAATAAATAAAAAACAGATTCTAAAATCGAAAATAACTAAGTGGGGCTTAATCTTCGGTAATTTAGGATATTTTAGTGTATTCCTAATAGGCATACTTATTGCCATCTTCATTGGTCCTAATGGATATAATCCCTATTACAATGCAATTAGCGATCTTGGAAATTCTTATATCACCCCTTTTCCATTCCTATTTGATTTAAAAGCATATATAGGTAGCTTCCTGTTTATATCGATAGTGTTTCTTGTTAAAAAGAAATTGGCTGACACTAATCCTTTAAGAGACAACTTTTTCAGAAAAAAGGAGATTCCTAAAAATCTGATAAAGTCTGGATTAACTTTTGGAATTATTGGAGCCGTCGGGTACACTTTTGTTGGAATATTTAATTTAGATCGCCCAGGACCGAATGGTTTATATCATGGTTTATTCGCGGTTGTTACATTTGGGGGTCTTATTATTTCTACTTCTATATTTAGTTTTTATATTTTAGTCTTAAAAGTAAATATCTCTAAAATATTTGCAATCTACGGGTTAACCCTTCCTTTTCTTTCAGTGATACTCTGGTTTGTCTCAAAAATTGTATTGTTTGAATGGATCTCCTTTTTTTCCATACTTGGATTTCTGATGCCATTCCAGTCTAAAAGATTTATTCAAGGATTATCAAATGTAATTGGAGTCAACATGGCTATCTAATAAAACAGTTTTATTGGACTTTATAAATCTGTTCAAAGATATTCAATAGATGTTCTACACAATATTAGATGATTTCATACTTTACAGATTGTTTACGTTTATTGGACGATATTCAAATTATGAGCTCAAACTTCATAATTATTTTTATAATAAAACGCAAATAGATCCTTCATATATTATAGTTATCAATATCGAAAATATAGAATTTATCTTTTTCTTTATTAATAAAGATTATTATTTTAAAGCACGAATGCATTTAAAATCAATAAGAAATGATATTAAGGGCAAAAAAGTCTCTATAATCAGGACAAATAATATTTTAGTTGATTTAATTTTTAGTTTATTCCCAGACCTATGTATATATGATATTAAGATAGAGGTTAACAATTTAACTGGAATGTATGAAATCTCTATTTACTTTTTAGAAGAATTAAATACTTATCATATTGCTGTTGGGCGCAGTGGCAGATATATTAAAGCTTTAAATATTTTATTTAAAAAGTACATCAATTTTGATAATATAGATACTCATATTGAACTTAAATGTCTTCAAGTTTCTTCTAATAATTTGCTTAATTCAGCAATTAACCAGCAGAGCTCATCATAAGTAGATGAAGATTTATATATATCATCAGTTTTTTTTTGGATTTCCTTTTCTGATGCCTTACCTTTACCTTTTAAGAAGCTTATTTGTAATTCAGCAAGTTTTCTACACAAATCTTCATATGAGTTTTTTTCTTGAGAGAGTTTATGAGCTGCTATTGTTATTTCCGCCTCAAAATCAGGATCTATTCCTGCTTCAATAAGTTCCATTGTACCTTCAAATTCTATTTCTAATTCGGGTCTCTTATCAATAAAAGCATCTGGTTTTAACCCTTTTTTCAAAATATCCATAATGGCAAGAAAAGCTCCAAATTCCTTACCTTGAAAGATATTCTGAATCTTCGCAATTCCTTTCCTTTTAGCATTTAAGATATTAGCTCTATTTACAGCAAATTCCCTTTTTTTTTTTGAGGTTTTGGAACCAAACCATAAATATATCGTATTTATATCATCAATTAAAAATGCTCTGGCTTCATTGAAGTTAAGCTTATCAACTTTCCTTAAAACTCCATTTTCATACACAGTATATAGTTGCATATCAAAACTCGCTATTCTTAAAAATTAAAATATAGTATAGGTAAGTAAATTAATGATATAAATCTTGACTGCAAGAAAATAAGTAAAGAGAGTTGTTTAGGAACCTTCCTCAAAATACCCTAATAATTTAAGATTTTCATACTCATTGTGAAGAAAATCTCGTAAAGCGGTACGAATTGCTTCAGATCTGCTAGCCACAATCTTCATCCCGATTAATTTTTTAATATTTTCATCATAAATGTCAGGCAAATTTATGGTAATATTTACCATTTTAGATTTTTTTTTCTTTTTCTCGTTATCAGTCATTGCCTAACTCCATGAAACCAAATGTTCAAAAAGGTTTTATTGCTAATAGTAAAAGTGAATGAGATATGCAGATATATTCTTTGCCCTAAAATTATTCACTCTTTTCCGATATAATATTATAAGTAAAGTATCTTTATAAAGTTGTTGGGCTATTTAAAGTATTTAAAGCATTCAATATCAGATATACATTATTTTGATTATTTAATTATTTAGATGAACATTTTACATTATTAATTAATAGGTTGGTTGAAAAAATTTTATTGAATCGATTAAACTCCTTTCAAGCAATTCTTTCATACGATTTTACATATCTACCACGGGTTTCAATGGCACTAATGTTTTTAATAATCATATTGCATTCACTTTTATTTTCCTTTTCATATTCAGACCGATATCCTTCAAGAAAAGAATTAAAACAGAATTTGTAGTCATTCCCATGAGAAGAAACTAATACCCTCTTAAGAAGATGAAGATCAACACTCTTATCTTCTATTGTATCAGAATATTCATGTAGACCAAAATCAATGAGAAAAATATTTTCATTTTGAGTAATGATAAGATTGCTAGTAGTAATGTCCCCATGGATATGCCCATTTTTATGTAAGATAGCAATATCATGCCCTACTTTTTTGAAAAATTTCTCCTTTTTACCATTATCCAAGTCATTTAAGACATTTTTCAATTTTTTTCCCTCAATATATTTCATTACAATAGTGGCATTTTTTCCGTCAATATCATAAACTTGAGGGACATTTATACCGTAATTCTTTACTCTAATTAATGCTCTAGCTTCATTTAATGTTCGTTGACTCCTTATTCTTTTATCCAACTCTTCTAAACGATATTTTTTAGGAATTCTATGTTTAAAAATAACCTTTTTATCAAACCAGTGCCCATACCAAAGACTAGCTTCAGCACCTTTGTGAATTAATTTTTCTTTATTCATATTAGAACTCATTTCTAGTTTTCAGACCTCCATGGAACTTTTATATTATCCATTCTCTCCTTTGGTTTAATTACCGTATCAGCAAGTTCATGACCTCCCTCTGATAGATATCGTAGAATCCCCGTCCATCCGATCATTGCTCCATTGTCACCCGCGTATTTTAATGGTACAACTTCAAATCTAGCATCATGTTCCTTACTGATATATTCAATCATAAATTGTAATCTCTTATTTGCAGCCACTCCCCCTGTTAAAAGAACCTCCTTCTTTTCAGTATGTGCTAGTGCTCTTTCAGTAATTTCTGTTAACATGGCAAAAGCGGTTTCCTGTAGAGAGTATGCAATATCTTTTAAATTATATTTTTTATCAAAATCTTCAGATTGAAGTAGATACTTTGCCGCAGTATAAAGTCCAGAAAATGACAAATCCATGCCTTTTACAACATAGGGTAAAGGCAGGTAATTTTGTGAATTTAAGGCTAATTTTTCTATTTTTGGACCTCCTGGATGTTGTAATCCAGCATCACGGGCAAAAGAGTCAATCATATTACCAATTGCTAAATCTAGAGTCTCTCCGAAAATTTGATAACTTTCTGATTCAAATGCACTAACTATTGTATTTCCTCCTGAAACGTATAGAGTCAATGGATCTTCAATTTTACATTTTAAACGTCCTATTTCTATGTGTGCAATACAATGATTTACTCCTACTATAGGGATTTCCAAAATTTGGCTTAACATACGCGCAATCCAAGCACCAATTTTTAAGACTGGTCCTAACCCAGGACTCTGGCTGAATGCAATTAATGTTATATTATTCATTGATATTTTAGCTTCTGAGATAGCTCTATTTATAATCCTCATAAGGTTGTTTAAGTGCTGTTCTCTAACTAAAGCAGGATGAAGGCCCCCCTCTTCAGGTATGAAGATGTCATTTATTAAACTATACACCTTCCCATTAAAATCTATAATGCTTACTGAAAACGTATGAGCTGTAGATTCAATACCTAAACATAAATCTCTCATTAATTTCGCCAAACCTTTCAATTAGCAAAAATACTTTTTAAGGGTAAAAAAAGAATTATATAATCAGTTATGCCAGAACTTTATTTTTCAGCGATTTAATGCTTATAAAACTTAATTTAACTTTCCCTACTTTTTACTCTTTTTCGAGGAGTTCGTCTAGTAGCCTTACTTTTTGCAGGACCTTTTCTTTTGAATACGGTATACCCACATTTTCCGCAAGACCATCTATCATAATGATTAGCGAGGAAAAAACTTGGGCCGCATTTAGGACATGTTCGATGAGTCCTTACTAACTTATCTCCTTCAATTTTATAATATTTTGATGAGTCCATATTTAATCTAAATTTATTTTATTTTTTAATATTCAAATAGATGTTTATATGATTGTTTTCTTTTTTTAAGTTGATAGACTTCAGCTCTTTTTTCTTTTTCGAGATTCCGCACTTGAATATGGAAGGGTTCAAAAAATTGAAGATCTTTAATATTATCATAAATGAAGGCTTTCCCGATAGTGTAAGTTGCTCCAAAGTGAGTCTTAAGATGTTTAATTATTGTTAGCTTTTCATCACTGCCTTGCATTGCAGCAATTTTTTTCTTTATTTCTAATCTATTTGGCGTACCAGCGCTAAAATGATCAACTCGAAATGTTAATTCTGTTCGCTCAATAACAGGATTTTTCTTCTCTTCAGTAATTTCTATATTTAATGACATTTTCAATGTACTAATTTTTTATGGTAAATCGTTTATATTAATTAAAGTAAATTATAACATTCAAAATAATAGATAAAAAATAAAATTTTGCTTTTCAATATTAGTGAGAGAGAGATTATACTTCATGAGACGAGTATCAATCTTTAGAACTTTTCCATAATTGATATAACTTTATTAACTTTTTCTTGAGTGTTTTTATCAACATTGACAATTACTATTCCTTCAGGAATTATATAATTCGAATCTGTAATGGGAGGTTGACCATAAAAACAAAAATTTTTTACCCCTTTTAATAAAGGAATTTCATGTACAAGCGGAAGTATTAATAAATCTTCCTCTCCTTCTGTTATTTTTATTAATGTTCTTCTCTCAGATTTAATAACTTCTCTAAATAGTTTCCAGCAATCCTTACTTATTGTTCCTTCAGGATTTTGAAATTCAATAATTTGATCAAAGAATTCCTCAAATTCTAATTTAATATGATTTCTTTGCGTTTTTTCATCAATAATACAAATTTTTATGAAAGAATTTAAAAATTGACTAGTTAAAAAGTCTCTCGCAACAATATCTCCAACAATATAAAAATTTATACTTACACCAGGTTTTAGGTAATCTTTAAAAATGTTTTCAACTTGAGCAATTGTTTCCTCCCGAGTACCTGCAATTAATATATCGAGAGGTTCTGCAAATAAGTGTCTTTTATCTTTAGGAATTCGTAAATTATAATCCATTTATATCAAGATCTTAAGTAAAAAAAGCTTTAAAAATAATTACTAAGTATCTAATTAACGGGAAAAAAAATTATCTAACTCTTAAAGCATACTTACCCGGAAAATGTATCTTCAAGTATTCTGCAAATTTTGATTCTTGAGGATTTATTATGATAACCTCCCCTGTGTAGTCCTCGCTTAATGTGTGAGTCTTGCATTTTGGGCATATAGTCTCATTTTTAGTTATTAAATGACAGTTTTTACAAGCTTTTTCTTTCATAATTAATCACTTATATTGTTAATTTTTATTCTGTTTCCTCTTCAGCTTCACTTGATTCGGTTTTTTTTCCCTCCTCATCAGCAAAAACTTCTTCAATATCGTTTTCAATCCATTCTTCCTTTCCCAGAAACTTTTGTCTCATTGTTAAGCCAAGTTTTCCACTTCTTCCAGTACCCAAAGAAACTGCAATTATTTTAGCTCTCACTTGATCATTTACTTCGAGGATTTTTCCAGTTTCTTTGCCAATAAATCGATTTCCAACTTGTTCGTAGGAGATATAATCATCACATATTTGAGACACATGAACTAATCCATCCAATGGGCCTAAACGGACGAATGAACCGAAATCAACAATTTCTACAACAGTTCCCTCTACAACTTCTGAAACCGTTGGTTTGAATGTAAGAATTGTAAACTCTACTTCATGAAACGTATTTGCATTACCCGGTATGATTATTCCTTTTCCTACATTAAGAACATCTACAACAGCGATAATAAATCCATAATCTCTAGTAATAATGCCTTCATAATCTTCTGATAAAATTATTCTTGCACTTACCGTTTTCTCCTGATCAAAAAGAAATGGTGGGATTTCAATCTTCCCTTCTATAGTGAAAAGTTTAAACATGTTAATGTACCTACTGAAATAGTGTACTTTAATGAAGTATAGTAATTATGAAAATGAAATAAAAAATTAATAGTTTGCGGTTTTGCACTTGTAGAAATATAAAAGATAAGGTATTAATAAATCCAATTTAAAACATAAGTTAAAATTTCTATTTTCTAGTAAGAGATAAGCGAATAGGTTTAAAATCAGCAATTTTCTGGATTCGAGCTATAACTGAAGGATCATTTTCAAGTAATTTTTTAGCTTCATCCTCAGTTTCTGTTTCAAGGATAATAATTCCATAAGGATCTTCAGGAGTTAATGTTGGACCTGCGAGTAATAATTTCTTTTGTTTCAGTAACAACTTTAAATAGTGAAAATGATCAGACATGATTCCGTTTTCTTGTTCGTTTGGATTTGTAATGAAATCCTCACGATAAGGTCTAATTATAGCAAAAAAATGGTTCTTTTTTGACATAATTAATATTAAATTTAATTTATTATAAATTTTAAATTTCCTTTTTATTTATTAAACAATGTAAATAATAATATTATTAAATAAAGGGAAAGAATAAAGAAATAATTTGATTGGGAGATAAATGCAAATCAATATCCGAGATATGGCCAAAGAAGATGAATATTATATCGGTACTTGCACTCATGTAAACGAAAATAATATTGAGTATGAAAATTCTGCTCCGCGCCGAATATCCTGGCTTAGAGATATGGAAAAATATGGATTGAGAGTTAAAGTTGCGCTTTTTAATGGCAATCATGCAGGATTTTTATATATTATGCCAATTGAAATTAATCCTTGGCAAATTCAGGGTAAAAACTTAATGGTATTTCCATGTTTAGTTTCACATTCGAAATTTTCTCATAAAGGAGTTGGTAAAAAATTAATTAAAGCAGCTGAAGAAGAAACACATAGCCAAAATCGTAAAGGAATTGCTACCATTGGGTATTTTTGGGATTATTGGTTTATGCCAGCTGAATTTTTTATAAATTTAGGTTTTGAAGTGGCAGAAAAACGCGGTGAAGAAGCACTACTTTGGAAACAATTTGATAAAAATGCAGAACCGCCTCAATTCCGGGAGGAAAATTATGAACACAAACCAATAAAAGGAAAAGTAATTGTAGATTTATTTTGGAATCGATTCTGTTTAACGAGTGATGTTGAGGCAGAAAGAGTGCGAGAAGTAGTGTCAGAATTTGGAAATGATGTTATTCTTAATGAATTCTCTGCAATTGAGCAACCAATTTTAAAACAATATGGTATTTCTCGACGAATATATGTAAATGGTCAAATGATAGAAATTGGACCAGAGATTGAGAGGAATATACTAAGAAAAGCAATTGAAAAAGCTTTGCTTAAATTGAATTAAATTCTTTCTAAATTTTTTATAAAATCTTTTCTTAAGGGACAAAAAATATCAAGCATTATAAATGGTTCGTCACTGATACACGTATCACCATGAGGAGTATTCGATGGAATACGATAAAAATCTCCTTTCTTAACAATTCGTTCTTCATCTCCAATTCTTAATTTTGCTTCACCACCATATACCATACCTACTTGCTCATGCTTATGAGAATGTATAGGAACTGTATGCCCTGGTAGTGTTGCATTGAGTGCCATCGTCATTTTTTCACCGTGAAATCCTGTGAGAATTGTTGTTTCTAATCCTTTCATTTGCATAAATTTAGGGGCATCTTTAACATTTATAAAAAAAGTGCTTCTCTTATTATGGATTTTGATCATCTCCTATTATTTTAATTTAATTAAACATCACTTCTTTTTAAAAAATTATGCTAAATTTACAAAGGTCATCCCCAGCTCCTTTTGATTTTTCCAGCTTAACCTCTACTGGCTTTTTAAGCAAAGTTTCAAAAATCTTTTTTGCCCATCCTACAGAACAATAACAGAATGTTTCATTAGGTATCACAACTTTATTTCTAATAAGAGGACATCCACATTCAAGACATATTGAACTGATTTTATTCCCTTTCAATATCCATTTACCACACCAAGGAACTTGATCATTAACTTTAGCAATAATTTCTTCAATTTGAGTTGTTTCTTCTAATATTTTTTTAGCTATTTTAATACTCCCTGCTAGAGCACACTTTTCACCGCTCTCTTCCATTATCTTTTTCCTTGTTTCCAATGGAAGATTTTCTAAACTATTAATAATTGAATTTATAACTCTCCCTGCTCTTTCTAATAATGATTTTTGATCATCATACTTTTTATTATAAATAAATTTATCACCTTAATTTGTTAATTTTAAATCTAAATTTCTACAGTTATTTCCTTGATTAGGTTTCTTATAAAAAATTGAGGCTGGACAACAACTACACTTATTCATGCTTGGACATTCTTTGCAATTCGCTCCACAAGGACTGATATTGGTTAAATTTTCTGGAATTCGGAGTTTTAACTTTTTAGGGTAATACACATTCTCTAAAAAAATAACTTTAGCGTTTTTAAAGCCAAATGTTTTACTAGGATTTTTTTCAATATATTCAACCCACCATTTTTGCCTTCTTGGAATAAAAAATATTGCATAAAGATGTTTATCTACAGTTGCCATGAGGTTGATATATGGGCAATTTTTGTAGCAAGCTGCTATTTCTATAACTTGTTTCTCAGTCTTTGTTTCTCCGAATAATAATGCACATATTAGATTTTTTTCTATATCGCCCCACCATATTAATTGAATTTGCTTTTTACTAATTAGTTTTATTATTCTTATTTTATTAAGTAATCTAAAATCTATTTTTTCCTTACACTGAGTAAGATCATTGAACCATAAATCCTTGGTCTAAAATCTTCAAATTAAGAAATCTAGAGAATGTATAAAAAATAAAATAATAAATTTTTAATTTAAAATTGAAAATAATGAATATTGATTAGAAATTTTGGAAATCTAAAAAAAATACGAAGGTAAAATTGGCTAATTATATTAATTTCGCGATTTTTTCACAAGTTCTTTTACAATCTAAAAATATTAATCCTAATCGCACATCTTTTGTTGTAGAAACAGTTAATACTGCATTGGGGCCTGCCTGAAGCACCAGAAGATAACCGTCACTCCCTTTGACATATAACTGGTCAAACTCTCCTTTCTCCATCTCGATAACAGACCTTTCGGCTAATGAGAGAAGCGCAGCTGTCATAGCAGCAATCCTAGTTTCATCTACACCTTGAGGAAGCGCAGAAGCGATTGGTAAACCCTCAGCAGATACAATTGCGGCGGCTTTCACTTCTGGGATTGCTGCCAGAAGTTTTTTTAATATATCGTCAAGATTTTCAGTGGTAGGCTCCATAGAAGTCATTTTTTGAGTAATTTGTAATTAGGATATATTATTGAGGATATAATTAGTAAAATAATCTTATTATATTAGATATAATTTACTTATTTTAATTTTATTTATTTTTTTTTATTTCTTATTCTCTAATAAATTATATTATTACTTCTTTATTAATTAACTTTAGAAATTTTTATAATATCTTCCCTTAAACACTGATATTATTTTTATATAATATATATTTGTAGTAATTATCAAAATTATTATTTAAATTTTTTAGTCGTTTGTATCATTGTATTAATATTTTCAAGTTTACATTTTGCATTAATTTGATGCGTGGGTGAAATTATTAAAGAACAATTATATTTATTAGCATTTTTGATTAATTTAATAACATAATTTTTTACTTGCTGGGGAGTTCCATAAGATAAGAGAGATATATCTAAATTACCTATAAAACAAATCTGATTCTGATAATTTTTAAAGAGTGTAAAAATATTTACTCCAGCATTTGGTTCCAAACTTTGTACAGCATCAAAACCTAGATTTATGAATGTTGTAATCATATCAGAGATGTATCCATCAGAATGAATGATTACTTTTTGTTTCTTTTTGTGAATAATATCAATAATTTCCCCATATTTATAAGAGAAAAGAAGGCACCAAATTTCATTAGGTATAAATGTTCTGTTTTTATACCCATAATCATCTGCAATTAGAAATGTATTTGCTCCTGTGTTTTGGAGAGCTTTAATTAATGATTTCATATAATCTGAAAAAAAATCAATAACAAATTCCACAAAATTAATATTTTTTTTTAAACTTCTGGCGAAATATGCAAGCCCCATTGATTGCCATGTTTTTTCAAATAAACCAGGTAGAGATATTACGTATTCTAATTTACCCGTTTTCTTATCTAATAAATCTTTTAATAATTTTAGTTTCTTTTTAGAAGGTAGATTAAGATGTTTCCAATTTCTAACAATAGTTTTATTTTTAAAAACACCATCCCACAAATACCATTCTCCGTTATATATACGTCCCCATCCATCTACTCTTCTTTGATTGTCTAAAGTATATCCTCCTTTCCCTTTTCGAAAATCCCATAAAGAAATAGCATCAAAGCCCATTTTTTCAATAATAGAATAGTTCTTTTCGTTTAATATAGAATCCATTTTTTTTGGTTTTAGGTTATAATGTTTAATATAATTATCAATGAACTCCACTTCTGGATATCCTGTACAGTATAATGGAATTTGGGCTACTGATTCTTTCGATAGCGCCCTAAGAAAATTATTTTTTTGGGAATGCATAATTAAAACAAAACTAATATTAGATTATAAATTATTTCAATAATTAATACAATTCTTTATCAGATAAATTATGGACTATTGGACAGTTGTTGCTAATATATACAATATAACATTGTCACTTTCCTTTTTTATCTTAATGATTTTAATGTTTCACATCGGCCGAAAGGGAATTAAAGCAAATAATAGGTATGGGGGAATTTCAACAATTATTTGTGGCGTTTGCTTCTTAATTTTTGGACTTTATAATCTTATAATAGGATTTTTTCATGAACCTTATAATGGACTTATGGTAGGATTTTTTCATTATCCTTATAATGGATTTATGGTATGGTGGATTGGAATAAATATATTGATTGCTGCGATCTTTTTTAAGCTCATCAAAAGAGTTGTAAATAAAATTGAGACAGAAAATGATAGCCTGAAATTGAATAATAAGAAAAAACCTATCTTAAGAAGATATGTAGAAAGATTAACTAAAGAAAACCCATATCGTGAAGATATCCCATTTAAAATGGAAGTAATACGAAAAGGTTTTCATTTAATGGGTTTGTTATTGGTGATTGGATATTTTGGTTTTTTTATTATGCCACCACTTATACAACTAATAAGTGATGGTGTAGTTATGCTTATTAATGATATAGAACCGGCTTATGAATTTGTATGGGGCGATATATCTTTATTTCCATACACTATAGGAGATCCTCTTGGACTTAAACACCTTACTATGATGGCTTTAATAGGAGCTTTAATGTTTGCGATAATATCTGATTTAATCAGAATACTTAAGGGTCCAGAATATTCAATATTCAATTTTTTAACACATTCAATGCTAAGAAACAAAGAAATAAATGCAACAGGTCCGCAAATTTATATAATTACAGGTTTTATCTTTTCTTATATGCTATATATGGAAGGACTAATCCATATTTTAGCATTTTTTTCAGGAGTCCTTATAGCATGTCTATCGGATGCAGCAGCAGCATTAATTGGAAGAAGATATGGGAAACACAAGGTCAAAGTAAGGAGTAAAGACACTAAATCCATTGAAGGTTTTTTTGCAGGTACAATCGTAGCATATTTAATTGGTTTAATCCTCGTAGGACCTATTTATGCAATAATAGGAGCAGTAATTTTTTTTATTACTGACTACTTTCCAATATACACCGCTGATAACATTTTAAATCCAATATTCATTCCGATTGGAATCCAGCTTGGAGTAATCTTAATAGGTTTACCAATCGGCTGGTAATTAAGATTCATATAAATAAAATATTTATTCAAAATTATGCGTGAATTAATAGATGATTTAGAAAGCATTGAACTCGCCATATTTGATTTAGACGGAGTAATCTATCGGGGAGATAATTTGATCCCTAATTCAGATAAAATCATTGCCGACCTAAAAGAAAGATCAATAAAAGTAGTTTATAATTCTAATAATTCTACAGCAACAAGGCAGACATATGTTGAAAGATTAAAGAAGTTCGGCATAAAGAGTGAAATATCTGATTTTTATACTAGTGCTTCGATCACAGCTGCAGAAATTACAAAATTAAAAAAAAATTCTAATATTTTTGTAATTGGAGAAAGAGGATTAAGAGAGGAGTTACAATCCTTAGGGCACAAAATTATTACTGATCCTGTGAATTTCAAAGAAATAGATTTTGTTATTGTTGGCCTTGATAGAAATTTTAAATATAATAACTTAGCACTTGCTCAAAGATGCATTTTAGAGGGTAAGGCTCAATTTTATGCGACGAATTCGGATTCAACTTTGCCAGTTTCTAGAGGTCTTAAACCTGGTGCGGGTGTGATGGTCAATGCTTTGATAACTTGCACAGGAAAAGAACCAGTTAGAATTTTTGGAAAACCTGAACCTTTTGGTATTAAAATGATATTAAATGATAATCAAGTTTCTCCTGAGAAGGCATGCATCTTTGGTGATCGTTTAAATACAGACATATTAGCAGGTAATCGAGCTGATATTATTACAATTGCTGTATTAACTGGAGTTACAACAGAAAAAATGATTGAGGAACTAAAAATGCAAGAGATTTACTCAAATGATCTTGATAAAAATATGATTCCTGATATAGTTATTAATTTCCTGGATGATATTTATAAAAAATAGTTCGGATTTCTTAATTTTATTAAATTAAAGGAGATTAGCTCTTTTCAACAATAACCGACTAATTTCTTGAAAAATCTCATTAACATTTTGGCCATCTTTTGCAGAACACTCAATATAACCAAAGAGATTATTATTTTTAGCCAATTCAAATGCCTCATCTCTAGAGACCGCTCTTTTGTACTCAAGATCTAACTTACTTCCTACCATGAGAACTGGCATTTGATGATTCTCTCCCTTATAACCCTTTTTAAAAATCTCTATCCAATCGCTAAAATTTTTTAGACTGGTATATCTTGTTATGTCAAACATAAAGATTCCTCCAGAAGCACCAATGACGTAGCTAGGCATAAGGAATCTAAACCTATCTTCCCCAGCAAAGTCCCAGATTTGTAAACTAACTCGCTTTCCTTCAATTTCTACTTTTTTTACATGGAAATCAACACCGATAGTGATTACAGAATCACTCTTAAAAACACCAGTAAGATAACGGTTAATTAAGGTTGTTTTTCCAACTCCACCATCTCCGAAAAACACAACCTTGAACAGAACGTCTTGCATCTCTCAATTCCCCTGATACTTCTATATAAAACGGAACTAATTTTGAAATACTGTTAAAGATTTTATTAGTTATGCTTGCTTGATAATGTTATTTTTATAATTATAATGAATTTGATTTTTAAAAATAATTGGTTTTAGATACTTAATAAACTCAAAATAAAAATAAATTTTATACAATATAAGAAACAAAACTTTAAAAACTAAATTAACATAGTCGATTTAAAGGATGTCTACCAAAATTAGTATTATAAATGTAAATGATTATGAATCCATTCCCAAAGCAGTGATAGAAGCGATTAAGTTAGTTGAAAATGATTTAAAATTTAACTTTTTTAATTCAAACCAAATCTTATTAAAACCAAATTTACTTAGAGCTAAAAAAGAAGCATGTACTCAACCCGATTTTGTTGAGGGTGTTATTCTTTATCTTAAGGAGAAGGGAATCTCCATGGATAATGTCTCTCTCGGAGATTCTCCTGGTCAACAAGGAAATAATGCTTCTGATGTAGTAAAACAAATTGGAATGTTAGATATTTGTATAGAAAACGGCGTAAAAATTATTGATTTTGAAAGTGGGGTGCCCGAAGTAGAAACAATTGAAGATGCTGTACGAATGAAAAAATTTCATGTTGCTAAAGCTATCAAAAATTGTGACATTTTGATAAATTTACCCCGACTTAAAAGTCATGCTGAAGCTATGATTACAGGAGCAATAAAAAACTATTGGGGCATAATTCCGGGGGGATTAAAGGCTAAATATCATTTATTAGGGAAAACTGCTGATAGATTTGGAGAGGTTCTTACAGATAATTTCTCATGGATTTTGAAGAATATACCAAAAAGAATAACGGTATATGATTTACAAGAGATAATGGAAGGCTCTATGGGCCCAGCTGCAGGAAAAATGGTTAAATGGGATTTAATTTTAGCGGGGACAGATGAGTTAGCACTTGATATTGTGGCTCTAGAAATTGGTAAAGTGAAAGCAAAAAATGTTCCTCATGTGAAAAATGCAATAGAACGAAACCTAGGTATTTTTAATCTAGACAATATAGAGATTGTAGGAATAACTTTGGAAGAAGCTAAAAAACAAACTCCTAAATTTAAAGTTCCTGGAAATACTATGACAAGTTTTATCAGTTATATGACAGGACATTTAGCCTATAAGGTAATAAAAAAGATTCCTAATTTAATTAAAATAAGATGTGCACAATGTGGTCAATGTGCAGAGATTTGTCCTGCAGAAGCAATAAAATTTGAGGAAGGTAATTATCCAATGTTTTCAAGAAAAAAATGCATTTCTTGTTTGTGTTGTATGGAATTATGTCCTGAAAATGCTATCAAAGCAAGAAGCAGAGGAATTATAGGATTATTTGATTAAATTATACTTTTCTTTTATTATTTTTGAATAAGTTTTTAGGAAATAATAGTTAGCCAATCTATTATTAATTATAGAATCATATTGAATAAATTCATTAGCAGAATGGGCAAATCCCCCTATACCCAAACCTCCTGTAACGAAATCTAATCCTAACATTTTCTGAATTTTACTCAAAGGGGCTGCTGCTGCGCTTAAGGGCCAGAGTTCCGTTGAAAAGCCTAATATTTCAGCACTTTTTATAAGACTCTTTACGAGTGCTGAATCTACTCTAACTCTTGAACTCTCATAACCTATATTTTTTATTAATGTAATTTGACTCTTAGTCTTTTTTGAGAAATCATCGATTTTTTCTTTAATTACTTTTAATATTTCTTCAGTTGAAACATCATGAGCAAATCTAATATCAATATTACATATTGCTTGATTAGGAACATAATTTTTTGTTCCATCTTCTAAAAAACCCGATTTTAAGGTAGAAATATTAAAGGTGGGATTATATAGATAATTAATAAATGCTTTTTGAGGGTCTTCTTCAATTGTTTGTTCTATTCCTGCCTTTTTCTTTATTTTGTCAAGATTAAGTTTTTTCAATAGAGTCTTTATGAGATTTTGTTCTTCAGGTTTAAGTACATATGGATTTTTCAAAGTATTAATGATAAATTTATTATTAGAATAAATTGTATTAAGTAAGGAGATTAAATCAGCTGCGGGATTGGGTATCATTCCACTAAAAGCTGAATGAGGCTCTTTATTTCTCGATGATATTTTAATTGTTAACGATAAAATTCCTTTATATCCTAATTTTAAAACAGATTTTTGGCTAAGGTCTTGTTTTGTTGAGGGATAATACGCTTCTGTACAATTTTTGAATAATTCTCTTTGATTTTTATTTTCAAGGAATTTCAATAGTGAAAGTGAACCTTTTTCCTCATCACCATCAAATAAAAGTAATAAAGAGATTGGTAGGTTATTTTTCTTTTTCAAGATTTTCACTAAGTTCAAAAAACATAATAGTGGTGTTTTTGAATTATAGGCTCCCCTTGCTATGATACAACTACCCAAATTATCAAGTGGAGGAGGAAGAATTTTAATTTCTGCCCCAAAGGGATTGCCTATCCATTCTTTTTCTTTACTAATAGGCTGAGTATCATACATCATATATATTAATAAACTTTCCTCGATTTCTCCCTTTATTCTGGCAATGATTAGAGGATTAATTTCACCTTTAAATTCATTTATTTCTTCGGAAAATTCAGAGATATAAGAGATTAAATAATTTTTAGCTGAATTTATCCCTTCAGAATTAAGAGTATTACTCGGAATTCTTAAGAATGGACGCAATTCATTTTCAATGAAATCTTTGTTTGAATTACGTATTAAATCGATTATTCCTGCATCAGAATTCGCTTTTTCCATATACAATACAATAATTAAATAGTTTTGATTAATAGTCTATATTTATAGAAACTGAAATATATAATTTAATGAATTATATGAATCATTCTAATTTAGATAAATTTGAGGAATTATATCAAATTCTTGATAATATAAAAAATCAGGGGAAGTTAGATGGGATAATTTTTGCCTATCGGGATGGACGGCTCATAGTAGAGAATATAGGAGATAAATTCGATAGTAAAAAATTCATCTCTATGTGCGCATCCGTGTTAGAAAGTGCATTAGGTATTGGAGAAACAGTAGGTAACAGAGAAATTCATAAAATAATTGCTGAAGTGGCAGAAAAGACAATTCTAATTTTTGAATGTGATGAAAAAACGTTTTTAACAATATTAGTAAATAAAGAATCTAATGTTAATTTAATTTTGAACAAACTAAATGAAAATGTCCAAAAGATAATTAAAATGTATTAATTTCTTAATAATTGTTTTTGATATACAACGCTACTTTTACAAATAGTTCATCCAATCTGGATCGATCAGACTTAGAGCATTTTCTATTTCTTTTCTTACTTCCCAATTATCATCTCCTAAACCTTCAGTTAGAGGTTTAATTGCATCTTTATTTCCAATTTCACCTAAAGCTTTGATGGCAGAAATTCTGATTTTGTCATCATTTTCTTTTAATAATTGAATAAATGGTTCGATAGATTCTATATCTTTAAGTTTTCCTAATGCCATAGCTGCCCAACTTTTTATATAAACATCATCATCATTTAAACAAGAAATTAAAGAGTTTGATGATTCCTTACTTCCAGTTCTTAAAAATATTTTGACTGCAGCTCTTCGAGTCTTCCAATTTGGACTCTCTAGTGATTTTTTTGCTAAATCGATAACTTTATCATCCTGAAATTTAATTAATGCTTCCACAGCTGCTTTTCTTACACTTCCATTTTCATCTTCAATTAAATTGAAAATATTATAGATAGTGCTTGGATCTCTGATTTCGCCTAAAATTTTGGTGCAAAACATTCGTATCTGCCAAGATCTGTCTGATAATGCGTTTAAAATCTTATCATCAATTTTATTATTTAATATTTTTAAAAGGGATCGATATGCAGATCCTCTTAAACTAGCGACTCTACTAGTGAAAGTTGCTATCAAGAGGTCAATGGCATTAACGTCTTTTAACATCCCCAATAATTTTATTGCTTCTTTTCTAGCATTAATATTTTTTCCTTTTACTATCTCATAGAGAAGTTGAGATGATTTTGTTTTCCCCAAAATCTTATTAAGAGCATTTTTTGCAAGATTTCTGATTTTTACATCATTTTCTTTTAATAACTCTAATAGTGGCGTAATTGCTCTCTTACTTCCAACATTGCCTAAAACTCGAATAGCTTCCTTTCTTACTTCAATATCTGGATCTTTTAATACTTCTAAAATATGTTTAATATTTTTTAATTCAATTATATTTTCTAACGCTCTTACTGAATTCTTCCGGATAATAGAATTTTTATCTCTTAAAAAATTAATTAAATTGTTTTCACTTTCTTTACTTTTTATCTTACCTAGAATTACAGGAATTTCTCTTTTTATGTTAGGGTCTTCTGTACTGATATAATCATTAATAATTTGTAAATTTCCTTTCTTTCCAATTTTTACAATAGTATTTATTAATGGATCATAAATTTCAGCGCTTCTAAAATGAAGCATGTCTATTAGGGGTATTAAAGCTTCGCTAGCATTAGTCTTTCCCAAGAGAATTATTGACTCTTTTTTAACTTCAACATTAGTATCACTTAAAGCTTCAATAAAGAAAGGTATCGAATCATTCAAATCAACTTGTCCAATCATTTCAATAAGATTTTTTCTCACTGTACCGTCTTTACAGTTTTTATATTGTTCTTTTAAGAAGTCAATTCCCTCTTTATTATAATGCATTGCTATTAAAATAATTAAATGAAACCTTAATTTAGGATGTCTATCATTCAAGAAAATTCTTTTTATATTTAGAAAGCGTATTTTTTCTTTATCGTCAAATTGTATTAAAAGCTCAGCCGCTTTTATTTTACCTTCTACATCTTTAGAGGTTGATAATATGGTAATTAGCATTTCAATAGCTTCATTTTGATCCAATGTTTTTATCTTTTTAGCTAATTGCTCACTATTTAAACTCAATTCTAAAACCTCAAATACCTGAAAGAATTCAAAATATAGAAAACTAAAGAATCCTTGAATTATTATAAAAAATTTGATTTATTTATGTTTATTCTTTTAAAAAAAATAATTAGTAGCATTAATCTGAATTTTTGAAAAAAAATATCATGGAATTAATATGATAAATCATAATATCAGAGAACCAAAAGATAAAGAAATATCTGAATGTATTAATGTGCTATACTCTGCATTTGGGAGGGTTCCATCTATGACTATTAAAAAAGAAGCGAAAGTATGGAAATCTCTGATCAAAAATGAGATAGGTAAATTTCTTATTTCTGAACTAAAAGGAAAAATTATTGGCATTGGAGGAATCTTTTTATTTAAAGGAATTTGTAGCTTCGGATATATGGGAGTATTGCCAGAATACAGAGGAATGGGGGTGGGTGCGGAGATTTTCAATGAACTATTTGAAATTGGAAAAGATTTAAACTATCAAACCATGGTACTTTATGCTTCAAAATTAGGAAAACCAATTTATAAAAAATTCGGTTTTCAAGGAAGTTTTTTTGGGACGATGTATAATTTGCCAATACAGATACCTGAATTAAATGTTGAAATAAAACAGATTAAGGTTTTGAACATATTTCCAGATTGGGCGTTAATCCTTGATAAGAAAGCCATGGGATTTGATCGATCCAAGTATTTACAAGTGAGAATTAATCTTGGTGCTAAGATTTTAGCGATTGAGAATGAAGGATATGGACTAATCTCAAATTTGCGCCTTGGCCCATTAATAGCAACAAATTTAGATGCTGCGCTACAGATAATTAATAAGAGTATAACATTAGGCGCTAATCATTTAATTATTGCTGAACATCAACAGTTACAAAAAAAAATATTTGAATCAATTAAACTAACCAAACACGAGAATCAAGGGAGCTTAAAGATGACATACGGAAAAATAATTTCAGAAAGATTAGATTTGTTATATGCTATTAGTACTTATGCAAAAGGTTAATCCTAAAAGAATTATTATATTTTTAATGAACAATGGAACACTGCCAAAACGAGTTCCAGATACATTTGCTTTTAAGATTCTACTTATAAAAATATAAAATATTATTAATTGAGTTAACTGTTTATTAATCATTAATAGAACTTAATATTAAATATTCAAAATTGAAATTCAATAGAAAATCTATTATAATTGGTATTTAACGCAAATTGAGGAAAGTGAAGAAGGATAAGCAATCTCAACAACTAGAGAATATTGATAAGCTAATTTTAAAGTGCTTAACTTTATTAAAAACGAGGGCGTTTGATAAAGTTCTATCAATAACTAACGATATTCTAGATGAAAGAACAACCCAATTAAACTTAAACCAAAATTTTGGTGCACGAATAACAAGATTAATAGCCTTAGTGGCATTAAAAAAGTATGATAAAGTTAATGAAGAAATTAAGCTTACTGAACAAATTATAAGCCAAATGGATAATAATAATAAAGAAAATTCCCTTGTACAAGATGGAATCGGCAGATTATTTTCTATAAAAGGCGCTATTCAATCTGCTCAAGGGGAGCTTGAAGATGCTATTGTTAACTACCATCGTAGCATAGAAATTTACGAAACTTTGAACAAAAAGAAATCTATATTCCACCAGCTTGAAGCAATTTGTTGGATTAAACGAGCTCAAGGTAAATTGGATGAAGCGTTGATTTATTCCCATAAAATGCTTAATCTTGCTGAAAAAATTCACGATGAAAGATACATCGCACAAGCAAAATTTTTAATATCATTTATGAATTTCTATAAAGGAGACTTAGATCAAGCAACAGAATATGCCCAAGAGAGTTTAATACTTTATGAAAAGTTGAAACATTTAAGGGGGCTTGCATTTGTGTATTCTATTTTTGGTTCAATTTATCGTGGAAGGGGCGAATTTGATAAAAGTTTAGAATATTATCGTAAAGTTTTGACTATTTATAATGAAAATTTAGGTATTAAACAGAGCGTAGCACATAGTTATTGCTATACTCTTAGAAATATTGGATGGATATACTATTATAAAAACAAAATAAAAAAATCAATTGAATACCTTAGAGAAGCGATAAAAGCACATAAATCGTTATGTGAATTGAATAATACCATATTTGATTACGATCTTCTTATGTTTTATTTATTATTGATTCAATCGGCCATAGAAATTGATGATTTTAAAGAAATTGATGATTCAATGGAGGAACTTACTAAATTTGCTCGTAAGTGGCCTTGGACTAATATATTCAAGAAATTTAGTAAGGCTTTAATATTAAAAAATAAACAGCGAGCAAAATATCGATTTCAAGCACAGCAAATTTTAGAAGAAATACTTGAAGTAAAATTTGATTATCTATTTGAATTTATGGTCCAAGTAAATCTGTGTGATTTATTATTAGAAGAATTAAAATATTCTGGAGAAGAAGAAATATTATTAGAAATTCAAGATTTAATTAATAAAATCTCTGATATCGCTACTAAACAACGTTCTATTACCACTTTAATTGATGCTTATTCACTCCAAGCAAAATTGGCTCTAATTGAGGGAAATGCTGAGCTTTCACGAAAATTATTAACTAAAGCTCTCAAAATTGCCGAAAATAAAGGATTAGAGTTGATTTCAAAAAAATTAACAGCCCAGCAAAATCAACTTTTCAATCAATTAGAGGAATGGAGAGCTTTATTTATTCGTAATTCTAAATTACAAGAAAAAATTGAGTTTTTAAATTTAAAAAGGTATGTAACAAAAGCCATAAATGAGGTACTAGAGAAAAAATTTACCCGTCAAACGATAGAAGAAAAAGTTACAGTTCATAAAGAGAAAAAAAGTTGTTTAGTGTGTAAAGGTGAAGTTGAACGATTTAATATTTACATATGTCCAGAATGCAATTCGATCTACTGCAATAATTGTGCCCAAACGTTAACTAATTTAGAAAACGCGTGTTGGGTGTGTAATGCTCCGATAGATGCCTTAAAACCCATAATTCCTATTAAAGAAGAACAAGAATTTGGTTTTAAAATCTCAGAAAAACCTAAGAAATTTTCAAAAGAAGATAAGGATTTTTCCAAGGATTAATTATTCTATAAAAATTTATAAAAAAAAGGATGGTGAAATATTAGAAAATTAAAAAAATGTGAATTTAACCTACTTCAATATCCATTTTTTTCCGTTCTTCAATCAATTTATCCACAATTTCAGGATTAGCTAAAGTAGTGATATTACCAAGAGGGGTTCCAGAAGCAATTGCTTTCAAAATTCTACGCATTATCTTTCCACTTCGAGTTTTAGGTAAGTCATCAGCAAATTGAATTACATCTGGTTGAAAAACTGGACCAATTTCTTGTCTAACATGCATTCTTATCTCCTTAGATAATTTTGCTGATTTTTCAACGCCTTGAATTAATGTAATAAATGCCCAAATTGCTTGACCTTTAATTTTATGAGGAAAAGGAGCAACAGCAGCCTCAGCAACTTTAGGATGGCTTACAAGAGCAGATTCTACTTCCATAGTTCCGATTCTGTGGCCAGAAACTTTTATTACATCATCTAGTCTTCCAAGTATCCAGTAATATCCATCTTCATCTCGTCGAGCTCCATCACCAGTATAATAATATCCTGGATATCTTTCGAGATAGGTTGATTTAAATCTCTCTGTATCGCCCCAAACATCTCTTAACATACCTGGCCATGGTTGTCCCATGGCAAAATATCCACCTTCATCTGGTTCTGTCACCTCATCCCCCTCTAGGTCGAATATGACTGGTTTTACACCTAAAAAGGGCATACAACAGGATCCTGGCTTTGTTGGAGTTGCTGTTGCAATTGGAGTCATAATAAAGCCTCCAGTTTCTGTTTGCCAATAGGTATCTACTATTGGGCAACGTTCTTTACCTATTACGCGGTGATACCATGTCCAAGCTTCTGGATTTATTGGCTCACCAACGGTTCCAAGTACCTTTAATGAACTTAAATCATGTTTATTCACAGGTTCTTCTCCATATCTCATTAAGGCGCGTATTGCAGTAGGAGCTGTATAGAAATGAGTAACTTTATGACGTTCAACAATGTCCCAGAAGCGATCAACATCAGGATAGGTTGGAACTCCTTCAAACATTAAGGAAGTTGCTCCATTGGTTAATGGTCCATAAACAATATAAGAATGCCCGGTGATCCATCCAATATCAGCAGTACAATACCAAATATCTCCCTCATGATAATTGAATACAACTCTATGAGTGAATGAGGTATAAAGTATATATCCCGCTGTAGTATGTTTTACTCCTTTTGGCTTTCCAGTTGTTCCACTTGTATATAAAATGAACAATGTATCTTCAGAATCCATTATTTCAGGTTCACATTCTTCACTCATACCATCTATGAAATCATGATACCAGATATCTTTATCCGTATGAGGTATTTCTCTTCCAGAGCGCTTGACAACAATAACATGTTCAATAGTAGGAACATCATCAATAATTTGGACGACATCGGCCATTTTAGGATAATATTTCCCAGCTCTTAATGTTTCATCGCTTGTGAATAGAAGACGAGAATTAGAGTCTTCAATTCTATCTTTAACGGCCTCTTTTGAAAATCCACCGAAAACAATTGAATGAATAACACCTATTCGAGCACAAGCTAACATAATTATAGCTAGTTCAGGAACCATAGGTAGCCAAATTGTAACCCGATCTCCTTTTTTCAATCCTAACTTTTTCATTCCATTAGCAACTCTACTGACTTCTTTTAAAAGTTCGTTATAAGTAAAAGTTCGTACATTTCCAGGTTCATCTGCTTCCCAAATCAAAGCAATTTTTCCTCCTTTTCCTGCTTTGACGTGTCTGTCGATCGCGTTATAGCTAACATTGAGTTTTCCACCAACAAACCATTTACCAGGAAATAACTCAGTTTTTTCCCAGACTTTATCATACGGTTTGAACCAATCAATTGATTTTGCCTGTTCATCCCAAAAACTTTCCATATCTTCTATAGATTGTTTGTATAGTTTTTGATATTCTTTCATAGTCATTCCAGTTTTAGCATAATCAGGATTAAGATCGACGGGATTAAAAATACGGGTCTCAGTAAGAATACTTTCCATTCTTTCTTCTTTTGACATTATATTTCACTATTTTTAATTTCTTAATTTTATAAGTTTATAAATCTATATTTTTGGTTTTTTTTAAATTATTTACATTTAAAATTATTAGTTCATAGCGGATAATTCTAATTCAAAAAAGATGTATATAAAATTTAAACATTTTATTTATAATTTCAAAAACATTATATTGATGAAAATACAATTAATAAAGAGACTGTAGATTATATTTATAATTAAAAAATAAAGATTTTAACATAAATAATAGTGAAATCTGATTTATGAAGGAAGATTGGAGAGAAAAGTGGAAGGAAAAGGAAATAACAGCAGAGGAAGCAATTAATAAAATCATTCCTGGGAATAGAGTTTTTATTGATTCTGGATGTTCAGAACCACAGTTATTAACATCAGAATTGATTAAGCATTCAGAGAAATTAGTTGATACTGAAATACTTCACTTTTTAACTATAGGACCAGAAAAATACTTTAAGGATAAGGCAGAAGACTTATTTAGGCATAATGCATTTTTTATAGGAAAAACTCTTAGAGAGGAAATTAATAAAGGGCAAGCAGACTATACACCTATTTTTAGCAGTGAAATTCCATCTTTATTTAAAACAGGTAGGAAACATGTCGATGTTGCCCTTATACAGGCTACTCCCCCTGATCCTTATGGTTTTTGCTCTTTAGGGATTAATGTAGATATTGCAAAGCCAATAGCTCAATCATCTTATATAACTATTGTAGAAATTAACCCACAAATGCCGCGAACTTTAGGAAATAGTTTTATCCATATGAAAGAAATTGATTTTTTTGTCTATAATGATACATCGTTATTAGAATTTATTTTTGATGAGCCTGATGAAATTGCTAAACGAATTGGTAAAAATCTAGTAAATTTAATAGAAAATAAATCCACCATTCATATAGGTTTTGGTGATTTACCAAATGTGGTCTTAAAATTTCTAAAAGATAAGAAGGATCTTGGAATGCATTCTCATTATATTACAGATAATATAATACCACTTATTGAAGGAGGGATTTTAACTTGTAGAAAAAAAAATTTCCATCCAGAGAAAATTCTTACTAGTTTTGCTTTAGGAACGAAAAAATTATATGATTTTGTAGATAACAATCCCTATATAGAATTTTTTCCATCGGATTATATTTGTAATCCTATATACATCGGAATGAATAAGAAAATGGTCTCGATCAATTCTGCACGACAAATCGATTTAACTGGACAGGTAAATGCTGCAACTGAGGGTTATCATTTTTATTCAGGATTAGGAGAAACTATAGATTTTATGAGAGGAGCTGCATTTTCTAAAGGAGGAAAGCCTATAATAATAATGCCATCAACATCTAGAGATGGAGAAAAATCCCGAATTGTAGCACATTTAGATGAAGGAGCAGGAATAATGTTATCCCGTGGAGATGTTCATTATGTTGTAACTGAATGGGGTGTGGCATACCTTCATGGTAAAACAATTCGTGAAAGAGTGCTTGAATTGATTTGTATAGCTCACCCCAAATTCCGGCAATCATTATTGGATGAAGCGAAAAAATTAAATTATATATTTTCTGATCAGATGCTTCCTTGTGATGAGAATGGTCGAATTTGTTTATACCCTTCAGAATATGAAACTATTTACATGACGAGAGATAAAGAAAAAATTAATATTCGACCTGTTAAAACTACAGATGAACAAGCACTTAAAGAATTATATTACTCATTAAATGAGAGAGATAGATATTTACGATTTTTTGAGCTTAGAAAAGAATTTACGCACTCAAAAACTCAGAGCGAAGTAAATATTGATTATGATAATGTTTTCTCTCTAGGAGCATTTATAGGGGAAATTGGTAAGCAAGAAATGATAGGTAGTGCAACCTATTATTTAAATCCTGAAATGAATATGGCAGAATATAGCTTTTTAGTTAGGGAAGATTATAGAGGAAAGGGTATAGGTACATTTCTATATCAACATATAATCATTATCGCTAAAGAAAAAGGTATTAAAGGATTTTATGGGAATATACATATTCAAAACAAAGAGACTATTCGTGTTATTCATAAGGGAGGTTATACTAAGATAACTCCCCCTGAAGTAGGGGAAAAGGAATTATTTTATAGAGTGTATTTTGATAAAGAAGATTCAATTAGTTGAGTAATCCAAATTTTTATTTTTCTTCTTAAATTATCAATAATATTATTTTATGAGATTTAAATTTACAGATTTTCATCTTCATAGTAAATATTGGAGCGTAGATGTAGGACAAGACGGTCCTACGTTTGAAGATTATATAAAAGTAGCAGAAGAGCATCAAATTAATATCTGTTTTCTTGATCATTATGAACTTCATTATGTGGAAAATGATAAGACTAATCCATTTTATAACGGTAAAATTAATGACTATCTTGAAGAGATTGATGAATTAAAGGAGACTTATGATTTCATACTCAGTGGTTTGGAAGTTGAATATTATGAGGATAAAGAAATTCAATTAATGGAGTTTATGGATGATTATGAGAAAGAATTAGATTTTATAGGAGGTTCGATCCATGAGTGGATCATTGGATATCCTGTTACAACAAGAGAGGGTTTAATAAAATTTTTAGAAAGAAAGCCAATGAAGCTGATTATCGATGAATATTTTAAAATTAGTGAAAAAATGATTAATTCAAAAATTTTTAAAAATGTATGCCATATTGACACTATTTTTCGTTATATCAATAAAAATGATCTTAAACCTCGAAATGATTGTGATACATCAGATGATCGCGTATTAAACCTTGGCCGTCTATGTATTAAGAATAAAATTAGAATAGAGTACAATTTATCTGGATTTAGATTTCCAATAAAACGTGCTTTTCCATCCAAAGATGTAATTCTTCAATTGAAGAAGAAGGGGGCTACATTTTTTGTAGGATCTGATTCACATCAATTAGAATATTTTGAAGAGCAAATACCATATGTAAAAAAAGCATATTCTCTTTTTGAATTAACCTAAGAATTGAAAAATAGTGATATGATGGATTTTAAAGTCATCTCAAAAAGAATAGATAATTGGGACCAGAAAATTATTTTAAGATATAATGGGTTAGGTGGGAAAATTACAATATACTTTTTTAGATTTATTTCCTTTTTTGGAAGAGAAACATTGTGGATTTTCTTAATTGCTTTTTATTTACTAATTTGGTATGATCCATTTTTATTATCCTATATTTCGGCAACATTTCTAACGGGAGTGATTTTAGTATTATCAATTAAACAAATTGTTAAAAGATCAAGGCCCTTTGAAAGATTTAATGATAGTAAAATCATTGTTTTTGAACGAAAACCAACTTCAAGGAGTTTCCCCTCTTGGCATTCTTATAATGTTGTGTCTGAAGGATTGGTGATTGGGCTGACTTTTTTAAGATCACCTTGGATTACAATCTTAATTTTAGTATTAGCTATTTTTGTCTCATTTTCAAGAATTCAACTTGGTGTGCACTACCCTACTGACGTTATCTGTGGTTATATTTTTGGAGTAGCTGGTTTCTTTATTTCAACTTATTTAATAGCTCCATTGATACTTGAGGTATTGACTTTAATTGAACAAAATGTAATCTATGAAATCCAATATAGACGGATAAATTCTCTGTTGTATGAAAATGTTTGGTATTTAATTATATGTTTAGTAATTTTTACTGTGATTGTTTTACTCGCTTTCTATAAAAGGATTATTGATCATTTAAAAAAAAGGAAATAAATTAAAGATCTAAACGTTTCCTTTTACTGAATAGATCTTTTAATTCATTTAGGACATTTAGTCTCGCATTTTCTTGAGGTCTAGCAGAAGGTTGATTTGGATTAGCAATTTCAATAGGGATTCCACTTTGAGCAACTTGAAATGCTCCTGACTCAATAGCTCGAAGACGATTATCAAGATCATTGAGTTGTGAAGAAATACTCTCTGATAAGCGAATTACAGCATTCAACGTTTCTTCTAAAGTTTTTCCAAGTCCTTCCACTTTTCGAACTGTTGGATCTGTTAAAGAATGACTCGCACTCATTAAATTTTTTACATATTTAGCGAATTGAGGTTCACGTGATATTAGGGAATATATAGATGTTAGATACATTTCTATATCAAAATTGAAATCCTTGCTTTTTAAGAGTTCAGTTATATGATCCTTTAAGAGCTCAATATTTAGGAGTATCTTAGGCTCATTTTTCAATTCAGGATCAACTTTATGCAAAAAAACTAATATATAGGGGTTTTCTTCTAACATTATTATTGAATCAAGAATTTTATCAAAATATTCTAAAGACTCATCAAATCTATCTGGATCTTGGACATCAATTACATAAAGAAGTAAATCTAATTGAATAAAATATTGCTCGGGATTATTTAAATATCGTTCTCTATATTCCTCTTGACCGCCTAAATCCCAAATAAATAAGTTCAAATTCGTACTCCCAAACTTCATCCGGACTACTCCTTTTGTTGGATGTGTTGATATCATATCACTGATTCCTAAACGTCCCCCAAATTTGGATAGTAATGTGGTTTTACCCGCTGCGTCTAATCCGCACACAAGAACTTTTTGACCTTTAGCCTCGATTCCTTCTTTTTCTTCCTTAATGCTTGCGATAAGTGAACTAATTGTTATAGTTTTCTTTAATTTTGTCTCGAAAGTTGGATATTTTGCCTTGAGTTCTTCAATTTTTTTCTGTAAACTTATCGCTAGATCAATCGAATCATCTGTTTCTTCAATCTCAATTAAACTTTGTAAGGGATTATCCTTATTTTTTTTAGAAGCATCAGCTATTGTAGAAATTTCTAATAATTGCTTTATCATTGTTGATTCTTCTTTGTCAATGAATTTGTAGGAGTGAAGAGGTAATTTTAGGATATCATCTATCTCTTTTAATTTATCAATTTTAGCGGATTTTGGGTCTAAGAATTTTGAAAAGAGTTTTATTAAATTAGAAACTTCTGATGTCATTACAAATAACGATTTTTCTTTATTATTAATAGGTTGATTTAACTTTTATTAATTATTATTTATTAAACTTTTAAGAACTAGTTAAAAAGATTTAGATTTAAATTTTCACTAGTTAATTTTTTTATAGATTAAACTTAAATATATATGAATTTATGTATTTCTAAGGAAAAAATTAAGAATTCAATAACTATCCTTTTGCATTCCAAAAAACTATGCCAGCTCATTTTGAAGATGATACCTTTTTTGAGGATAATGGAGAGGAAGGAACCTCTTGTTGTGACAACCCAAAAGTATCGGAAGAGGATGGTTGGTATGTTTGTTTAAATTGTGGTTTTGTTTATTCGCGAATTCTTGATGATAGCCCTCGTAGAGCTTTTACTCAAGAAGAAATTCAGAAACGAAAGAGTAGCGAGAGAGTTTATAGCCCTATTGGTCCAAGAACCATTATTAGAGGATCTAGAGATGCGAGAGGTACATTATTAAGTCCAAAATATAAATCTAAATTCAACCGATTAGCTAAAATCCATAGATCCTTAACGACTAGTTATGAAAGAAATTTATGGATAGCTTTACCAAATTTACAACGCTTACAAAAAAGATTAGGAATTCCAGATGCGGTTGCAGAGGATGCTCTACGGATTTACACGCAAACAGTGAAAAAAAAATTAACTATGGGTCGTAGTATAGACACACTATTATCAGCTTCAATTTTTGCTGCTTTAAGGGTCCATGGGATACCAAGAACAGCTGAAGAAATAACAAAAGTAGCTCAAATTCCTAAAAAAAAAGTGATTAAAAGCTATCGACTGATATTAATGGAAGTTTTACCTAAATTAGGTATGAAAGTCCAACACTTCTCTGCTGATAGATATGTGGATAAATTCAATGAAGAATTGAAGCTCTCAATGAAATGTCGAAATATTGCTGTCAAACTAATAGAAAAAGCAAGAGAAAGTGGATTTAATTCAGCTGGCAAAGACCCCAAAGGAATTGCAGCAGCCGCAATTTATATTGGTTCGAAAATTTGTAATGAAAACCGAACTCAAAAAGAAATAAGTAAATTAGCTAGAGTGACCGAAGTCACACTTCGTATGCGGGTTAAAGATTTACAGAAATTTGCTAACATGGTTGATTAGAAATACATATTATTCATCAATTTCAATTAATTTTTTCTCTTCTTCGAATAAAGGGATTATTTCCAAAATTTCTTTAATTTTAGGCAAAAATTTATCAAAATTATAGAGTTTTAAATCAAGCAGAAATGATATAACCATTATATAAAATGTTTCTTCGACTAATTTCTTATTAATTCCCAAGCTAATTAAGAAATCATTTAGATTTTTTCTTATCAATCTTAAAGGCTCTACTGCCTTCAAAAGAGACAATCCATGTAAAAGCATCATTAACGAACTTGTTTCGAAATCTTTCCTTTTAGACAAGGCATATGATAATTCTAAGTACTTTTGTGCTGATTCTCTATATTTTTGGGATTCGATCAAGTCTAATATATCAGAATAATATCTTTTTCTCATTGCTTTTCTTTTTTTGAATAACTCTTCCTTATCTCTCCTAATATCTCCCTTTTTAGATTCAATTTTCCCATATCTCTGATCAAATTCTATTCTTAATTTGGATAATTTTCCATATTCTTTTCGTGATAAAATTTCTTTAATTTCTCCTTCTTCTGAGATTTCTTCACCTAATAAAGTCCCTTCAGGTTCTATTTCTCTTCGATATTCTTCACCTAAAAGGTCATATAATAATGTTAATTCTTCTTCAAATAATGGGAGTACTTCGAAAAAACGCATTGATTCTTTGAATTTCTTCTCATCTTGAATATTTTTTATACCAATAATATATTCTAATAAAGTAACAGCAAAAGTATCTGTAAATAATTTTCCTAAGCCAGCTAGTTCCTTTTTAGTCTCATTTAATAGTTGTTTAATATCTTCAAATTTGTTTTGCTTCATTAATATTAAGCTTGCTACCACCAAAGCAACACCTGCTAAATTGAATTTTTTTATTCTATTTAATCGGATTGTAGTTGTCTTATATATCTCAAGCGCTTTATCATACTCTTGATTTTTTAAAGCAATTAAACCTTCTTTAAAGTATGCTCTTTTTAATCCTTTCCTTTCTTTTAATCCATTATCTCTATCTAATAACGCTTCACGTGCTTTATTTTCAATGATAGAATGTTTTTCTTTTAATTCTTCTCCTTCACGGGTTTCTTTAGCTTTTTTTGCCCATATTTCACTTTTTTCGGCTTCAAGCTTAGCTATTTTATCATGAATTTCTGTCTTATAAATCTTCTTTTCAATTCTATCATTATAGGCATGTGCAGATGGCAAATCATCCAATTCTATATAGATTTCAGCAATTTTTTTAAAGATTCTATTAAAAGTAACCTTGATTTTTTCATCCTTCTCTAAATATGCTGATGTTATATTTGAAACTTTTTTTACCAAATCTGACGCTTTATGGATTGCAGAGAGATTCCCTTCTTCTTCCAAGATTCTTAGTGCTTCACTTTTAATTACTTTTATAAATATTATACTAATTTCTCTTGATTCTTCGTATAGCATTTGATTTCTATAAATTCTACTTGAATTCTCAAGAATTTTTTCAATTCTTAAGTATTCCTCAGACTCTTTAAGTTCTTTCAATTTTTGGATGTATATCGGAAATATTCTGGTTAAATACTTTGTTTTCATATCATGTGAAAGCTTATTAAAAATTTGAAAAAAATCTTCAAAAAATAAACCATCTAATAACAGATCTAAGGATTTTGTGAGAATTTGGTCCTTAATTTCTTCTTTTCCAATTTCTTTAAGATTCTCCGCTTGATTTTCCAAGAGTCTTGCTGCTTTTGAATGCATATTCAGTTTTACTAATTCATTCGCTTCATTAATTTTTTGAGTATTCATCTCTATAACTATATCTAGTTCAGCATTGACAAAATCCATTAAGATATCTATTCCCCTATTAATATAATCCTCTAATTCTTTCTTCTTTGTGGCTTTAAAACGATCCTCAAATTCGTCTCTAATTTTTGCTAATTGTTGTTTTAATTTTCTTGAATTTAGTTTATCAATTAAAATTGTTGCCATTCCAAAATTATTAGATTCAAAAAACTGATTTATCAGTTCTTCTAAACTTGAATCTAGATCTTTCTTTTTTACTTTGTACGAATCCCACATGTTTTCAAGCTCATCATAAGTATTTTTAGCTGCATGTTTTTTTTGTTCACCAACTTGTAATTTAAAGAGTCTGATTAAAACATCAGTTAATTTGCTTGTTAGGGTTTTCAATTCATCAAAAAGATCTTCACGTTGATATCTATATACTGCTCTATATAACTGATCTCTAGCAGACTCAAAATTATTTATACTCACTAAATAATCCGCAGCAGCTCCAATTTTATCTGCAACTTCTTTTAATATGATGATTACTCCTTTATGAGGTAAGCTTTGTAGAATCCTAAAAGCATCTTCAACTCTACACGCAGAAATCCATGAATTTATTGCTAATCTAAAAGCTTCATTAATTAATTTCCTATCTAATAACTCTATACTTGCCCACTGAGCTGCTCTTTCATAGTTTCTGGCTGCTTGTTCATATTCTTTCCTTTTAAAAAGAAGATTAGCTTCTCGTAATATTGCATCTGCATACAATTTTTTGAAATTTAATGATTTCCGTTTATCTACTTTTTCTAAAATTTTACTGGCTTCCAAATATAAATTCATTTTAGAATAAAGAAATGCTGCTTGTTCACTGATTATAAAAAATTCTTCTTTATTGTAAATGTCTGCTATTAATGCGGCTTTTCTAATAGCTTGAGCTGCATAATAATAATTTTGATTATTAAAATAGATATTTGCCATTTGTATGAATATTGGAAATCTCATCCAAGCATTTTCAATATTTAATGGAGTATCACCATTAATCATAGCTAAACATAAAGATTGTAATGCTTGATGAAATTCTCTTGGAGAAAGATTAACAAAAGCCTCTAAACTGGGAAAGTTAACCCATATATGTTGTAATAACTCATTAACGGAGATAGGAAGGACTCCACTCTGATCATAAAATATAACAATTGTGGGTATATCGCGTTTTACTGAAAAAATGTCTGGAAGTACCATTTCAAATAGTTCGGACTCTACTTGGATTATAGGATTCAAAAAATAAATGATCCCATCAACAGTAGGAATTATATCATCCAAATCCGCAGATATACTTGTAATTGCATCAATTTCTAAATCGCAAACATCTTCAAAAACTTTAATTTCTTTATACCATTTAAAATATGTTTTTTGATCTTCCCCTGGTTCTCCGAAAACTCTTGAAGCATAAAAATGGATGGTATCAGAGTCACCACCAAGCATTAAGATTTTAAAATAGTAAGTGGTCATTTAATTAATTTTTATGATTCTTATTGTTTTATTATTTTTTCCTTTTTATAATGATTGTTGAATCAATTTTGGATTTATCTTAAACACATAAAATTAATAGTATAAAACTTATGAAATTGTTTTAAAAGAAAAAAACTCTTTTAATAATAATAAATTGAGTTTGGGAATTTAAATTTTTTTTTTAAACACTAAACGGAGATTAAACATTGGATTATATTGAAAGGAATTATAGTCTTATTCAACAAAGGATGATTGAGCAAATGGAAGATAGTATAGCATTAGGTAGAGCATTAATAGATACAGAATTAGATACGGGTATATTAAATTTATTTATTAAACCAATTATCAAAACATTCTATGATTTTTGGGCTCAAAATGATGCTAGGGACGGTACAATTAGACAAATTAAAGTCACATTAGAATCTGGTAAGAAATTAATGTTAAATGGCAATTCTAATGAAATTTTCAATGAAGTTGTAAACTCCAATTTTCCGGTATATTTTAAAAATGACCAAGCTTATCGTGTGGGTAATAAGAGACATAGAAATTTTGAAAGATTAAAACAAGTTGTAAAAGAAACATTTATTAATTATGTAAAAGAAGTAGTTAAGCTTTTAGATGTAAGAGAGGATGTAGAAAATTATGGCGATTTATGTCGGATTGCATTTAAATCGAAAAAAATAGCTGACAAAAATTTAATGAAACAGCTAAGTTTCACAGAAGAAGGGATTAAAATAGTTGAGGAGGATCCTTCGATACTTAAACTTCCAGTAGGGCGGAAAATTATTGTGAAAGCGCTGAGAAAGGGTTTTGAAATGACCAAGGAAGAGTTTATTAAAGCACTCAATGACACATATACCAATAAATAATTAAAATATTAATTTAATAATATATTTTATCAATAAAGTTTGTAAGTTTTATTTGATCAAATAATAGCTTTTAAAAGTTATTATAGCATTAATGAGTTTGGAGTTTAATAATGGAATACATAGAAAGGAACTATAAAATCTTAAAGAAAAGGATGATTGAACAAATGGAAACATCTCTTAATTACGGTAAAGAAATAATTGATACAGAATTAGATATGGGTGCTTTAAATGCTTTAGTGAAACCTATAGTAAAATCTTTTTATAAATACTGGTCTGATAAAGATGCTAAAGTGGGAACATTAGAACAAATCAGAGTAACTTTAGATTCTGCTAAAGAATTTATAAAAAGTGGAGATGGTTCAAAAGAACAATTTGATAGAATTATTAATAGAAACTTTCATATCTACTTAGCAAATGACCAAACTGACCGTCAGTGTCGAAATGATCACAAAAATTATAATAAGTTAAAAGAAGTTACAAAAAAATGTTTTGTAACCCAGGTGGAAGAAAGCATCCTATTATTAAATATAAAAGACGATATTAAAGATTACAACGAGTTATCTAGAGCAGCATTTAAAACAAAAGAAAAAGCATATCAAGCATTAAAACGCCAACTAGATTATAATGACGAAGGAATTGCTATCGTTGAACAGGACGATTCAATCCTAAAAGTTCTTCTCGGAAGAAACACGATTGTGAAAGTTCTCAGAGCAGGATTTGAACTTACAAAAAAGAATTTAATCGAAGAGCTTGATCAGAGTTTTAATTAGTCTTTCTTCAAATTGAATATTAATAGACTAAATTATAAAGAAGTATGAATATATCTTGACTGAACCTGCTCAAATAAAAGAGCAAAGCAATATTTTAAGGATTATTTTTTTAAATTTATTCATTGCTGCTTTTATAATAATCTCTTATGTATATATTTCTGAACCTTTCGGCTCAATTTCAAGTATTTTTATTAGAAATCAACAGTTTTCAATTCAATTTGGTATAACATTGCTAATTTTTACTTTTTTCTGTGTATTAGCAGGCCCAATACATGGATTAATCACAGGATTTTTGGGAGAATTACTTTTTCAATTAGCTTTTTATAACACGTTATATGTGGAATGGTGTTTTATAGTCGCAATATTGGGATTTTTATCTGGAATCTATAAATATCAACCTTTAAAATATGATGATATGACAAAGCTATATTATACTTATCTAGCACTTACCATTGTTTCTTTTATTATTTTTGGTCTCATTATTGGTTTTCAATTTTTCTTCTACCCAAGCCAATATACAATTGAAGTTATTGTTATCAATTATGGGGTTAAATTTCTTTTACAAGCCCTTATCTCAATCATATTCATTGTTCCAATATTATTGCTTATATATGATAAAATACTTGCTAAAGATGAAAAACATTTATATTATATGATCTTAACCCACCATCCTCTTTCTGCGAGTGATCATACTTTTTATCTTAAATTTGGCAGAACTAAAATTTACTTCTGCTCAAGATGTTCAGGTGTAATTATTGGAGCGTTAATAGCTTTATTTTCTACCTACTTAATACAAAAAATTTTTCAGGTTGAATTTAGCGCAGAGGTTGCCTTATTTCTTTGTATAATCCTTCCAATACCCGGAATAATTGATTGGGGAATGCAAAGGCTTTTATTAAGAAAAAGCACTACAGAATCAAGATTATTTACTGGATTTATCATAGGTACTGCCCTTCATTTCATGCAATTTACATATAAATACTATTTTTTTACATTACTTATCCTTACTATTTACTTTAGTATATTTTTTCTTATTGTTTTTTTTGGGCACAAAAAGGAAATGAAATTATTAAAATCAGAATTTGATGATTTTTCGTATCAAGAACAAAATGAACATTGAATAATAAGTTTATTAAAAGATAAAATGCAAAATATAATTTTCATTCATGGGCTCGAAAGTTCTGGAAAAGGATATAAAGGTCGATTTTTTCGAGAGGAGCTACCTGAATGTCTTACTCCTGATTTTGAAGAATATAATCCTGAACTCTCAATTAAAATGTTATTGGAGAAACGCATGAAGCAGTTATATTTAATTTTAAAGAATAAGCACCCTTGGATCATTATCGGTTCTAGTTTTGGAGCCCTTATGGGCGCTCTTTATACATGTCAGAATCCTAAAAATGTATCTAAATTGATTTTACTCGCTCCATATTTATCTACTCCTGAATTAAGTCCTAAAATGTATTCTCCTGTAAATGTTCCCGTTATTGTTTTTCATGGTAAAAATGATAAAGTTGTTTCAATAAAGCTATCTAGGGTTTGTGCTGAAAAACTCTTTACCAACCTCACATATAATATAGTAGATGATGATCATTTCCTTCATAAAACAGTTAAATCGCTAGATTGGAAAAAATTAATTAAAACCATTTAATTTTACCTAATCTCATTCATTAATATTTCAAAAATTGGACTCCAATTTTTTTAAAATCTAATCTTGACTTCTTTTTATTAAGAATTTTATTAAAAAAATAGTTGATTAATTATGGATTGGAGAGATTTTTTAGAAATTATTGGCGTATGGTATAATTTATTTATCGAATGGTATGTACAGCAACCTCTATATGGTCAGATATTAGTTCTTATTGGCATAATTGCACTTTTAGCTTTAGTAATAACTCTTGTTTATTATATTATCAAAGGAATTGGGTATTTGGTATATTATATAATCAAAGGGGTGTATTATCTTCTAAAAGGTATTGGTTATGGATTTTTTAAGTTATTCGAAGGATTTTATTTGTTAGTTTCAGGGAAATCAAAATCTTCAAAACAAAAAAATAACCAAATTGATATTCAGAATAATTCTCCATATCAGTATCAGTTTAATATAGAATATTGTAGTGAATGTGGAAGAAAGTTTACTGAAAAGATGAGAAAGCACTTGGTAAAAAATGGAATGGCTTTTTGTGTGAATTGCGGTAAAGAATTTCGATTAAATTATGCTTTTAAAACTCTAACTCTCTCTCATTAATTAATTTTCATATCTTTATAAACAAAATTTTAAAGTAAACGAACAAGAATATAATTATTAAGGTGTAGTTAAACAACATGCCAAAAGTTTATATATGTCGGGAATGCAATTATGCGTTCCCTGATGAACTTTCACATTTAATTGAAAGTAATATTCAAGTTTATTGTGAAAGATGTGGTTCCCCTTTTATTCTTGAAGGAGTTAAATTTAAACCCGCTCCAACTCCGTATTTAAGGAAAAAGAAGCCATTTTATACATTATCTGAGAGGAAATCTTCTAGTTTGGAGAACCTAATTCAGTTTCTTAATAAAATATCCTTTATACCCCTACTTATTTATACATGTATATCTTTTGGATTAATTGCAGAAATATTGGTTAATCCGGATGAATTTGTTTTTATCCTGTTTGAGCGAATTTCACTTGGTTTGATTAGTCTATTTCTCTTGATATATGATCGGACACGTATAGCCCCTAAAATAAGGGAAAAAAATTATAATGAGATATTTTTAGATTCATTCTGCTGGGGGATATTAGGTTGTGTTTTATATGGTCTTGGGGTAATAATACTCATTAAAGGTTTTTTTATTATAATCTATGTAATTACTGATATTAAAAATAAAGATCTTAAAACATATGATTATGGTCTGCTTGCAAAGAATTCGATAAATTATTTTTCTGTTAAAGCAGGTTTGTTGATTGTCCTATATGGGATATATAAAGCATATTTAGATGGAATTTACATCCCTACAGCTGATAAAATTATAATACATTTTCCTTTTAACATCGAAATACCTTTAATTTTTTTAATTTATCTAGGTTTTCTACTTATCGCATTAGTAATTTTACTTATAGATAGTAAATCAAAAAATAAAATCAGAGAGAAACAAAAATTTGAAATTAAAGATGCAATCAAGATATTTATTCTGGGAGTTATTGGAACGATATTTTATGCTGCGGGGATCTTTATACTATTAAAAGGAATATTAATATTTTTCTTAAGCCTAGGGAAACCATCAGAAAAAATCCAAGAAGTAGCCTTAGAAGAGAAACCAACATACTATCCTCCAACCCCTCCGACTCCTCCAGCGCCTCCAATGCTTCCAACTCCTCCCGATATAAAAATAGAACGCCCAGAGAAATTGATTCATGAGGAGAAAGAGATTGAATTAAAACCAGTGGAAAAACCAATTAAAATTGAACAAGAAAAAAAGGAAGAAAAAATAAAGCTTAAAGAACTAGAAGAAATCCCTCATAAAATTGATAAAAAAGAAAAGGTAAAAAGAGAAGAAGAATTTGAATTAAAATTACATGATTCTCTTTTACCTGTTAAAGATGAAAAAGATAAGAAATTGGTTAAAGAATACTTCTCAAAAATATTTGCTGTTTTATCAAAAGACTTAAGAGAGCAAATAATTGGCTTAAAAATCTCTAAAAAAGAAAAAAGAGAACTATTAGAAGAACTTGTATTCTTAACTAAAGAGGAACAAGTAAAATACATTGAATCGATAATTAGTTTATATAAGGAAATTCCCAAGAAACTAATTAATAGAATTCGCAAGCTCCCGAACGTAAAGCCTGAGCATTATGATAAGATTGTAGAACAGTTAAAATATATGGATGTTGAAGAACAAATAAAATTTGTCCAATTCTTAGAAGAAAACGCTTAAAGATGTCACTCGAAAGAAAAAGAGAACCCAAAGGAAATAAAGAAGAAAAAAATTTACAGGAAAGCTCATTTAGGCGCCTTGATTTTAGACCTTTACAAGAAGTAGAGGAAATAGAAGAAAAAGAGAGAAAAAAACCAGAAATAATTGAAGAATTAAATGAAATTGAAAAAGATGTACTAGAAATTGCAAAAGAAATATTAAAACTAAAACGTTATGACGCTGAATTTGAAATTGAATCAGAAATCCAAATTCAAAAATATCCAATAATTGAAAAATTATACGCTAAATGTATTGCTAAACTTTCATACAGAAAAGGATATAGTAAAGAAGAAATTTTTCTAGCGATTCGAAGTTTAGAAGAGAAGAATTGGATAGTAACCAATGAAAGACGCACTAAGTTAGAGATACTTTCTAATAAAAAGTTGGTAAAGATACTTGATTTCATAAAACAAAATCCAGGAATCCATGCTAGAGATGAAAAAATCGAAAAAGAATTAAATATAACAAGAACTCCGTTTTTAAAACATGTTATGACCCTTGAACGATTTAAACTAATAAGATCTAAGAAAATTGGAAAAACCCTTCATTATTTTCTCAGCGATATGCCTGAAGACCATGATAAATACAAAATTATCTTTTTAAATCCATTGATCCCTAAATTAATAGAGGAAATATTTAAGGATGAATCAGTAAGAATCTCAAAAATAGCAGAAATTCTTGATATGTATTCAGGAACAATCTTATACCATATTAAAAAATTGAAAGAACTTAATCTTGTAAGATCTGCGAAAAATAAATCTGGCAGTAAAATATTTTTGATAAATATTGAACTTTTAAAGAAATATAATGAATTTTTTGATGAACCTGATTTTTCTCAACTCCTTAAAGGGCTTTAATTAATTATGGTGTTGTCAATAATTGAATTCAAATTCAATTTAAAATTTATAGTTATGTTTTAAGAACTAATTTAACTTTAGGTAATGCATTAATTAATAGTTTTATTGCATTATCAATTCCATTTAACATATCAGGATGTATTTCATTTGAGCGAAATAAATCATACTTTGGATTCCCCGGTAAATCTGAAACAGAGAGGACGGAAACAGTTTTTAAATTATAGATTTTACCTAATAAGAATAAAATAGACGATTCCATATCTACGCTTTGTACATTTATTGAGCTCAATGCTCTTACAAAATCTAAACTTTCGCAAAAAAGCGCATCTGTTGTCCATAAATTAGTTTCTTTGACATTATTCGGCAAAAGCTCAGTAGCTTTCCTTAAAAACAATTCTCTTAGCATTTCATTAGGTTTAGATATAAAAATAGTTTGATTCCCCGTAAATATGGTTTGAAATTTTCCCATTGGATTAGGGATGGACTCTAATTCATTTACAAGAGAAGTATTCTCTCTAAGATATTGAGGGCTAGTCCCATCATCACAATAAGCCAACTTAGGTATTAATATATCTCCAATATTAATTGGAAAAACTTCACTTCCAATTCCTCCGCAAAAGTCAATTCTAATTATTATTTTTGTTTTACATCGCTTAAGGGCTTCTACAGTCATTGCGCAATTCGGAGCACCCATTAAAGAGCGAATTATACTGACTCTAACATTATTCAATTCTCCATTATAAACTCTACCATAATTCCGTTTATTTTGTAGTTTTTTTAGTAATTTTTGCATAACTATTTTTACTGCTGGAAGAATGACAATTTCATTTATATTTGAAGCACTAGTTTCTAGAAACATCCGTACAATTTTATCATCAACACTGATAAATTTTAATCCAAGATTTAACAACTCAATTCTTATTCTATTTAACATTTCTACACCCTTTTTTATTTATCCAAATTAACCAAAACCATAATTTTAATTATAATCTAAAAGTACTACTCTAATTATTTATGTACTTATAATTTTTAAGAATATAATTTAATATCTTAATAAAATACATTTATTTATATAAATTAGTGAGAATTTCGCGTTCAAAGTGGTTCTTTAATGAAAAACAGATTTATCATTGATAACAAAATAACAAATGAGTATGTTGAAGCTTATACGAAAACGACTTATAGGATTATTGGAGAAAATAAGCATTCATCTATCAAACCTTGCTATTGGCTTGAACAAAGATTAATGACTGGAAGAGATAATCGTAATTGCTATAAAGGTGTATTTGGGATACAAAGTCATAGATGTTTACAAAATACTCCTTCACTACCATTTTGTAATCATCAATGTGTGTTTTGTTGGAGAGATATTGAATCTGGATCACTTGGAACTGAATTTATTGTTGAACCAGATAATCCTAAATTTCTTATTGATGAAATGTTACGACATCATAAAGATATTATTGAAAATCACCTACCACTGAGACGTTATCTTGATAATTATGAAATAATGATTGATATTCTTTATTATATGCTTTTAAATAGTTATCAGGATTATGATATAAGTTCTCTAGCTAATAAAATTCATGTATCAAAAAATAAAATTGAGCGCGCTTTAACTCTTTTAAAGAATCAGGAATTTATTCAATCAACTAATCGTAGCCTTGATAAGTTCGAATTAGATAATGATATTAAATACTGTATCGGTTCTAGAAAGGAATTAGAAGTATTAATTAATCGATCATTAACTACACCTGATGAGATAATGCAAGCACATAGTGAAGCAATGACACCTAACCATGCTGCTATTTCCCTTGATGGAGAACCTCTTCTATATCCAAAGATTTCTGAATATGTACAGGAATTTAAGAATCGTCATATGACTACTTTTATTGTTACCAATGGTACTTTACCAGAAAATATTGAAAAGCTAGATCCTTTACCCTCTCAGTTATATATCACTTTACCTGCTCCAAATGAACAAATTTATAAGAAAATATGTCGCCCCATGATTAAAAATGGGTGGAATAAAATTATAGGTAGTTTAGATTTAGTTAATTCTTTATCCTGTAGGTCTGTTATAAGACTAACTGCTATTAAAGACTTGAATTTCAATGAAAATTTAATTAATGAATATACTAGAATTATAGAAGGGGTGAACCCTAATTTTTTTGAGATAAAAGGTTTTACTTTGCAAGCAAAAGCTCTATTAATTAAGCAAAGATTGAAAAGTGAAAAATCAGTACAGGAATTTTTTCCAGAATATGATTATTTAAAAAATCTTGCTTTAAAATTTGAGAAAATAAGCGGTTTTCCATTAATCTATAAAAATGAAGCAAGTAGAGACTTCTTATTTGCTGTAAATTGGGATGAAAACAAAGATCCTAAACTAAGTAGCATCTAATTTTCATAATTAAAAACCTATCGTAAATATTCTTGAATTGATTGTTTTAACTTTGTTAAATTAATTTTTTTTAATGCTGAAAATTCCAAGTATGGTATTTTTAAACTTTTTGTGGTTAAATAATTATCTAAATGAATCAAATTCAAACCATAATCTTTAGCTGATTCAATAAAAAGGTTTATTATTTTTATTTTATCTAGATTGGAAACTTTATCGATTTTATTAAAAAGTATTAGAAGCGGAATTTTAAATTCGCTTAGAAATTGAATTAATTCAAAACTTAAAGGGATTGTATTTTTATTTTGAATGTAATACTTCTGGATTTCATCCTCGATTCTTAAAATATTCAATACGATTAATGCAAAAAAATATTCATTGTAATGCTTTTCGATATGAATAACAATTTGTTTTTTTATATGTTCTCCTCTTCTACGACTAGAGCGACTAATATATCCAAATCCAGGAAGATCAACTATATTATAGGGTAAATTATCTTGAGTTGTAGATTTTATCAATAATGTACTACCTGGAGTTTTACCAACTTTACCCTTAAATTTCCTAGGATTAGGCATTAATAATCGAGTTATTGAACTTTTTCCTACATTCGAATTTCCTATAATTAATAAAGAAGGTTTTTCATTCATTTTCTTCAAAATTATTATGAGCTATAAAAAATTTAACTGCAAATTTTTTAATTTAAGTATTCCTAATAAATTTGATATATTAAAATCCAAAAATTTTATGTAATTAATTCAATAGAATTAAGGCGAGAGATTTTATGGGGCACAAATTTGGTTATTATTCGATTCCTTTACCATTGGATGAAGTATGGAATAGAACATTAACCTTTTGGACGAATAATAGAGGCAAAATAAAGGATCAACAATTTGAGAATAACAATTTTTTCCGCACATTAGCTATACAACGAGGAATATCAGCAACTTCTTATGGTGAAACTTATCAAATGAATTTTGGTTACAATCCTAAAGAATCTATGACTTATGTGAGTGTAGAAATTTCACTTAGTTTAGGGTATGGAATGGCGTGGCTAAAACCACAGGGTATAATGAAGAAATGGGCACTTGAAATTGGGACATCTCCCATGAAGTTAGTAAGATCTGCAGATAAGAAGTTCTATGAAATTTTAAATGATATAAAAAACTCATCTATACAACCACAAGTTAGTTCATTAAAAAAATATTGTCATAACTGTGGCTATGAGAACCAGATTTCTGATAACTATTGTAAACAATGTGGTACAAAATTAATAAACTAAATTTTTCCGTTTATCTGTTTATATTTTTTGCCAAAATTATTGATTATTTAACTTAATTATAAATAACTTAGATGTCAAGAAATTCCTCATCAAGAAAATCTTTAAACATCCTTTTTTTATCTTCTTCTTTTATAACAGGTCTAGTGCTTATGGGTTCGCCAGCTTCTTCCAAAATCTCTTTTAAGTTATCAACGTTTACATTAATTTTAAACTTGCCATCTCGCAAAAACCTTACAACCTGTTTGTTATTTAAGGTTAACCTCAATATATACCCAAGACCAAAATAAAATTGGTTCTCAGGAATAGGATCAATAGGAGATTTACTTGTTACCTCTTTTAAAACATCATATAATAATGGCTTTGAAGCAATATGGTCCTCAACGTTGAAAACTAAATAATACAGTGCATGATACCATATTTTATCGCGTTTATTGCGAACATAGTCTAAAAACTTTTCAGGTGTAATAAATTCCTCTACTTCTAATTCTTTCCTTTTTAAAAGCTCTTGTTTAATCCTATCTTCTAATTCTTTAGAAACTTCTTGAGTTGACTGGATTTCAACTTCTTGTTCAGGTGAGATCTCAATTTCTTCATGTTTTACAGTTTCAATAGCTTCTTGCATTTCTCTTAATTCATCAAAATCAATCTCGTCCATATCCGAAAAATCTGAAATCATGACTTCCTTAAGCTCTTTTTCTTTTTTAAGTTCATCCACGATTTCTTCTTCAGCAGAGATTTGTTCACCAAATATTTCATCTTCAGGTAATTCTTCTCCTTCCTTAACCTTAGCAATTGCATCTTGTATTTCTTTAAGCTCTTCCATATCTAAATCTTCTAAATCTGAAAAATCGGTTTCAAGGGCCTTCATGTCTCTTAAATAGGTTTCTAAATCATCTTCTTTTCCTTGTTTTTCTTCTATTCGTTGTTTTTCGTTTTCTTCTCCTTGATTTTCATTCATAAGCTACAGATTTTAAGAAGTAAACATTAGTTTTTAAACTTAATATAAATAATAGTTCTTTGATTCTATAAATTTTGAGATTCGTATAATTAAAATTATGCTAAATATTAATTCACATTAATATGGATAAAATAAACTTAGAAAATTATAAAGGTATAATTTTTGACCTAGATGGTGTGATTTATGATATTACAGATGCGATAAAAAAAGCAGTTGATGATGGGATAGAAAAATATGAATTAAAGGTTAACCGCGATGCTGTTATGGAGGAAATCGCTCATCTAATCGAAGAGATCCAAAATTATCCTGTACCTAAAATTCTCCTTAATTCCTTTGAATTATTAAAAATAAAATCTTTAGAAGGATTAAGTTTTTTCAAAAAATTGCGTATAGCTATTTTCTTATTCAATCAATTTAATAAATATAGAGAAGAAGCTATTATATTTAATGGTATAGATGGTTTAATTTCTAAGTTATCAAAAAGATTAAAATTAGCAATATTGACAAATAACAAGAGTCAATATGCTGAAGAAGTATTAGAGAAATTTAATTTAACTAATTATTTTGGAACAATAATAGGTTTTAATGAAGTAACAGAAGTAAAACCTAACCCTGAAGGAATCCTCAAAATTCTTGATGAATGGAAAATTAAACCCTCAGAAGCTATTTTTATTGGTGACATGTCGACTGATATTGAGGCTGGAAAGGCTGCTAAAACTCGAATGATATGTGTTGCAAGTGGACTTGCCCAAAAGGAAACATTACTTGAACATAAACCCGATATTCTAGTAGATAATACTGAGCAATTAATTAATCTCTTCAATATTTAAATAACTATAGGCTATTTATCCCATAAATTATGATTTTTAATAAGTAAGGATCCAATAAGATTACGCTATTAATATTGTGTTAGCAAGGCTTAAAAAATCTTATTTATACTATTAGTAAAATAAATAAGAAAATTATATTTAAATATAAAAGATGAGTGAAAAAGCTTTTGGTTTTAAAATAACTGTAGTTGGAGATGCTGCTGTAGGGAAAACTTCGCTAATTAAAAGATATACGACAAATACATTTGAAAAAGATTATATTTCAACCCTAGGTATGCAATTCTCGAGATATGAAGAAAATGTAGGTGGAGAAATGGTAGAGTTATTTTTGTGGGATTTAGCCGGTCAAGAATCATTCAGTACCCTACGTGATAGATTTTATAAAGGAAGTAGCGGCGCAATTATAGTGTTTTCTCTTGCCCCTGAAGAAATTGAAACTTACCGTAATATTAATAAATGGCTATCAAATATTAAAGAGGCTTGTGGGAATATACCCATTTTATTATTTGGAAATAAAGCTGATTTAGTCGATCAAAATGCAATAGCTTTTAGTCCAAATTATGAAACTTCAGATGTTCATGTTAACAAATTTGCCCAAGACCACAATATTATTAAATATTTCAGAACGAGTGCTTTAACAGGACAAGGTGTTAAAGAAGCTTTTCAGACTTTAGTATTTAAATTATATCAACGAGCTACGATATAAAAATCAATATCTCTACTTATAATAATCTAATCTCTTTATTAATTAATCATAGTCTTCATTCAATTTAAGAATATAGAGATAATAAACGCGCTTTAATTCTGAATATCAATACGATTTTTGTTAAAGAAAAGTTTTAAGAAATGTTAGGTCCTTTTATAAATAAATCGCTCCCAGCTTTTTCTGTTTGGTAATTCTAATGGCATATTTTTGCGTTTTCGAATCTCCATAATAATGCTTTCTTCCAAACTTGAAGGTACTTTCTCGAAACCCTTGAACTCATATCCGAAAAATGCTCTTCCCTGAGTTGAACCTCTAATGTCATCAGCAATCCCAATCGTTTCAGCAGCTGGAATTTGACCTTGGATTCTTACATATTCTCCTTCAGGAATAACATTAGTTATGCGTCCTCTTCGCTTTGTTATAATTGAAGTTACTCCTCCTTCAGTTCCCTGTGGTGTTTTTACATCTATTCTCTGGATTGGCTCAAAGAGATGAGGCTCTGCTTCTAGCATAGATAGCGATAAAGCAGAGAATGCCATTCCTGCAATCTGTCCATATTGAGTATGGCGAGGATCTTCATGGATGGTCATATCTGTAAATACAACTTTAATTCCCGTAGCAGGTTCTTTAGCTAAAATACAATTACCAAGCCAATCTCTAAACGCAGCGCTCAAATAAGATCTAACACGATCAAATCTCTGTAATCCAGAAGTCCCATTTACAAGAACACTTCCTAGATATACATCAACGATACGTCTTGCCTCCTTGGCATCCCACCCTGCTTCTTCTCTAAGTATCTGAGCTCTATCCTTTTCATTCTGTAGATCATTAACTTTTCCAGTTTCAATTAATCTTTCAGTTGTTTCATCCAATGGCTCAATGTATAATAAAATACGGTTATGTGTATTTGCTGATTTTGTATAATAATCTGGACTCTTTTTAGTAATTTTTTCTCGATAGACGATAATTGGTTCACCGATGTCGATTTTCACTTGATTGTTAATCCTTTTAACCAAAATCTCGATTTGGAGTGGATCTATCCCAGAAAGTATGAATTCACCAGATTCTTCATCCCTTCTATATTCCGCTGTTGGATCTGCCTTAAGCCATTTATCTACAACATCATCTAATTTATCAATTTCATGTGGATCCTTAGATTTTATACTTCTTGAGACGACAGCTTCACATGCATAATGAATTTTTTCGAAGGAGGGGATTCTCTTCTTTTCTTCTTTGTCCTTCGGAACATCGTTTGGAGACATAAAAGTTTCACCAGAAGGACAAATAAACCCAAAGAGGGCAAATAAATTTCCTGCAGGAATCTTAGGAATGTCTAAAATATCTGTTATTTCCATGACACCCAGTCTTTTCACTCGATTACTTGTATCACTATTTACAAGGTAAATTGAATCTGTTTGATCAAACGTGCCACTGAATACTCTGCCTATCAATGTAGCTTGATAGTTTCTTCTCGGATCCAAGAAAATCTTAGTAATCATACCATATAGTGGTCCATTTGGGTCACTCTTAACGAGAGCTTGTCCTAAATTAGAATTTGGATCACCTCCCCAAATATGTGGGATTCTATATTTAGCAGCGGTAATAGGGTCAGGAAGATGGTCTACAATCATTCTCAACATAGGTTCATCTAATGGTAGGTTATCTCTTAGCCACTGAATATCTCCTTCATTGTATTTCGCAAAAACATCTTGAGGTTTCATACCTTTTTCAAGAAGGATTTCATACGTAAAACCCCATCCATGCTTAGCAGAACCCACAGCCACTGAATTCTTAGCAAAATCTATTCCCCAATCGGAACCTTCTGGCCTGACCTTTCTAATTAAATCATTGACTTCTCTTGTAATTTTATCAATTTTTGCAAAGGTTTCTTCGGGACTTAGTTTCAATTCGCTAATTAATCTATCAACTTTATTAATAAAAAGAACCGGTTTACAATACTCTTCACCAACAGATAGTCTAATATTAGTTTCAGTCTGAGTCATAACTCCTTCAAGAGCATCTACTAATATTATAGCTCCATCACTACCTCTAAGTGCTCGTGAGACTTCTCCTGTAAAACTTATATGGCCAGGAGTATCGTTAAGTTGTATAATATAAGATTCCTCATCATCAGGCTTTCGTGGGTCATTGAATGCAAGGAGCACTACAGAAGTGAATATAGTAATTCCTCTTTCTTGTTCTTCATCATCTGAATCGGTCATCTGAAGTTGACCTGCATCTTCAGGTCTCATAAGTCCAGCTCTACGTAATAAGTAATCTGTAGCAGTAGTTTTTCCGTGGTCAATGTGAGCAGTGATACTGAAAATCCTTTTCTTTTCATATGAACCAGAAGTGACTAGTTTGGCGATTTCGTCTGGATTTTTAACTTTAACCATTATTTGTTCACATTGTACGAATTATGTTAAATTCTCATGTTATAATTGAAGAAATGAATACGAGAAATCATAAAAGTTTTATGATTCTATTAAATAAATTAATAATTTCAGTATAAACAGATTATAGAGAATACAATAAATTCAAATTTATATAAAAAGATATAATTTTATTATATTTTTAATTGCCATAAGATATTTGTATAATAAGGTCATAATCTTAATCCCTGAAGCACATGGAATCTTCAATAAAGAAAGGTAAAACCATATTTTTCAAAATAGTTATAGCTTTTTTCCCTGAAGATCTCTTAGTATTATATGCTGTTGAAATATTGATCACTTCAAAATTATCAGGAATTTTATTTTTAACAAAATCATTTAAAAAATCAAAGAATTTGTTAAATTCCCTTGAAGTCTCGACCCATAGATAGCCTTCTTTTTCGAAGTATCCAGGATTTTTCTTTTTAAAGTTAATAGCATGTTTTGTTTCTCTAATTGGGGGTCCTTTTCGAATATATGTATTTGTAATGTGTGGTTTTTCGCAATAAATAGCTAAGTTGTATTGTTCTTTATCATCCTCGAAATAAACTTCGAAAATTATCTTGCCAAAACGTTCAACATGAGAAAATTCTTTTTCTCCATTAGCTTTAATACTTTCTCCTAAGGAATACAATTTATCCCTATTAATTGTGTAATGTATCTCCTTGTTTGTATTTTGTAATTCGATGATATTTATATGTGAAAGAATTGGATCTTTTTTATCAGATAAATTTGCTTCCTGAATTGGTATAATATTAAAAAAATCCAGGCTTGGTTTTTTTAAAAATTCGCCAATTTTATGATTACAATATTTATATGCTCTTTCAGAAATGGCTGAAGCAACATTCCGATTTTTATCAACAGGATCTATGATAATGAGATAATCATTTTGAAAATGAGGAATATTAGCCAATTCTTCCTTATTTCTGTTGTAATAGTCGAGTGGTTTCTTATATAACTCATTAAAATTATAAAAAAGATTCGTAATATCTTCAAAGTAGTAAATCAATAACTCAGCACTATAGCCTATGAATCCAACTTTTCCTACTGGGCTTTTATCGCCATAACTATAACAAGATTTAAAGAATTGCTTTAAAAGCCTCACATCATTTTTTTGTTTAGGGGTCAACTTATCTCTAACAAAACTACCATGCCAAGGAGACCTATCAACTGCAGTTACGGGTCCATTCTTTTTAATGTATTCTAAGTCTAATTCAAAATATAATACGATATCAATCTTTACTTTTATATCATCTAAGAGATATTCTACTGTAACATAGGGATGTTCAGCATATAAAAGACGAGGGTTGTGAAATTCGTCCAAAGTTAGGCTTTGAAGAATCCAATTATTACATAATGCCAAAAAATCTTTCTTAGACTCTTTTTTTAATTTGTTTTTACTTAAACCTTTATACTTTGGCTTAAATTGATTATAATCTAGTCCTATAAAAAGGTCGATATCAAAATCGTTTTTTAGTTGGGTTTGTTTTATCCCGGTTGAACCTTGAGGTTCTATTTTTGAATAAAGAAAATCTAATTCTTTTGCCTTTTTATCCAATAAGTCTATTAGTTTCTCATTTATCTCCTTAATTAAAGCGATTTCTTTTTTAGATGGAGTAATTTCCTTTAAGATTTTTGTAAAAATTTCATCAATTTCGGACATAAAGCTGATTACATCCCCCACCAAGGATGATTTACGCTTCGCATAAGAGTTATAAATTCTCTTAAAGCTTGTTTTTGATCTGTGGTTAACTCATCAATAAATTTTCCCATTAATTGCCTAACATGAGATTCAGGGACATTAACATATAGAGTTTCATCTTTTCCTATATCTTTACCTATTTCAATACCGCGGATAGAGATTGCTACCTCAGAATCTTTAGGTGCTTTTTCTATTGTTTGACCTTTATCTTGAATTTGATGAACTCTTCTGACTTTTTTACCATTATCGGTTATTAAAGGGACTTTTGGATACAAAATTCCAGCTTCGACATGTACGCCGAATACCGCGGGATCTGAATTTCTAAATATAAATTCTGGGAACATTTTTATCTTCGCAGGCAAAATTAATTCACTTAATCCTTTAGCTGTATCTTCAGCTTTTCTCGTTTCAGCATATTCAATATACTCTTCTAATAATCGATAAATTACATTATTTGTGAAGATTCTTATATTATCATTAATAGCTTGTTCATTAGCTTCAGGTAATATCGGAACATTAAACCCTAATACTGTTGCAGAATATGGATCTAATTGTTTTACTATATTAGCATTAATTATATCTTCTTTTTTTATTGGCCCAACATCAGCAACGCTAATTTTAACTCCATTTTTAGTAAAAAAATTTTCTAAAGCCTCAAGCGAGCCTAAAGTATCTGCTTTTAAGACTACTCCAGCTTTGTCAGTTTTTATCCTAATGCTCTCTACTTCGGATTCAATTTCTTTATATACTAATTCCTCTTCAGAAGGATCCATAATACTTCGAAATGGAGAACCAGCTACCACATCATCGATATTAGGAGCTAGGATTTTAATACCAGCAGCAGCACTTATAACATCAACAGAATCAAATTTTTGTCTAGGATCCCGTATTTCATCTAATGGTTTAGGAGTAAGTAATGCTCTTGCTTTCGATTTAATAGGTTTTTCTAAACCCCCAACAATAAATTCATCACCTTTTTTAATTATTCCATCATAGATGAGTACATCTATGGTTTTTCCCTGTCCTTTTTCTTTTTTAACTTCTAGAACAACTCCTTTAGCTGCGCCTTCAGAAAATCTAAGATTTGTTGTTAAATATTGTTGAACTAATCCCATCAAAATCAGTAATAGTGTTGATATACCTTCTCCTGTCTTTCCACTGGTAGGTACAATTGCAATTTTTTTAGTAAAATCTTTTATTTTATCATATCGATCTATTCCTTTGAATCCTTCTTCCAGGAAATTTCCCATAATCTGTAAAACTTTTTCATCCAAGAAATCTTTAGTATGTGGTTTTTGAGAATTATATGAATCGAGAAAATCTGCGTCTTTTATAGATTTCCAACCTGAAATTCTGTCTATTTTATTAGCCGCGATAACAAAGGGTGTTTTTCTCTCTCTTAAGATTCGAACAGATTCCCATGTTATTGGCATAGTTCCTGCTGTGACATCTATAACTAAAATTGCAATATCAGCAACAGCACCTCCACGCTTTCTCAGATTTAGGAAAGCAGCATGACCTGGCGTATCTACAACTAAAATACCAGGAAGATTTATTTTTTTTTCAGCAAATTCTTGTTTAGATTTTCTTAAAAATTCTTTAATGTCTGCAGTTGGAAAATAAGAAGCACCTATATGTTGAGTAATTCCTGCAGCTTCTCTTTTCTGAACGACTGTACCTCTTATATAATCTAATATAGTTGTTTTTCCATGGTCTATATGACCTAAAATACAAACAATTGGGGCTCTGATTATTTTACTTTCGACTTCACCCATCATATATCACGAATCTCCAATTGTGTTTTTAACAATCTAATTATTAGTTATAATATAAAGTTATTTTCCATTAGTTTAGAAGTTTATTTTAAAATTTTAGAAATAATTAAATACAAATTGAGAATTAATTATTGTTTAGATATTTTTTTAAGTATTGAGCAGTGAAAGATGAATTATTTTTAATAATTTCTTCTGGAGCTCCTCTTACAACAATATTCCCACCTTTTTCTCCACCTTCAGGTCCAAGATCGATAATATAATCAACAGATTTTATAATATCCATATTGTGTTCAATTATAATTACAGTATTACCTTTATCTACTAATTTTTGAAGAACTTTAAGTAAATATGTAATATCATACATGTGTAAACCAGTTGTTGGCTCGTCTAAAATATAAAGTGTGTTTCCGGTGCTTGTTTTTCTCAATTCTCTTGCGATTTTTAGACGTTGTGATTCCCCTCCACTAAGTGTAGTTGAAGATTGTCCCAATTCTAAATAACCTAATCCAACATCAATAACTGTTTTTATAGTTCTTTTTAAATTTGGAATTTTATCAAAGAATTCCAAAGCTTGATGGAAAGTCATTTTTAAAACATCATAGATTGATTTTCCATGATATTTGATGTTTAATGTTTCAGCATTATATCGTTTTCCTTTGCATAAATCGCACTTTATATATACATCTGGTAAGAAATACATTTCTTTAAGGATATATCCTGTACCTCTACACTTTTTACAATGTCCCGCTTTTGTATTAAAGCTAAATCTTCCCTTCTTATAACCTCTTTCTCTTGATTCTGGTATTTCAGCAAAAATTTCTCTAATATAATCTAAAGCTTTAGTATATGTAGCTGGAACTGATCGAGGAGTTCTCCCTATTGGAGACTGATCGATATTAATGATTTTATCAATTTTCTCATAGTTTAAAATTGTATTAAATTTACCTTCCTTTATTTTTGAACTCCGTGTATTAACTAAATTATGAAGCCCTTTATATAAACAATCAATAATTAAGCTAGTTTTTCCAGCTCCTGAAACTCCGGTAATACAAGTGAATAATCCTAAAGGTATTCTTACATTAATATTTTTTAAATTATTTTCTTCTGCTCCTTTTATTTCAACAAATTCTTTACTGATTTTACGTCTACTTTTTGGAATTTCGATTTTTTTTTTGCCTGATAAATATGCCCCTGTTAAAGTATTTGAATTAATAATAACTTCTATTGGGCCTTCAGCTACTATTTCACCTCCTCTTTCACCTGCTAATGGTCCTAAATCGATAATATGATCCGCATTACGCATTATTGCCTCATCATGTTCAACCACAATAACAGTATTTCCTAAGTCCCTCAGCTTTTTTAACATATCAATAAGACGATGAATATCTCTTTGATGTAATCCTACGCTTGGCTCATCTAAAACGTATAATACTCCTACTAGACTAGAGCCTAATTGAGTAGCTAGTCGAATTCTTTCTGCTTCTCCTACAGATAAAGTATCTGAACGGCGGTTTAATGAAATATAATCAAGTCCAACATTTTCAAGGAAAGATAACCGATCTAATATCTCTTTTAACACTTCTTTTACTATTTTTTTCTCAGTTTCGTTTAATTGTAATTCTTTAAAAAACTTTAAAGAATCCTTGACTGATAAGGTAGATAATTCAGCTATGTTAAGATTATTTATAGTTACTGCTAGACTCTCTGGTTTTAACCTTTTTCCTTTACACTGTGGACAATCTATCCGATTCATAAAACTTTCGTATATATCACGTGCCCATTCTGAACGAGTTTCCATATACCTTCTATGTAGTATTGGAATTATGCCCTCAAAAGGCTTTACAACTTGCCAAGAAGATTTAAATTCACTATTATGATTTTTATAATCATTATAATCGCTTTGAAAATGAAAATCAATTGATTCATTTTCAGATCCAAACAATATTTTATGAAGATTTTTTGGGTCTATATCTTTAATTGGAGTCCTATCAGTGTCGAATCCAAAATGCTTAGCAACTTGAACTATTGTTTGCCAAGAATACCCATTTTCAGAACCAAACCCAGGTATATCTCTAATAGGTGTTTCTTGCAGTGGAACATCTAAATCATTTCCTAATAATAAACCATAATCAAATTCCATGACAGTACCTAAACCACTACAATACTTACAGCTTCCGTGAGGTATATTAAATGAAAACATTTTATGATCTAATGGAGGAAACGATATTTCACAATCAACACAAGCAAGATGTTCTGAATAAGTTTGCTCCTCTTTCCCAATAATCTCAACAATAATTAAGCCATCTGTTAAATCTAAAGCAATCTCAATAGAATCAGCTAACCTTGTTTTTATATCCTTTTTCATTATCAATCTATCTATAATGACATTGATATTATGTTTTACATTCTTTTCCATGGAGATATCTTCATCTAATGTATATTGGATGCCATCTATCTCGACCCTCACATATCCTTGCTTTTTTAGATCTTGTAAAAGCTCTTTATACTCTCCTTTCCTATCTCTTATAACGGGCGCTTTAATTAGAAATTTTTGATTTTCTTTAATAGAATTTAAAACTTGCTCAACAATTTGCTGTGGGGTTTGAGGCTTTATTTCTTTCCCACAATTAGGACAATGTGGAGTCCCAATATTTGCAAAAAGTAATCGATAATAATCATATATTTCGGTTACTGTCCCTACTGTACTTCGGGGATTTTTCGATAGTGGCTTTTGCTCGATTGCTATAGCAGGAGATAATCCATCAATTGAATCAACATCAGGTTTATCCATTTCACCTAGAAATTGTCTAGCATAACTTGATAATGATTCCAGAAATCTTCGCTGTCCTTCAGCATACAACGTGTCCATCGCTAAACTGCTCTTTCCACTCCCACTAATCCCAGTAATAACCACTAATTTATTTCGTGGAATTACAACATCAATGTTTTTAAGGTTATTCTGCCTTGCTCCTTTAATAATAATTGAATTCTGACTCATATTTACAACTATTTATTATAGTATTTCATAAAACAA
>JBHLMQ010000066.1:0-15061 GCA_048938005.1 Promethearchaeota archaeon | reverse complement strand
GGAACCTGCAGATGGAGCTCATGGAATAGAAAATGTGTTACAAAGAGAAGGCTATAATATTACATTTAATCAATTATATTTGAATTGGATCACAGCATTAACATTAGATAAGGTAGGATTTTGGAACAACCTTTATGGTTTTGAAACTATAGATGCTCGAGTTACTAAATATAATATTGCTGAGGTTCCTCTCCTTAACGATAAAGTAAAGCTTTACTATTATGGTTTTCATATTCATAAAATACAATCTCCTTCTAATGAATTTACAATTGAGATCCAGAAAGACCTAGATAAAACAATAGGGATATCCATTATTTTTCATGATACTTTAGGGTGGCATCTATATCAAGACTTAACTAATAAAGAGACTAAATCAATTACTCAGGATATATTTGGTTCTGAAATTGATGAATTTTACCTAATTACCACTTATATATGTGCAAAAACGCCAGCTCCCCCCTCTGAAAATGGACTTGGACCCTTTACATATATTGAGGTTACCATTGACCATATAACCAGAGACTCACTAATTCCTTTTCTAATAATCAGTGGGAACTTCACTTTACTACTAATTATAATTATGATCTTCATTATCAAGAAAAGTTATACTCTAAAACATAAAATCCTTAATTAAAAGTTCGAAAGTATAAGGTGTAAATTATAGTATGGTAGAAATTAAGAAATATATATGGATATTCCCGTTTATTGGTGGACTTATAATACTTATCTCTTTTTTAACTCCAGCAGCTACTTTTGCTTATCAAGAATCGTCCTTTTACTCTGAGTTTTACCGTTGGATGTTAGATTTTTATATTGCTTTTGATTATACAAATGGGATTCTTACAACAACTAGGATTGGATTAAATACGAGTTTTACTGGTTATATCTCCTTTACAATTTCATTTTTAATTATTGGTTTAAATATATTTCTTTTAATAAGTACTATTAGATATAAGAAGAGAAATATATCCCCTAAAAGTATCTGGTTAGTCTTTCCTATATTAACAGTGATGTTAACAATAACTTGGATGGTCATGAAAGAAGTATCAACAATATTATCTCATAATCATAGTTTTTGGGGCCTTTTAAGTCCTGGATTTGGGATGATTGGGCTATTCTTAGGTGCTGGTTTAGAAATAATAGGATATATATTATTAAAGAAAAAGTTAAGAAAAGAATAAGCAATATTTCTTTTTTTTTTGAAATTGTTCGAAAAGTGCACCTTAAAGCTTTATAAGCAGAAATATCTCTTATTCTACGAATAAAACAAAAAATTAAAAGGTAAATATAAATGAATCTTAAGAAAAATAAGAATAAAAATAAAATAGCTTCAATTTCTACAAGTATTTCTTCTTTCCTAATTCCAATTTTCCAATATGTACCTTGCACAGCTATTTGGATGGGTATAATGAGTGTGCCACTAATAAGTTATTTAGCTTTCTTCTTTCAAAATCCTGGGATTCTATTCTATGATCTTAGATTTATGTTTAGAAATCCTGGAATTTATTTTACATTATTTGGTTTCATTTTTTACATTTACTCGCTTATATATCAATTAACTCATAGAAAACAATTGATTCAAAGCGGACCATATAGATATATGAGACATCCTCAATATTTAGCATTTATTATTATGACATTTGGCCTGACTTTAATATCTTTTCAAACTAGTCCAGTTTTCAATTTTAATTTATTTGATATGAATGGTTATACTATTATATTTTTTATTTGGGTGGCGGAGGTTATAGCTTACATATTTTTAGGAAAGATCGAAGATTTTGCCCTAAAAGCTAAATATGGAGATGAATTTTTAGCCTATGCCAATAATGTATCTTTTATGTTTCCATTCTTAAAATTAAAAAGAAATAAAATCGAAAAAGACTAATTTTCAATTGTCGAAAAGAAGTTTATTATTAAAATGCAAGGTAAAAAATATAATCGCCTTATTTTGGTAAAATTCACACTAATCATTTTTTCTCTTATTTTATTATCAGTTACTCTATATCAGCTAATTAACTTATATGATTTATTTTTTGGGATTAACGAAGCAATTACAGTAGGGATAGTCATTATTTCTCTTTTAATAGCATCAATTTTATTATTTTCTATTTTTGAAGTGTTATCAATAAAAGAATATAGAGGGTACTTTATAAGAAAAACCCATATTAAAAAAGGGAGATCTTATCTTACAGTTACAGAAATATTTGAAAATGAAAATCGTTTAAATATATTAAAGCAAATTCTCAATAATCCAGGAATACATCATAATGAATTGTTACGAAGCTGCGATTTGCAGAAAGGTCAATTGCAATGGCATTTAGATGTTTTATTAAAATATCATATTATAAAGAAAGAAAAATATGGGCAATATACAATTTATTTTCCAATTACTTCTTCATTTGAATCAAAAGATAACTTCAAAAATCTAATCATAAAATCAAAAACGACTTCAGAAATTCTAAATATAATCCAAGAAAATCCTGGAATTAATTCTTCTGATATATCTCGAGTCTTAAATCTTTCTCGTAATACTATTAAGTATCATATTGATAAGTTATCTGAAGAAAATTTAATAAGTTTAACAAGAAAAGGACGTAAAATTGAGTTGTATCCGAATTAAAGAATGAATTATATATCTTTTTTATTTGAATTAATCTCTAATCCTTAACTTCGATATCTAACTGATCGATAATCTCCATTAAATCAAGAACTTCCATTTCGATATTATAGTTTTCATTAGCATCACTTAAATTTGTTCTACAAAATGGGCAAGTTGAAGATATTACAGTTGCACCAGTTTCTTTAGCTTCCTCTAATCTTTCTTTTGAAACTTCTATTGCCCATTCTGGATATCCAATTTTGATTCCCCCTCCCGCACCACAACACCACGCAAAATTCCGATTTCTTCTCATTTCTACTAATTTGAGACCGGGAATTTTCCTGTAAATTTCTCTTGGAATTTCATAAATTCCCATGTGTCGACCCAGATGGCATGGATCATGATAAGTAACTGTTTTATTGTATTCTGACTTGAACTTTAATTTCCCTTCATCTATTAATCTTTTTACTAACTCTATTGTATGGAATACCTCAAAATCATATTCTTCTCCAAATCTCTTAAAATCTTTCTTAAGTGTTCTATAACACCCAGCGCATGAAGTTATTACACTTTTAGCCTCTGTTTTCATTATTTGTGCGACATTGTAATTCATATAATCTTTACAAATATTAATTTGACCAGTTCTTATCATTGGACTTGTACAGCAATGTTCATCAATTAATGTAAAATTAATACCGACTTTTTTAAGAAATCTTATTGTTGAATCTCGGAGGTTTTGTTGACGATAATTTGATGTGCATCCTATATAGTATACCCACTCTGCTTTATCTGGTAAATCATATTTCTTTTTTAATTCTTGATTATCGGAATTAGGTTCTCCGTAGGGGTTACAACTTTCTTCGCATCGTGAGACTAAAAATTCTTGATTTTTTGCTGGCCCAATATTTTTTACTGCCAATTCCCTGAGCGCTTCAATCATATCAACAATATAATCCGCATGGGGGGCTTGACAAGAATCCATGCAAGCACCACAGGTAGAACATGCAAATATTGGATCTTTAAGATCTTCATTCCATTCCAAATCTCCGAGCAATAATCCTCTTATTGTTCTTATCCTCCCTGAAGCCCAATATGATTCAAATAAGAATTTTTCACCTGAAGGGCAAATTTTATCAAAACTCTTATAACCATACTTACAAGTACTACATTTAATACAATTGTCAAATGCCATTTCTAGGAATTCTTTTCCCATTAAACTCTTATCAATTTCAACCATTTATGTGTTCCACCTTCCTGGATTAAATATATTATTTGGATCCATACAATTCTTTATTTTTTCGAATAATTTTAACCAACCTGGATTTATTTTCTCACGCATTTTTGCAGTCATCCAAGTGGGAGTTTTATAAGGGATACACCCTAAATCCAAACAAAAATCGGTCATTTCTTCTAACATTTGGTGTACTTTTTCTTCTTCCTTGAATTTATCGTAGGGAATTATCGGTCGAAAAATTCCATAATGTGCGTATTTCATAATCTTGCCATAGATGATAGGGCTATGATAATCATATTTTTGAAAAATCTCGTCTATTTTTTCTATTAATTTTTCAAATTTATTTGTTGGACAATAACTTCCAAACCAAGTAATCCCAGATTTTGGCACTGTTGCGAAAAGAACTGCTGGTAAATCGTAAGCAACTCGAACTTTTAAACTTAATAACTTAGAGAAGTCATCAAAATCAGCTATAACCATTTTCTTTCCTTTTTCATTTAAATTATTAATAATTCCGAATAAATATCTCCTTTTAGCATCAAAAAGATCTTCTGTTTTTGCAGAGATTGATATAATAACTACAAAATTAGGTTCTTCGGGAAATTTTTTAGGATTTTCAATACCTATATTTAATTTGACTGCTTGAATATTAAAAATTGACATATCATCTACAGCTTCAGATTTCCCCACATCTCTAAGAACATCTGCGACATCAGTTAATCCAAATACAATTGCAACATAAGCTTTTTGAAAAGGATCATTTGGCCATAATTGAACCGCGCATTTGGTTACTAATCCTGTCATTCCCTGCCAATTCACAAACAATCCTAACAAGTCTGGCATAGGATAACGAGACCACCACGAATCTGGATCTGATTCCTCTTTACCATAGAAACATGATCCTATTCTTACAACATCACCTTCTGCGGTAATTACTTCTAAGCCATTTAAAGAATCCCCCATTGATCCAATTTTACAGGAGAGACTATTCATTCCACTAAGTATTGCATTCCCAACTACCCCAGCATAAGGAGGAGCATAAGGATAGCTATATCTCAAATTAGGATAATTCTCATCTAAGTATTTTTTTAATTGGCCGAATGTTACACCAGGTTCAAGTATAGCATACATCATATTTTCATTAATATGTAAAATTTTATTCATTTTTTTTCCAAAATCTACTATAATTCCTCCTTGTTCTGGAATAGTTAGACCTCCTACATTATTACCACTTATATACGGTACAATAGGGATTAGATTAAAGTTACAAAACTTAACTAATTCAATTAGTTGATCCCTATTTTCTGGAATAACCACAAAATCAGGCATATGTGGTTCACATTCTGTCATATCATAAGAATATGGATATAGATCAACTTTTTTATCAGTAACGTTTTCTTCTCCAAAAATCTCAACTAGTTTCTCATAAACACCTTTTTTACTTATTTTTTCAAATATGTTCCTTTCTTTTATGAGTGTCAAATATATCTATCCCCTTTATCTTATTTTTTTACTTATTTCATGATAGTTAATATTAGGCTGATTAGCAACTTTCTGCATAGAATTTAAAAAAATATCATAAAATCTTACCAAGTTTTCGCTGTCATCGCCTAAACCTTGCAACTCCATTATTCCTTTTTGCACTGCAAGAATTGGGTCTTCTCTACCGTAAGCAACATCCAACATTGATTGTAACCCGAGTTTTAGTTTTATATCAGCATCTTTAGTTTCTCCAACTTCGAATCGGATTTCATCACCTTCCAAAATGATGGTTAATGGATAAAAGGGTTTTATTTCAATTACAACTTTCTTATTCCAATTATGTACATGATCATAAAATTCTTTATCATTAATTCTAGGTGACAATATATTATGGATCGCTATTGAGATAATGTCTTCAGGTTCCTGTATTGAAATCATATTAAAGTTCCTTCTTAATTTAAATTGATTATAAAAGTAAATTTTACTTAAGATTATAAATATTTAATTATTTTGTAATTAAATTCATTGTTATCTTATTAGATTTTTCTGTAAAATATGATGAATGAAGATATAATTAAAAATATTAGGAATTTCGTTGTTAAAGAGAATAGAAATGGAAAATTATTAACCAATTATAAAGTCAACTCTGATCCTATCAGATTTTTCAAGGATTCAGGAATTAAGGTAGGAATAGATGAAAATCGAGAAATAATCCTTCAAGAAGAGACTAAACTAGAACTTGGTGGAATGAATAAACGCTCTTTTTCGTTAATATATCCTATTACTGAGACAAACCTAATTGAAGATGGAAATATTACAATATTAGGTCCTGAAATTCATCAAATTTCAGAATCTAGTGTTAATTTTGGATTATTTGTTTTGATTGGAGTTAAGGACTTGTCCAAAAAAATATATTATGATTTGAAATCATTGAATCTCTTATCAAACGGAATAGAAGGATTCTCAATAAGAACTATCCCTCGTAGGTTTTGGTGTAGAATTAGTAAAGATGTATATAATAGGAATATATCTTTCGAATTTTTATCAAATGCTATAATATACCTTTATAGACAGAAATTTAAGAATCTAATAAAAAGAATGGAAATATTTATCATTTGCTCATATCCAGATTCTATAGATGAATTTATCGAAATCTCGTCAAAAATAACCAATAAATTTCAAGAAGAATTAAAAGCTAAAATTGATGAATGGAGAAAAAGAATCGATTGCGAATATGACTGGGGATGTGAAATATGTCCTTATCAAGAAGAATGTTACAATATTAAACAAGTATTAGTGGAGAGAGAAAGAATTGGAAAATAAACCTCTTGTATTATCGATTGTTGGAAAAGGTGGTTCTGGTAAGACAGTAATAACAACACTTTTAGCAAAGAGTATCTCGAAAACTTATAAATATAAAATGTTATTAATTGATGCAGATCCTGCTCATCCTCATTTAAGTCATCTGGTAAATTTAATTCCAGAAAAAAGTCTTGAAAAGTTAAGAACAGAAGTTATAGATGAACTATTAACAAAAGCAAGAAATTTCGAAGAAGTAGCAAAAAATATTGATTTTCAAGTATATAATGCGATAACTGAAAGTAAAAATTTTAGTTTATTATCTATAGGGCAACCCGAGGGCCCCGGTTGTTTCTGTCCTTCAAACACTCTCTTACGAAAGGTTATAGGATCGATTTCTAAAGATTTTGATATTGTCATAATAGACTGTGAAGCCGGACTTGAGCAAATCAATAGAATGGTAATAGAAACTGTTGATATTGTTTTAATTGTTTCAGATATTTCAATAAGGAGTATTGAAACTGCCGATGCTATTCGTAAAAGTGCTAAGAAATTTACTAAATACAAAAAGCTTGGCATTATTTTGAATAGAGTTAAAGGAAACATTGATTATATTCTCAAAAAAATAAGGGATCTTGAATTACCTCTTTTGGGGGAAATTCCAGAAGATAATAATATAACAAAATTAGAATTAATGGGGAAATCAATAATAGATATCTCTGAAAATTCAAAAAGCTATTTAGCTCTAAATAAATTAGTAAAAATAATATTAAATCCCAAATTTTTAAAAAATTAGTCTTTTAATAATAGTTTTGAAGGAAAAAAAATTTTTTAAGTTTTCCTAGGGAATTTATTATATATAAAAAAGAATTTATTTTACTTATAATCCAATTAAATTCTCTATTAAAAATGTGTTAAGGTTAAGAGTAAAAGAAATCCATGACACTAAACGCTAAAAAAGTCCTTATTATTTATGTTTTAATCTCTTTAATTTCCTCTATCATTGAAATTGTTTTTCTAAAATCTTTTTTTTATAGTTTTTGGATTACATATATAGGAGTTTTCTTCACGGGACATTATATTCGGCGTGGAATTAATGATTTCTTTAAACAATTTCACGTAAAAAAGGTTGTAAGATCCTTAATAACTCCTTGGATTATGTTTTTTCTTATTTTTTTTTATGTGCAACTCTATTTTATTTCGGATTTTTTAGCTAAGGGTAATGGATACTTAGGATTTAGTCCTTCCAGTTTTTTTATTTTTTTCCTAGGATTAATTATTTTAATATTAATTTCTATTAATCCTCTTATCAGAATTGTTGCGGTAGCATTCCATAGAAGAAAATCAAATTTATTTCCAATTAATAGAGTTGAGTATGCTGCAATGGAAAATTTAATAAAATCACCTCAAAAGAGTCTATTATTTTCTGAATTGAAAAACCAAATAAAAGGAACTTTTAATATCTTTATTCCTAACGTATATTTTGATGAAAAAACTTCTATTTCTAGCATCTACCATTTATGTGGACTTAGACTAGCGGATATTAATGATAATATAGTTAAATTAAACCAAGAGGGTCAAAAGCAAGAAAAAATTTGGAATGACACACTTAATAATCAAAATGCCAAATTCAATAAGATTTTAACAAGTAGTAGTGTTCTTATAAGATCATTTATCGGATTATTCATACTAAGTCTTCTTAAAATTTTTATAGGATTATTTAATTCTGAATCTTTAACAGCAGAGGGTTTTGAGAATTTTCTTGACTGTATCGCTGTTGTATTAATCGGTATCGGTATTAAATATAGAAAAGAAAGACTTGTTAACATAATTTTAATTAGTTTAATGAGTTTTGCTGGTGGTTCACTTTTATACAGTTCAATTGAATCCTTAATACGTGGCCCTAAGCAGATTTCAAATACACAGATTATTATAATAATAGCTATGATATCAATTTTCCTGAATACCTATATGAGAGCACTGAAAAACTTTGTTGGAAAAAAGAGTAGGAATTCATCATTGGTGGCAAGTGCTATAGATTCGAGAGTTAATATAATCATTTCTATTGGTATAATTATCGGTGCTCTTTTTTCAGATTTTGGGAGGACTATTAATGCAACATTTCTCTATTATTTAGACCCAATTATAGCAATAGTGATCTGTATTTTCATTTTTAAAGAAGTTATTGAAATCTTCAAGGAATTTATTACTAGTAAGGAGGAAGGTATCGAATTAGGAAGCTTTCAGATGACTTATGAAGAAAATTTTAAGGAATATATTGTTAAATGGATCCTTACTGTTCTTTATCATAATAACCAAAAGACGTTCACTAATAAGCAGCTGATTCAATTATTTCAAGATTGCTTAAGAAAAGGAGATTTAATATATACAGAATTGTCTCATTTTGGATTATACTCATTTAAAGAAGAGGGAATAGGTTCTATAATTTATAACCTTATTGATATTGGTATTTTAATTCAAATTGATGATGATAACATAAATATAACAGAAAAAGGAAATTACATGTATGAAAATTTGTATTCAAAACCACTTTTAGATGATATTAAAGATCCTTTTGATTTCTTTTTTGAACAGAAATATGATTTTGATAGTATAAAGAATAGAAAGCAAGAATTATTAGAAAATTATTCAAGAAATTGATTTTTTTATATAGTTAGATTTTTAAAGTCTTTATCTTCCATGGACCTATTTTTACATTATGTGAATCGATTGATGATAATAAATTATAATTAAAGTCGATCTCTTCCACTTGCTAACCCAATTCTAATATGTCTTCTGATTTCATATTTTAATCTTAGGTTGATTAAAAAGTAATTATAATTTATGATAAAGGTTTATCTTTTTCAATATCTATTGATTCGAGGTTAATTTTGTATGGTATGTGAAAAATTATTTTTTAAATGTTATTAATTTGAATATAATATATAGAAAAATAATATTTACACAATTGTAGTGTATGAATATGAATGATAAAGAAATTGATTTAAAGAGAAGAAGTAAAAGTATTTTTGAAGGGATTAAAAAAACACCAATGAATTATGGGAAATTGGAATTATTGAAGGGATTAGGTCTAGATGAAGAAGAGATTAATAATAAGCCATTCATTGCAGTTGTAAATACTTGGAATGAAATTAATCCAGGTCATAAACATTTACAAATTCTTTCAGAAGCAGTAAAATATGGAGTTCTTGAGGCAGGTGGAGTACCTTTCGAGTTCTGTACAGTTGCTCCTTGTGATGGGATTGCGATGGGATTTGAAGGTATGCGCAATATCTTGCCTCAGAGAGAAATAATCGCGGATTCAATTGAATTAATGGTAGAGTCCCATAAATTTGATGCTATGGTTACAATTTCTAGCTGTGATAAAATTAATCCTGCAATTTTGATGGCGGCGGTTCGACTTGATATACCAACAATTTGCGTTCCAGGCGGACCGAACCTATATGAAGTAAGATTCATGCCAGAATATAAAGGAATTAACCAAAGAAATTATGATGATCCTACTCATATTATAGGTTGTATTTCATGTGCAACATACGGTGCTTGTGAATTGATGGGTACAGCTAATACCACTCAATGTTTAATGGAGGCTTTTGGAATGACCTTACCTAATGCTGCAACGATTCCAGCAATGACTCAAATGAAATATATGATAGCTAAAAATTCAGGAAAAAAAATAATTGAACTTATAGAAAAAGAAATAACTCCTTCACAAATTATGACCGAAAAATCTTTAGAAAATGCTATAATGGTTGATTTAGCAATTGGAGGATCTACTAATTCAACGTTACATTTACCTGCAATTGCATATGAGATGGGAATTAATCTTGATTTGGAACTTTTTAATGAATATAGTAAAAAGATACCGACAATAGTAAACGTTATTCCATCGGGAGATTTTGGCATTGTAGATTTATATAAAGCAGGAGGTATCCCAGCGGTTTTATGTAGATTAAAAGATTTACTTCATTTAGATTGTTTAACTGTTTCTGGAAAAAAAATTGGAGAATCCATTCGAAAAATTCAAGTTTTAGATGAGAGGGTAATAAGACCATTGAACAATCCACTTTTTACAGAAGGCGGGACTGTGATTTTAAAAGGGAATTTGGCACCAGAAGGAGCGGTAATAAAGCAATCAGCTGTAAATAATCAAAATATGTTAATGTTTAAAGGACCTGCAATATGTTTTAATGGTGAACAAGACGCTATAGACGCATTAACTTCAAATCAAGTTTCAAATGATTCAGTAATAATAATTAGGTATGAAGGTCCAAAAGGTGGTCCTGGTATGCCCGAAATGTTAGCTGTTACAATGACTCTAGTGAGAAAGCGTGATTTAGATCGTGTTGCTTTAATTACTGATGGACGTTTTTCAGGTGCTACTTCAGGTCCATGTATTGGTCATATAAGCCCAGAAGCTTATGTAGGTGGACCACTTGCCATAATTAAAGATGGAGATTTAATTAATATTGATATTCCAAACAGAATTCTTGAAGTAGAAATTTCTGATAATGAAATACAAGAACGATTAAAAAAATGGAAACCAGTTGAAAAAGATATTAAAAATAAGGCACTCTTAAAGTACAAAAAGCTCGTTTCTTCTGCAGCAAAAGGGGCGATTCTTGAATTTTAAATAGTAAAGAAAATAAGAGATATTTATTCTATTTTATTCTTCGGTTTAATACTTTTTTCCTTTATGTATTTTTTTCCTTTTTTGGTAATTGAATACTACAAGGAAAGATGCCAACTTTAGGAAATTTCCCATAAATTTTTTCAAGCTGTTTTACCATATCTTTAAAATCGTTTCTAAAGATTGTTCTTTCGGGATAAAAATGTAGAACATCGGACTTGTTGATATTAGGAGAAAAGATTCCAAATTTTCTGTTTTTTAAGAGCCATTTAATTTTAGTCGACTTACCCCAATTCTGATACAATTTTCCTCCTGTTTCACCTTGCAATGAATGAAACCCTCTTCCTTCGCTAGCTGCTGTAAGAAATACAATTGCTCCATCTCTTTTTATAAGGTTACTAGAATAGAAATTAAATCCTTTAATAGCTTGAGATAATTCAGTATCCTCAGGATATAGGTTAAAAAAACCGATATCCAAATTCAAATTAGGTGGTAATTCAGTTGAATATATTTTTTTACCCATTTCCATTGCTTTCCTATGTGCATTAATAAAATGACCTGCATAAATCCCTGCAATTCCCCTTCTTATTGTTGATATAATATTTATCGAAAAATCAAGTCCCACTTTTTCACAAACCTCTTCAATGTCTTTTCTCAATTCGGTTACAAATCCTATTCCACCAGCATTGCCCTCGACGCCAGTTCTATGATTTGCCTCAAGAGTTTGGATTCCACAGATCCCTGGTAATATAATTTTAGCTCCACCACCATATCCCGCTAAAGGATGTGGAACTACGGTTCCAACTGCAATTTTTAGATCAGCTTCATGATAAGTTTTATTCAAGTAGATGGGAGTTCCCATTTTAGATTCACCCAAATAAATTAGATTTTCATATGGATGGTGATTTTCGATATTAATCCTATCTACTATACTTAATCCCAATTTTTTTATAGAATCCCTTCTATCTAACGGACGGTGTGAACCAAGCGCATAAATGATAGTAATTTTCTCATCTTCAATGCCCACTGAATTTAATTGATTTATAATGATATTTAAGATATTCTCCATTGGAGTAGGTCTTGAAATATCTTCAACAACGATAATCGCATTTTGCTTTCCTTTAGCCAGTTCGATAAGTGAGGGAGTTCCAATTGGATTATTTATAGCAATTTCAATCTCTTTTTGTGAAATTTCATCAGCATCTTTCATACCAAATATTTTTACATCCCAAGAATCCGGAAATTCAAGATTAAAATCTATATCTCCATACCATGCTGCCCAAGGAATCTTAAATGATTGTACCATCTTTAATTCTCATAAAAATTAATATTAATAAAAATTAAATTATAGAACTTGGCATTTAGGATTGTTCCGATAGAAAGTTCATAACAATTTCATTAAATTCCTTAGGCTTCTCAATGGGAACTGCATGTCTGGCATCGTTAATTTCTATAAACCTCGCATTAGGGATTAATGCTGCATATTCTTCTTTTACTGAAGAAGGAGCATAATCATTATCCGATCCGATCACCAGTGTTGGAAAATTAATTTTGTCTAGTTGATCTCGAATACTCCAACCTATTAGGGCACGCATTGCGGAAAGATAAGCCTTTTTATCATTTTCTGCCCATCTTTTAATTAATTTCTTACGTAATTCCTCCTGTTCAGGTTTTATGAACAATCGAGGTGCAAGAACTTTACCCATCTTTTTCATCCCTACTAATTTTACTATAAATGTACGTTTAAACGCTTCTAATTTCATTTTAAATGAATTCATAGGTATCTCTATACCAGCATTAACAATTATAAGACTTTTTACTAAGTCAGGATAATCTACGGCAAATTGAAAAGCAACTCCACCACCTAAAGAAATCCCTAAAATATGAGTTGAATTTATCCCCAATTTTTTCAATAATTCTGCGATATCTTCAGCAAACATTTGCATGCTGTAAGGACCTTTAGGTTTATCTGATTGTCCATGACCCCTAAGATCAATGGTTAGAACTTTATATTTGTGGGAAAAAGCCGGAACTTGTTCTTCCCAATCACGCGTGCTTGATCCTAATCCATGGATAAGTAATAAGGAATCACCTTCTCCAGTCAATTCATAATACATATCAATATCTTTAACCTTCTTTTTGGGCATTATAATTTCACTAAATTTATTTTTATTATTATTTGATATTATTTTTTTAAAATTTAAATCAATAATCTTGGAAATCTTTTTTCCATTGCTAATTCCTTTTGTATAATCTCATCCAACAAATTTTCTCTTTCCTTCCCAGAGAAAACTTCTAATTTTCTAATACTTAAGGGATCCACTTTTTCTCTTAGAAGCTTGATTTCATTAAGGGTAGGAGGTTTGGTTTCTTTTATCTCTTTCGGAATAACTAATTCAAATCCAGTTGATTCTTTAATTTTCTCAAGGTCAATTCCAGGATGAATGGAAGCTACTCTCATCTTTTTACTATTCTCATCAAAATCTAAATAAGCTAAATTAGTAATTACACATTGGGGACCGGAACCTCCGCATATTGATGGCTTTCCATTTGGAAATCCAACACCAGAAATAAAATCGATTTTTTCAGTAGGGACAAATGTTCTTTTATCATGTCTCGGTGTATATAAGAATGAACCTCGAGCATAAAACATGCTAAAATCAAGAATTCCCGCAGCTCCAGGAAGTCTAATTTTCGGCTTATTCCAATCACCAATGCATATATTATTACTGTTCCCATATTGATCAATCTGAGCTGGTCTAAAGAATTCAATTGTAGTTAGTTTATCCGAAGGTAGAGACTCTAATGTACATTCTACACTATCCTGAAAACGATATGCCCTCGCAGTATTCATTTCAAGATAAAGTAAGCTTACTTGTCGAGGTTCTTGCACAAATGTATTTCCCATAATATAATGATATATCGCATCGGGAGCATGAGTTACTTTTGCCAAAGTGAAAGCAGCCCATACCATAGGAGTTGCGACACCAACAATCATTATATCATCATTTCTAACCTCCCTCGCCATTAAAACAGTCATTATTTCATCCACAGTATAATTTTTTGAATATTCACTCATTATCTTTACCTCCTACAATAGAATATTAAAAATAGTTTTTACTCCACCTGTTTCTTCTAAATATTGAGTAGGAGTTTTGTTCGTTATAAATTTTTTCTTATATTCTTCAAAATTAGTCTTTAAATAGTTTTGAATATGAAGGGGATCAAATGTATAAATAGGATAGCATGAGGTTGGGTGTGCCCCAAAAGGCATTTTAACAACAGCAATTGTGGTTTGTAAAGGTAATTGAGCTTTTCCAGGTAAGTATCGAATATCCTCTGTTTCAACTAATCTCTCACATATTATTATGGTTTTTTTAGCTGTTTTAGCCATATCGGCATCCATCCATACAGCACCAGCAATATTACCATTTCCTAATTCATCAGCATAAGGAATATGTAAGATTGCTACATCTAAATCTATTTTAGGTACTGCAATAACCTGAGTACCAGAACCAAGAGGATCTTCAATTTGTTTGATGTCATTTCTTACTTTTGGCATGTCAGTTCCGATAATGCCTTTTAAAGGCATGAACGGAACCTTTAAGTAGGATGCTCTTAGTCCTAAAGCGATAGTAGCTTCACTCTCCTCTGATATTTTGATTGAAGCAGATTCCACAGCTTTTCTATAATGTGGAGCCATTCCAAAAATTTCCAAGCCAACAAAACAAGATTTTACTTCTGAAACACATCCCCCTGCTATTAACATATCAACTTCAATTCCTCCAACAAAAGT
>JBHLMQ010000065.1:2933-15095 GCA_048938005.1 Promethearchaeota archaeon | reverse complement strand
CCAACAAAACAAGATTTTACTTCTGAAACACATCCCCCTGCTATTAACATATCAACTTCAATTCCTCCAACAAAAGTGCATACTGATAAGTTCTTTTTCTTTTGTCTAATTATTTCTCTACAAGCGCTAATTGGTTTTCTCCAAAAGGAAAGACCTCCTAATCCAATAAGATCTCCATCTTGAACGTGTGTGGTAATAGCTTCTTCTAAAGACATTAATTTACTTGATCTAATTCAAAATCCCCTCATTTTATCCCATAATTTGTGAATTTGAAATAATATTTAGAATCAATATATGCTATATTAAAAACCTTATACTCAACCTTATTTTCCTTAAGAAATTAATATAAAAGTTAGTCTTTTTTGACTTTCTCTAATTGTTTTTTCAAATTAATAAAAAATTCTGGTTCTGATATTTGATAGGGAATTGGATATCGAGTACCAGCTTTATGCGTTTCTTCCATGCCTTCTATAATTTCCTCAATAATTCCAAATGGTATTGATGCTATTAAATCACTATCTGTCGCATTTCCATAACGACGATCACCTAAACATGGGAAAGCAATTTGCAAATCACCTGTGAGCATAGCGTTTGATATTGTATCTGCGCATACACCATCACAAAAAGTAGACATTGAAATCCTTCCTCCTTTTTTCCATAAATAACCTTGAATTATTCTCATCATTTGAGCAGAATTACCCCATATTAGAATTAAATCAGGTTTAAAATCAACTCGACGCAATGCTCCCGATAAAATAGCATTATATCTTCCAAATGGAATTTTAGGTATAGTAGCTGTTGTCTTTTTTGCGGCTTCCTTAGTTTCATTATATCTACCTATGAAAAAAGCACCTTCTTCAAATAGTCCATGAGATTCTTCAAATCCTAAAGAGATTCCAGCAAGTGGACACAAATTATCTTCTTTAGTACAAAGCATTGTCCACCCATAATACCGTGAGTAACTAAAAATTTGGCAGATCACTAGTTTATTCTCAGGCTTTTTTAGAAATTTTATGTTTTCTACTTCTTTTGGATCCTGAAGTAATTTTACAGCAACTGGGAAAGTAGCTAATCTCAAATATTTATTCAATTGATTATCTAATTTCTCATAATTCCCCATTAAATCACATCTTCATAGTAATAAAAAATAATTAAATAATAGAGTATTTCAAATTATAATAAATTAACAGGTTATCTAAATATGAGTTCACCTAGAAAAAGATTAAAAGAAGGCTTAATTCAAGTTTACTTTGGGCGTGGTAAAGGGAAAACTACAGCCGCAATAGGGCAAGGGATACGTGCGACGGGGCATGGTTTTAAAGTTTACATGATCCAATTTATGAAAGGTAATTACAAATACGGAGAAATAGAAGCTATTAAAAATATTCCCAATTTTGAATTAAAACAATTTGGTAGCCCTGAACTTATAGCTGAGCCTAATGAGTTTGATATAAATGAAGGGAAAAAAGCACTAGCTTTTGCTAAAGATATAATAATGAGTGATGAATATGATATTATCATTCTTGATGAAGTGGGTGTTGCCATTTCGATGAATGTCATACCTGTTGAACCAGTTTTAGAACTTATAAAAAATAAACCAAATAAAGTTGAATTAATTCTTACGGGTGGACCCAAAATGCATCCTAAAATAAAAGAGATGGCTGACCTGATAACTGAAATGAGAATGATAAAACATTATTATTCCTCGCAAGGAATCACAGCACGATATGGAATAGAGTATTAAAATTTTCTTTTTCTATGCATCTTCAAAAATTTAAACTTTTAAATGTGATTTCTTTATTATTAAAAAATTATATTTAATGTTTCTACTATTACACTACTATTAACAATAGTTACAATTTTTAGATAAAATTACTTCTTTTCGTTTAATAAACTACTATTGTACTACTTTAATGAAAAATGCTACTACAAAGATTTAAATATATAAGATTTTTATAGTAGTAACAGTGATCAATTTGACCAGAAAAATTAATCAAGAAAAATATGAAAGTATCCTTGAACGCCTTGCGAAAGGTGAAAAACAATCTTCGATTGTAATAACTGAAAAATGTTCCTATGGTACAATTTCAGCAGCAAAACAGTGGGATAAGAATGGAAGACCTGTAACAATTACCACTACAAGAAGCACATCAACAAATAGAACTAAAATTGTTCTCTCAATACCAAACTTTTGGCTTGAGTGCTTGAATGAAGATATAATATCAGGAATTTGGACAGACTATTCTGATGCGATTGTTGATATTATTAGATTTTACTTCCGAACGCGAATGGAAGCGTATCAACCTGAACCTTCATCAACGAGTAGAAAACAACCTAAACTTAGAAGAGAAATTATGAAAGAGCTTAAGGGAGCTTTTACACCTGAACAATCTCGAGAGTTTTTCAAAACATACTTCGGGGATGATGATTCAATTCCAAAAGAAAGTGAAAAGCATCAAAAAGACCGTAAATCAGAATTTCTAAAAGAAATTAACCTAATAGAATCCCATTTTAAAAGGCAGGAATCTGAAGATTATACTTTTATTAACTATCATGGACAACCTTTAATAAAAGAAGAATCAGAGATAATATTAGAATTAGAAAAAGAATTAGGAGAAATTCCTAGATGGAACTATACTCTTGGGCAAAATTTACCTAAACCAAGAGAATTAGGCAAATTTAGTTATGTAATTTTTGGCAATCATATAATCGGACTCATTATAGTTAATAAAGGTTTAACTAGATTACCAAAATCTATTAATCAATTAAAATATTTACAGCATCTCGATTTAAGAAACAATAATCTAACCGAACTTCCCGAATCTATTGGTCAATTAGAATATCTTGAAGAGCTTATTCTCCATGATAATAAACTTAGATCCATTCCTAATTCAATTGGGAATCTTAAAAATCTTGGATTACTCCATTTAGAAAATAACGAGCTTACAACGTTGCCTGACACAATTTGTAATCTTAGAACATGGTCTCCTATTGGATTATCTAATAATAAAATCGCTTCACTTAGTGAAGAAATTCTAAAAACATGCATGCCTCAAGTAAAGGTTAGTAAATATGCAAGGGTGCACGGGATAAGAAAAAGGATTTCGTGTGAGTTAGATTTGGTAGGAAATCCTATAATGAAAAGTAAAACCAAGAACTAAATAGATTTGAAGTTTGTTATTCTTTTCTTAATTTTTCTTTCAAATCAAAAAATTGAAATCTTTAATGAATCTTAATTTTTTTTTATTTTCTAAATCAGATAATTAACTTATTACTAAAATAATAACAAATATAATTTTTCGATTATTCAATTCTTTGATTTTATAATTAATAAATAACAGATTAAGAATTTAAGGTGCAAATATGGGAAAATTAGCAAGAAAAGTAGCCATGGTTGGAGCGGGTATGAGTAAATTTGGAGCACATTTTCCTCTTAAGAGAAATCCAGACTTATGGATTGATGCATGGCTCGATGCAGTAAGTAGAGTTGATAATGGAATAGAACCAAAAGATATCGATGCTTGCTATGTTGGTAATTATTCTTCAGATTTATTTAATCATCAAGGACATCTCGGACCACAAATGGCAGACTTAGTAGGTTTAACTCCAAAACCAGCAGGTCGTTTTGAAGGTGCATGTGCGAGTAGTGGCATTGCGCTTCGTCAGGCAATTTTAGCGATTGCATCAGGAGTTCATGATGTTATTGCTGTGTCTGGCGTTGAATGTATGACAGAACAACCAACTGTGAATGTAACTGATGTGTTAGCCACAGCATCAGACAGTTTATTCGAGTACCCTGCTGGAGCAACATTTCCAGGGTTGTATGCAACTTTAGCATCAGCACACTTTCATAAGTATGGAACTACAGTTGAAGATTTAATGAGAGTTGGAATCAAGAATCACGCGAATGGGGCGGAAAATCCTTACGCGCAAATGCAACAGTCAATTGCCGATATGATGAAAAATAAAATAGCAAAAATCGAGAAATCAGGAGGAGAAATTCCAGATTGGAACGATGAATTTGATTTTCTTAAAAGTAGATCAAATCCAATAATAGCTTACCCTTTACGCTTATTTGACTGTAGTTTGATTACTGATGGAGCTGCTTGTGTTTTTTTGGCAGCTGAAAATGTAGCAAAAAATTTTACTGATACTCCAATTTGGATTTCTGGTACTGGTCAAGGTAGTGCAGCGTTATCCTTGCATGATCGAGATGATTTAACTAGTTTTATTGCTTCAAAAGAAGCAGCACGGCAAGCTTATGAAATGTCAGGTTTAAAACCAAAAGATATTCAGATAGCAGAAGTCCATGATTGTTTCACTATTGCTGAGATTGTAGCACTTGAAGATTTGGGTTTCTATGAAAAAGGTAAGGCTGTTGAAGCGATTAAAAATGGGGAGACAAAGCGGGATGGGCCATTGCCAATTAATACCAGTGGAGGATTAAAAAGTAAAGGACATCCTGTAGGTGCTACTGGAGCTGCGTTTTGTGTGGAAGTCTTTAAACAAATGAGGGGTATTGCAGAAAGAAATAGGCAAGTAAAATTTGATGTAGAGCGTATGTTAGTGCATAATTTAGGTGGATCAGGAGCTACATGCGTCGTAACTATATTTGAAAAATAAAGGTGAGAAAAAAATGTCTGAAAGTGAGAGAGATTTTACTATAAAGAGTTATATAGATTTTTTAGCTGAAAAGAAATTAATGGGATCAAAATGTAAAGATTGTGGCGCTATATATGTACCAGTTAGAAAACTCTGCACTAAATGTAATATTGCAAATATGGAATGGGTAGAAATGTCTGGGAACGGTAAGCTTGCTGCTTTTACTAGTATTACAGTAGGAACACCTTTTTTTGTTGAAAAAGGGTATGATAGAAATAAGCCTTATTGTTTTTCAGTTATAAAGTTAGATGAAGGTCCAATGGTAAGCGGGCAATTAATAGGTGTAGACGAGAGTAAGCCTGAAACAATTAATATTGGAATACCTGTTAAGGCAACATTTATTGAAACAGAAATCAAAGGCGAAACAAGAGTAGATTTAGGTTTTGAACCAACCTAAACTTAAATTATTTTTTTTATCTTTTAATTTTAGATTAAGTAAGACAATATCTTTATCATTATTTTTATAATTTGGTGAGTTTTTATAAAAAAAAGATACGTTATCTTGATTTTAAGCTTGTTTTCATCAATTATAATCTTTTCTATTGTCTATTTGTTGTATCCTTCAAATGCTCTTATAGTCAAAAATTATGAAGTAGATTTACATTTTAATGGAGATAATGCTTACTCTTATGTTCAAGATCAGTTAGATATTGGTTTCCGCATACCTGGAACACAAGAACGAGTTAATTGTGCTAATTATTTTATTACGAAATTTACAGAAATTGACGGTAATTTTACGTATCTTACTCATAATTTTACAATCCATTCGACTGAATGCCAAAATGTTTTATTTAAATTAAACGAGAATAATAGTAATATTGTTATTTTAGGAGCTCATTATGATTCACGTGCTAAAGCAACTAAAGATCCAATTTTATCAAATAGAAGCAAACCAGTTCCAGGTGCGAATGATGGAGCAAGTGGAAGTGCTGTTCTTCTCGAACTCGCTAGAGTGCTTTATGCCCAAAGAATTAATTTATCATGCCAAATATGGTTCTTATTTTTTGATGCTGAAGATCAAGGGAAAGACAATGCTTATGGAATAGATGGATGGGATTGGTGTGAAGGTTCTCAAAACTTTGTTTCCGATATTAATAATTTCTATAATTTCACGCAAGAGAATTTTGATTGTATGATTTTATTAGATATGGTCGGAGGCGAGAATTTACAATTTATCAATGAACAATACTCTACATCTTCATTATTAGATGAATTGTTTGCAATTGGAAGGCAGTTAGGGTATACGTCTCAATTTCCTTCAAATCCTAATAGTGCCTCAATCATCGATGATCATAGAGCATTTTTAAATTTAGGTATCCCCTCAGCAGATTTAATAATAAATTTCTGGAATAATCCAGATTGGTCGTATCATCACACTACTCAAGATGATCTTTCCCATATTTTAAACAACAGCCTCGAAATTACTGGAAAAACTGTAGAACAATTCATTTATAATAATTATTTTAGTGATCCTTCTAATACCTATCAAGGGAATTATCCTTGGAATGAGGATATAAATGTTATAGATCCTGAGGTATTAATAACTCTTATAATTATTATCGCTTTTGTAGGTGTAGTTATTGTAATACTAATTGTTTCAAAATATGTTTCAGGAGAAAGAATCAAACTTAAAGATTAAAATAGAAATAAATACTTACCAGCTATTTCTTAACACCTAGAATTGCTCGATGATTGGTAGGATCCTCATAGATTTCTAATAAATTAAACGAGCTAAATAGATCATTAATTTCTTCTAGGGTGAAAAAATGATGAGGAAGTCCTTTTTCTGGACCTGCTTGTGGGATATATGTACCTTTCTCAATTTTTTTTAATTCCCAATTATCTATTTTTGCTCCCCCTCCCAGTCTTGGAAATGTAATATATATTATACCTTTAGATTTTAAGATTCTCTCAATTTCTTTAATTGTTAATATAATATTTTTCATTAAATTATGATGGATCACTTGAATTGAAATAATAGCATCAAAAAATTCACTCTTATAAGGAAATTTATGCTCCATTCTATGTAATTTTAATTCTATATTCTCATTTTCCTCAGTGAGCCATTTTTTCGCAATTTCTAAAGCCTTAGGTGAAGCATCCATGCCATAGACTTCAAATCCTTTCTTAGATAAATATATAAGGTGGCGACCAGTTCCGCATCCTAGGTCTAATACTCGTCTAATACCTTTTTCTTTAAATAATTCAGATATTCTCTCAATGTCTGGGTGAGGTTCTGTGAATACTTTACCCTTTTTAGAGAAAATGTCGTCCCAATCAGGCATAGCAAAAGAATAAATTAATTCAAATATATCCTTTAAAAAAAATAATTAATGGCTATATTCATAGAAATATCTACCATATTTCATTTTAAAAGCCTCTGCTACTTCATTAGTCTTGGGGCATATGAATTCATAACCATCTTTAATCGTTTCATATGCTACTGGTAAAGGGCCAAGAATTTCACCATCAACTTGACATAGATACGGTTTATCTTCAGGATTTTTCATTTCTATTCTAACTTTTTTACTTCGATATTCGTTCACATTAGGGTGAGGTAATAATGAGGCAGAATACATTCTCTTAAACTGTAATATTAGCTTTATTTTTCCGATATTTACAACACTAATATCAAATAAGCCATCATCAACCTTCGCTCTTTGACAAATATACATTCCCCCTCCATAAGATCCTCCATTTCCAACTGCTACCAAATTCGCAAAACCTTCAAAAGTGTCGTTATCCATCTTCACAATTATCTCTTTATTTTTCCAAGAGAATACTGTTTTAAGCACCATCATATTATAATTTTTCACTTCTTCTTCATTAACTCTTCTTGCTACTTCAGCATCGAAACCCTGACTTCCTACTCCCAGAAAGTAGCGTTCGACCCCCTCATCCGTCTTGGCAAATCCTATATCTGATTTACTTGAATAACCTTCTGCAATTATTTCACATGCTCTTTTAATATCTGGAATTACACCAATAACAGCAGGGATATCATTCCCAGAGCCCATAGGAATGAATCCACATAAAGCACTCGAACTAGCGGTTATAACTCCATGCAATACTTCATTACATGTACCATCTCCACCAGCTCCTATTACTCGATATCCGTCCTTAGCAAGCTGGTTAGCTAATTCTAATATATGACCCGCATATTCACTTTTGAACAACTTATATGAAACATTTAAATTGTCCAAACATTGACATGTATATTCAATATCTTCTTGGGCTTTTTTTGCCGTGCCCGCAATAGGATTATAAATAATAGCATAGTCTTCCATATTCATCAAATTCTATATTAATTTAAAATTTCAAGATAACTTAATCATTATTTTAAATTATAAACTATTTAAAACTATTTTTAATCAAAATTTAGGAGAAGTAATTTAATCTAATGAGATCTCCATTCAAATCCGCATTGTGAACAGCAGTTCTTCTTCCCGTAAATTTTCGGGTAATCCATGAGAATCACACTTTTATCATCCACTTCGTGAATAAGTCCATCATTTCCACAATTTGGACATTTCCTACGCTCAACTGTATCCTTTTTTAATAAAGTATTGACATCATAAGAGCTAATTGATAAATCAGTTTGAGGATGCTCTAAATATGGTTCAGAACTTTCTATTTTCTGTTCACTTTCAATAATACTTGAATCAACAATATCAATAAGCTTTTCTTCATTTACCATTATAATGTATCCCTTAACAATTGAATTAAATTCTTCTTCCCTTGGTAGTCTGTCATATTGTTTCATAAAATTCTCAACAAATTCTTGAACGTCTTCATCTCTAACAATATAACCTCTCTCGTCAATTAAGCTTTTAATATCCCGAATTATTTCAGCTTTAGAAGGGTTAGATTTCGATAAGTTTGATGTAATCTGATAATTATTTAATCTTTTGTCAAGCTCATTCCATAATTGTTCTACTTGAGTATCAGTCAATCTTCCATTTATTTGGATGTATACTCTCTTTTTTGGTTCTTGTAAAATTGTAATTCTATTATCTTTTTGTGCCTCTTTATCGAGATTATTATCAAAATAGTTAATTCTGAGTAAAGATCTTCCCAATCTTTTAGTATTAGTTGAAAATGATAATCTTTTTTCTAAGATATTTTCCATAATCCTTTGGATATCTTCATGATTTTTATCTCGTATTTCAAATGACTGACTTCTCTCAAGCATTTTAAAGTTCTTAACCCTAGTAAGATTGCATTTATTCATTCAATATGGATAATTTTATTCAAGACATGTTTATTTAAAATGTTATTCTTCCAATATAATTCAATTCCACAAATAGCATATGGAAAACATCAAAATTCCAATTTTCATTCACTATTTTAAGAAAATTTATATTTGTATTATGATGTAACTTGACCATAGAACAACATATTTTTTTGTTATGGAACAAAAGTATCTAAAAAAGGGTTTTAATAAGAAAAAATTGAAGGAAAAGGAGTCATCTTCAAAGAAAAAAATTATTATTGCAATTATCTTAATAATTTTTGCGTTTTCAGGATCTTTTTTAATTTATTATATATTACAAATTACTCTAAATACCACAACACCCATGGTCGTTGTTGTTTCAGGCTCCATGGAACCAACACTTCATAGGGGAGATTTATTGTTTTTGCAAGGAAAAGATCCCGCTACAATAAAGAATGGTACAATTGATGGCAAAGAAGGGGATATAATTGTTTTTGACGCTCACGGATTGTGGATAAATCCCCCTGCTGACCCAATAGTTCACCGAGTTATTGGTAAAAAATATGATAATGCTTGGTTTTTCCTAACAAAAGGAGATGCAAATCCAAGTCCAGATGAAGCTTGGGTTCCAGAAAATAAAATTTTAGGAGTTGTTGTAGGAATAATTCCCTATATCGGTTGGGTAAAAATTATTCTCACAGATTCTGGGTTATTAATTCCACTTTTAGTTATTGTGTCTGCTTTGCTTGTTATAAGCATTATCTGGGATTTAGTTAAAAAGGATGATGAAGGTAAAGATAAAAAGAAAGAAGAAAATCGCAAAATATTTGATCAGAAATATATAGAAGACAATTCAATAGAAGAAGTTGAGTTGGACTTTACTAAAAACAACTAATTTAACTCCTCAATTTAAACATTAAACTATATTGTTTAAAAATGAGTTTAAATTATTCAATATATTTCTAATTTAATATATAAAAATTCAAAAATAAATCAGTGAATATAAAATGGCATGGACTCCACCTAGCAAATTCATAGTTATTTTAACGTTTCTTTTAATGGTTTTCGGGATATTTATCTTAATAGATTTGGCTAGCTTGATATGGCCCAGTTTTCTACCTTCTTTTCAAATTGGAACAGAACCTGGGTGGTTCATTATTGCTTTGATAGTATTTTTTCTCTCTTGGTTTCTCTTCTTTCTAGCAATAATACTAAAGGGATTATAATTAAATCTAAAAGAAATTCTCTAAAAAAAAGTTGGTGAAAAATTTATGGCATGGACACCCCCAAGTAAATTTATTGTATCTATCACATTCCTTTTATGGGTTTTTGGACTATTCATCTTACTCGACCAATTTACTATCTTTTGGACTCCTTCTCTATTACCTTTAATTTATCTTTTTGGTTTAAGCTCTTACCAAATATGGATGTTGATTGCTATATTAGTATTCTTTTTCTCTTGGTTTCTAATGTTTCTTGCTGTAAAATTGAAAGGATTATGAATTCTTCATATTAAAATTTCTTTTTTTTTATATTTTTTGAGAAAAAGTTCTTTTTAAATGAATTTATTTCAGAAAATTAAAATTCTTTATTAATTTGACAATAAAATTTAAAATATTTCCAAAATTTCAAGAAAATGTTATTACGTAATTTAAACTCAAAAATACGTTAAAACTTCAATACGTAATACGCAAGCGCAAATTAACTAAAAAGTAAAGAAATACAATAATAAATTAACAACTAAAGAGGAAATTAAAGATGCCAAGCAAAGAAGAAAATGCCGTGTTTGTTGGACGTAGACCAACAATGAACTACGTTATGGCTACTATGATGATTCTAAATAAAGGAGAAGAATGCACAGTAAAAGCCAGAGGTAGAGCAATCTCTCATGCTGTTGATGTTTGTGAGATTTTAAGAAATAGATTCTTAAAAGGTACAGAATATAAAGATATTAAACTTTCCACAGAACAGCTTGAAGGAGAAAATGGGCAAAATAACAATGTTTCAAGCATTGAAATTGTACTTGCACCTCCAAAATAAACAGTGAAAATATCAATTCTTCGCTGAATCAAAATAACACAATTTATTTTTTTTTTTTATTTTTTTTCTCATATAAAAAAATAATAATCGATTTTGATACTACAAATTCATTTAAAAAATATTAAAGTTGTAGAAATCCATGTATGATTTTTCATTTAGGAAGGAAGAGAAGAAGTTTGTATATTAATGTATTATTATTTTGAAAGATATTCTCTTGTTAATAATTCTCATAACATTTTAATATTATCAATTCTATCCTCAATTTTCTCAAGAAAAAAATGAATTTACAAATTTAAGGTAAAATCAGTAACATTTAATAATCCAGTTAGGAAAATAATAATTAACAAAAAATAATTTGTTTTAATATTAAATCCGATTTTATATAAATTCTTTAAAAAAAATTCTAAAAGAGGAAGATTTTAAAATGGCAAAAAAAGCTGCAAAAGCAGAACCTTTGTTTGTTAAATCAAAGGTAAGGGAATATATTAAAGGTAAGGGGTGCAATACGAGTAGTGGAGTCCTTGATGGGGATTCTCTTAATGGTTTAATAATGGAATTGCTAGATAAGGCAGTAGGAAGAGCAAAAGGAAACAATAGAAAGACAGTAAAGGCAAGAGATTTATAAACTCACTTGCTCAAAAATATCTTTTTTTTTATTTTATATTTCTAAATAATAGTTTTATTCATTAAATCATCACTAATGGTTTTTCAAATCTAGCTCGGCTTATTCCGGTGGATAGATCTTTTTCAACAATTATCTTGGTTGTATATATATCTTGTGGAATGGCAGTATGAGTTATAAGAAAAATTTGAGAAAATGATTTTAATTTTATTAAATGCTTGAGAATTCGTTCTCTTCGCGTTTCATCTAAAGCAGCTAAAGGTTCATCTAATAAAAGAAAATCTATTTTTGGATTTCTCTTTGGTGATTCTTTTGTAGGTCTAATTGAACTCATTAATTCCGATATTGCAAGACGTAATGCTATTCCTAAAGCAGTGCGATCCCCTCCCGAGAGCACCTCTGTTGATTCATATTCTCCATTAAAATTGTCTCTAATTTTTAAAGACAAGCCAGTTTTTCTAGTTCCACTTAAATCAAGTAATAAATCACTATATTGTCCGGAGGTAAAATCTTTAATATACTTATCAGTAGTTAGAGCAATGTTTTTTACAAGGCGTTTTACAACCATATATTCCGTAACAAACCTACGGACAAATTCCTTAGCTTTATTGATATGATCAATATC
>JBHLMQ010000065.1:0-2833 GCA_048938005.1 Promethearchaeota archaeon | reverse complement strand
GTAAATTTCAAACTTTTTTCCATCTTATTCATAGATTTTTTGATATCTTCTATTCTTCCCTTTACTTTGCCTAATCCTTTAAATGTTGCCTCTCTCTTCTTTTCTAAATCTTTTTTATTTCTTTGCATCTTTATTTTATTCTCGTTTAGTACTTTTATTTTATTGATAATAGTATCTTGTGAGTCAAAGTCTTCTAAGCTAAGATTTGTTTTCTTAATTTTAGTTTTAAAATCATTTTTATATGATACAAATTTATCTCGTGTTATTTTTTCTCGAGTATATAATTGGTCTAACTCTGAAATTAATTCATTTGAGGGAAAATCTCTCATTTTTTGTTCAAGTAATTCTCTTTTATTCTCTCTTTCTATAATTTCTTTATTCAATTGGATATTTTCATTTTCAATGCGTTGAATATCTTCATTAATTCTTTCGATAGGTACTCTTGATTTTTCGAGATTTTCTTTTTCATATTTTTTTCCTTTAGATTCACTATCTAAGAAGGAAATGGCATCGTCAATAATATTTAATCTAAATAAGTCAATTATCATCTCTCGAAGTTCAGCACCTTTTTTATTCGCTAATTCTTCTACTTCCCCTTGTCTCACAAACACAGTACTCATTGCTTGTTCAGAAGATATCTCAAAAAATTTTTCAACATTAAATTTTTTTATTTCTTGGTAGATCTTCCTTTTCTCAATCCATTCAAACATTTTTGTAGTAATACTCCCGGTTCTACCCCACTTCCTATAAATGTAATATTTTTTTTTATCGAGGGTAAAATATACATAAATCTCTGACTTTTGAGCCCCATAGGTTATGAAAGATTCGGCATTTCTACCTTTGAAAATTCTGGGTCCAAAAAATGCAAAAAGTATCCCTTCTAAGATTGTTGATTTCCCATAGGAATTTCTTCCGCTTATTAAAATCAATCCTTCAGGGAATTCATCACTACCTTTAGGTAAAATTAATTTTTTATAGCCCATGAAATTTTTAAAAGTGAGATTAGTAATTAACATAAATAAACTATACCTCCTTTTCTTTCTCCATTATTCTTAAGGCTCTCTTAATTGCATTCATTCCAAATTCCGTTAACTTATCTATATTGTATTCTGTTTTATCTTCACTCAGTTTTTCTTGAACAAAAGCTTTAAATTCATTATCTGGTTTTTCAAGAATATAATCAAGGATCAAACCTGTGCTTATATCGTGTTCAAGAGTTTCAGAAATATCTGAGATTTTCCATAATAACTGCAATATGTTATATTTGTCTGGTTGGGAAAAATAAGTTCTTCTAATTTTAGCCATCATTTCATTAATTTGCCAATTCCTTTCAAATGTCATTTCACCTTCAAGATTAACTTTTAGCCTGGCAGCTGTTTTATGATTGAAATTTACCTCTTCTATTCGCTTATTTATTTCATTTTGAATGTGATTTTCTAAATCTGTAATAGAATATTTTGCTTTAGCATCAACAGTAATGATTTCAAATGGTCTATTTAATAATTCATCTGTGGAAATTCTATCAACTGTTAATTCTCTTGTTTTTTCATTGATATCAACAATTAAATAACTTTGATTTTCATACCTTTCCTTGAAATTCAGCGGTAATAAACTTCCTGAAAAATAATGATTTCTTGAAACTTGTTTAAATCCATGTTCATGCCCTAAAGCAACATAATCATAACCAAAATCATCAGAATTAACCTTATTATGTAACGTATCGTCACCTACAGAACCATGAGCTACTGCAATATTAATATAAAGATTATCTTTTGGTTGCTGGTTTTGTATCCAATTATCATAAGCAGATGTATAAGCTTCAAAACTTTTAAATTCAAAATAGGGAAATAAATAAAATCGGACTTCTTTATTGGGAAATTCTATAAATAAACTATTGTTAGATTTTATCGATTCTATTAAATCTCTTTCCTTAAAATAATATAAATTAGGATATTGTTCTTTATTAATGTGGGATTCAAAGGGGGTATATTCATATCCCCTAAACACACCATGATTACCTTCAATATATATAAACGGAACTTGGTTTTGTGTATTTGTAAAGAAAAGATCTAATCCTTCCTTCAATACTCTTCTCGCAGGTTCAGGAGGAGGATAGGAACTATAATTTGATGGATGGTGAAAAATATCCCCGCAATGAACTAGGAAATCAATATCTTTTTTGTGTGATATTTCATCTATTACTTTTAAAAATGTATCATAAATCTCTTGTTCATAAGGTTTTGAATAGTTATCAACTGCCCACTTATTAACAGTGCCTCTTCTTGCTCTATATCCTAGATGTGTATCTGCCATGTGAATTATTTTAACCACTCTAACTACCTCTACTTTTCATTTTCCAATTTAAATAAAAAGCTCACTCAAGTAAAACTTTTTTTCTCCATTCCTGTGTGTACTTTTTCGTTTTTTTATTAAACTGAAGTTCTAAAAATGCGGCTTCTAATTTATTATATTCGGATACAAGTAATGTGCTGGCTTCATGTGCACCACTTAAACTCAAGGGGTATCCTCGTGGAGAATAAGGAATTAAATTTTTAAGAGCATATATAGCATCTTTTGTATCTAAATAATCACAAATATCAAATCTTAAAGCTGAACCATTTTCTTGTAATTTTGTAATATAAGCTTTACTTTTAGTATAAATTGAGAGATCTGGTAATTCAACTAAGAACTTCCTGTCATTTAAAATCTCCGCCCATATCGGTAATATAAAATTACCTTGGGCATCACGAAGACGACATGTTTTTGAAATAGTATAATATTTAATATCATAAGTTTCAATAAACTTATAAAAGAATTCAGTAAAAGCACTAGG
>JBHLMQ010000064.1:0-15865 GCA_048938005.1 Promethearchaeota archaeon | reverse complement strand
TTTTTTAATTCTTGAGAAAAAGTTGCCCCCACTACTGCTCCTAAATTAGTGAAATCAGAAAATCGTGATAGATTTTTGCTCCATTTATTTATTAATTCTGCGATTTGGATATAATTCCTCTTTAAAATTTGTGTTTCAGCTTTATATTGAACAATATCGTTAGAAATATCTTCCAATCTTACACTAAATAAATCCTGAAATTCTGTACTACTTGGATTTGATGTCTTTACAAGAATGAAAACCCCCCTTTCTTTATAATGCAAAAATGGTTTTACACCATCAAATCCTAAGTAAGCATTTATCGTACACGCGTCTGCATTAAAATTTTCATATAAAGAATATGCATACGCTTCAGATGTGCTCCCGATGTCATTTCGCTTTGCATCTAATATAACTAATAAATCATTTTTATGAGCAAATCTTACGGTTTCTTTTAATGCGTCTAGAGCTTCATACTTTTCATAAAAGGCTATTTGGGGTTTAATAACTGGAATTAAATCATAGGTATTTTCAATTAAAATTTTGTTAAATTCAGAAATAATTTTATCTGGTTCTTCTAATTCTCGAATTAAATATTGAGGAATTTCTCCCTCATTATCCATTCTAGGATCAAGTCCCATACAAATAACGTTTTTCTTTTCTTTTATTGATTGAATTAAATCCTCGACAAAATTCATAATTAGTAAAGATTTTTGTTAATTTTAAATAATCTTGATAATGCACTTAATAATTTTTAACAATGAATAGTCAACATTTTAGAAATTTTTGGCAAGGATATTTTATCCTTAAATCTCTTAAAATGTTCTATCTGAATATAAATAGGAGGTAGTTTCTAAAAAAATTAGCGATTTGAATGCCTTCTTATTGAAATCAATTTTTTTAATTAATAATTATTAATTATAAAACCTCTTAAAAACCCGGCAGACTTCCAAATCGAACCAATAAGAGTTATCAGGATCGTTCTTCATCATCATAAAGTGCAAACTCCAACGACCATCTGATTGTTGCTCGTCTATAAAATATTGAAGCCCTTCTTTAATCTTAGGCTCGTCTTTAGAAAATCCTAGCTTTGAAACTGTATCCAAAGCCGATAAAATGTCGGTCCAAAAAAATGGAATGTAAAATTTGACCCAATAACTTTTATCTTGTCGTGAACTATATTTATCTCTTTGAAAAAATCGGGAAATTAGAAGAGTTCCCGCCTCTTTTGCCTCTTTACAATTTTTGTATTTAGGATGAGTGGCAAACGCTCGCAGCACCATTCCTGTTAACCAGTGCGAGGAAGGTTTTGTTTTATCAGGGGAAATTGGTTTGGGTAAGGTGTAAACCTCTTGCCAAGGAAGGGATTTTGTTAACATAGGCAATCCCCAACCTCCATCCATGTGTCTCATCGAGAGAAACCATTGAAATCCCTTCTCCATTCTTGGATCGTCGTGGAATTCTGCTTTATTTAAGAGTTCCATCAAAGCACCCATATAATTAGGCATATATTGATTCGCGTAAATACCTCTAATATCACCTTCCTCTGTTTGACATCTAAAAATAAACTCAGCGGCTTTTTGCGCACATTCGTGCTTTTTATTTAAGCCATACTTAGGTATTAACTCTCTCAGACTCTTAAAAACCGCCCATAAGTGCCTATTCTCGTTATATTGACTAGATTTTCCGGTTGGTTTCCATGATCCATCGGTTAATTGCTTCCGTATTATTTTTTGTGCGTATAATTCTTCCCAAATCGTTTCGATTGGCTCAACCTCCTCTTCTAATAGATCTCGCTTGACGAAATATTGAATTGCTTTATTTTTTGTACTAGATAAACTGGATAAAGGATCATATTTCAACTTTTTTAACCAATTATTCATATTAATTATAAACCTCGATTAATTTAAGAAGAGACCCAGTTTCGATTCTGGATTCCTTTTAATCTCTTCGGGTATTTTAAATCCAATATCTGATATCATAAAATAAAATATTTATTGGTCAAATTTATTATCGCTAAATTCATCAATAATTTGGTAGATCTCATCTATTACTTCATCGAAAAAAATAGTTTTTTGTTCTTCAGAGATCATATTCCTAATTGTTACTTTTCTTTCTGCTAATTCTTCTGGTCCTAAAATTAAAACGATAATAATTCCTAAATCACTGGCTTTTTTTAATTGATTTTTTAGGTTTTTAAATCTATAATCAATAATACATGGAAAATCTTCGTCCCGGATAGTTCTAGCAAGTTCAAATGCATATGTTGACATATCTTCATTTATAGATGCAATGTATATTGTATCACTATAGTCTTTCTCTTTAATTTCCTCTGGAATTAAATTGTAAGTTTTTAAAAACAAGGAAAACATATAAACTCCCATACCAAATCCTGTACCAGTTATTTTTTCATCTGAAAATATTGATAGAAGGTCATCATAGCGACCTCCTCCAAAAATACTTCTTATATTTTCTTTTCCAGTATCAAATACTTCATAAATTATTCCAGTATAATAATCAAGTCCCCTGACTGTTCCTGAAGAAAATGTACAGTAATTAGAAATATCTACTTCTTTTATTAATTGTTCAAAATTTATCAATTCGAGATAACCTTTAGACTCATAAAATCCTTCTGGTATATTATCAAATTTTTTTAATAACTCACTAACACCTTTAGCATCTTTCAATTTTAATATGCCTTGAATTATAACTTCATCTTGAAATGTCTCAATTACAAGTTTTTCAAATTCAGTATCATCCATTTTATCAGATTTATCTAATATTTTGAAAACTAAAGGCGACATATCTTCTCTTATTTCAAGTATATACTTACATACTGAGTCCATAAATCGTCTGCTATTATAATAAATTTGAAATTGCTCTGAAGTAGCTCCAAATTGAGTAAAAATATCTACAATTATGTTGAAGATCTCAAGATCCGCATAAAGACTTTCTTCACCTAAAATATCTATATTAGGTTGAATGAAAGCCCTTCGGCGACCCTTCTGAGGTCTTTCATATCTGAAACATGTTGGTATAGAAAACCACCGAATAGGTTTCTTGAGCTCTTGGCTTTTCTTTGCAACCATTCGAGCTAAAGAGGGAGTAAGTTCTGGGATTAAAATAAGTCTTTCTCCTTCTTTTTTTTCCATTATAAATGATTGTTCATTAACCAATTCATCAGAAGATTTAGCAGCAAAAATTTCAACAGGCTCTATTTGTGGAGTTTCATATTCTTCATAACCATATCTTTCTGCAACATCTTTAATGTTTTCAATTATCCAATTAACCTCGCGCAAATCAGCTGGGTAATAGTCATCCATTCCTCTAAGTGGTTCTTTAGAAAACTTTTTAGACATCCAATCACTCAATTTTGTTTATTTAGAACTGAATTTAAAAAAGAACATTAACAAATATTTTTTTCGATTTAACAAAAAGGTTTTATTAATTTCATATATGTAAATAAGTAATATTTTTACTTTTAATTATGATTTAACTAATTTTCTGGAGAAATCAAAGTGTCAAAAGAAGAAGTTTATGAAGAGATATCATCAGCTATCGTAAATTTAGACGAAGAAAAAGCCCTTGAATATGCAAATAAAGCCATAAAGGAAAGTATGAATTTACTTGATGTTATTGAAAACGGATTTGCCGCTGGAATTCGGAAAGTTGGAGAATTATGGGAAGATGGTGAATATTTCTTACCCGAGTTAATGCGTGGAGCACAAATAATGCAAAATTGTTTAGATCTTCTAATTCCACATCTTCAAGATACATTGAACAAAATTTCCCGTGGTATCGTTGTAATGGCAACAATAGAGGGAGATATTCATTCGATCGGAAAAACTATTGTAGCTACAATGTTAAGAGCTTATGGTTATGAAGTATATGATTTAGGTGCGGATGTTCCTGTTGAAACAATTATCGCAAAAGCTATAGAAAAAGATGCTAACATAATTGGTGTTTCTGCTCTTTTAACAACTACCATGATTGGACAGAAAAAAGTTATTGATCATTTAAAAGAAAAAAAAATGGCTGACAGGTTCAAGGTCATTCTCGGAGGTGCTCCTGTAACAAGCAAATGGGTAGAAGAGTGTAATGCTGATGGATTTGCTGAAAATGCTATTGAAGCTGTCAAATTAGTTAAATCTCTTATAAATAAGTAATTTTTATAGTTTTTGGAGTGATTAAATAAAATATGTCATTTCAAGATTGGTTAAATGATGATTCCAAGATCATACTCTTCGATGGAGGATTTGGAACTGAATTAATTAAAAGAAAGGTAACATCTGGGAAAATTCCAGATATCTTAAATATCGAACAACCAGAAATAATTTCTGAAATTCATAAATCATATTATGATGCTGGCTCAGATATGTGTCAAACAAATACTTTTGGCTCAACTCCTTTGAATTTAAGTCATCATAATCTTGAAAGTCGAATTGAAGAGATTATAGAAAATGCTTTAAAAAATATAAAAAAGGTATGCCCTTCTAGATGCTTGATTGTAGGTGATATCGGGCCTACAGGAGAATTTAGACCACCAATAGGAAATGCTTCTAATGAGCAATGGTATTCTAGCTTCTCGACTCAAGCAAAATTGTTGGAAAAAGGTGTTGATCTTTGGCATATTGAAACAATTTCGGATCTTGAAGAAATGTTAACAGCAATTAAAGCAGTACGAGAAGTCTCTAAGAAACCTTTAATTGCCTCAATTACATATAAAAAGACTAAAAGAGGTTTCTTTACAATAATGGGAAATTCATTGGAAAAATGTATCAAAGCTTTAGATAATGAGAATGTAGATGTAATTGGAGCAAATTGTACATTAGGATCCAATGATATGCTTGAATTGTTAAAGGATGCAGTAGAAGTTACCAATAAACCACTTTCAGTAAAACCTAATGCAGGTCAACCTATAATTAAAGGGGATAAAACTTATTATGAACAACCTATAAAGCGATTTGCTAATGACATTCAAGAAATGATTGAACTAGGAGCAAAAATCGTTGGGGGATGTTGTGGCACATCTCCAAAAACAATTAAAGAAATCCGAAGAATTATTGATTCTCTTTAGAATTATAAAATAAGGGAGAATATCTAAATGCCTATTATTCGACCAAAGATAAAAATTTTAGATGACGAACATAAAAAATTAATCCTAGAGGAAGCAAAATCTATTCTTGAAGTTCAAGGCATCTTTATTGAGAATCAAGAGGCAATTGAACTATTTAATCAACATAATATAGACAATAAGGATTCACGTTTTTTTATTCCACCAGATTTGATTGATAAATGTTTAAAAACTGTACCAAGTGAAATTAATCTTTATGATCGAGAGGGTAATAAACATATTTCACTAAAGAAAGATAATGTTAATTTTGATCCTGGATCCGCTGCTATTTTTATACTTGATGAGGAAACAGGAGAAATTAGAGAGGGTTTATCAAAAGATTTTATCAGATTTTCAAAGGTTGTTGAGCAATTAAAATATATTGATGCTCAAAGTACAGCTTTAATTTATCAGGATGTTCCAAAAAAAGCCCAAGATTGGCATAGATTATATATTGCTTTATCTAACTGTTATAAGCCTATTGTAACTGGAACATTTCGTAAAGAAAGTTTTTCGATTATGCAAAAAATCCTTTTAGCATGTAGATTATCAGAAGTTGATTTAGCAAGAAAGCCATTAGCCATATTTGATGCTTGTCCTAGCCCCCCTCTTAAATGGTCTGATCTTACAACTCAATCTTTAATTGATGCAGCTAAAAGTATGATCCCTTCGGAATTTGTTTCAATGCCGTTAGCTGGCGCTAATGCTCCAATCACTTTAATAGGATCTATTACCCAACACTGTGCTGAATGCCTTGCAGGAGTAGTAATTGTTCAATTAACGAAAAAGGCAGCGCCATTGATATGGGGTGGTTCTCCTGCTGTTTTTGATATGAAATACGGAACAACTCCTATGGGGGCAATTGAAACAATGATGATAAATTTAGGTGATATTGAGATAGGAAAGTTTTTGAACATACCTACTCATGCTTATATGAGTTTAAGTGATTCTAAAATTCCTGATAGTCAAGCTGGTTTCGAGGCGGGAATGGGAGCATTATTAGCAGGATTAGCAGGAATTAATATGGTTTCTGGGCCCGGAATGCTTGATTTTGAATCCACGCAGAGTATTGAAAAGTTAATAATTGATAATGAAATTATAGGGATGGTTAAGAGATTTCTCCAAGGTATTGAAGATTATGGATCCCCCTTTGCGTCAGAAATCCTGAAAGATTATGGAGATAAAGAAGAATTATTATCTCATCCTTCAACTTTGAAATATTTTAAAAAAGAATTGTTCCTCCCTAGTTTAATTATTGACAGAATGACTCGTGATTCGTGGAGAGAGGCAGGATCCAAATCTGCAAGACAGAGGGCAAAAGAGCAAGCTTCAAAATTGCTAAATAAATCGCCAATTAAACCCATTAGTGAAGAACTCGTAAAAGAATTGGATAAAATTGCAAATGAACATTTAAAGTGAATTTCCCTAAATTAATAACAATTCAAAGATTTTTTTTTTTAATTAAGTACTCTTCTTAAAAGTTGATAAAATGCCGAAATTAATAGAAAATAAAGAAAAAAACTTTTCTTTATTCCTAAATAGGGACAGATGTGGTGGTTGCAGGGCTTGCGTAGTTATATGTCCAACAGGTATTTTGGAAATGAGTGATGAATTAAATTATAGAATTGCATATATCCCTAAAGTAAAAGAAGGGAAAGCGGCGTATTGCACTGGGTGCCGTAGATGTGAATATTGCTGTCCTGATTGGAGTATTTATGTTTTAGAAGAAGAAAAAGAAATTGCGACTGAAAAAGTAAAAATTTAGTATGGTGAATAGATTGAGTGGAGAAAAAAGTATGAAATTTTTACCAGAGGGCACCCATGTTTTAATGGGTAATGTTGCTATGGCAGAAGGAGCTATTGCAGCAGGTCTTAAATTTTTTGGAGGATATCCGATTACTCCAAGTACGGAAGTTATCGAACATTTTGCTAAACGATTACCCGAAATAGGTGGTTGTTGTATACAGATGGAGGATGAATTAGCATCCATTAATGCAGTTATTGGAGCATCATTAGTAGGAGCAAAATCCATGACAGCCACCTCAGGACCTGGATTTTCTTTAATGGTCGAAACAATAAGCATGGCAGCTAATCTTGAAATCCCTTTTGTTTTTGCAGATGTTATGAGAAATGGGCCTGGAACTGGATTCGTCACAGAACCACATCATAATGATTTAGGGATGATACGTTTCCCTGGAAATGGAGAATTTCAAGTTATTGCCTTGGCACCGATGAATTGCCAAGAACTTTTCGATTTAACCATTACTGCATTTAATTTTGCTGAAACTTATCGTTGTCCTGTATTTATTATTTCTGACGCGTATTTAGGTCATCTTCATGAGTCAGTTAATATTCCATCAAGTGAAGAAATATTGAAGAGAGTAATTAATCGTGAATTACCGAAAGATTTTAAAAATAAATTTTCATATAAAGATGAGAATACTGGAGAATATATTATCCCAAAACCTCCAATAATAGGGACAGATTATTGCCCATTAATGTTTCTTCATCAACCTCATAATTCAATAGGACTTCCAACTTCTAGGGTATTAGAATATACAGAAACGTTATTTGAGAAAATAAGGTCTAATATGGATAAAATTTCTTTAACAGAAACATATAAGTTGGATGATGCAGATATAGTTATTATTTCCTATGGTTTACCAGTAAGAACGAGCTATCGAGCTGTTGATGTCGCTCGCAAAGAAGGGATAAAAGTTGGAATATTTAGATTAATAACAGTATGGCCTTTTCCAGATGATAAAGTAAGAAATGTAGTCAAAGATGCTAAGGCAATCATAGTACCAGAATTAAATTATACCGGTTTTATAGCAGAACAAGTTGAAAGGGTTACTAAACTTGAAACTCCCATTATAAGAATTCCGAAAGTAGTCGACTTCCATCACCCAAATGATATTTTAAAAGTTATAAGGGAGGTGGCCAAATAATGTCAGGGTTAGGACCTAGGTATCCAAAAGAAAAATTAGAGCATCCTTACGTAATGCATTCTTTGGGAGGACATTTATTGGGCACATATTCATCTAGATTCTGTGCAGGATGTGGCTATGGAATAATAGGACATCTATTCACTCGTGTTTTTGAAGATGAAAAATTAGATCCTAAATTATATCCTGTAATAATTGGTATAGGTTGTTATAGTCAATTATTATTATTGGTACATCACGCTTCACAGAAATTTCTAGCACTTCATGGTAGAGCACCAGCAATGGCAACCGGTATGAAAATGGCAAATCCTAAAATGAAACCTATAGTATTTTCTGGGGATGGAGATGCTTTAGGAATTGGTGGAAATCATTTTATTCATATCTGTCGAAGAAACATAGATTGTGTCATATTAGTGTTTAATAATAGTATTTATGCTATGACTGGAGGACAAAGCGCACCAACAACTTTATATGGAGCAATTAGTTCAACAACACCGTATAAAATGTTTGAAAGTAGAAGTGACGGTGTGAACCTTGCTCTTGCTGCTGGAGCAACCTATGTGGCAAGAACTACGGTTGCCCATCCTCGAACTTTAATGAAATATTTTAAAAAAGCATTAAGGCATAAAGGAACTTCTGTTATTGAAGTAATTATTCCCTGTGTTACATATTTTGGAAGAAAAAATTTAGATAGTCTAGGAACGGAAGATATGGGAGAAGAAGGTGAAATAATGGACAATACAGGAATCATGATAGATTGGATAAAAAGAAATTGCGTAAGGATAAATCGTGCCAAATTCATGACTAATGATGAACTATTTAATAAATATGTTATTGGAGAATTCAGATACGACCCCGATAAACCAGAATATTCAGAACAATATGCTAAAATTCAGAATATTGCATTAGAGGGCAAGTAAAGATGGCTAGATTTGAAATACGTATCTCTGGTTTTGGAGGACAAGGTGTTATAACTCTCAGTAAGATGATTATTACTGCAAGTGCACTGTATGAGAATTTAGCAGCCACTCAAACTGAAGCATATTCAGCAGAAGCACGGGGTGGTAGATGTTGGGCAGAAGTCGTTGTTGATTTAGATAAAAATGTAAAAATAATAGATTATCCTAAAGCATTAAAACCATATGATTTCTTAATCATATTATCTCAAGCATCTGCGGATGGGGTCAAAAAAGGTGATTTAAAGCAAGACAATAATACAGGTTTTTTAATATGGGATCCATCAACTATTAGAGAGTTCAAATCTGCAAAAAGCTTAAAATCTTTAAGCATTCCTGTTCAGAAATTAGCTGTTGAAAAATTCGGAAACATAGTATATGGTAACTCAATCTTATTTGGGGCATTTTCAATCCTTTCTGGAATCATTTCTGAAGAATCTGCAATTCAAACAATTAAAAAATTTGTACCTAGTTCTACTTTGGAAAAAAATCTAGAAGCATTCGAACTTGGAAAAAAAGAAGCTCAAGAATTCATGGAGCAACTCCAGGAGGGAAATTAAATGTATATTGATAAAATTAAAAAAGGCTGGCAAGAATTAGATTCGGAAATAATTAAAACTGGTAAATGTTTGTACTGTGGGGCATGTGGAGCATTTTGTGCGAATATTAGGTTTGATTATGATAAAGAAATACCTATTGAGGATGGATCTTGTAAAGATTTGAGTACATGTCGAGATGGATTCGGTTTATGTTATAATTTATGTCCAAAAACTGGATTAGATCAAATATCTCTATCATTGTTAGACAAATGGGTATTTGGTAAAAAACAGGATAAAATTTTAGGGCATTATATTAGGATAGTGTCAGTTAAATTAACTGATAAAGCTAAAGGCAAGCTCCCAATGGAAACTGGGCCTATAACTGCATTATTATCTATAGCTCTAGAAGCAAAAATGATTGATGCGGCTATAGTCACTGATAAAGATGAAGAATTTAGACCGTTCCCTGTAATTGCTATAAATCAACAGGAATTATACAAAAGTGTTGGATATAAACCAAGTCAAAGTCCAACTCTTTCTTTAATAGGTGATGCAATAAATAAAGAATTTGCTGATATTGCTGTAATTGGTACACCTTGTCAAATACAAGCTCTTAGAAAAATGCAATATCATCCAAGATTTGATTTTGAAGCATTTGATCTAGTAACATTGTCAATTGGAACTTTTTGCTTTGGGACATATCATAATCAGTTGTTATCTGAATGTTTTAAACAATATGATATAAATTCTAATGAGATTTCTAAAATTACCACTGAAAAAAGTAACTTTAAAATGAAAATTATTACTAACAATTCTCCTAAAGAAATTCCACTTAATTTTATTTATGATAAAGCTATTCGAAATGCTTGTTTTTCATGTTCTGATTATACAGCATCATTTGCAGATATCTCCGTAGGAAATATAGGGAGTGAAGAGGGGTGGAGGACATTAATAGTTAGAACAGAACGAGGAAAGGAAATTTACGATTTAGCACTTGAAAAGGGGATTCTAGAACAAAAGGATTTAACAAAAGATAATGAGGAAATGGTTTTAAATATTACTCGATATAAAACAGATTTAGTAAAAATAGAATCTATAATAGAACATTCCGCAGAAATTAAAAGTTTCATTGTTAGGAACGAAAGAATTGCAAGAGCATATAGACCAGGAATGTTCGTGATCTTGTGGCTTCCAGATATTGATTTTTTGCCAATGTCTATCTCAAATATAGATGGCAATCTTATTGAAATTACTGTACAAAAAATAGGTGAAGGTACCACTAAATTATTTGAACTGAATGAAGGCGATAATATTGGTATTAGAGGTCCTTTCGGGAATTCTTGGGATTACGAAGATGCATCCAATATTCTTATAGTTGGTGGTGGTATGGGAATTGCTGCTCTAACATCACTAATTAAACCTTTAAAATTAAATAAGAAAAACATGATTGTCACAATAGGCGCAAAAGATGAAGCATCATTGATATTTGGTGATAGATTAATTGATCTTATTCCTAATACGATGTGTAGTACAGATGATGGATCAGTTGGGAAAAAATGCTTTGTTACTGATACTATTGAAGATATATTAGTAGAGAATAATATTGACCTAATTATAACGTGCGGTCCAGAAGTAATGATGAAGCGGGTACTTGAGATCGCTGATTCAAATAATATTGAAATACAGGCATCACTTGAAAGGAAAATGAAATGTGGTGTAGGATTATGCGGTTCATGTTGTATTGGTGAAAATAATGATGTATCTGTTTGTAAAGATGGACCTATTTTCAATTCAGAACAATTAAGAAAACTTGATCAATTTGGAAGTTATATAAAATAATTATTTTTTGGTAAGTTATTCAATCTTACTCAATTTTTTAATTCCAAAATATATCAATGGAGTTACGGTTCCTATTCCAATAAATAATGGAGGTAATGCTAGATAGACCATCAAAACTTCAGATGGAGGACCTAGAGGTAAAATTACTGCAAATAAAAGATATAAACTGATAATAAATGTAGTAATATTAAGAATAATAAAAAGACCATTGTTTAATATCATATCTCCCCCTTTTTCTTTAAATGAAGGATGAAAGCATTGTATTCCTATCGCTTGTGAGATGGTTATCACCCAGTAAATCATAGAAAGAAAAAAGAAAAAAATTATTCTATTCTTGAGTTTTATCAGACATTTTTTTTCCATCCCTGAATTCCAAAGCATCTTGGGTGTCTTCATAAAACTTCATGGAATATATTGGAACACAAAATAAAACTTTTTTAGGGTTAATATAGACATATTTATCTTCTTTAATTTTAATCAACTTATCATCTATTAGATTATTTAGATGATAATATACTAATTCACGGGATTCTGCTAGCTTCTTATAGATATCTGATCTTTTTAATTCTTTTTTTTTTAATAATAATTGAACAATTCTAAAGTTTAATTCATCTCTAAGCAAGAAATAGATGATCCCAGATTCATCATCAATCTCTCGGGGAAGAAATATTAAATATTTCTTCATTTTTATGGATTTTATGTAATTAAATTTTAATAGCATATCTAAATGCCAAAGTAGTTGCCCTGTTCCCGTATTTTCAGAATGGAAATAGTTTCGAATAGTAGATAAATGAACACCCAAATTATCCTTTATAAAATAATAAATTGACTTTCTAAGAGGATGTTCTAAAATTGAATGTCGGGTAAATTTTGATTGGTCAACCAACACCTTTTTATTGACTAAATACTGGATTATGAACCTCAACCCTTTACGGGGAATTTTTAACCTTCGTTTTGCCTTATAATATAAATTTTCTAAAGATAAAATCTTATCTTCTGAAACGATCTCTTCGGCAATTTTTATTACTCTCTGAACATTCGGGTGCTTTAAACTAATGTTAGAAACAATTGATGCTTGATTCATAATAGTTATTTGTTTTTCAGTTGACATTTTTTGGATTTACTTTAGCATTTTTGAGATATCTGAATCCTCCAATATTTTATTATATACAACCTAATATAAGCATTTTTATAAAATTGTAAAAAATCATTCCTTATTGATTTAATAATTAAGTGAATAAATTGCTAGTTGTCAAAATCTAATAAAAAATAATGTAAAAAAAAGTGAAAAATTTGAAAAAAGTATATTTAATACTCTTATTAGGGCTTTTAATCATTAACTTTCCTTTTCTTCTAAACTCAAACTTATTGATTAATAAATTTGATTTCTCTAATAATATTCATGTAGATGTAAATAATATACCACAAGAGCTTAAAAAATCTTCTATATATTACCAAAATACTACAGGGGTTGCAGTGGATGTATTTGTAAGTGGAAATTATGCCTATGTTGCTGATGGAAATTCTGGACTAGCCATCGTCAACATTTCTGATCCTATAAACCCTGGAGTTCCTATTTATAGGGATACCAATGGATTTGCAGGGGATATTTTCGTAAGTGGAGGATATGCTTATATAGCGGTTTCCTATTCAGGTTTAGCTATTATTGATGTTTCTGATCCTACAAACCCAGGAAATCCTGTATATAAAGATACAAATGCGCAAGCATTAGGCGTCTACGTAAGCGGAGGGTATGCTTACGTAGCAGTTTCTACTTCAGGTTTAGCCATTATTGATGTTTCTGATCCTACAACCCCAGGAGATCCTATATATAGAGATACGAATGGTTATGGATGGGATGTATACGTGAGTGGGGGGTATGCTTATGTAGCTACGTATACTTCGGGAATAGCAATCATTGATGTTTCCGACCCAATGAATCCAGGAACTCCATTGTATCGTAGTACTCCTGACTATGCAACAGAAGTTCGTGTGAGTGGAAACTACGCCTATGTAGCGAATGATCTTAGTGGTTTAGCAATCATTAATGTTTCTGACCCAACGAATCCTGGAACTCCAATTTATGAGGATACAAAGGGGTATGCAACTGGAGTTTATGTAAGTGGGGATTGTGCTTATGTCGCGGATTATGATTATGGGTTGGCTGTCATTGACATTTCTAACCCAACAAATCCAGGAATTCCTGTATATGAGGATACGATTGGAAGTGCACGTAGTGTTTATGTGAGTGGAGATTATGCATATATAGCAGATTATAATTCGGGATTAGCAATTGCTGATCTCTCAAAGATAATAGTCCCAAGATTATTATGGAAAACTTCGCAATACTTCTATGATATAGTTGGTTCTCCAGCATTAGCAGATATAGATATGGATGGTAAGTTAGAAGTCGTCTTTGGGAAATTAGGTGGGAGTTATTGTATTCTTGCTTTAAATGGGGAAGATGGAACTACACTTTGGGATATCTATACCTATGATTGGGTTTTTTCATCCCCAGTATTGGGAGATATGGATAATGATGGCAAGCTTGAAATTCTTATAGCGGAGATTAATGGATTACTTTATCAATTGGATGCTGAGGATGGAAATTTTATAAGAGTATATGATGTGGGAGGTGTTGTTAGGGGTATTCCAGCATTAGGAGATATAGATGGAGATGGAAATCTTGAAGCGGTTGTAGGATCTGATGATCACAATATATATTCTTTTAATTGCGAAGCTGATACTACAACATGGACTTATCAAACAGGAGATGAAATATGGGGTTCTCCAGCTTTAGGAGATATAGATAATGATGGAAAATTTGAAGCAGTAGTCGGGTCTCTTGATCAGTATGTATATGCATTAAATGGTGAAGATGGAAGCTTATTATGGGTTTTTCAAACAGGAGATTCTATATATTCTTCTCCCCTCCTGGCTGATTTAAATAAAGATGGTAAACTCGAAGTGGTGGTGGGAAGCAGTGATAGAACTATCTATGTATTAGATGGTGAAGACGGGAGCATATTATGGGTTTATGAAGGAGCAGGCCCTTATTTTGGTTTTTATTCTAGCCCTGCAGTTGGTGATATAAATGGTGATGGGAATCTAGAAGTAGTAATACTTGGTATGGGAACCCTATTTGCTTTAAATGGAGAAGATGGAAGTGTTTTATGGACTTATGAAAATTCTCTAAATACTGATCCATCATTAGGGGATGTAGATGGTGATGGTAAAGTGGAGGTGGTTATAGGAGGTAAAGATAACAAGATTTATGCTTTGAACGGTGAGAACGGACTTATTTCATGGATATATCAGATAGACGCCCTTCCTGTGGGGATTGCACTTGGTGATTTGAATGGCGATTCTGATCTTGAAGTTGTTGTAACAGGTGGAGATGCTGGTAATGATAACGGAGTGTATACCATAGAAACAAGTAATTCTGGTAAAAGAATAGAATGGCAGGGAATATATGGAGATTATTCATTTTTTGGTCACAGAAACCATCAAATAATTGATATAGATTTTGATATGCTATCACAATACTCGGAGAATCAATATAGCACAGATCCAAACGATTCTGATTCTGATGATGACGGTATGCCTGATGGTTGGGAAATTACACATGGATTTGACCCGTTAATTAGTGATTCAGGAGGAGATCAAGATAGCGATGGACTTTCAAACCTGGAGGAATATAATAATGGCACAGATCCAAACGATGATGATTCTGATGATGATGGTTTAACAGATGGGGAAGAAGTGACCACCTATTTAACAGATCCGAACGATGACGATTCCGATGATGATGGCCTAACAGATGGGGAAGAAGTGATCACCTATTTAACAGATCCAAACGATGACGATTCTGATGATGATGGTTTAACAGATGGACAAGAAGTGGCCACCTATTTAACAGATCCAAACGATGACGATTCTGATGATGATGGCTTAACAGATGGACAAGAAGTGACCACCTATTTAACAGATCCGAACGATGACGATTCCGATGATGATGGCTTAACAGATGGGGAAGAAGTGACCACCTATTTAACAGATCCAAACGATGATGATTCCGATGATGATAGCCTAACAGATGGGGAAGAAGTGACCACCTATTTAACAGATCCAAACGATGATGATTCCGATGATGATGGTCTAACAGATGGGGAAGAAGTGACCACCTATTTAACAGATCCGAACGATGATGATTCGGAAGATGATGGTATGCCTGATGGATGGGAAATATTAAATGGGTTAGATCCACTGGCTGATGATTCTGATGGCGATCCAGATGGCGATGAACTTTCAAACCTAGATGAATATAGCAATGGTACTGATCCAAATGATGACGATTCCGATGATGATGGTCTAACAGATGGGGAAGAAGTGACCACCTATTTAACAGATCCGAACAATGACGATTCCGATGATGATGGCCTAACAGATGGGGAAGAAGTGACCACCTATTTAACAGATCCGAATGATGACGAT
>JBHLMQ010000063.1:8644-16365 GCA_048938005.1 Promethearchaeota archaeon | reverse complement strand
ATAATCAATGTTAAAAGTAAGAAATCATCCTCGTGAAATTTATCAGAGAAGGGAAGAGTTTGGTTTAAAAAATTCAGCTAATATGCTAACTGAAATTATAGAAAAGGAGAAAGAGAATAATAAGCGGAAAGAGGCAATTAAATATTTAGGATTAATTAGTAATAATTCTGAATCGTTGAAAAATGAATGTTTTAGCACATTCGAAAACCTATTAATCTCTGATGATGCAATTGAGATTAAATGTGAAGCAGCAAAAGCATTAGGTAGAATAAGCCATGAAAAGGCGTTGAAACCATTAAAATGGGTATTGGAACAAGAACCTGTTGATTATAATATCAAACTCTCAGTTTTAAAAGCATTACACAAAACTCGGTTTGAAGAACCTGAGATAAGACTTTTTATAAATGAGTTAGACAGCAAATATAACTCAATTAAAGAATATATTTCAATTCAATTATTAAGTTTACAGCCTGAAAAACTAATAAATTTATTATTAGATTCACTAAAAAATAAAAAATTTTCAAATGACCATAAAGCGGAATTAACAAAATTAATTGGATATGAAATATCGAGCATAAATGTTTCTTTTGAAGATATTAGTTATATTAAAGTAAAACATCCTGAAATCTTAGCTAATTTAATTCAAAATAAAAACATTTTATTAGAGGTTATAACCCAGATTTTAAAAGAAGAAGATTCCAGTTTAATGGATTCAGTAATCACCATTTTACAAATATTAAGAGAGCAGATCGAAAAAGATATTATCAAATTACTATTAATTGATGATTTTATTGTAAAGAAAAACGCTGTAGTGTTATGTGGGCGATTAAAACTCAAAGATGCTGTAGATTTATTAATTACTAATTTAGATAATATCTATAACGAAGTAAGTATAGCGGCAATTGAAGCTTTGGGAGAGATTGGAGATTTATCGGCAGTACCAGAGCTTTTGGATGTCTTAGATATCGAGGATGTAAGTTTCGAATATACTGATTTGGATATGAAGCTTTATATTTTGGATGCTATAAAAAGCATTTATCTTTATAATAAAGATGCTTCATATGATTATTTATATAAATCTCTAAATAAAGACAATAATACTATCAGAGAAAGTGTCGCCTTTATTCTGGGTGAAATAGGTAAGGAAGAATCTGTGGGACCATTACTAGATTTATTAAAAATACGAAATGTAGATGTCAGAAAAAATACTATTATAGCTTTGGGAAAAATTGGTAGTATTGATCCTTTAGAATCTTTACTCAAAATCCTAGGCGATGAAAATGCCTATTGGCTTATTAAAAAAGTTGCTGTTGACGCCATTTATAATATATTTCAGAGAAATTGGTATAAAGTAAAAGATAAAAAGCAAGATATAACAAGACTACTAAATAAAAATATGGCAACTCTCATGGATCATTTGCGAACAAAAGAAAGTGAAAATTATAAAGTAAAACTTAGTCTTATTAAACTTTTAGAAACTTATGGTGGAGAGCAGGCTTTAAATGCATTGCTTAAAAGGGTTAATGATTTCCATAGGGTTGTACGAATTTATGCTTCAAATGCGATTAAGAAAATTGAAGAAAGGCTTGAATTAGAAAATTCTTAATTCATTTGTTATAAGTATAATAAAACTTTTTTGACTTATTCTTCAAAAAGATTCAGTTTGGTTTTCCTTAATTTAATTTTAATAATATTTTTTTTTAAAAATCCATTTTATTTTAATGAGCTTATTATCTTTATTTTCATAAAATATAGAATTTGCTGTAGAATATTATGAGTGAGAATAATACGGAAAAAACTGAAACTCAATATGATTATTCATTTGAGTATATTCAGAAGAAGCTAGAAGGCGGTCGCGATAGCTATGGATTACTCACAAAAGAAATTATTAGAACGGGGATTTGCACTCAATGTGGAACTTGCGCCGCAGTATGTCCTGTGCTAGAATGGGATGATATTGCAGGACAACCCAAGTTAATAGGTAAATGCACAGGTTGTGGTATATGTTATAATCAATGTCCTCGAACAATCACCGATCCCATTCAACTTATGGGGAAATTCAAAACTGGCTACGTTGCAAATACAAATATCCCAGAAGTAATTGGTGGTCAAGATGGAGGTACTGTGACTTCACTTCTTTGTTATTTATTCGATGAGCATTTAATCGATGCTGCGGTTGTAACTATGAAGGATCCAAATAAACCTTGGCACCCTGTAGCTCAAATCATTACAAGTAAGGAGGATGCCATAAAAGCTTCGGGTTCTATTTATAGTCATTCACAGACTGTAGAAGCGTTGATGGATGCTATCCGGGGAGAATACAGGTCATTGGCTTTCGTGGGAACTCCTTGCAATATAGATGCTATTGCCAAAATGATGAATTCTCCCGCTGGAATGCTAAAATATTTTATGCGCGCTCACGTCCTTACTATTGGTTTATTCTGTATGGACTCATTTGCTCCAGAAGCGCTTTACCCATTTTTCGAAAATGATGGTATAGATTTATCAAAAGTACAAAAAATGGATATTAATAAGGGTAAATTCCACTTATATTACGATCCTCAAGCAGAACCAATAAAATCTTATACGATAAAGCAGCTTGATAAATTTAAATCATCAAGTTGTAATTTTTGTACAGATTTGACAGCTGAAAATGCAGATATCTCTGTTGGGTCTGTAGGTAGTGGAGCAAATAAAAATACAGTATTTGCTAGAAGTGGAATTGGTACTGAAATTATGGAAGATGCTGCTAAAAAGGGATATCTTAAGATAGAACCTTTTAATGCGATCAATCTAAATGCTGTATTATTTTTAGCAAAACTTAAGAAAGTTACACAGTATACAACACAAAAACGTAAAGTATATATAGTAAAGGAATCAGTTGAAGAAGAAAAGCCAAGAATAGAGACAAAGCCTGAGGTTGAAGAAGTTATTGCTACACCTACTCTTGGAGCAAGAAAGTTTCTCAGTGCTAAAAAGGATTTGAATGAGGAAGATAAGATTTTAAACGTGTTATTAACAAATACAATCGGATATGTTTTAGAAGATATGAAAATCCGGATTGTTACAGTAGAGGAAGTTTTCGAAAAAAAACCATGGATTACAACTATCAAGGAATTATTTCCGTTCGAAACCATTGAAATTGGCTATCCTTTAGATATTGGGGATGACCAACCTCTTAAAGTAAATATTTTAGTTGAAGCCTCAACAGAAGCACATGGGAAAATTTTCTCCAGAACGTTCAAAATCACTCCAAAAGAATAAAAATCTAACTTAAATTTTATTAAAAAAGTTAAATGAAATAAATTATTATAAAAAACATTAAAAAAAAAAAGGATTAGAAGAAAGTTGAAATTATCACTTGTAGGTTTATCAGGTTGCGGTAAAACAAGCGTATATTCAGTTGCTTTTGCAGCAAAACGACCAGAGGAAACAAAGGGATTAGCTCCAACAATTTTATATGAGACTCGAAGACATCCTTTCCTTGGTCTCCAAGTGGGAATCTTTGATTTCGGTGGACAAGATCAATTTATAAAAGAGTATTTAGAAAAGCCAGAAGTGTTTAGAGGAACTGATGTTCTTATACCTATCGTTGATTTACATGACCCAAAAGTATTTAACGATGCTAAGGAATATTTTTTAAAATTATTAGACCTCTATAGAAAAAATAATGAAAGACCTAAGATATTTCTATTTCTCCATAAATACGATACTGAGGATTATCAGAAGGAGCTTCTTGATACCAATGTAAAAAAAGCAAAAGAAATCTTCTTGGATATTTTTAAAGACTATGATTTTGATTATATGCTCACAAGTATTTATGAAGAAGACAAATTAGCAAAAGTTTTCAGAGATGTCTTAATTTCAGAATATGCTGAATTAAAAGCTCATGTAGAGAAAGCAGAAAAGCAGCTTGATGAGATAAAGGCGAAAATAATCATTTGTGACATATCTGGCAATGTCATCGTTCATAATGTTCAAGGTGTCAGTAGTGGTTTAACATTACGAGGAGATTTAAGAGATTTCATTAATGCTTGTAATACAGTTCGGGAAAACATTTTTATGGCAGATTCTGCGCGATTTGGAGGGCGAGATGGTGATGGAAAGGAAATTGAGCTTCACATTTTTAAATATATCATTTCTGTGCTTGTTATGAAATCTGGGGAACTGGATAGAGACTCACAAGATAAATTAAATATGTTATTAAATGATATGAAGCTATTTGCTGACTTGATTATTTCAGCTCATACAGATTAAAAATTAAACTAATACTTTTTTTATTCGTTCTCTTTTTTTTAAATAATAAAATAAATCAAGATTAAGATATGAGGAAAAAACAATGCCTAAGGCAAAAGTAAATGATATTGAAATTGAGTACGACACATTTGGAGATCCTTCATCAAGACCATTATTATTAATAATGGGACTTGGTGCTCAGATGATCAATTGGGACGAGGAATTTTGCGAAAAACTTGCAGAACGTGGATTTTATGTAATCCGATTTGATAATCGAGATGTGGGGTTATCCACTAAATTTGATGATGCAGGTGAACCAGATTTGATGAAATTATTCATGTCTGCACAAAGCGGAGAAAAAATTGAGGCGCCATATACTTTAGAGGATATGGCTGATGATGCGGTTGGACTTTTAGATGCTCTTGATATTGAAAAAGCTCACATATGTGGTATGTCAATGGGAGGCATGATCGCTCAGGTTATTGCATACAGACACCCTTCTCGTGTTTTATCTCTTATTTCTATCTCGAGTACGACAGGTGATCCAGATTTATCTCGCCCAACACCAGAGGCAATGCAAGTATTAATGAAACCGGTAGCCACAGAACGTGAAGTTATTATTGAGGATGGTGTTAATCGTATGCGAATTGTTCATGGTAATGTTCTTCCCTTCGACGAAGAAAGAGCACGTAGATTTGTTGCGTCTTCGTATGATCGTTCATCTTATCGACAAGGCTTTGGACGTCAAATAGCAGCGGTAATCGCTTCTGGTAATCGTAAACCAGCTTTAGGATCTATAACTGTGCCTACTCTTGTAATCCATGGGGAAGTAGATCCTCTTGCTCCAGTTGAAGGGGGTAAAGAGACCGCGAAGGCAATACCTGGAGCAGATTTACTAATAATTGAAGGAATGGGCCATAGCTTACCACCGGTAGTTTGGCCACGAATTATAGATGCAATAACAAAAAATGCATTTAAAGCATTCCGTAAGAAATTTTTTCTTAATTAATAATATTTTTAATTATTTTAATGAAATTAACTTCAATAGCATTCCATTAGGATATTGTGATTAAAATGGTAAAACGGTGTGCATGGGCTAATTATAGTTCTGAGATGAAAAATTACCACGATGAAATGTGGGGCACTCCTATTCATGATGATCGGCTTCTCTTTGAATTTTTAATATTAGAAGGTGTTCAAGCTGGCTTAAGTTGGAGTACAATATTACAAAAGCGTGAGAATTTCAGAGTTGCGTTTGATAATTTTGATTACAATAAAATTGTAAAATACAGTGAACAGAAAGTTGAAGAATTAATGAATAATGAAGGTATAATAAGGAATAGACGAAAAATTGAAGCTACAATTACCAATGCTAAAGCTCTTTTAAAAATTCAAAAAGAATTCGGCTCATTTCATAAATATATTTGGAAATTTGTCAATTATCAGACAATCGATAATAAATTCAAAGAGCTTTCAGAATTACCTTCTAAAACTGAGCAATCAGAACTAATGAGTAAAGAGCTAAAGAAGAGAGGTTTCAAATTTGTAGGACCTACCATTTGTTATGCGTTTATGCAGGCTGTTGGTATGGTGAACGATCATGTTATTGGTTGTTTTAGATATAATGAAATTAATCGTTTTATAAGAAATAAATAATAATCCAATATATTTCATTAGAACGTTTAAACAAAAATTTATTGAGAATTTAATAATAATATTTTTATGCTTTTGTGAGAGATTGTAAGATGAATAATGAGGTGCGAAGGCTGCCTTCATCACGAAAATTTGTATATGTGCTTTTTCACGGATAAAAATAAAGAAGTATATTTATGTGCCAAATGCCTTGGTAAAATACTATTAGAAGAACCTCCTCCACAAATTTATAATATGAGTCAAATTGGATATACCTGGAAAAAACAGTTTGATATAAAACGTTCTTAAATTAAAGACTTCAAATCAACTAAAGATCCTTTATATGTGGGCTCTGGGATACTATTTTCCCATTCTAAGTTATTCCCTTCAATTAAGAATGTCTGTAACCCAAGACGAGCTGCTATCATATCTTTTTCTTCATCGCCAACCATAAGGCATGCTTCCGCAGGATAACCAATTTTATCTAAAATTTGTTCATAATAAATTAAGTGTGTTAAAGATTTAGTTGAATAACTGTTTTCTAGTGATGTTATTAAACGATAAGGAAAATCAGCTATATCTGCCCATTCTAACCGTTGTTCTATAGCTGTTGCTGGAAGCAGGGGTGTTGTAGCAATTACAACATCATAACACTTATCGAAAGCTTTTTCAATTAGGGGTCTTGCTTCAGGCTTCTTGCGTGTATATTGACGTAGTTTTGAAAAATCTTGTTCATAAAATTTATCGAAGAATGGTTGTATTTCTCTACGAGCGTACCCTTCTAACGGAAAACATATTTCAGTGTATATATCATCATTTGTAATGCGACCATTATTTTCTTCTACTGCTTTTGAAGCTTCTAGAATTTTGGATATGAATTTTTTAGGTGGAATTATATGGGCTACACTCTGAGCTAATAAATTTAGGTATTGAGGAACAAATTTATCTAAATCAACATCTAATAATGTACCATCTAAATCAAAAAGAATCGCTTTAATTTTACCTTCAAGATTAACTTTCATTGCTCTAAATCAATATGATGGTTATTCTTAATTAGTATAATTAAAAGTGATTCAAATTATTTACTATTTAGATTCTTATTGTACACAAAAAAATTGACATTCATGAATAAACATGAATAAATTAAAAACGAGATTGGCTATTTCCATATTTCTAACTTAATAATAAAAAGTTTTTATAAAATTCTATCTTTTTATAAAATTAATAGAATAAACATCATCAATCTGTTTGGACTTGGTAAAATTAGAGTTACGTGACTTAAGTGGAGGCTCTGTTTTTATTGGAAATAAACTTAATGTCCAAGCTAAATTCAATTTTGAAGAAGAGGCAGATATTTTTTGGAGCGGGATTAGATTAATAACTAATCCGCCATGTCTTAAGGAAGTCCAAGTTTCAAAAGAAGAAATTTTTTCAAAAGGACATTTTGAGGCTGGAGAATATATTCGTGAGAAATCTCTCCTTATCAAGAGCAATGTAGTTCCAACGATAAAAAACAGAAATCTAAATTATTCCTTAAAATTAATTCTAAGACAACCAAATCCAATCAATCCTGAAGAGGATATACTTATCAACAAAACTCATGATATTGAAATAATAGCAAAAGATTCTGGACTTCAAGCCAAAACACCAAAACCAATATCATTTTCAATTTCTGGACTAAATGTTCTTTTAACTAAAGATGTATTCAAACCAGGTGAAACCATAAAAATCGGTTATACATCAGATGAACTTAAACAAATCGAAGTAAGATTACTTCAAAATTCAAATATGGTTTGCTTTTGTGAAGCATATGGTCAAAATTGCCGTAAAGTTGAAGAATTACCTCCAGCTAT
>JBHLMQ010000063.1:0-8544 GCA_048938005.1 Promethearchaeota archaeon | reverse complement strand
CAAAATTCAAATATGGTTTGCTTTTGTGAAGCATATGGTCAAAATTGCCGTAAAGTTGAAGAATTACCTCCAGCTATTGCTGGTGATGTTCGAACTCAAAATTTCGAGAAAGATTTTTTACTTCTAAAGGTCCCTGAAGTTGCTGAACCAAGCCATAATTATTTATGGTCACCTTCCGAGAAAGAACAATTTGGATTTAGGTATGGAGCATATACGAAGTGGAGCTTATTATTCATTGGAAAGAAAAAACCAGAGTATGGTTTGGAGCCTGTTAAGTTTGAGATTCCTATAACAATTTCAAAAGGTCCAATCTCTGAAGAAAAAGTTGGTGTAGATTTATTCTCAGAAGGAACTGCTGCGGCATCATCTTTATTTGATGGAATTTCAAAATTTCAAAAAATCTATAAAGTAATTTCAATTGATTCTGATATTGAAAAATATATATTAAGAATTAAAAATATTTCAAAAGAAAATCTCCACGGAGTCTCAGTGAAAATCACAGGTTTACAAGAAGGCCTTTTCGAAACTGCTCCAAGTTTAACAGGATTTAATATATGGAAAAAAGGCGAAGAAAAAGAGATTGTTTATGAAACAAAACAAAACGTCACAGCATTAATTTCAATTCTAGAAGATAATAGTCAACAAAGTATTAGAATTCAATCACCTGTATCAGAAGCAACCTTCTTTTAAAAATATTTATAGTAAGAGTTTTTAATTCACAGTAGCAACCAATTTATTATCATAATATTTTTTTAAAACTAATCTTAGAATATCTTCAAAACAATCTAAAGTTCCTTCTCCGCTTAATGCAATTGTATAACGTGAATTTATGTTTCTAAATTTATGAAATCCAAGAATTTTTTCCTCAAATTCTTTATATTGTTCTTCTACTAACTATTTTTTAAAATAGATAGGTTCTCCCAGGATAAATCCTTTAATTGAACTAAAAACACATACAGAAATCTTAAAAAAGTTATTAATCCTTATTTTTAAAGAAAAGATTGTATGAATAAAGATTATACTGGTCCACCATCATAAATAATCCAACCAAAAGTACTTATGATATAGTTTCTTGCAGCAACGGCGCTTGAGCTATATTGCGAAGTACCTGCGTCAAAGATTATACCAATGTGCAAAGTCAATTGCGACCATCCGATTAACAAACTATCATAATTCGGTGTAGATAATGTATCATAAGTAAACATATAATCCATGTCTGTAACGCTGGAAACGTCCCAGTTGCCGAGATCTTGGTTAAATGAAACAGCATTATAGAACATATATCTCATGTCTAAAACGCCCGAAACGTCCCAGTTTCCAATAGGTTGGTTGAAAGAAGAAGCACCATAGAACATAGCTTCCATGGTATAAACGCTGGAAACGTCCCAGTTTCCAATAGGTTTATTGAAAGAAGAAGCACCATAGAACATAGTGTACATGGTCATAACGCTGGAAACGTCCCAGTTTCCAATAGGTTGGTTGAAAGAAGAAGCACCCCTAAACATACCATACATAGTTAAAACGCTGGAAACGTCCCAGTTTCCAATAGGTTGGTTGAAAGAAGAAGCATCCCTAAACATATAATCCATGTCTTTAACCTTGGAAACGTCCCAGTTTCCAATAGGTTGGTTAAAAGAAGAAGCACTATAGAACATAGCTTCCATGGTTGTAACGCTGGAAACGTGCCAGTTGCCGATAGGTTGGTTGAAAGAAGAAGCATATTCGAACATACCGTACATATCTGTAACACTGGAAACGTCCCAGTTTCCAATAGGTCGGTTGAAAGAAGAAGCACCATAGAACATACGGAACATGGTTGTAACGCTGGACACGTTCCAGTTGCCGATATCTTGGTTAAAAGAATAAGCATTATAGAACATACATTTCATGTCTGTAACGCTGGAGACATCCCAGTTTCCAATAGGTTTATTGAAAGAAGAAGCACCCCTAAACATACTATCCATGGTCATAACGCTGGAAACGTCCCATTTGTCGATATCTTGGTTAAATGAAACAGCATCAGAGAACATATATACCATACCTATAACGCTGGACACGTTCCAGTTGCCGATATCTTGGTTGAAAGAAGAAGCACCTCTAAACATACCATTCATGGTCATAACGCTGGACACGTCCCAGTTGCCGATATCTTGGTTGAAAGAAGAAGCACCTCTAAACATATTATCCATGTTTATAACGCTGGACACGTTCCAGTTGCCGATATCTTGGTTAAAAGAAGAAATATCTCTAAACATATTATCCATGTTTATAACGCTGGAGACATCCCAGTTTCCAATAGATTGGTTGAAAGAAGAAGCATATTCGAACATACCGTACATATCTGTAACGCTGGAAACGTCCCAGTTGCCGATAGGTTGGTTGAAAGAAGAAGCAAAAAAGAACATACTCTCCATGGTTGTAACGCTGGAAACGTCCCAGTTTCCAATGGGTTGGTTGAAAGAAGAAGCTGAACCAGTCCTAAACATACTATCCATGGATGTAACGCTGGAGACATCCCAACTATTCATATTTCCGGTATCACCAAGATTAATGCAACCACTAAAAGCTTCATGTAGTGTAGTTGTTCCTGTTAAATCCAAATTATCAGAAGCAGTAAGATTTAAATTAACACACTCCTTGAAATAACTTCCTGAATTTCCTAATCTTAAAGCACCCCATTTTTTAATTTCAAGTAACTTTAATCTATCTCCCCCAGCATTAAACCTCCAACCAATCAATGTACCATTTATTATAATGGTGTAAACACCTGCTGAAGCATACGTATGAGTTACTTCTTCTTGATTCCAGCTCGTAATATTATCGTAATTTCCATCGCCCCAATTAACTGAAAAATTATAAGTTCCACCCGATTCCAATGGAAATTTAATTTGAGTGCCATTGCTGGAACCTGGGCTTGTCGGTTTTGTGTTCCATACTGAGATAAATGTTAAATTAATGAAAAATGTAACTGAAGTTGTTCCTGTATTTCCCATCGAATCGTTTGCCCAAGCATATATGGTGTTCAATCCTTCATTGAAGTTGATGGAATGTGCGGAGGTGTAAGTCTCGTTCGTACCGTACCAGTTATACCAGATAGTATCAACTGCGATGTTATCCGATGCAGAGATATTCAGTAATTGCGTAGCTGTATCATAAGTGGTGTTCATGGGACTGTTTATTTCCACTGTTGGGGGTGTTGTATCAATGGTAAATGTGACTGAAGTTGTTCCTGTGTTTCCCGTCGAATCGTTGGCCCAAGCATATATGGTGTTCAATCCTTCATTGAAGGTGATGAAATGTGCAGAGGTGTAAGTCACGTTTGCACCGTTCCAGTTGTACCAGATGGTATCGACTGCGATGTTATCCGATGCCGAGACATTAAGTAATTGCGTAGCTGTATCATAGGTGGTGTTTGTGGGACTGTTTATTTCCACTGTTGGGAGTGTTGTATCAATCTTTTCTGAAGGTGAGGGGATTAATAATATAAAAACGACAATAATTGAACTTATGATAATAAATGATGCTAAAAAGATTGCCAGAACTTTTTTATTAACCATTACACTTTTGTCAAATATCTTTTATTACATTGCTGTATAATTTAAATCACATTATATTTAAATATTTCCATAATTGTCAATATTTCTCAAGTGAAATATTGCGGTGAAAAATCCTGCCAAAATGGCAAGCTGGTAGTAAACAGTACTGAAATCGTGCTTTTTTTCCATTTATTGTTCAGCTGGGGAATATCGAGTACCTAACGGAGTTATTTAAAGTTAAACATGCAGAATATGGTAAACTCGATGTATCCCGCAGGTAGCTTTATCCTGCCAATAAGGAAAGGGGAAGATACAGCTGGTAGAGGCACCAAGAGGAAGTGAATATAAATCTGTAATGGATTGGATAGGGGCTCCTATAATGAAAGAATAATTTATAGGAGAAATAATCCAAGCTGAAAAGCTGTTAGGGGTTCTAGAAATAATTTCCTGCGTAGCCTCAATATTTCCATACCGAGAAAAACGTAAAAAATACGGATTTATATTTTTTTGGAAAAAAATTGTTGTTTTCTATAAGAGAACAAGTAAATTTAATTAAATAAACAAAAAACTTTAAAATTATCTCACTTGAATTATTTTAATTTACAGCAGTAACCAATTTATTATTATAATATTTTTTTAAAACTAATCTTAGAATGTCTTCAAAACAATCTAAAATTCCTTCTCCGCTTAATGCAATTGTATAACGTGAATCAATATTCTTAAACTTGTGAAATCCAATTCTTTTTAAAAACTCTATTGAATTAAATTTGTTTGTTAAATCTTGTTTATTAAAAGCAATAATAATGGGAAGATCATCTATGGAATCATTAAAATAAGCTAATAATTCATTCCAGGAAATCAGATTTCGGTCATAAACATCCCGGTGAGAATCAATGACGAATATTACTCCATCGACAGCCCTTAAGGTGATGGGCCGCGTAACAAAATAAAAATCTTGTCCTGTGGTAGTATAAATATGGATTTTAAGAATCCATTCTTGGTTTTGAAACGTGACTGTTCCATAATCAAAAAATAAGGTCCTATTTACGGTACTTTCAATACTATACACTTTTTCTTCTTTTCCAAAATGAGAAAAAAGAGCCTTAATTGAGGTTGTCTTTCCACTTAAAGCAGGTCCGAAATAAACTATTTTTATGCTTATTGTTTTATCACAATGGTCAACAATCAAATATAACTCATCTAACCTTTTATTTGTTAATTTAAAATTAAATTTAAAAAAGCCAAGTATTTTTCTAAAAAAATAGGACAAAAAACACCAATATTAGCATTTATAGAGCGGATTAGTTTTCCTAGATAATTAAAAAATTATTGAATCTCCCTCAATTTTGCAGAATAAGAGATTTCTCAAAATCAAAATTTCAATCTCTCTTCTTAAAATGTCGTTACTAAGTTTTAACTCATTACTTTCTTCTAATATTCGATTTAATTCTTGAAAACTGATCGATTCACGTCTATTTGAAAGGCTATTAATATTCTTAAGAATTATTTGTTGATTATAGAGTGAATGAGAATTTGAATCTAATTGGTATAATTTATGAGTGATATCATAATTCAAATTGCTATTTTTTTCAATTTCTTTTAATTTGTCAAGGAGCATTATTGCTTCTTTGTATTCTTCTAAATTCATTAATTTTTGAACTTCATTCAATTGGTTTATAAATTCTTTAGTGTTCATAACAACTCTTAAAAGGTTTTAAATTTAAAATATAAATGCTCTATGATAGTATTAAATGCTTCAATAACTCCATGTCCTGTTTTGGCAGATGTAATGTTATATTTCAAAAAATTATGTTCATTAACAAGTTTTTGGATTTTTGATATGTTTAAATTTTTTTCATCCACTAAATCAACTTTATTAGCGAACAAAACCACGGGAATATTTCCGCAATGTTCTTCTAATACTTCATACCAATTCTTTATATGTGTAAAGCTATCTCGACCAAGCTCATTTTCTTCAAGACTATATACGATAATCGCTGCTTTACTCTCTTTATAAAATAAGTGATGTAAAAAATTGAAATCATCTTGACCTGCTATATCCCAGAATATTAATCTAACCATGTCTCCATTAATTTCTTTATTATATTTTGAAAGCTGAGCACCAATAGTTTTAACATAATCCTTTTCAAATGTTCCTTTCGTGTATTTTTTAATTAAGGATGTTTTACCTACAGCTCCATCTCCAACGACTACTATCTTAAATCGAAATTCCTCAGAATTCTTCATTAGATTTCTATATTATAATTAATTTATAATTTTTTTCTAATGTAAGATCAGATTTATATTAATATAAAATTTTTGTGAGCTGGAGTGATTGAATGATAATTTTCTCCTAAATATTTTTCTTGGCAAAAATCTCTGTTATGAGGGATTCTAGAGATGGAATATCGTCTATTTGAATAGATTTACTCTTTTGGTAAAATTTCTGTAAAGAGTGCCAAATAACATTATCATTGTGTATAGAATCAAGAAAATTTTTAATCTTATTATAAGCATAATATGACGCTCCTTTAAAGATATAACATACCAGAAATGGTTGAAGGGGCATCATAAGAAGAGTGTATTGTCCAAAAATTGCCCTATCAAGCCCTTCTGAAAATACCTCACTAATAATATAATTTATGGTGGTTAGGAAACCTCCCAAAATATCATCTTCAAAAGAAAAGTCTTCCACAAATTTTTTAGAGAATAAAAGATTACCACCCTCCGTTAAGATTAATAGCATAACGGGGTCTTCTTTTGATATTTCTGGAACTTCAATCATTCGTCTTTTTACCATATTTTCCATTTGCTCGTTCAAACCAGTAAGCTCCAAACGTTCAGATAAGGAAACTTCAGAAATTTTCAAATTCTCCCACATTTTGGTTTTTCTGAGTAATTCATCATGTTCAATGGAAATTTTCATTGCTAAGCGTTTCATGCTATAGGACTCTGCAATCTTTTGTGCTTTAGTCAAAAACAGTCGAGCCGATTTTATATCAAAATTTAATAAAGCTAATTTAGCCTGAAGTATGAAGGTTTCACAAAAAACTAGATATGAATGCTGCTTTTCAGCAATATCCAATAGTCTGGAAATATAATAATTAAGTTCATTAAGTACCTCAATATTATTCTCTATACGATATTCCGTGAGAAGTATGTCACAAAGATGGATATGAGCTTCTATAATAGCTTCAAAAAATATAGTATCCGTTTCTATAAGTTTTTTGAATAGTTCTTCAGCTTTTGCTTTATCTCGGATTCGAGGACTTGTTTTTAAAATTAGAGCTTTAATGAATTTGTATCCAAATTCAATTCTTTCATTTTTTTTCTGGTTATACATATTTTCCAAGCGGCGAAAGTATTTTTGAGCACGTTCGTTATCTCCATGTTCAACGGCTAAGGCTATTAAACCTTCAATAGCGCCTTGAATAGAAAAAAAACCTTGAGGAATCTGCTCTAAAAGATTTATACTCTCCTCTAAATGTTCCACAGCAAGTTGATATTCACCCATTTCATCATATAAATTCCCTATATTGTTTAATAGAATGGCAATATTAAAACTACTCTTTATCTTTTTAAATAATTCTAAACCCTTTAAGTTATATTCCAAGCTTTTATCCATTTCGCCAATAAACATATAATATCCCCCAAAATAAATTTGACACGTAGCAATCCAGTAATGATTAAATTTAATTTTCATTGCGATTGATAGTGCTTTTTCAATGTGTTCTATAGAAAGATCAAAATTAGATTTTACTCGAATTAAATAACTCGCCATTATCAGATTAGCCCAGACGATTTCGAATGATTTATCGAATTTTTCTTGTGAATCTAAGATCCACCCTAAAGACTTCTCAATCAAATCTACTTTACCACCATGCAATCCAGCAAAGGCTTTTACTACACTTAGACGAGCTTCTCTTTGAGTTATAATTTCTTTAGATAAATTTGAAATAAGCTTTAATGCTGACTGAGCTTTTTCAAAAAGTTTGAACGCTTCCTCAAATTTACCAGCTATAACTAATCCAGTAATAATAAAAAATAATCCATCAAAAGATTGGAGGTTATCATTACATTTTTGACCTTCTTTATAAATTGTTTCGCCTAAACTAACAAGATCTTCCCCTTTATTAAGATAAAAGAGAATTAATCCCTTAAGAAACTGAAAATGACTTTTTTGCTGAAGACTAAGCCCCTCGAAATGGCTTTCATCATTTAGTATTTCAAGAGCTTCATCAAGCTTGCCAGTATCAAAAAGCTCTTCTGCCAATGTTAGTTGATTTAGTTCTGGATGAGACATGTACTTATTTGATTTGGATTATAGACCTATGAATATAATAAGCTAATTAATGTTTTAAATATAATGTAATGGATTACGGATTTTAACTTTCAATTTTACTAATTTAATATTCTATTGGACCAGATTACTCTTGGTAAAAATCTCTGTTATGAGGGATTCAAGCGAGGGAATATCGTTTATTTGAATTGATTTACTCTTTTGGAAAAATTTCTGTAAAGATTGCCAAATAACATTATCATTCTTAATGGAATCAAGAAAATTTTTAATCTTATTGTAAGCATAATATGACGCCCCTTTAAAGATATAGCATATTAAAAATGGTTGAAGGGGCATCATAAGAAGCGTATATGGCCCAAAAACTGCCCTATCAAGCCCTTCAGAAAATACCTCACTAATAATATAATTTATGGTGGTTAGAAAACCTCCTAAAATATCATCCTCAAAAGAAAAATCTTCCACAAATTTTTTAGAGAATAAAAGATTACCACCCTCCGTTAAGATTAATATCATAACAGGATCTTCTTTTGATATTTCTGGAACTTCAATCATTCGTCTTTTTACCATATGTTCCATTTGCTCGTTCAAACCAGTAAGCTCCAAACGTTCAGATAGAGAAAGTTCTGAAGTTTTTAAATTCTCCCACATTTTAGTTTGTCTAAGTAATTCATCATGCTCGTATGAAATTTTCATTGCTAATCGTTTTAT
>JBHLMQ010000062.1:0-16430 GCA_048938005.1 Promethearchaeota archaeon | reverse complement strand
TTCTAATATCTATAATAGATTCTTGAAACCCTCCGACTCTTGTTGCGATTACTGGCAGTTTTGTAGACATTGCTTCTAAAGCAATAATACCAAATGGTTCCCATCTAGATAAAGCACAATAAGCATCAGAAGAAATATGAGCGAGATGAAAAATATCTGTAGCTACTCCAAAAATAATTCTTATGTTATTAGGATACTTCTTAACATATTGAGCATAACTCCTAATTTCGTTTAAACTATAATCAGTAGGTAATATAAGAAATAAGAATTTGGCATCAGAAATAACTTTCAATACCATAGGAATGGCTTCAAAAACTGTTTCAAATCCTTTCTGGGGTGATATCCTTCCAGTTGTTATTACTAATGGACCTGATTCGTTGAAAGCCTTAATATATCCGTTTCTAACAAATTCATTTCCGTTTGAAATTTCATTAATTAATTTCAAAACTTTTTCAGATTGAATTAAAGGACTTCTGTCTAAATGGGATAACTTATGAGTTAACAAATATTTCTTCATGTCTGATAGCGTTAGATCATTCTCATGGGATATATCTAAGGTTTCTCTTATTTCATGTTCATGATTTTTTAATACTTGTTGAAAAATCTCGTCATAATCCCAATCACACCCATCCCAGACAAAATTAGATTTGAATTCAATTAATTCTTTGCCGCAATTTGGAATTATATCTGATTTTAAATAAGACTGACTTACCGTTGTCACTAAATCACTAATAAACGCCCCTATTTGCTCCACTGAAGGTGGTTGATAACTTCCACTTATTTTTTCACATATAGAGAAAAATTCAAATAGGGTTAATGGTTTAAGACCTTCTTTTAAATGTATGGTAATGGGTGTCTCATCTATTCCACATGTCCTATAAAAATCAATTGTATATCTTGGCCAAGTTAGTAAATGGATAGTAATTATAGAAGATACATCTAACCCATTTTTAGCTAATATTTGTTTAATTCCAATAAAAGGGATAACCGCGTGATAATCATGGATATGAATTATATCTGGTAAATTTTCTATACGGGTATCAATTAAAAAATCAATATAACAACGCATTCCTATGCTAAAAAGGCAAATCTTTCCACTAAGTGTATCAGGATTATAGACGATCTTATCATCTAATATTTTGCTAGTAAATGGATTTTCACCATGCAATAAAATAATATTTACATCATTGATTTTCGATTTGTAAAACGAAATATTATAGGTAGTTTCTGGTTCGTTTATCCCTAGCTGTGAAGGATTTATTTGTCCAACACAATTAAATGGTTGCTTTTCCCATTTAATAGTTTTTTCAAGCTCTTGCATTTGACCATGTGATGGAATAAAAACTGTGATTTCATAATCTTTAGCTAGATGTTTAGCTTGATTTGCGGGTACTTCTCCAAGACCGCCTACTTTCACAATCCCCGCATATTCGAAGGTAAATATCCAAATATTATCTTTGGTACCTTTCAAAATGTTTCAATTTTTATAGAATGCTTTTAGTAGTCTTAAATCCAAATGTTCAGTATAATTTTTTAAATACTAAGTTTTAATTCGTTAAAAAAAGAATTTTATTAAAACTTAATTAAAATTGGATTTGTTTGAATCATATACAACTATAAATAAATTTTATAACTATGTAATAATGCTAATTGGTAATAAATCAATATGAATTAATTAAAAATTATATAGGTGATAAATGAAATGGTAAATATTGAAGAAATTGATACTGGATCTCCAAAAGCAGGACCGTATAGTTTAGGTATAAAAGCTGTAAATCTACTTTTTATATCAGGACAAGTTACTACTCCAGAGGCACAGGATATAAAGGAACAAACTTTATCAGCATTCGAAAAAATAAAAAATATTTTAAAAGCGGCAGGAGCTAATGTTTCAAACATTGTAAAAGTGAGTGTTTTTTTAAAAAACATGTCTGATTTCAAAGAGATGAATCAAGCTTATAAAGAATTTTTCGAACAAAATGGTGTAATTGAAAAATTTCCCGCAAGAACTACCATAGAAGCGACCTGTCCACTTCCATATGGATTAGTTGAGATTGATGCTATAGCCCTCGTATAATTACAATTTTATCTATTTTTTTATTTTTATAAATTCTGGCATTTAATCTTTTTATTTTCTTCAAACTATAGTTTAAATTAAAAATTTCATTTTCACTTTTATTAAAATTCCCAAAAAAATTATCAGTGAAAATAATGGATAATATGGAAAAAGCAATTATCGATAAAATAGATAGTATGAAAGATGAAATAATCCAGTTTCTCCAAGATTTGATTCGAATACCCTCTGAAGTACCCCCAGGGAAATATAAAGAAATATCTAAAATTGTTGAATCAAAAATGAAAGATTTTGATATAAATACAAAAGTTAAGAAAAAGAATGTTATTGGGGAAATAGGAAATGAAAATGGCCTATCTCTAATATTTAATGCCCATCTTGATACAGTTCCCACTTATGATGGCTGGACTATGGATCCTCATGGAGGAGAAATTGTTGGGAATAAAATATATGGTCGTGGTGCTGCTGATGATAAGGCATGTGTAGCAGCAGAGATTTTCGCTACTAAAGCTCTAATAGATCTAGGAATAGATTTGAATGGAAAATTAATTATAACTGTTGTAATTAATGAAGAAGTCGGTGGTTTACTTGGTACAGAATATCTCGTAAAGGATAAAGTTATTACTGGAGATGCTTGTTTGTTAGGTGATGTTTGCTCTGATTATCCATTTGCTTATCTAGGTGGAACGTTGCAAATCAGTTTTATTATTAGAGGAATACGTCGTAATGCACAAGCTTATCCAGATTTACCTCCACCTAATCGTAATAAATACTCAGGAATAAATGCTATTGGCAAGATGTTAACAATTATGAATTTTTTAATGGAATTACAAGAAGAATTCAAAAAAATAGAAACCAAATATCCAGTACCTCCTGATCTTCCATCTAAAATAAGTTCAGTAACTTTTACAAAAATAAGTGGAGGTAATTCAGTATCTTCAACTCCAGATAATTGTATTTTGCAATGCTTAATTACTGTCATTCCAGAAATGGATTTGGAGGGTATTAAAACGAGAATCTTAAATTTTGTAGAGGACCTTAAAAAGGAGGATCCCAACTTAAATATAACTGCCCAAATAGGACTTTTAATTAACCCAATGATATTAAATACTAAATCTACTTTTGCGAATGTAGTAAAAAAAGCATTCAAAACTGTCTTTAATGAAGAAAGAGATTTTAAGACTTTTATACCTACATCTGATGCTCAAATATTTCAAGAGAATGGAATTGAAACTATTTTGATCGGACCTATTAGAGGGGAGAATAATCATCACGCTCAAGATGAGTTTGTTTACATTGATGATGTAATAAATGTTACCAAAATCTATGCTTTAACCGCTTTGAATTATCTAAAATAATCAAAAGGAATGAGTATATCTTATGTGTGATACATTAGTAGCACTTGGCAATTCCACTCATGATGGAAGTGTAATTTTTGGTAAGAATTCAGATCGCCCTTGGAATGAAGTTCAATTAATAACTTATTCCCCGAGGTCTAATTTTTCAAGAGGAGAAGAAGTAAAATGTACTTATATTTCGATACCACAAGTTTCTGAGACAGCAGCAGTTATTTTAAGTCAACCATGGTGGATGTGGGGTGCAGAAATGGGTGCTAATGAATATGGAGTTGTAATTGGAAATGAGGCAGTATATACTCTTGAAGCACTAAGGAATACTGGTCTTTTAGGTATGGATCTATTAAGGTTAGGACTTGAGAGAGGAAAAACAGCAAAAGATGCATTGGATGTAATTATATCTCTATTAGAAAAATTTGGACAAGGAGGAGGTTGTGCATATGATGATCCGAGTTGGATGTACCATAATTCCTTTATAATTGCAGATTATAAGGAAGCTTATGTCTTAGAAACTGCTGATAAATGGTGGATTGTTGAAAAAATTAAGGATGTAAGATCAATTTCAAATGGTATTACTATTAGAGGTAAAGGAGACCTTCGAAAAAATGGAATTATCCAACATGCTATCGATAAAAATTATTGTAAAGATGATGATGAATTCGATTTTGCGGTAACTTTTTCTGGAGAGCCTATTTCTCCTAAACCTTCACCTTACTCAAGAGAGGGAAAATCTACTATATTATTGAATAATAACAAAGGGAAAATTTCCCCAAAATTGATGATGGAATTTTTAAGAGAGCACCAAGCTGGAATTTGCATGCATGGAGGTATTGAATCAACTGGCTCTCAAGTTTCTCATTTAAGGAAGGGAAAAAAATCAATTCATTGGTTCACGGGAACGACACTTCCGTGTGTTAGCATTTATAAACCTTATGCTTTTCCTATTCAGGGTCAAAAATATTATAACTCAGGACCATATACTATGATTAATCACGATTGGTTTTGGTGTAAGCATACAATGTCCAAACCCGTAAACAAGAAAATTGAACTTGAAAACTTGGAAAATTCCATTATCAGGAAAGTTAATGATTTGATAGTTAAGGAGGATAAAATTTCTGAAGAAAAGTTCATAGAAAAAATAAAATTACTAAATTTAGAATCATGGAATCAATCTTACGAGTTACTCAATTAAGTTCAAAAATTTTATTCCTTAATGCCTTGAGAAATTATTTGAAAAAACTTAATAGTATTGGAATATTTCTTCCATTAATTTAAGAGTAGAATATAGATTATAAATTATTGATTTAAGATGTCGCTAAATAAATTAGAGATACTAGGCATGGAAGGAGTAATTTCGAATTATAGACGCGGGCGTCATACTGTACATCAAAAACAATGTATCTTAGTTTTCCCAAATATTAAGACAAGAAAAGATGCTAATAAACTTATTGGGAGAACAGTTTCTTGGAATACTCCTACAGGTAAGGAATTAAAAGGAGTAATAACTCGAGCACATGGAAATAACGGTGCTGTCAGAGCCCACTTTAAGAAAGCTGGAGTTCCAGGTCAAGCACTCGGCAAAAAAATAAAAATTGTTAAATAATTTTCCATATAAAGCTGATATTTCTTCTCAATTATATCTGGATATTACATGATACATGTATAATATAATGATATAATAGGAAAAGAATTTCTTATTCTTTTGAAAAAGCGATTTTAAAGATTTCTTATATTATTTGGTTGGGTTAATAATTTAAAAATGTCAGATCAGGTTTGTCGTTTTTGTCACAGATATGTTAAGTTAGCTTATTATTGTGAAGAGTGTGGCGCTAGTTGTTGTTCTGACTGTTTGCATGAGAAAAAAGTTGATTTTTTTATTTGTCAAGATTGTAAATCAAAAAATATTAAAACTTTGGACTCTGAAAAAAAGAAAGTATGTAATGATTGTGGAAATGAGAATATAATAAAAATTAATCAACGTTTATCAGCATGCCCAAAGTGTAGCTCCCATCAAATTATTAACATATACGAGAAAAAAGAAGAACTTGAAAAGAGATTTTTAGATTTAATAAAAAATTCACGATTATTTACAGAGCCTTTAAAAGACATTCTTGATAAATTATATGTATTCCAATCAAAAATCAAGGAAGTAAGAGAACCTCCCAATAAATGTTATCATTTTCCCAATATGGAATCGGATTTATTAGCTCTTTTTAAATTATTTCTCTATATCCAGAATACTTTATTTGAAAAAGTTAATCTTCATTTTCATCAATTAAATCAAAATAAAGAGTATTTTTTTGATACCTACACTCAACCAAATTCAAATATAACAATCATAGAAGGAATCTTTGAAAATTTATTGCGGAGTTATAATGCTATTGATGAGTTTATAACAAATAATATCCAAACATTCAATGATAGTTTCGAAACCTTTGAAAAAAACCTACAATTTATTGCTAAGATTAGTTATTATTTTAGTGCTTACAAGAAATTACTAAGGCTTGCGGAAGGTGAAAAACCTGTATATGCTATTTTTGCTAAATTAACCAATGGATTGAATACCCAAGAAAAATTCAAGAAAGATAAAGGGATTTTATTTATTACTAATTTTGATCTATCTTTTGTTCATGAACATGGTGTAGTTAAAAAGAAAAAAGAATTAATTTTTAAAGCACCTGTCCAAGATTTAACAAAAATAAGAGAAAAAGGCAAGGTTTTCAAAAAACTCTATATTGAATTTACCTATGGAAAATATGAATTTACATTACCTCCTAAATCTGTTTCAAGAGTAATTGAATACATTCTTCTGGCAAGATCCTTTGACGAAACTACGATATATGATTTAAAAACCGCAAAAAAACTTCAACAAATTGATGTTGATTTGAATGAATTAACAAACTTTATTGAAGAAAGCATTAACTCATTTTTTAGTATAAAGTGCCAATATAATAAAAGTTTTGAAAACATACACAGTTATAATAAAGATTTGGCTAATCCTTTTAATGTTCAACCCAATCAAATACCCAATTTTTTATCTCGAGAATCATCTCAATTTATTCATCCCCAAAATAGGGCTCAACCTTGGCTCAATTTTCCAGGAAACTCAAATTTTTTTCATAAAATAAATAATTCACCTTATCTCCAACCTCATATTCAACCAACTCAATTTATCGGCAATTCTCAAATACCCCCTTATGATAAAAACTCCTTCTTTTTACAAAATTTCTATAATCCAAATCGCTTTCAAAATTACAATCCTCAAAGAATTAATTTGGATAATGAACTACTTAATAACTTAAATCCCTACATCTCTAACCCAATAAATAATATAAATAATAATAGATACAATGAAAACGATTATTCTTTAAATAACGAAGCGACATTCGAAGATTATAACAGAAATCACCTTTCTGATTTATTCGATTCGGAATATATTTCACCACATAATTCTTATAGGTATAAACGAAAGCTTTTTAAAATAGATAAAGAAAAACATAAAAAAATGCTCGAATTGGACAAAGAGAGATACAGTCTAAAAGAAACATTAAAAAAGCTTGATGCTAAATTCGATCAGGGAATTATTTCTGAAGTTGATTATTTTAAAACATTTAAGAATCTACAAAAAGAAATTTATTTAATTGATAAAAAAATCCAAGAGTTACAAGAAAGTTTGCAGGAGGTTGAAGACATAAGGAAAAATAGCAGAAATTTTGATAAAAAACGATTTTATACATAAAATATTATTTATAAATTTTATGCGTTATCTGCATATTTTATCTATCCTATATTTATATTTTTATTACTATTCTACACCTTATGGATAAGGTCGATGGATTATTTACTACAGTTGTCGGTAGTTGGCCCTTAAATAATACTAATGAAAATATGTATAAGGTTTTCAACGATATAATAGATATAGGAATTGATTATCCATGTTATCCTCAATTAGTTTCAATGATTAGTCAATTTTTATCTCCTTTAGCAGAAATAATTACCCAATTAAAAGAGATTTATAAAAAATTTTATTTATTTGGAGATTTCGAGATTCCTAAATACAACGTGGCAACAGAATATGGAGAATTCATGATCAAATTTTTGAAAGAACATCCTCATTTAAATGATTTAATTAAAGGAACCAAAGCATGTTTAACTGGACCATTTACTTTGACATTTGAAATTATTTTGAAAGAGGAACTTACAAAAGGATTTTCACGTTTTATTTTTAAAGAACCGAGAGCAGTTATGGTAGATTGGATTATTGATAAGTTCGCAGAAATAATGAAACAAATCGGAGCTGCTTATAATGATATGGGGATAAATCTAATTTCGATGGATGAGCCTATTTTAGGGCTTTTAATAGGAAAGAAGCCTTTATTCCATAAAGAAGATTTTTACATTAAAACTATAAATAAAGCGATATCTGGAATAAAATCCTTGTCATCTATTCATGTGTGTGGTAAAATTAGTCCAAAATTGCGAGATATATTATTGAATACAGAAGTGAACATACTAGATCACGAGTTTAGAACAAATGAAGAAAATTTCAATATTTTCGAAAAAAAGCATTTCCAAGATACTGATAAAAAATTAGCTATGGGTGTTGTTGAATCTAAATGTGTGCCAATTGAATATAAACAAATTAGCGAATACATTGAGGATATCGAATTTCTTAAAAAATTTATAAAAAAAGGAATTGATCAATATGGTTTTGAAAATTTAATAATTAAACCTGATTGTGGTTTTTTCGAGTTAAGATCTTTTGGAGAAAAAGACGGATACGATATAGCAATCAAAAAAGTAAAAAATATGGTTCTTGCGTTAAAGGAATTAAAATAATAGATCTCAAATTTAAAATTAATATAAGTTAATTGTAAAAAGTAAAATATATATACAAAAAAGAATTAGCCTTCCAATTCCTTTCTTAATTTATCAATTTCGTCCTTTAATTTTTCTTTTGATTTAACTTCAGCTTCTTCTTCTTCAAGATCATATTCTGGAATGTATTGAAGTTCGTCTGAAGGAATTTGAGGCATTGCCCCGCCTTGATCCAACAACATTTCTGTCTCTAGTTGATTTAATTCCTCTGTAACATCAATTGCCAAATCAATTTCAGGATCGCCAGCTAAAATTTCTGCAGCTTCCTCAATTTCCGATACATATGCTTCAGAATCTTCTGCAATTTCAGCAACTTTCGCTGGTGATGCTTTTGTTGCAATAAATTCGAGTTCATCCCTTATTCCCCCCATCACATCACCTGTCTGAGATATGAGCATTCCCTCTTCTATTGCCTGAATTTGCCGTTCGATTTTTCCCCTAATATTAGTGGCACGGTCTACTTTCGCTTGATAAGCTTTATATTGAATGAGATAATTTTTCGCTCGATCTTTTTCTCCTCGTTTTAAAGCGATTTTTGCATTTTTTCTACTGATTTCTGCACGTTTACTATAATTTTTATTCATTAAATTTAATTTATGGATATGCCCTTTGGCCATTGCTACTAAGTCATCTTTTTCTTTACTTTTACGTGGAAAGAGTCTCTTTTTTAAACCCATTTTATTATTACTCCATTTAGAACTTTAATTTAATATTATCTGATTTATGAATTAAATAATTTTTTTGACTTAAAAATTTAATAATATTTGCTATAATATAATAAAATAATTCTTATCAAAAAAGTTTAGCATAGACCAATATTTAAGCACCATGAAAAAAATAATATTAGATTTTGAAACCACGACCGAAAATTTCAAAGAATTAGTTCAAGAAGCATTTAATAAAGATATTCTAAATTTCTTGGTTTCTAAAGAAACCTACTCTGAGTTCGAAAAAATTGAGCGTATAAATATATACTCAAAAGACTTAGAATTATCCCCTAAGTATAGGATATATACAGATAAAGCAATCCTGAATGAAGTTCTCGGAGATGGAATTCCAGAAGAGAATCTTGGATTTTATAAAGAATTGAAATCAAAAGATGATGAAGTTGAAATTAAAGACCTTGCCAATACAGGGCAAGTGGATTTTATCATAGTGTCTGCTAAAGATTGGAAAATAATTCCATTTGAAAATTTAATAGCAGAAATGCACTCGAACGAAACAGATTTGATTGCGTCAGTTGAGGATGTTAAAGAGGCAGAATTAATGCTTAAAACCTTAGAAATTGGTGTCGATGGGATTCTCATGACACCAAAGGATGCTAATGATATCGTCGATTTGAAAAATCTTGTACAAGCAGGATTTAATGTGGAAATAGTTAGGGCAAAAATACTAAGCATTCAAAGTATTCCTGAGAGCGAAAGAGTATGTATAGATACTACCTCTCTTCTTCATCCCGGAGAAGGGATGCTCATTGGAAGTACTGCAATGGGCTTTGCTTTAGTGCATGCAGAAGTGTTTGAAACACAATTTGTTGCGTCTCGACCTTTTAGAGTAAATGCGGGAGATGTTTCTGCTTATATTTTAGTCCCTAATGACGATCCAGAGAAAATTTATAGGACAAATTATTTGAGCGAATTAAAGGGCGGTGATAAGGTATTAGTAGTTAATACTAAAGGTGAAGCTCGTGTTGTATCAGTTGGAAGAGTAAAAATTGAAACACGTCCAATGCTTAGGTTTGAATTAGAAGTATCTAAAGGCGAGAAAAAGATACCTTTAAGTTGTATTTGTCAAAATGCAGAGACTATTCGCTTAGTAAATGCGGATGGAAATGCAAAATCTGTTGTAGATCTCAAAGTTGGAGATGAAATTCTGGTTCATATTGGTCCTGGAGCAACTCATTTTGGAACAGCTATTAAAGAAACAATCATTGAGAAATAATAAAATTTAAGAAATGTATTTATTATTTGAATAAAGGGATTATTTCTTCACTAATTATTTTGCATACATCCCAATAGGTAAAAGGAGCATTCTTACTTGATGCACCATTATCTATAGTGAAAACAAAATGTTGTGCACCAGTTTCAATATAATTCTTGATTTTTTTAATAATTTCCTCCTTTGTTCCAATTATACCATTCTCACGGATAACTTTATCAGGAATGTTATCAAGTATTGGTTCTAATTTCTTTAAATCAAATTTGAGTAAATCATCTCTATCAACCTTGAGGGGACTTACTTCTTCACAGCCAAATCCAGTAGCCTCAAAAAATATATCATCAAATTCATCTTTCCAGAATCCTATTTCCTTTATTGCTCTTGGTTGCAATAAAAGACTATATTTTAACCGTTTTACTACTTCATTAATTTGCTCTTCATCATCATTCATGAAGAGAAAATAAAATGCTCCAAAAGTAAATTTTGAAATATCCCTTCCTTTTTCATTTAAAACATTAACTATTTTTTCTCGGGCAGATTTATAGAAATCAATTGTAATTCCCGTCGGTAACCAACCATCTGCAATCTCTGCGGTCATTTGTAACGTTTTTGGACCATTAGCGGCAACCCAAATTGGAATTTCTGATATTGGCTGAGGAAGTAATAGTGCTTTTTTGGTCTCATAAAATTTACCTTTATATGTCACTCGTTTGCCCTTTCTCCAAAATAATTTTATTAATTCAATAGTTTCTCTCATTTTAGTGAGCGCATGATCATAGTTTATATTATAAGTTCTTAAATTCATTGCTTCTCCAGCACCAATTCCAAGTATAAACTTTCCTCCAGAAATATGGTTTATTGTTGTTGCTATTTGAGCTAGCACAGCGGGATGAATTCTATGGGGGTCTGTTACTGCTGAACCAAATAATTTTCCCTTCGCCAATTCGGCAAATGAACCAAAAACTGGCCATAAACTTAAAAAATCATCTATTAATACGCCTGGCATACCCGTCAAATGATCAGGAAACCATATTGAATCCCAATTCTCTTTATTGGCTGTAGTAACCTTTTTCCGAAGAAAATCATAAGAATGGGAAAAAAATAGTTGATTACCAAATTTAATTTCACTCATTTTTTTTTCACTTTAATTGACACAGTAAAGATTTTATCAAAAAATATTATTAGAATAATTCTAATTTTAAATTAATAATATTGGTAATTAAAAAGATATAATTAAAGTTAGGATTATTAAGTTAGATGGTAACATATTGGGCTCCTTTACTCCATATTTATCAACCCCCAACGCAAGAACTTAAGATTTTGAAAAAAGTTGATAAAGAGTGTTATAAACCCGTGTTTAAATTACTGGAAGAATACGAAAATGTAAAATTCTGCTTAAATATTAATGGAGTTCTAATTGAATTACTCTATGAATATGGAATATCAGATACAATGGATCTACTAAAAAATTTAGTATCTGAGAATAAAGTTGAGATTGTAGGAACAGCAAAATTTCATCCCATTCTTCCATTAATTCCAAAAAAAGAAGCACAACATCAGATTCAGATGAATGAAGAAGTGAACAGAAAAGAATTTGGTCATTGGCATAGAAAAGGTTTTTTTCCACCAGAAATGGCTATATCGGGAGGGGTAGCTAAATTTATTCGCCAGTTAGGATACAGATGGGTAATTTTAAGTGGAATAGCTTGCCCGGTTGGCTGGCCTTATGACCAAATTTTTTGCTCACCTAATGGACTTCAATTGTTCTTTAGAGATGACATTCTTAGTAATAAAATCTCTTTTAAGGATATATCTGCAAAGGAATTCATCAAATCAATTAAAGAGATTTTTCAACCAAAAAATAATCCCCACGCAAAATCAGCAAAAGTAATTAATAAATATGTTATCACAGCAATGGATGGTGAGACTTTTGGCCATCATATCAAAAATTATGAAAGAACATTTTTAAAGAAAGTATTAGATCTCATTCAGGTTGAAGAGACAATGAAAATGATATCAATTTCAGAATTGGATCAATATTTTCCAATAAGTAAAAAAAAAATCATACCTCGTGAATCAAGTTGGAGCACCACTTATGAAGATATTCAGGAGGGTATTCCTTATCCATTATGGAAACATCCTAATAACAATATACATAGATATTACTGGAAAATAATCAAAAGCCTTAATAATCTAATGGAATTAGCAGATAATTTAGATTTAACAACAGATTGGGAGGTTGAGAATTATTATAATACAGGAAGGTGGTATTATGATAGAAGCCTTCATTCATGTCCAACATGGTGGTCTAACCCACTCAATGGAACTTGGTCTCCAAATTTAATTTATAAAGGAGTTGAACTTTTAATGAGAGCAGCACTCAATGCTCAAATGGCATTAGTATATGCTGGTAAAGCAGATTTAGGAGAAGTATATTATGATTCGATTTCTTATTATCACGGACTTTTACTTATGGAATTAAGTTCTATTACGAAAAAGAATTTAAAAAATATTAATAAGCATAAAAATACGTGAATTTTATCTATTTTTTAAAAGTAACTTGTTAAGAACCTCATTCCACTTATCTAAATGTTGTACATACCACGCGGCAGAGTCAATTTCTCCAATTTCATTATTAAATATTACTTTTAAAAGTGGTCTAAATACGGATCTATGCATATGTGATTTTGGATTTGTAATTTTAATAATAGATTTAATCGGGATTATTAACTCTTTCTTAGGTTTCCACATTCCAAAGATTAGTTGTTCTTCTGTTAGTAATAAAACACCGTTCCCACGAACTTTCCATACTCCTAATGATTCTAATCCGAAGAAATTAGACATATCATCAGCGAGTAGAATTCTTTTATCCCTAACTTTCTCGTGTATTTCATTAATTCTTTTTTTAAAGATTTTTTTTAGCATATATTCAAACAGTATACCTATTTATTTAATATATTAAATTGTAAACAAAAATTATATAATTCTTAGTTTATATATTTTGCAAAATAAAGTTATGAAAAAGAATTTTATTTAAAATAAGAGTTATGTCAAAAGATAATAAGAGAAAGATCAAATATTGCGTATATTGTGGATCTGATATTGAAGAAGGAAAGATTTATTGTCCTAAATGTGGGAAATTAGTTATTAAACTTGAACCAAGCAAAAAAATTCCGAAACCACCAACCTTCGAAAAGGTAGAACTTTCAAGAAAATGCCCTGGTTGTGGTTCTATGATTACATCCACTATTTTAGATCAATGTCCAATATGTAACACCACATTAGAAAAATTATCTGAAGTTAAAAAAGCAGCAATTCAAAAGAAACCAGGGTTAATTTTTACAAGTAAAAAGCTTGAACCTGAACAGAAGTTCTTATTAAAGAAAGACTCTTGGAACTTAAGAGAAGGGATTAATGTTTTCGGAACCTGTATCTATGTTTTAGTGATTGCTTTCTTTTTAATTTTTACTTTCATTTCATTTGAAATGAGTATTCAACTAATTATATTGAGTCAAATTCCTGAACTATTATTTGGAATATATCCAATATATTATATTCTTAGAAAAAAGCATAGCTTTAACAAATTGGGTTTTTTTTCGGATTCAAAAAAAATAATCATAGCAGTACTAATCGGGATTTTGGGTAGTCTTGTTTTATTATTGGTAAGTTTTTTTTCTGATTCTTTAATTAACTTCATTTCAGATGCAGGCCTAGACTTTTTTGATATTAAATCAAGTATAGAAAATCAGAACTTGTTAATTAGAAATGCTGACTTATTGTGGATAATACTGCTAACTATTTCAATATTTTTCAGAACAATCTTTTCAGAAATTGTATTTAGAGGTGTCTTACATAATACACTAAAACAAAAATTTAAAAATGAATTTTATGTGATCCTCTTGGTTGCGCTAATTTATTCACTTGTAATGCTGTTATTTTCTTTCCCGGTAGGAGTGAGTTTTATTCTCCTAAATTTCCTATCATTTGTAGTGCTTGGACTTCTTTATTCTTTAAATGGAAATATATATAATACAATTATAGCTAATATTAGTTATAATGTTATTGCATTGATCCTAATCTTTCTTTAATTTAACTAACTAATTACCCCCCAAATATAAAATTTTAATAATAAGAAAAATCAATAATCTCTAGATTTATTATATTTTAACTATAGTTTTATTATTACGATTTAATCTTATTGTTCGGAGTAAAAAAGATTGGGTAAACAAATATATAGAAATAGAGGAAGTAAAGATAATATTATCATCTCAATTGCAGGAGCTCATGGTGTTGGAAAAACTACTATATTCAATCTTTTTAAAAAAGAAAAAAATGTTAAAGATAATAATAAATTTAAGTTTTTTCCTGAAAGATATATAAAAAAACCACCCTTTCCTTTTGGATCACCAAATAAGCAAATTGGATTTAGAAGTGAACTTCATTTTCTTCAACAATTTATTAAACGTAATCAGAATATTACAAATTTTGATGAAAAATATAATGGAAGAATAATCATTTTAGACAGAACACCTATATGTGTTCTAATATATTCTAAGAGTTTGAACCTAAAAGAAAAAGATTATAGTCTTATTTTAGATACCTATAATTCTATTCAATGGAAAGAAGATTATATTTTTTACTTGTATGCTAAACCTGATACAATCATGAAACGAATAATTCAAAGAGGTTCATTAGAAAAAATACGAAAGGAATGGAATGAGGAAGATAAAGAATATTTATTAACAATACTCTCTTATTACAAACAATTTCTTTCAAATAAAGAGGGTGTTTTCATGATCAATACAGATAATTTATTTCAAGAAGGAGTAATAAATAAAATGAAGAAATTAATAACACACTTATCTGGGTACTCTTTCGAGAAGCTTGAAAAACCAATTTCGACCCAGATGAACTTAATGAAATTTATAAATTAATGATAAAATATATTAAAATAGGCTTTCTATTTATACTTAAATCTTAGCTAAAAAAATTGAGGTTAATCATATATTATAGCAAGGAGCAAAAGTAAATGTCTACAATTGCAGAAGATATCCGTAATAAAATGATGCATGTATTAAGAGAAGAAGAAAATAAAACTGATTTAGAAAATCTTTCAGTTTTATCTCGAGTAGGAATGAAAGTAGCCAGCGCAACTTCTTCAGAATTAGATGCTGATGCTACTTCTGCATCAAGTACTGCCTTAATAGATTTAGGCTTAAGATTGAACCAAGCAACTGTTCATGGTGCTTTAACAGAAATTATTTTACATAACACATCAGGTTATAGTATCTTGATGGCTATTAATGACGAATACATTGTGTTTGGAGGTCTACGAGCTATTTATCATATTGGCTACTATCTAGGTTATTTAAGAGAGTTAGCAAAAGAGTTAAATAAGTTAATTTCTGGAGATCAAGAAACAGAAATGATGCTATCTCTTGAAGAATCCGAAATAGAGAAAATTGAACAGCAAAAGATAGAAGAAGAAACTAAACTAATAGTAAAACCTTCACTTGAACAAGATAAAGCAGCTTTAGATGATTTATTAGGATTTTTAGATAATTGGGAAAAAGAAGATATTGAATTCGAAGAACTTGAAGCATCAACAGAAAGTGGTGTTGTTTCAATTCCAAAATCAGTAGGATTAGGGCTTGATAAGGAAATAAAAGCAGTTGCTGAATCCGAGGCATCTCATATCCCAGAAACTATAATTCAAGCAACTCAGACTGGATTTAAAATATATGAGGATGAAGTTCCACCGATTCCCCTTGATGATTATACTCCAATGGAAATTGATGAAGAACCAATTTCAGAAAAACGAGCACCCATTTCAGAAGAAGCGGTATTAACTGAAGAATTACCCCCTCTTGATGAATTACCATCGTTTGAAGAGTTAGCTCCCCCAGATTTTGAATCAGAAATTTCTGCTTCTGAATATGATACAGAATTTGTGTTAGAGGAAGAATCTGAAGCTCTTGGTTCTGTTTTAAAGGATCTTGGATGGGACCAAGAAGAAGATTAAACATATTTTACGGGTTCCCGTTCCTTCTTTAGCTAAAAAGATTTTCATTATTTTCTTTCAGTTTAAATAAATTTTTAAATAAAACATTCTCTAATCTAGATTACTACAAATTTTGTTTTTAAAAAATGATATTTTTAATATGGTGAATCAAAATGAGTGAATT
>JBHLMQ010000061.1:0-16449 GCA_048938005.1 Promethearchaeota archaeon | reverse complement strand
TTTTTCTTTTGGATAGATTAAAAGATATGATAAAATATAAAGGACATTCAGTCTATCCAAGAGAAATAGAGGAAATTCTATATGAGCATCCAGCCATCTTAGAATGTGCTGTAATAGGTGTAAGTGATCCATTAAAAGGAGAAGAAATCATGGCTCATATAATTTTAAAACCAGAATTTAAAGATAAGATTTCGGAAGAGGATATCATTAATTGGTCAAAAGAAAATATGGCAGCGTATAAATATCCAAGAATAGTAAAATTTGTACATTCTTTACCAAAAAGTGCAATTGGTAAAATTTTACGACGTACTTTAAGAGAAAAAGAAGCAAAAAGAGTTCAAAAATAAGAAGATCCACCTATTATCGTTTTTTAGTTTCCTAATCCTACCCTAAGAATACCCCATTCTTTTACCTTTTTTCTATTTCTCTACTTAAAGAAATAAACAAGGTTCTTTAAATTTTGAAAATGTAGAAAAAGATTGAAGTATTATAACATTAAAGTAGTGGTTTATTTATGTAAGATTTTAATTTATGAAAAATATCGAAGTATATTAAAAAATTATGAAAAAAGATAAGGAAAAGAATAAAGAATATAGGAAATGGCTTCTAAAACACCTCCTTAGACAAAAATATCTTGTAATGTTAGTTATTATAGGAATCTTTGTGGTAAGTTTAGGTGTCACTATAATGCCAATAATAATTGGTAGTATCATTGACAATGTCTTAATAACTCGAAATTTAGGTAATTTACTGATATTACTTGTTATCGGACTTTCTGTATCTCTTGCATATAATTTATCTGATTATTTGGTAATGATGCTGGGGCATTTTTTTGGCTTGAAAATTGAAAAAAATATGAGACAAGAATTTTTTGACACAATTCAGTTAAAAACGTTAAATTTTCACGATAATATTCGAACTGGGGATTTACTTGCATTTGCTACGAATGATGTTCGAGTAATTAATACAATGGTCGCCCACGGAAGTTTTTTTATTTATCCTTTCATCCAAATATTCATAACTTTATATTTGTTAATCGAAGTTTTAGACTATCGTTTAGCTTTATTTAGTTTGCCTTTCATAGTTTTATACTTTTATTTTATTTTGTATTATCGAAAAAATCTTTCTCCTTTTGTTACTAACCGAATGAAAAAGTATTCAAATTTAGCCGTAGTGCTACAAGACTCAATAAGTGGTGCAAATGTAGTCAGAGCTTTTAATGCTGAAAGGTTAGAAAGAAAAAAGTTTAGAAGGTCTGTAATTGATTACAAGAATAATATGGTTGGGCAAAACATAGTCCAAGCTAGATATTATGCTTTACTAATCCTTTATCTATTGATAGGATGCACGTTGTTAATATGCTCCTTTTTAGTTTATCAAAATTCACTAACAGTAGGAGACCTAGTCGCTATCAATATCCTTCTTATAGCACTTATCGAACCTACAAGGATGATTCATTGGTCTACAAACGATATGATGAATGGATTTGCTGCCGCTTCGCGATTATATGCTTCGCTTTCTAGAGGAGAAAGTGAGACAGATAAAGATACGACTGTAGAATGGCCAGAGAAATTCAAAGGAAAAATTGAATTCAATAATGTATCATTTACTCATGAGAATGAAATTAAAAATCCTCGACCAACCCTAAGCAATATAACCTTTAGTATTGAACCATTTGAAAGAGTTGCTCTTGTTGGTCCTACTGGATGTGGGAAATCAACTTTAGCAAAATTAATTTTATCTCTTTATAAACCACAAGAAGGATCAATTCTTTTAGATGGAGTAGATATAAGAAATTATCCTCGTGAAGCTTTAAGAAAACATATTGGTTATATTGAGCAAGAAATTTATCTTTATCCAAGAACTATAAAAGAAAACATCAAATTCGGCAAACCTGATGCTACTGAAGAAGAGATATTTAAAGCTGCGGAGTTAGCTCAAGTTGATGATTTTGTTAAACAGCGCCCTAACGGATATGAGTCTATTGTTGGTGAAAGGGGAATACGACTTTCTGGAGGAGAAAAACAACGCATAGCCATTGCTCGAGCATTTTTGACAGATCCAAAAATACTCATTTTTGATGACTCTGTTTCCGCAGTTGATAGTGAAACTGAAGAGAAAATAGGTCTTGCCATGGAAAATATCTTAAGAAATAGGACTACGATAATAATTACTCATCGTTTACATACAATAAGAACTTCAGATAAAATAATTGTACTTAGGCATGGAAAAATTGTAGCAGAAGGGAAGCATAATGAATTGTTACAGAGTTCAGAGGATTATCGACGAATTTTTGGTAAAAAAATACTCAATCAAGTATAATTCTTAAAAAAAGAGAGAGATGATTAAGGATGGGCCTTTATGCGGGATTAATGAAAGAAGAACGAAAACGAAATTATTCCGATAGGGAATTGTTTGTTCGATATGTCAAGAGAATTAATCCTTTTAAAAAAAGTGTTATTCGTATAGCACTTTTCATTGTAATTTCGGCAGGAGCAGATATACTTAATCCTCTAATGCTTTCGTATATTGTAGATGAGTTTATTAAGATCGAACCGAATTTTCTTCTAATTTTTGGTGCTTCATTCCTTTATATTATATTATATGGTGTAATATGGTTGATGTTTTATCTACAATATAAAGAGATAGCTAGATTTGTTCCCTTTTTTGCAGAACGACTCCGAATGGACATTTTTGATAAGTTGCAAGAGCAAGATATGAGTTTTTTCGATAATCATCAAACTGGTGGATTAAACACAAGAGTTACTAACGATGTCGTTGATTTTGGTGATATAACATTTTTAATAGTGGAGACAATTGGAAATCTTTTTCTGAGTGGTTTAACTCTTGGTATCCTTATCTGGTTAAATACTTTTCTGGCTCTTATTGCCCTTGCAACAGTTCCCATTATCTTATTGTTGATGGTTTCCCTTAGAAAGCTCGCAAGAAGAGTAAGTAGAAGGTATAGGAAAGCTTTAGATAATGTCAATACATCTATGGTTGAATTAGTCGAGGGTATACATGTTTGTAAAAGTTATGGGCAAGAATCAATGATTTCTGAACAATTTGATGAGATAAATAAAAATTATTTTAAATCGGGGTTTAGATTGACAGCCGTGACTCATTTGTGGAGGAGGCTGCTTGGTTTTATCTCTACTCTTACATTTATTATTATAATATATATAGGAGGTCAATTTGTCTTTAGAGATTTGTTAAGTCCCGGGAGGCTGTTTGTATTTTATCTTTATCTTCCAACATTTTTCCGTCCTATTATGGTACTCGCAACTTTTTTCCCTCAATTCAGTACAGGTATGGCTGCATACGAACGCATTCTAGAAATTCTTGATTCAAAACCAAATGTTATCCAAAATCCTAATGCTATTGATGTGGAGGAGCTTGAAGGAGATATTGAATTTGAAGATGTCGATTTTAGTTATAATAGCAATGAGTGGGTTTTTAAAGGTTTAAATCTCAAAATAGGAAAAGGCGAGAAACTTGCTATAGTTGGACATACCGGTTCTGGAAAAACATCTTTAGTTTCACTACTTGCGAGGTATTATGAATTTCAAGGAGGATCAATTAAGATTGATGGAATTGATATCAGAGATATGACCTTAGAATCATATAGAAAAAACCTTGGTATGGTTCCACAGGATGTCTTTTTATTTTCAGGAACTATAGAAGAAAATATCCGATATGGGAGACAGGATGCGGCAGAGGAGGATTTATGGAGAGCTGTTAAGGCAGTCCATGCAGAAGAATTAATTGAATATTTACCAGAAGGATTTCAAACACAAGTAGGTGAGAGAGGAAAGGGAGTTTCAGCAGGCCAAAGACAATTAATTAGTTTTGCTCGGGCACTCTTAACTAATCCAAAAATCCTAATTCTTGATGAGGCAACCTCAAGTGTAGATGCATACACAGAAGCAGTAATTCAAGAAGCTCTAGATGTTCTATTATCTAATCGAACCTCAATTGTTATAGCACATAGATTGTCAACAGTAGTTAATACTGATCGAATATTAGTCATGGATCATGGGGAAATCATTGAAGAAGGTGATCATAAGTCTTTACTTGCTAGAGGTGGAAAATATGCTCAATTATATAAGCAGTATTTTGAACATCAAAGTCTGGATTGGCATCCAACTTATACGACTTCAGAAGTTCAGAGCTCTAAAAAATAATTCTACTTATCTTATATTGTAAAAACAATTTTATTGAAAAACATATTATTATTACCTTAGTCCTAGAAATTATGAAAAACAGATTTAGTTTTTTCTATCCCTGGTAGAAGTATGAATGAAAGAATAAAAAAACTACGTACTCAAAGTCGTGAAGCAATTCCTTATCTTTCTTTAGAACGAGCATTATTAATAACCGAATTCTTTAAAACTGGTGCAACTCATAAATTCTCTCCTGCAATAGCTAGAGCAAAAGCATTCGAATATATCTTAAAGAATAAAGAAATCTGTATTAATGAAGGAGAGTTAATTGTTGGAGAGCGTGGTCCAGGACCAAAAGCAACTCCAACATATCCTGAAGTATGCTGTCACAGTTTACAAGACTTAGAAATTTTAAATACTCGAGAAAAAATATCATTTAAAGTATCAGAGAAATCAAGGAAAGAAACAAAAGAAATTATTATTCCTTATTGGAAAGGCAAAACGATTAGAGAGAAGATTTTTTCCCAAGTTGACCGAGAATGGATTGATGCCTATGAAGCAGGAATATTTACTGAATTTATGGAACAACGAGCACCAGGACATACTGTGGCAGGAGATAATATTTGGAGTATGGGATTTTTAGAGTTTAAAGAATTAATTAAAAATTCTATAGAAGAATTAGATTTTTTTACCGATCCTGATGCATTTGATAAGAGAGAAGAATTGAATGCTATGAGCATAGCAGCAGACGCAATTATCGTTTATGCTAATAGATATGCTGAAAAAGTGAAAATTTTAGCTGAAAAGGAAACTGATCATATAAGAAAGAAAGAATTAGAAAAAATTTTTGAAATTTGTTCCTATGTACCAGCAAATGCTCCGAGAAATTTTTGGGAAGCATTACAGCATTATTGGTTTATTCATCTGGGTGTTATAACTGAGTATAATACTTGGGATTCTTTCAATCCAGGACGTCTCGATCAGCATTTATATCCTTTTTTCAAAAAGGATATTTCCGAGGGTAACCTCACTAAAGAGGAAGCCGTAGAATTGCTTCAAGCGTTCTGGATAAAATTTAATAACCAACCAGCTCCACCTAAAGTAGGTGTTACCGCTGAGGAAAGTAGCACTTATACAGACTTTTGCAATATTAATATAGGTGGACTAAAAGAAGATGGTTCTGATGGTGTTAATGAATTATCATATATTCTTCTGAATGTAATAGAAGAAATGCGCATCGTACAACCAAGTAGTAATGTGCAAATTAGTAAATTAACTCCTGATGATTTTTTAAAACGAGCTATTAAAATTATAAAAACTGGATTTGGTCAACCTTCTGTATTTAATGCTGATGCGATTATTCAAGAACTTATACGCCAAGGAAAGTCATTGGTCGATGCAAGAAAAGCCGGGGCAAGTGGATGTGTAGAAGCTGGAGCTTTTGGAAAAGAAGCTTATATACTAACAGGATATTTTAATTTAGTGAAAATCCTCGAAATCACTCTTAATAATGGAATAGATCCTGCATCTGGAAAACAGATTGGGTTAAAAACGGGGGATCCCATAGTTTTTAAAAATTTTGATGAGTTAATGGAAGCGTATTCAAAACAAATTAATCATTTTGTAAATATTAAAATAAAAGGCAACCAAATTATTGAACGGATTTGGACTCAAAATCCTTCTCCCTTCTTATCTATAATAATTGAAAATTGTATTAAGAAAGGTAAGGACTATAATAATGGGGGTGCGAAATATAATACTTCTTATATACAAATCGTAGGTATGGGGAGTATAACAGATTGTTTAACTTCATTAAAGTATAACATATATGATAATAATATCTTAAATATCGAGAACCTTTTAGAAGCCCTAAAAAATAATTTTAATGGATATGAAGATCTTAGACAAAAATTATTATATAAAACCCCTAAATATGGAAATGATGATGATTATGCAGATTCAATTACTCAGCAGGTGTTTGAAATTGTATATGATGCAATAAATGGACGTCCTAATACAAGAGGTGGTGAGCATAGAATTAATCTTTTACCAACAACCGTTCATATATATTTTGGTAAAGTAACAGCTGCAACTCCTGATGGTAGGAAAGCATTTACACCATTGTCAGAAGGTATATCTCCAGTTCAAGGAATGGATATTCACGGTCCAACTGCTGTCATTAAATCTGCTGGAAAAATAGATCATCTAAGAACAGGCGGTACTTTATTAAACCAAAAATTTGCACCTCGTTTTTTTTCAGAGGAAAATAGTATTAATAATTTAGCCCATTTAGTTAGAGCATATTTCGAAATGAATGGTCATCATATATAATTTAATGTAGTTTCAGCAGATACTTTACGTGCCGCACAGAAAGATCCGGAAAAATATAGAGAACTAATTGTGCGAGTTGCGGGATATAGTGACTATTTTGTAAACTTAGGACAAGACTTACAAGAAGAGATTATTAGAAGAACCGAGCATATTGCTTTATAGCAGTTCTTTTTTTTTCCTTCGACAGAATATTCAGTTAAAAATATCCGAATTTCCTATAAAAAAGCAAATTGGAAATCAAGTTTAACTCTTTTAAGAGTTTACGACCAGATCTCTTTACTATTTTGAAAATTTGCAGTGAATATCTTCAAAGGATCATCTGTGATTTCAACATTCGGAATTTTTACTCCAGATAAAGTATTAAATCCTGTTGGTACGTATAAAACAAAATCTAGGGGATCTATCTCATTGCTTGCCACATCAGAAACATAATTACTAATAGCTTGAGGATCTGGATGACTGCGTAATTTACCAGCGTATTTGCCTCCGTTTTGAGTCAAATCAGCATAAAATAGAGCAATACTGTAAAGGCTTGGATAAGCGATTGAGCCTGGAAAGCTTCGACCATAAATCATATTTCCTATTTGAAAAAACCCTACAAACTGAATACTAGGCCATTTCCCTTTGCCGTACGTTAATCCTGGAATGAAAGGATCAGGAATATCCACATTAACTTGAGAAATTATAAAAGCAAAACGACAAGTCGTAGCAAGTAAACTCTCTTCCATTATATCGTGATTATCGGAATTATTCTGCTTGTTGCTGTATCTATACGTTGAAGTCATTAGTTTAAAATGTCCTTTTAGATAACCCAGCTTTTCTTTACCCATTAAAGAAACGTAGTCAGCAACAAAATGACTATTTAATGTTTTTGATCCTTTTTTTCCAAATTCCTCATAAGAGACCACGCCATCATTATCTTCATCATAATACTGAAGAAATTCTTCCTTTAATTTTGTACCCTCTAATTCATCTACAGCAGCTAAATAATTGAAGCTTGTACGCTGTAGATCCCAAGGTACCTTAACAATATTATAAAAAAGGGTTTTAGTTACTACATCTGAAAAATTATCGTTTTTTACCGAGCCTAAGTGCCCGTTTAATGATATCATTCGTGAATCGGTTAAAATATCATAACCCATTACATAATAATTCATTTGCCCTAAACCTCTCTTTTCTGCTCTCTCAAATGTAATATCTCGAGCTAGGGGACAATCATATCCTGCTGTAGATATGATATTTTTTCCATCCTTTATGGGTATGGGTACTTTCTGAGGGAATCCACAAGCAGTTCCACCCTCCAATCTAACTTCAAGAGACTCTTTGAGCGGGACGTTGGAGAACATATATCGGGCGCATAAGAGATCGGTAGCAACGGGATCCAAACCTGCAAAAACCATCCCTTCAGCAGTTTTTAATCCACGTCCTGTATGATCAAAATTAATCATTTCAATCCCATCAACTACATGAACTATCAAAATACCCAGATTGTCCACTGCTTTAATAATGTCAATCATTGTAGCTGTAAGTCCGCCAGTTTTTTTTAAGATATAATTACCTTCAGCATCCTTTTTGGGCAGGGAACTTTCATCATCCATTTCAGGAATCCAGACTTGATGTGGTATGACTTTCAAACCAACGATCTTAGTACCGTGAGGTCTAGCGTAATCCCATTTCTTATCTCCTTTGCTGGCATATAGCATTGGATAAAGCCCCATACTTAGGTTTTTTATGATATTTGAGAAAAGAGCAGAAGAATGAACTTTAACTTTAGGAACATTGATCAAAATGCATCCGGGATAAGCTCTCATATCTTCAAGGTTATCTAGATTACCACCAGTAATAACTTTATGAAGGACGATCGATTTGTAATTGACACCATCTGGTATCTCGCACGCCCTTCCCTTACTCGGGTCATCATATATTCGGTTCAGATCATATACCATCAATTTATCAGTAACGAGTCCAGGTGGTATATAAGTCCCGTTAAGACTCTCTTCATAACCCTTGAGAGGATCATCACTCTCACCTTCTTTCAATGATTCGGCAAGGTACTTACGAACAAAATAAAATCCCCACCCGCCGTAAAAATCTCCACATTTTCCTTCGATAACAGCTTCAGGAGTAATTTCCTTCTCTTCTGGATTAATTTTTGAAAATAAATTAGCTGTTGAAGTAGTTGCAGTTGAAGCTTCGCCAAGGGACATCTGGTAATAACTTATTCCAGCCTTTTCATGAAACCATCTCATTAAGGCAGCAATAAATGCCCAATCCGTACAAGCATTACTACCTCGTCCAGCAAAAACTGAACCATGAGTTTGCGAGTTTATACAGCTAGGACAAACAATATTAGGCTTAAATAGAAGTTTCTGACCCTTTTCTAATTTTTCCTTCATCTGATGGATAAAAGAAGTGGTTTGCTCCAATGGAGAGAGTGCATAATCGAGGTTATTGTAAGTATAATCGATTTTCGCTTTTATTTCATTCCAACTTTCTTGATCGGAAGTATTTATAAATTTTTGAAGTAATTCACCGATACCCACATATGATTTAAAAGCATCCATTTTAACAACTCCAACTTGAGAACCAGAAGAATCTCTCTCCTGTCTTCCCAAGGAGGAATTAAAACTTAGCGTTTTTTGATTATTCATGTTGAAATTATCCTTTCGCTATATATTATGTTTAGATATTAGTAAATATTCATACTTTTTTATTTTTAAATATTTACAATTTCAGAATAAAACTGAAATGGAAAAACGTTCGTTGATTATATTAGAAGATAAATTAAGTTTAAACGAATTGAAAAAAAATTGAGTTTTATTAGAAAGATCAGAAGAGTAAGACATTTATGAAGTAGCCTAAATTACTATTAATTTTCAATTTTTTCTCTTTGCATTTTTCCACTTTTCGATTTAATTATATATAAATTCATGAAGTATATTATGAATATGTATCATTGAATACTTCAGAAATAAAAAAATTTCTTTACTAAAAAGTGCGGTAGGATTATTTTTTTATTCTACCGATTCTTTATTTTCATTAATTATCTGGATTTAATATCTCAGTTAATAGTTAAATAATGAATGAGCGAATTAAGAGTTTACGAAAACAAAGTCGTGAAGCAATTCCATATATTTCCTTGGAACGGGCACTATTAATAACGGAATTCTATGAAACTGGAGCAGCTCATATTTATACTCCTCCAGTTGCGAGAGCAAAAGCATTTAAATATATATTGGATAACAAGAAAATATGTATTAATGAGGGTGAATTAATTGTTGGTGAACGCGGTCCAGAGCCAAAAGCAACTCCTACATATCCAGAAGTTTGTTGTCATAGTTTACATGATTTAGATATCTTGAACACACGTGAAAAAATTTCTTTTAAGGTATCTGAAGAAACAAGACAAAAGGCAGCAAATAAAATTATTCCCTTCTGGAAAGGACGGTCTATTCGAGATAAAATCTTCACTCAAGTTGATGAAAAATGGATTGATGCCTACGAAGCAGGAATTTTTACAGAGTTTATGGAACAGAGAGCACCAGGACATACAGTTGCTGGGAAAAATATATGGAATAAGGGATTTTTAGACTTTAAACAAGAAATTTCTGAAAGTATAGAACAATTAGATTTTTATAATGATCCCGAAGCCTATAATAAGAGAGAACAATTAATTGCTATGAATATCGCTGCTGATGGAATAATTGCTTTTGCTGAACGCCATTCTCAAAAAGCTAAACAATTAGCTAACCAAGAGTTAGATCCAAAAAGAAAAAGTGAATTGGAAAAAATATCTGAGATTTGTTCTCATGTACCTGCTCACGCACCTAGAACTTTTTGGGAAGCACTCCAACACTATTGGTTCATCCATTTGGGTGTAATAACTGAATATAATACATGGGACTCGTTCAATCCAGGGCGCTTAGATCAACATCTTTATCCTTTCTATAATAATGATATTGTTAATGAAATATTGACAAAAGAAGAAGCATTTGAACTTCTTCAAGCTTTTTGGGTGAAGTTTAATAATCAACCTGCACCTCCAAAGGTTGGTGTTACTGCTGAAGAAAGCAATACTTATACTGATTTCTGCAATATAAACCTCGGTGGACTTAAAGAGGATGGTTCTGAAGGAGTAAATGAAATGTCCTATATTCTCCTAGATGTCATTCAAGAAATGAGAATACTGCAACCAAGTAGTAATGTTCAGATTAGTACTAAAACTCCAGATAGGTTTTTAAAAAGAGCACTTGAGATTGTTAAGACTGGTTTTGGCCAACCATCTGTGTTCAATTGTGATGCAATTATTCAAGAATTAACAAGACAAGGCAAGTCTATAGAGGATGCCCGAAATGGTGGAGCAAGTGGCTGCGTTGAAGCTGGTGCGTTCGGGAAAGAAGCATATATTTTAACAGGATATTTTAATTTAGTGAAAATTCTCGAAATCACTCTTAATAATGGTTTTGATCCTCTAACTAAAAAGCAGTTTGGATTAAAAACTGGAAATCCTACAAATTTTAAAAGTTTTAATGAGTTAATGGAAGCATATTCAAAACAAATTAATCATTTTGTAAATATTAAAATAAAAGGCAACCAAATTATTGAACGGATTTGGACTCAAAATCCTTCTCCCTTCTTATCTATAATAATTGAAAATTGTATTAAGAAAGGTAAGGACTATAATAATGGGGGTGCGAAATATAATACTTCTTATATACAAATCGTAGGTATGGGGAGTATAACAGATTGTTTAACTTCATTAAAGTATAACATATATGATAATAATATCTTAAATATCGAGAACCTTTTAGAAGCCCTAAAAAATAATTTTAATGGATATGAAGATCTTAGACAAAAATTATTATATAAAACCCCTAAATATGGAAATGATGATGATTATGCAGATTCAATTACTCAGCAGGTGTTTGAAATTGTATATGATGCAATAAATGGACGTCCTAATACAAGAGGTGGTGAGCATAGAATTAATCTTTTACCAACAACCGTTCATATATATTTTGGTAAAGTAACAGCTGCAACTCCTGATGGTAGGAAAGCATTTACACCATTGTCAGAAGGTATATCTCCAGTTCAAGGAATGGATGTTAAAGGCCCTACCGCTGTAATAAAATCTGCTGGTAAAATAGATCATCTACGAACGGGAGGAACTTTATTGAATCAAAAATTTTCACCTCATTTTTTTTCAGATCAAAATATGATTAATGCATTAGTTCATCTAATTAGAGCATATTTTGAAATGAATGGTCATCACATTCAATTCAATGTGGTTTCAGAAGATACTTTACGAGCGGCACAGAAAAATCCAGAAAGATATAGAAACTTGATAGTACGAGTTGCAGGTTATAGTGACTATTTTGTGAATCTAGGGTCAACTTTGCAGGATGAAATAATTAAAAGAACTGAACATACTGTAATTTAATACTGGTTTCTTTATTTTTAATTTTCTATTTCATTTAATTTTAAAGTATGAGTGCTTTTTTCTTATTTTTCTAAATTATTTCCTATTTAAGAAGATATAAATTCAAAAAACCTATTATGGAATTAAATATTTAGTGATATACAATTTGATAATGTTAATAAAGTAATAGAAAAGTATATGAGTTTCGATTCTGAACTTAATAAATGGAATCTTATTAATGACATCACTGTTGATGAAAATTCTTATAACTCATTAGTTCAGTTGTTAAAAAAGAAAACAGGGCTAAATTTTGAATATTATAATAAGAAATTTATTGAAAAACGTATAAAATCACGAATGATAAGAGTCCCCTGTAAAACACTCAATCAATATTATAAATACATATCATCAAATAGTGCTGAAATTAAAAAATTTACTGAAAAGTTTACAGTAAATTATTCTTTCTTTTTTCGAGATTATGATATATTTGAGACTTTTCAAGATTTATTTATTCATGGATTAAATGTAAATAAGAATAAGCTCAGAGCAGGAATACGGCCAAATCCAAAAAAATTAGCTCAATTTAGAACAAAAAATAATGCTGCTAAAAATTCGCTTAAAAATAGGAGATTAAATGATAAACCAGAAAGATTTTATACAGATATCTTCGTGTTTCTCAACCGACTCTCTTTTTATAAGAAATTAAAGTTAGGTTCTGGTGTAAATAATGATATTAATATTTGGTCTTGTCCATGCGCTACTGGTGAAGAACCATATTCAATAGCAATGATTTTAAATAATCTGGAATCGCAAGTTCCACGGTTTCCTAAGTATAGAATTATAGCCTCTGATATTGCTTATGAAGCTATAGAAAAAGCAAAAAAGGGAATCTATACTAATGATTCAATGAAAGAAATTTCAGATTATTTCGAAAAGAAATATTTCACAAAAAAAAAAACCTATTTTGGATACTATAATTTAATCGATGAGAAAATAAAAAATAAAATTGAATTTCTAGTTGAAGATGTGACAAAAAGTCATGAAAAGCCTTATAGATATGATATCATTTTCTGTAGATATTTATTAATTTATTTTAATCGTACAAATCGAGACAAATTCTTAAAAATTATTGAAAATCGATTAGTTGAGAATGGAATATTAATTTTAGGAAAAACAGAGACATTATTTGATAAATGGGGTTCTTTACAGTTAATAGATTCACGAAATCGGATCTATATCAAATCTCGCTCAAATTTATATTAATCCACTAATTTTTAATAAATAAAGGGAATAAGTGCCTTTCGATTTTTTGGATAATTTGGAAAATTATTTAAATACCATAAATGATTAGATCGTGCTCTTGGAGCTAAATTTGCATAAGTCCATAGGGCAAAAACAAGACCTGGAATGCTCCATGTCATTATAGCCCAACCTATCCATTCTGTAATTTCTCCAAAATAGCTTGGACAGCTTACATATTTAAACATACCTCCATAAGGGATTTTATATTCAGTTTCTTCTGGTTTTCGTAACCTGCGAATAATGTTATCTGAATGGAGATTGATAATAAACCCACAAAAAAAGACAATAATTCCTATTAAGAATAAAGGATTGAAGATCCAATTCTGAGAATAAGGTGGAGAGAATTTATAGAGCCATCTAGCTTGTAAATAACTGTTAATACCATTAAATATGAATCCAAGTGAAATAATTAATATTGGCATTGGTTGTTTTCCTCGGATTAATAAGGGAAACAAAAACGTACGTTGAGAATAATGCAACATCCAAATACTTAAAAAAACTAATGACATCAAGTCTGTCTTTCGGTTTCCTATTAGATAATAAATAAAGAAAATTATTATTGTAGGAACCTCCATTAAAAACCAACCTAATTTGTTATTAATAGCAGGCCCCCATTTTTTGTTTATATGTTGACCATATCCAGCAGTTATAAAAAATAGGACTATAAAAACTATAAGTGAAGAAAAACCAAATGAAATTAATAAAAGAATGAAAAAGATGAATTCTTTCATGTTATTCCTTTGACTATTATAATGTGATTAAATAGGCAACATCTGAATAAAATATTCCCTAGAATAAAAAAAATCATATTGAAACTGAAAAATTCTATCTCTTTAACTTTAAAAAATACAAATCATTTTTTCTTTTATTATTTAAAATAAACGAATAATTATTATCAAATGAAATAAAGTTAAAAGAGAATATGCAATATATTCAAAAATAACGATTTTGGTTTATATTATCTTTAGCATTATTTGTAATCTTTCTTATAACCCTTATTTCTATAAAAAAATTTAATGAAATGGTGAATATATTAAAGTGATTTCAAGGATAATTCTCAAGAAATGGACATCTATTTTAGATATAATTGGTAGTGTTCAATTTATAATCTTAACTAGCATTGCAATGTTCTTTTATACAGGTGGTACTTATGTGGATCCAACCACTACTAATTATCAATTCTTGTATAATGTCTTTAGTGATTTAGGTCGAACAATTGCTCATTCCGGGAATTCTAATAGAATTGCTTTTATTCTTTTTTTTATAACTCTTTCAATCTGGGGTTTCTTACAAATTCCATTTTTCATTACTTTCACATTTTTATTTAAACAGAGTAAAAATTTAAGAATTCTTTCCTATATAGGATCACTTCTGGGAATTATCGCTGGAATATGTTATATAGGGATTGCTTTTACACCATCTAATCTCTTATATCAAATTCATGATTTTTTTGTTATAGCTGCTTTTTCTTCAATTTTTATCAGTATTATCATATATTCCATAACAATCTATCAAAGTAGAGAATTTTCTAATTTCTATGCAATCATATTAATTATTTCAGCACTTATTTTAGGAATATATTTTGTATTATTATATTTTAATTTAAATATTAGAACTCCAGAAGGATTACTGATCCAAGCAGCAGGGCAAAAAATAATGATATATACTTTACTAATATGTAGTATTATGCTTGGATATGGGTCTTTAAAATATAAGCTTTCTTGAATGATTCCTAAAATAAATTTTAAAGTCTTTGACCTATTTAAATAAATTATATCTTTTATAAAAGTTAGGAAATTAAATCATGAATAAAGGGAAAGAATTAATAAGTCGACTTAAAAATGGCTTTTTCAGGGGAATTGTTTTTGATTTTGATGGGACTATATTGGATGTAAGAGAACTTCTTGAAAAATCCATTAAAGAGGTTCTTGAAGAAAAAGGAATTAGAGCAGATATTGATACAACAATCCAAGAAATTGGTGCTTTACTTGAGACAATTCAAGGATATCCTCTCCCGAAAGTCCTTCTTGAATCTTATGAGATATTCAAACATATCACAATCCTCAAAGATCTATCATATTTTAAAAAATTACGTATAGCAATAGAAATTTTTTCTAAATATTTGGAATATTCTAAAGAGGCTCCATTGTTTCCATCTGTGAAACCCCTCTTAAAAAAATTAAAGAAAATTTCAGATCTTTTTATTGTTTCTCACAATAAGACTGAAACTATTATTGAACATCTTGAAAATGAAGGCATTAATAACTTTTTTAAAGGAATTTATGGAAGTGATAAAATACCTGTGCAAAAACCAGATCCCATGGCGCTTCAACCACCTTTAGAAGTATATGATAAAAGAAAAAGAGATGAATTTATAATGGTAGGTGATATGCCATCAGATATTATTGCTGGTCGAGAGGCTGGATTTTGGACTATTGCAATTACTAGTGGGGTTAGTCAAAAACTAATACTCGCAGAAGAACACCCAGATTTATTAATTGATTCGCTCGATGAATTATTAAATTTAATAGAAAAATAAATCATCGCAGAACCAGAGACTCACAGATCTTTAACAATTATTTTTCGCTGGAATCACTTCAATTCCCATCAGAAAACACTAAAAGAAAATATAAATTTTAAAAATTCACTTTTTTTTTCTTTTTCTTTTCTTTCAGATATAAATTATGTTAAATTAGACTGTTTATAGAGATAATCAAGAAACTCATACTCATAATTTTAAAAATATTGATAACCCTAATTTAAGATTCTTTTTTAGCTTGATATATAAGATTTAAATATGAATTATACTTACATCTCAAACAACAATTTTGTAAATTAATTTAATACAAAATTTATAATTCAATGTGAATAAAAATATGAAAAATTCAAAGAAAATTATACTATTTAGTATTTTAACTTTAATGATATTGCCTCTCTTTTTGATGCAAAGAACAGGTGTAGCACAAGAATGGACCTATGAGGGTGCTAATACAGAAAGAATACCAGACTTCTCAGTTTACCCTTCTGAATGGTATCTTATAAATTGGTCATCAAAACCGGGATGGGTGAATGGAGAGATTCCCCCAGAAATTTATTCCAAAATAGTAGTAGCTAAAGGTAAAATTACAGATGAATTTCAGGGAACACCATTACCTGCGAAAGGTATTAGTGTTTATGTAGGCAATTGGATAGTGAATGCAACTTCAGGAGATGAAGAGCTAGCTCCTGGGGGTT
>JBHLMQ010000099.1:0-4181 GCA_048938005.1 Promethearchaeota archaeon | reverse complement strand
TACTGCATGCATATATATACAATTTTCTTCAGTAATCGTGCCAACTTTCGTAAAATTATCATCTAAGATTGCTTTTTTGATTTCTTCAGCCTGTTCTTGCGATTTTTTAACTCGTACTCTATCAAATATACTTGTTTTTACAGATTCATGACCCACATCCGATGTGATATCCTTTTTTCCTTTATCTACAATAGCAATAATTGCATTGATATCAAAATCATTTGGACCACATATTTGTTCAGCAAAAGAGGTTTCATGGGAGATACCTCGATGCCAATAGACAAATCCACCATGAATTGAGCGTGCAGCAGAACCAGGACCTAATCTTGCTATTGTAGATAATACTTTTTGGGGTAAATTAATTGAAGTTGTATTGGAACTCAAGTAGCACGTAATTTACCTCGTTTAGAATTTTCTCATCCAAGTATAAATTCAATCTATTTTTTTAATTCCATACCTTAAGAAAGTATTTGGTTAATCCAACCAATATCTAATTCTTCGAGTTTTGTTCTTAACGGAATTCCTTCCTCATCCCAGCCCATCATTCCGTAATAATTATTTCTAGCCTTCTTAAGATTATCTGGATTAATCGCAGTTTTAGCTAATGCCCCTGAGGTATGAGGCTGAAAAAATCGTTCAGGTAACCAGTCATCATTCTTTGTCATGCCCTCTCTAATATTAAAAATTCTTGCCATTGTAGTTATCCGTTCTCCTACCTTCATTAATTCCCAAATATTAGTATCCCAACCTGTAACTGCTCTTAAAATTTCTTTTTCTTGATTGAGATCGTAAGGCATGAAAAAACATATCACAAGTGAATTTTCAACAACTCGCCAATTGGTAAAATAGATTAATGCACGAACTTTTTGAGGACCTAAGTTTTCAAGTGGTATTGGTTCTAGAATTCCAAAAGGTGCATACCTTGAAATGCTTTCTTTCGCAAATATTGAAGTATCATGTAAATTAACCATATGCTCTGCTCCGGTTGGTGAGACAGCATAACCAAGACCTAATCCTCTTTTTAATCGAGGTTCATGCATAGGAATTTCTTGTCCTTTTACATGAATGGCAAATTTTTTAGCTCTATTGTTTATTTTCTCGGCAGCCTTTTTAACGCCTTCAGCTAAGATATTTCCTAACCCCTCTCGCTTCCCAATCATTTTCACCATTTTTACCATTGCCTGAGCATTCCCAAAATTTAGTTTCAAACCATTAGTATCCTTATCTGTTAATATATTATTCTCATAACATTCCATCGCAAAACCTATAGAGACTCCTGTAGAGATTGTATCTAAAGAATATTTATTACAGATTTCACTTGCTTTACAAATAGCTTTAACATCATCTACTCCACAATTGGAACCAAAAGCAGCAATGGTTTCATATTCAGGTCCACCATAGATAGGATTAACATACCAAGGTTCTTCTATTTGTATAACTTTTTTACATCGAATAGGACATGCATAACATGTATCCCTATTAAGACCAATAGTATCATTTATAGCTCTTGGGTCTATTCCTCTAGCGTTTGAAAATCCTCCATCCCTAAAATTACGTGTGGGAAGATTGCCTGAAGAAGCAAATTCTTCCATTCTCCCTCCACCAGTACCAAAAATAAAATATGCAGCATAGCTTTTAAAGAGGGGGCCTGTTTCTTTCAATATTTCTCTTATTTTCTCTTTACTTGCCATTTTTAGTTTATTATGTCCTCTAACAGCAATGGCTTTAAGATTTTTTGAGCCCATAACTGCACCCATACCAGTTCGCCCAGCTGCATTTCTTAGATCATTAATTATGCATGCATAACGTACTAAATTTTCGCCTCCAAGACCAATTGTAGCTATGCGTATAAATTTATCATCCAACTCTTTCTTGATAATTTTTTGTGTATCACCAGTATTTCTACCCCAAATATGACTACCGTCTTTAATATCAACTTTTCCATTGTTGATCCAAAGATAAATAGGAGTTTTTGCTTTCCCTTCAATAATAATTGCATCAAAGCCAGCAAGTTTTAATTCTGCGCCCCAAAATCCCCCTACTTCAGCTTCACCAAAACCTCCTGTTAATGGCGATTTTGCCCCTATGCTATTTCTACCACTTCCAGGAATAGGGTGTCCTGTAATAGGGCCTGTTGCGAAGATTAATTTATTCTGAGGACTAAGTGGATCTATGTTTTTTTTGAGCTCATTGAGAAGAAAATAAGCAACAAATCCTTCTCCACCTATGTATCTTCTATAAAAAATATTATCTGGATTTTCAATTGAGATTTTTTCTTTTGATAAATTTACTCTAAGAATATTACCAGTGTATCCGAATTCCATATACAATCCTTATATGATAATTAATTATTATTATAATAATAATGGCAAATAAATATATAAATATTTGCCATTTATCCATTGTGTATTAGATGTGGAAAATTTTTATATATATTATTGCCGTAATTTTATATTAAATATATAAACTCAAACTGAAAAACATGACTCAACTGGACGAAAAAGACTTAAAAATTATACAAGCTCTTGATGAACATGGTCCTAAAGTCTCTACACAAACTTTAAGTAATATTCTTGACATTCCATCCAGAACAATCCGATATCGAATTTTAAAGCTTAAAGAGAAGGGTTTTATTAAGAACATTCGTGCTATTACACATGAACGCAAGCTTGGTCTCGGTGAAAATTTAGTTTTATTTGGTATTAATCAAAAAATGGAGCAAAAGTTGCTTGAAGTCTTTGAGCTAATACCTTACATTTATTACTATAGATCAACGTATGGTAAATATAATGGTTATTTAGTACGTATTGTGTTTTCTCTGCCAAAACCCGATAATACTTATGAGTTATTAGATAGTCTAAAAAAAATTGGTATCATTTCAGATTACTTTGTTTTTGAAATAATTGATTATAAGTTAAAGGATAAAGATCTTAAATTTTATAATCCTGATAGTGGATGGATATGGGATTGGGATAAATGGTATAATAACATTGAAAATTGTATGAATAAGAAAACTGATTTTAAATTTGAAATTGAAGAGGAGGTTAGAGTAGTAGATTTTGATTATAAAGATCTAATTTTATTAAATCGTATGTATGAAGATGCATCTATTACTTTAAAACAACTCAGTGATATTTTATCATTATCTGAAAGCCAAATAGGGAATAGAATCCAAAAATTGGAGGAAAAAGAAATTATTAAAGGATATTTTACAGAATACTCTTTAAGTAAAAGCGAAAAATTTGTTTATTTTTATTGTTTTTTTGAAATTGCAGAAAATTTTAATAATATCCTTTCATGTTTTTATCAACTTCCCTTTGGATTTATCATTCTTATTGAATCTTCTCATAAATTTTGTATTAGTTTAAAATTAGAAGCTAATGATTTTCAAATGTTTTTAAAAGGATTTGATTTAATAAGATCCCATCTCAATTCGTATTTTTTTCAATTTACTTATACTCCAGCAACAAGAATTACTGAACCTTTATTAGTTCTCTTTAATAAATTAACTAATTCCTGGGAAACCCCATTAAAAGAATATCTTTCTATCATTGAAAAAAGAGCAGGGAAATAATTCTTAAGACAAAATTCAAAAAGTATTTTTAAAAATATTTTGAATCCTTCAGAATCATTTTGTATTTAAAAGATTCACCTCTGAATCTAAAAAATGATCAGCTAACCAAATGCTATCAAATCCTAAAGCTTCAATATTTTTCCAACGCTGAACTTCTTCCTTCCATGGTAATCGTTGGATGGTAATTATACCAAATCGTAATTTTTTACTCAGTTCTTCTTACGCCTTTCTAATATTTTAAAATTGCAATCAAAAATACCAAATTCTTTAACATACATCCCAACTAGTTCTTGCGCCGCTTTAACTTTTTCTACAATGTCATAGAATTTTTCAAAATCCTTAAGATCGTCAAATATCAACTGTTCTGTGTATCGATTTTTCTTTTCTGTATTATGATAAGGAAAATATTTTTTTTCCGTTGTCATAGGAAAATAGATTTCATATCTTAAGCAACCATAGGATTCGTAAAAATGTTTCAGTTTTTTTTCCGCAAAATCAATAAAAGCTTCAATGTTCTCTTGAGGAATTTCACAAGATTAAATCAAAAATACATAATCTTTATAAATCAAATTAAGATAGATTAATATTAAATACAATTCCATTCTAA